>DIYK01000038.1:0-29636 GCA_002429005.1 Verrucomicrobia bacterium UBA6056
GCGCGTTTGCGCAGCAGCGGGGATGCATCACTTTCCGCCACTGAATCCACCACCACTGTAACTGGAGGAACGGGTGCTGCGGCCGCCACTGCTGTAGCTGTTCCCGCCGCTACTGTAACTGCTCCCGGAGGAAAAACCGCCTCCATAAAACACGCGGGTGCTGTTCGAAGAGCTGCTGCGGTACTCCGGGGTCGGCGTAGCTTCGGCGGCATACTGTGTGGACTGAGAGGAGGAACGGGACTCGGACAGAATCACCCAGAGCACCATGCCAATGATCATGATCACAAACACCGCTAGCAGGATGTTCATGAAGTTGGAGGCCTCTTCCTGCTGTTGCGGCTCTACCGGTTTCGGGCGGATCCGGTTGCCAAAGGCTTTTACCACGTCGTAGTCGCTGAGAGCCTGACGTTTGAAAAACTCGATGTCGTTTTCGGTCCATTCCACGCCAACCTGTTGACAGTCGACCCAGTAAACCTCTTCATCTTTCTTCAATTTCCAAGTCAGTTCCCCTTCAATGTAGCTAACGCGCATAGTGCCGCGGTCGAGGATCTGGTGTCGGGTTCCATCCAGTTCCAGACTGGAGCTTTGTGCGGAGGGGTCCGATGGGGCCGAAGGGCGGAAGGGTTCGTGCAGGGACCAACGGCCTGAATCGAATTCCAGCCAGCGCACATCTCCCTGTTCGCTGACGAGGAGGCATTCATACCAGGTGGCTCCCTCGCCGGAGTATCCGATGACCCCCCGCAGAATGTAACTGCGATCCTCCCAGAAAAAGGAGAGGCCGACCCGGAGCCCCCGTGGAAGATTCCGCCGATGAAAGGTACTGAGCACCTCATATTCCGGCGAAGTCAGGTCCAGATGGGCGCCGCAGTGTTCGCAACGGGCCGAGCGGCTGGCCGGGTTGGCCAGGTGCATGGGCGAGCCGCATTGGCTGCAGGTGATTTCGTTAACCGTGGAGCTCATGGCTGTGCTCCAATCAGGGAGACAGGATGGTGAGACCTACGATCAGACAAATGCCCAACATGATGGCTCCCACCACGATGGCGGCGGCAATGTTCTGATCCTCGGCCAGTTCTTTGCCAAGATCAAAGGGGGTGACTTTATCAAAGAGTTTGTAGCCAATGATCGCCAGGCAGATGCCGATGAAGCCGTACAGCACGGTGTCGAGGACGCCGCGCAGGACGGTGCCGGGGTCAATCAACCCGGGTTTGGCCTCCTGGGCATACAGAGCCAGAGGGCTGCAAAGGGCCAGCACGCTGAGCTGGGTGAAGATGCGTTTGCATGTATTCATAGGTGTGTTCCTGGGTGTGGTTATGAGCTGAGTTCCGCGGCGGCCTTATCAACCTCCGCCCAGTCAAAGGGTTCGCAGGCGATAATGGAAATGGCGTCGTTGGCAGCGATCGTGGTTCCCGGAGCGGGACAGGAATCCGGGGCTTCTCCCTGGATCAGGGCCAGTGGCGTGGCACTGCGTCCACTCTGCTCGCTCCAGGCTAAGAGTCCCCGGCAGAATTGGGACCAGGTTTTGCCGACCAGCTCTTTGGGCATCACCGTACGCGGATATTCTCCTTCGGTGTTGCGCAGGAGGCGCTGAGTGATGATCGCGCTGTGCTGGTCCTGGCATTCCTGAACTGCGGCCAGCACTTCCAGGTTTTGCAGCACCGGCGTGGCGCGTCGTTTGTCGAGGTGCTTGAACAGCCAGAAATTGTTGATGTCCTGCAGGAAGTACAGCAAGCGGGTGCTGTCATCCACATAGCCGAGGACGATGTCCAGGACGGTGCGGGTCTGGGCATCCGACATGCTGGAGGAGGGATCTTCGGGAAACACTATCACCGCTTTGCTGTCTCGCAGATTGGCCCGCTCATAGGTTTCTTTTTCCAGCATGCTGCCCCGGACAAAATGCAATTGGTTGAACGTGGAATGGAGACTTTCCGGGATCTGCTCCAATGCATGATCGACCACGCAAACCGGCACCTCGGGTTCCACACTGCGCAGTTCCTGTATCAGGGTGCTGAGCGTGGACTCTCCGGGATAGTGAAAAACGACATAACCATCGGTGTAGGGATTTTTTGTCATACCAAGTTTCCTTTGTTCGCGCGTCCAGCTGCGCAGATCGAAGGCCAGAGCAATCATGGCGCCGACCATGGCGATGAGCATGGATCCAAAAATCACGGAGACCCAGCGGCCGCCATCGCTTTCCGCAGGTGCATTTCCATACCCGACGGTGGTCGCGGTCTGCCAGGCCTGCCATAAGGCCTCCCCCCAACTGCTTTTTTCCAGAATCTGAAAGCCCAGGGTATAGCCGGCAAACATCAGCAGCGTCCAACTGCAGAGGTTGACCAGCTTGTGGTGCAGTTCGGATTTGCAGAGTTTCGTTTTCAGTCGGTTGGGCAGAAAATAAACAATCATGATGTTTCCAGCTTCACATCCATGGGAAAGAGTTCAGAGCCTTCGGCCAGCCAGCACGCGCCTCCCACATCCATGAGAATGACTTCGCGGTCCCCGGCCGTTCCATCCACATAGGCGTAGGCCTGACCAAAGTTGGGTACCTGAAAGACCTGTCCCTCCGCACCGACAGGGGTGCATTGGCCCCGTTCATGCACAAACAGATTCAAGCCGGCCAGGCTGAGCGATTGCCGGGCTTTGATGCTGGAGAGGTCCAGCGCTTGTTCCAAGGGACGTTTTTCCTCGAACAGCACCCATTCCCCCTCATCTTCCGTCAGCCAGCCGCATTTGTTTTCTTCCGGGTAATAGAGGGTCCATTCATCCCAGGTACCGTCGCCGTAATCATAGCGGGCCCGACCTGTGATCTGAAAGGTTTTTCCACGAATGCTACCGGACTGGCCCACCTTAAAGCGACTGGGCATCTCTACCAGCGGGGCAACTTCACTCACCCCTTTTAATCCTTCGGGGACCACGGCATTGGCCATGCCACAGTATTCACAGATCCGCATCTCTGCGTCGCTGGAGGGAACGTAGAAAAGGGGGGCGCCACAGCCTCCGCAGGGAGACTGTTTCTGTGCCGTGCCCAGATCAGCCATGCTCTTGCTCCTCGGAGGTCACAACCGGAGCTTCGCTGCCCGTCAGGCTTTCCAGAAACTGTTCACCCAGTTCTGCGTAGCTCAAGCGGTTGCCCTCCGCAGTCTCGACCCAGGCTTTGCCATCATAGCTGCGCAAGGCGTCGAGTTCGGCCCGGGCCTGCTCCAGTTTTCCCTGAGCGGCCAAACATTGCAGGATCCCGTAGTGGGATTTCGCCGAAGTTTCTCCGAGCTCATTTTTCTGCATGGAATTCGAAAGCAGGGATCCCGGGTACTCGGTGATTTCCTGACGGAAGAGGCGGATGGCTTCATCGAGCATGCCGATCTGCATGCTACAAATGCCTGCATTGACCAGGCAATCATCGGAAAGATCCGGGTCCTGAAGTTCTGCGCCTTTCTTGAACTGAATGGCTGCCTCCGCGAGGTAGCCGTCGGCGGCGAGTTGCATGGCCTCGAGGAAGAGCTGTTGAAGCGGTGTATCTGAGTTCATGGGCATTTTCCTTACATGCGTTTCAGTAATTCGGTCTTCTTCGCATTGAACTCCGCTTCATCGATCGCACCCAGATCCAGAAGCTGTTTCAGTTTTTTAATGGTTTCGAAGGGGTCCTCTTCTTCTTCCGCGGCTGCAGCTGCAGGGCTGGCGGCCGCGGCTGCAGCCGGCGCGGGAGGAGGGGGGGCGGCAGGGGCTGCGGCCTGAGCAGGTTGCTGCTGCATGAATGCATTTTGCATCATATTGGGCATCATCATCCCCATGCCCAAGCCGGCTCCCATACCCATACTGGCGCCCATGCCCCCGGAGGGATTGGCTGCGGCTTTCTCCAGGGCCTGGGCGGATTTAAATTGCATGTAGGTATTCATGTCTCCCAGCGCCGCCATGGAGCTTCGTTGGTCGATCATCTTTTGCACCTCTTCGGGTGGCGTAATCGCCTCCACGGCAAAATCGGTCATTTCCAGACCCGCTGCCGCCAGGTCATCCGCCATACGGGCTTTCATGGCCACGCCGAGTTCGCTGTAATAGCGGGGCAGATCAAAGACGGATTTGACCACATCCCCGAAGAGGTCGATCAGGCGGTTATTGATGAGGCTGCGTAAATGATCCTGAATATCCCGGGTGTTGTATTTTCCCAGAGTCCCGACCATTCGATTCAGGAAAAGGGCAGGATCGGTGATCCGCAGGGAGTACATGCCGAAGGCGCGCAGACGCACCATATGCAAATCGGTATCCCGGAAAGCGATGGGCTGAGGCGTTCCCCATTTCAGGCCGGCGAAGAGTTTGGTGCTGACAAAATACACTTCCGCACGGAAGGGGCTGTCCGGACCATATCCAAACTGGGTAACCAGCTTGGTGAGAATGGGAATATTCTGCGTTTTGAGGATGTGCCGACCGGCCTCAAACTGCATTTGCGTGCGGCCATCCCGGAAAAAGAGTGCGGATTGACTTTCGCGTACGGTGAGCTGAGCTCCCCATTTGATTTCGCAGGGACCGGATGCCGGGACCCGGGTGACCATTTCCTGTGCGCTTTGGTCCAGATGTTCGAGAACCTCCATGAGTTGGGGCATATGCGTGTCTCCTTAGTCTTGTGGGTTGAGGTTCACGGATCCGCTGAGCAGGCTGTCCCGTTGATCGAAGTCCAGCCTCAGAGTTTCCAAGCGTGCTTCCAAGGCGGGCAGCAGCGTTTCAGGTGTGGCTTCGTCTTTGAACAGCTGTTGGATGATCTGGATGTGATCGACCAGGGCTTCATCGGCGCGTAACAGCTTCTGGAGCTGTTCTTCTTTGATCTGGTGATCCGCCATCATGCCACTGGCGCCTCGGGGAGCCAGGCGGATTTTTTCGGCCAGAGCCAGCATGCGGGTCTGCATGCGTCCCAGTGGATCCAGGGAAAGCAAATCTCCTGCCTGAGTCCGCTCCAGAATGATCTGATCCAAGGCCCTGCGACCATGGGCGAGCTGATCCGCGATGGAACGACGCAGCAAGGCATCTGTTTCACGAAGGGCCTCGCGATTTCGGTAACCCTCATATCCCGGGATCAGTCCCAGTACTTTTTCAAAAGCAGATGCGTCTCGGTTCATTCGTTCCTCTCTCCAATTCGGTCATGCCAACCTGCCAGAAAAGGAATTTCAATCCAATTATGTTTTCCAATGCGAATTATAATTGAGGGAAATTGAAGAGGCATCTGGCTGCTTTTCAGAAAAAGCCGTTGCTCTGTCATCTTCTCGTCACAAGTCCCGGCTAGTCTCGGGATCTTATGCGAAACCTGCTGCTTCCTTTTTTGATTTCTGTCCTGCTGCTCAACGGATTCGGCCTCTGGCGGGCTCTGGACCTGTGGGAACAACATCTTCACACGATGGAAGTAACGATCGCGGATGAAAGCGAACTTCCCCTGATTCCGGACGAATCTCTTCAGATCCCGGCTCCGGAGCAGGCCAGTCCTCCGCAAGAGGCCGCGCCACGTTTGGCGTTGCAGGAACTGTTTTGTGAAGCCTGGGATCGTAAGGGAAAGGTGAGCTTGAGGCTCAGCTTCACGGCTCCGGTGGATGTGTTGCGGGTTGAGGAGCATGTGCAGCTTCGTGACCGGGAAGGAAGCCGGCTGAAGTTGCGTCTGAGCGAAACCCCGAATCCCGCGGAGTTGATGATTCAGTCTGAGGTTGGCAAAGGGGGACCGCTACAGCTCAGTCTGCTGCAGGGACTACCTTCTACGTCCGACAAGGCGCAGCCCCTCGCCGGAACGGAGAGTTATTCGATCAAGCTTCCGGAGGGTTTTGTTCTCAGTGGACGGGACGTGCATCAGCCCAGCTTTGGCCCGGGTTACATTGATTTGTCCTTCAACGCAGCTCCGGATCTACAGCGGGCTGCTGCCGCGATCCGGGTAGAACCCGCCGTGAAACTTCAGGTAGGCAAGGTGGGTTGGTGGCGACGGAATGCCTTGAGGGTACAGGGCGATTTTGTTCCGGGGCAGCGCTACACGCTGCATCTTGGCGAAGGCCTGCGCAGTCTCGCCGGGGAAGCGCTTCCGGAAGCGCTGGCGATTGAATTGCACATGCCCCCGCGAAAGCCCGGACTGGAGTTTTCCGATCCGGGCGGTTGGATGCTCAACGCCTCCGGGGCGGGGCAGATCCGGATGCGCACCCGCAATGAAGGCTCCCTGGACATGAGCTTGCGCCGGGTACATGAGAACAATTTATTGGTTTCTCTACTCCGGAAAGCCGGCCGGGACGGCTACTACCATCGCGATGCATCCAGTGGGCTGGACCAGGCGGCCTGGAGCGAGAAACGGGAGATTTTGGAAGAGGGTGAACAGCAGCTGGATTTATCCGGTCCGCTGCAGTCCCTGCCTCAAGGTTTATATCATCTTGAGGTGCAGGGTGGGAACTCGGAGCAGCTGCAGAGCCGGCTGATCCTGCTGAGCGATGTAGCCCTGTTGGCCCGTCGGCATGGGGACGAACTGTTGGTCTGGGCAAGTGATGTGGATACGGGTCTGGGCCTGGAGGCCTTGTCTGTGCAGGTATGGAGCAGTAACCGCCAGCTACTGGCAGAGGGTCTCACGGATGCAGATGGCGTAGCCCGCCTGCGACTGGCTCCGGCGGATGAAGGGGAGAGTCCCTTTGCAGTCATCGCCCGCAGCCAGGATCGTCTGGGGCTCCTCAGCCTGGACCGGATTCAGGCTGGGCCGGAGCATCAGGCCCGCCGTGACTACGTACAACAAGGCTACGAAGCCTTTCTGTACACCGCCCGAGGTATGTTCCGCCCCGGTGAAGAACTTCAGGCCCGGGCGATTCTCCGTCATGCGGCTGCGCCTCCCAAAGCCCGCTTTCCGTTGCAGTGGCATCTGCTGGGTCCGGGTGCTCTCGAACTGTGGACTGCTGCCGGGGAGTTGAGTGATCTGGGGACCAGCGAACTACGCCTGCCCCTGCAGAAGAGTTGGCCCAGCGGAGCCTACCGCCTGGAGCTGCGACTCCCTGGGGCCTCGGAGGCACTGGGTTCCTGTAGCTTTCGGGTGGAATCCTTTGTGCCCCCCCAGTTGAAAGTGGATCTCGAATCAGAAGACGGAAAGGCCTTCGGAACTGCCCCTTTCCGGGTGAAGGGCCTGGCGCGGCACCTCTATGGCGCTCCCGCCGCGGATCACCGCTTCGACGCCATGCTTATGGTTCAACCGGAGCTCTTCCGAAGTTCGGAACATCCGGAGTTCCAGTTTTCCGATGTTCGGAAAAGCCGTTTCCGGCAGAAAACGCTTTCTTTAGGCAAAAAGCTGACCACCGCGGAGGGAAAAATTTCTTTTCCGGTGTCTCTGCCTCCCTATGAGGTCCCCTCGGCGCTGCGAGCGACTGTGCGGGTATCGGTGAAGGAATTTTCCGGGCGGGTGGCTTCTGCGGAGATGAGCCGGCGGGTGGATCTGTTCCCGTGGTATGCCGGTCTGAAGTTGCAGGCAGCCGGCGAGGGAGGGCTGCAGGCTGAGCTGTTGGCCTTGTTGCCAGATGGATCTCTGATGGAGGAGGCGCGGACGCTGCGCTGGGGCTGTGAGCAATTGGAGCGGGAAAGTGGATACCGGCGTGACCCGCGAGGGCATTTTGTGTGGCGCAGTGATACGGTCGCGATTCCTCTGGAAAAAGGTGAAGTCGAGTTGGCTGCGGGCCGCGCCAGTCTGTCCTTGGATCTGGCACCCGGGAAACGCTACCGGGTCTGGGTGGAAGATCCGGAAAGCGGGGTTTCGGCCGCCCGGGATCTGTGGCTGGGATCCGCCGAGGCTGCTCCGGAACGAGCAGACCGCATAGATTTAGAGGTGGTGGAAGGCCGGACTGCGCCGGGTGAGACCATTCGCATTCGGGGCCAGTTGCCTTTTCCCGGGCGTCTCCTGCTCAGTGTCGAGGATACCGAATTGCGCTGGCATCAGGTGCTGGTCGCTGAGGAGAAGCACTTCGAGGTGGAGCTGACCTTGCCGGAAACCCGGCATCCGAACAGTTGGTTCCGAGCCTTGCTGCTGCGTCCGCTTCCACGGGATGGCGCCCTTCCTCTGATGCAGGCTGAAGGATTGCTGGCTCTGAAAGGGCATCATGAACAGTTG
The DNA here is from genome assembly GCA_002429005.1 of Verrucomicrobia bacterium UBA6056. Lineage (GTDB taxonomy): Bacteria > Verrucomicrobiota > Kiritimatiellia > SS1-B-03-39 > UBA6053 > UBA6056. The sequence goes on from DIYK01000038.1 coordinate 8,093, forward strand.
CAGGAACTGGAGTTGGAGATTGCCGAGGAGTTGAAACCCGGCCGAACGCATGAGGTCCTGATCCGGGGAGAACCCGGAGCGGAACTGCTGTTAACGGTGGTGGATGAAGCCATTCTGATGTTGGATCGTTTTCCCGTGCCGGATGCCCTGGCCGTCTTGAATGCCTTGCGTCGCCCCATGTCACTCAGCTGGAACAGTTATCGGGACTGGATGCCGGAACTGGCTGCGAAACGACATGCTGGAGAGGCGGCCATGGGCGGGGGCTTGGGCATGATGATGGGGAATCGATTGAATCCGGTGGATGCGAAGCGTTTTCGCCCCCTGGCCTGGTGGTCCGGCGCTCAGCGCATTCCCGAGAGCGGTGAGTTGCGCCTGCAGGTTCCGATTCCGGAGTTCAGTGGAGCCGTCCGCTGGCATGCGCTGCAAGTGAGTGCTGCGGGCATGGGATCCGCAAGTCAGCAGAGCCGGGTGGCGAGGGAGCTGCTGCTGCAGCAAAGTCTTCCCCTGGCCCTGAGCCCCGGGGATCAAAGCCAGTGGACGATTCGCCTGCATAATCGGAGTGAGGAACGCAAAACCCTGAGTTTAGGGTTACACATCGAAGGGGATCTGAAGCTGGATGCCCCCTTGCGCCATGAGCTTGAACTGGCGGCGAAGGAACAGCGGCTCTTGTCTTTTCCCGTCGAAGCGGGCGAGGGCCTGGGGCTGATTCGGGTTCGGGCAGAGATGGAGCTGGCTGGAGAACGATGGCAGGAGGAAATGGAAGTGGCTCTGCGCCCGCTGCAGCCGTGGCAGCAACGAATGCATCGGAAACTCTTACGACCTGGGGAACGCTGGTCCCCCCCTCAGGGCTGGCCGCTCTTTCCGGGAACGGCGGAAGCGAAGCTGCAGGTCTCTGCGCTGCCTTCCCTGCAAGGGCTGACTGCAGCGAATCAGGTGTTGCGCTATCCCTATGGTTGCGTGGAGCAGGTCAGTTCTGCGGGAACAGCCGCTCTCTTTCTCCAGGAATTGGGGGGCGAGTGGCAGGCAGGGGCCGAACTGCGACTCTCTCAGGCCGTGGTGGAGCTTTGGGCCAAACAGAAACGCAACGGAGCCTTTGGATATTGGCATAGCCAGGATGAACTGCATGTGCAGGGCAGTTTTATCGCCTTGCGCTTTCTGCTCGAGGCCCAGGAGGCCGGGCTGGCCTTGGATTCGGATCGCCTGGAAGCCGGTCTGCGCTGGGCGCGGCGCTACCTGAACCGAAATCTGGGTAGCACACAGGGCCCCTCCCGCCGGGAACGCATTCTGGCTGCACAGGTGCTGGCCCGTGCCGGGGAATTGGATGCAGGCTGGGCGCAGCGCTTGCTGGAATGGAAAGGACGCATGGATCATGGGGAACGCATTCTGGCTGCGGATGCCTTGGTAGAAGCAGGGCGACGGCCGCAGGCTTTGCTGATGCTGGAAGGGCTCACTCAGATTCCGGAAGGCTCTGGCTGGTATGCGGGTTCGCGTTTGCAGGCGGAATTTCTTTATGTCCTGTTACGGTGTAACCCTGAAGATCCCCGCATCCCTGCCGCATTGGTAACGCTCATGGACGCGGCGTCTCATCAGGGAGGCTGGCGGAATACGCTGAGCACAGCTTCCGCGTTGCGTGCCTTGCAGCTCGCCTCTGAGCTGTTGCCCCTGGCTGAGGGTCGCCTGGAACTCCAGCAGGGGAGTCAGCTTCATGCATTCGATGCAGATCAGATCCTCGATGTGCCGGTCGCTCCCTTTGAGAACCGTGGAGAACAGCCCCTCTATGTGGAGTATGTGGAATCGGGGATTCCACTGCACCCCGTCCCTGTGGCGTCCACGTTCGCTGTCGATGTGAAGTATCTGGGGATGGATGGGCAAGCCCCTGAGCAGGGCTTCCGTTCCGGAGAGCTTGTGTTGTGTGAAGTCGAGTTGCGGGATCTTCCCCGGGTTTCTGAATACATGGCGGTAGATCTCCGTTTACCTGCCGGCCTGGAACCTCTGGGGAGTGAAGCGCAATCCCGTTTGCGTGATTTTGTGCAGTTCACGTTGCCCCGGAGCATGCCTCTGCGGCATCTGGAACTCAGAGACGATCGAGTGTTGCTCTTCCCCAAGGCGCTGCGTGAGGGGCGGGCTTTTGTGCTACTGCGTGCGGTGACCCCGGGTCGCTACATCCTTCCCAAGCCCAGGGCCGAGGATATGTATGATCCGGATCTGATGGCCGAAGGAGAAGGCGGCGTGTTGAGCGTGGAGGCTGGGCCGTGAAGCTTTTTCTACGGACGCTCTTTTCCTGGGATAGCCTGTTTCGCTGGGGAAGGTCATTGCTGCGTTGGGGCAGCTTGAGCCTATGTGTCTTCGCCCTAGGCTGGATTCTCGCTTTGGTGTGTGTGCCCTTTCCACATCATTGGCTGGAGCGCCCGGAGGAGGGCTTTCGTTTGCTGGACCGGGAAGGGCAGGCCTTATGGCGTGGATTGAACCCCGACGATGTGGATCACAGTTGGCTTCCTCTGGAAGAAGCGGGGGAATGGGTTCCCGCAGCGCTCATTGCGGTGGAAGATCAGCGTTTTGCTACTCATGTGGGAGTGGATCCGGTGGCATTGCTGCGGGCCATTGGACAAAACCTGTACAGCCGCAGAGTGGTATCCGGAGCCTCGACGATTTCCACCCAGGTGATTCGCCTGGTACGCCCCCGGCCGCGCACCCTGTCCACGAAATTTTTTGAAGCCTTTCGCGCCATGCAGATGGAAATTCGATATGATAAAGCCTTTATTTTGGAGCAATATATCAACCGGGCCCCCTTTGGCGGAAACCGCATGGGATTGGCCAGCGCGGCGAGGCGGAGTTTCGGGAAGGAAGCGGAGTTGCTCTCCGCGGGGGAGGCGGCGCTGCTCGCGGGTCTGCCGCAAAGCCCCTCGCGCTTCGATCCGTCGCGTTTCCATGAAGCGGCCGAACGCAGACGGGAGATGGTCCTGCTCCGCATGGAAGCGGAGGGCTTGCTTGCGGAGGAGCCGATCCTCGATTCCGGGCGGCGCTGGGTTCCCCCGCCGCTGGAGGCCCCTGCGTTCCGGGATTGGATCCGCATACGCTACCCCGATCGACAGGGTTCCTTTCTCAGCAGTCTGGATCCGCAATTCCAGGCGGAAGTCGAAGCCCTTGCCGCGCAGGAACAGTCCACATACCAGCAGCAGGGCCTGGATGGGATCGCCATGCTGGTGGTGGAGGCCCGAAGCGGCAAAGTACGCGCCATGTTGGGCGGCTGGGATCCGGAAGATCCCCTTCATGGACACATCAACAGCTGCCTGCGCCGCCGCTCGGTGGGCTCCACCCTCAAACCCTTTTTCTACGCCATGGCCATGGAACAGGGCTGGTTGCAGCCGCAGTCCCTTCTGCCTGACCGGCCACGCAGTTACCTCGATTACCGCCCGGAGAACATGGACCAACTCAGCAATGGCGAGGTGTCGGCACGGGAGGCTTTGATTCGTAGTTTAAATCATCCGGCCCTGGCCTTGCTTGAACGCATCGGGGCGGAGGCGGGCTTACAGCGCATGCAGCATCTCTTTCCGGCCTTGCAGTCGCATCGGGCGGAGGATCTGGGGTTGGGCTTGGCCCTGGGCGGTGGCGTGGAATTGAGTTTGCTCGAACTCTGCGAAGCCTACAGCCTGTTTGCAACAGGAGGAGAGCGGGTTCACTTGGTGGGAGCCGAGGCGGAAGCCGGGGAAGGGGAAGCCATGATGCATCCGGGCGTGAGTTACTGGATCTCGGACATGTTATCCGGGGCGGAGCGCGATCCCTTGCTGTATCAGAGCCGGGCCGATGTACAGCGTCCCCGTTTTGCCTTTAAAACCGGAACCTCGCATGGACATCGCGATGCCTGGGCTCTGGGCTGGAATGGGAACTGGGTAATCGGGATTTGGCTGGGGCGGATGGATGGCGCTCCGGTTGAGGGCTTGAGCGGAGGGACCCACGCCGCTCCCCTCTTGGCCACACTCTTTGGCAGACTACCTGTCGATTCAGCTGTCTGGCCTCAGGCTCCGGAATCCGTGGGCGAACGGCAGGGTCAGCCCTGGATTGCCGGGCTTTCTGATCCGCAGGCTCAGGATCTGTTGTCGGAGACAGGTTGCCGGATTCTCTCGCCGCCACCTCAGGAAAGCTGGGTGTTGGGTGGACGAGAGCGGGTTTGGATCAGTCTGCGCGCGGAAGCAGAGGAAGAGGTGAACTGGTTTCTGAACGGGATCTGGGTGGGACGCAGCGAGTCGGGTGAAAGTTTGCCGCTGCAACTCATGGCTGGAGCTCATCAGCTGCGGGCGGTCAGCGCTTCCGGGCATGCGGATGAACGTCAGGTGGAGCTGTTGCCATGAAGAGCGCGTTTCGGACAGGAGGAAAAGCTCTCCTGCTTGTGTTCGTCTTTTTTGCTGTGTTGTTTTATCGGGAAGGCCTGATGGACCCACTGATTCAACACATCCGGGGAAGAGCGACCGTATCACAACGGATGCTGGAGATCCGCGAAGTCCGGGACATCCCGTTTGAAGCGGCTGACTGGGATCGCTTGTTGATCTACGCCATGAAAGAAGAGCGGATGCTGGAACTTTGGGCCCGGAACGAGGGGGAAGCCGCGCAGCGCTTGCGGCAGTTTCCGTTTACTGGCTATAGTGGGAAGCTGGGACCCAAACTACGGGAGGGAGATCGGCAGATTCCCGAGGGGCTCTATGAGATTGCTTCGTTGAATCCCAACAGTGCCTATCATCTTTCGCTCGAAGTCAGTTATCCGAATGCCTTTGATCGCCAGCAGGGAGAACGGGATCAACGGGAGGCACTGGGTGGGGAGATCTTTATCCACGGGGGTACCCTAACCGTAGGCTGCATTCCGCTGGGCGATGATGCTGTGGAAGAGCTGTTTTTGATCGTGGCGGAAATGGGGATTTCCCGGGTGGAGCTCATTCTGTCTCCTTATGATATGCGGGCGGGGCTGAAGCCGCTGCAGATCGAAGGGATTGATTGGGAGCAGGAGCTCTATGGTCAGATTGCCCGGGCTACGCTGCGTTGGTTTCCCCCGGAGGAGGACTGAACTTAGGGTGTTTGGCGGTTTTGTTTCCGCCAGGCGGCCGGGCTGAGTCCGGTGATATCCTTAAAGGCGCTGTAAAAACGGCTTTGGGTGTTAAAGCCGCTGGCAAAGGCGACTTCCAAAATACTGTCTTCGCGATCGAGGAGCCATTGGCAGGCGAGAGCGATACGTCGTTCGGTGAGATAGCGGTTCGGGGTACTGCCGGTGGCTTCGACAAATAGAGCATGGAAGCGGGATGCATTGTAGCCGCAGGCCTCGGCCAGTTCCTGCACCGAGAGATCGGTTTCGGTGAGCCAATTGCGGTTATGTAAGCGTTCCAGGGCTGGAGAGACTTTCCGCAGCGCATTCTGGCGGCTGAGGTTTTCTTCAGAGCCTTTTTCGAGGAATTCCTGAAGCGGGGCATCATTGGCAAAATCAATGTAGAGACCCAGGCATTCTGCTTTCAGCCGGGCATGATACAAGGGCTGCTCGGGGCGTCCCCAAATCCGTTGCATCCGTTTCAGTCGGCGGCCCAGCTTTTGCAGGCACTCTTCACTCAAGGGCAGTCGCGGACCCGCTTCCTGAATGGCGAGGGCTAGAGAGCGGAGAAAGGTTCGGGCTTCGCGATCCGGAATGGCATGCGAACTCCAGGCGCCGGGTCGCACCCGCATGACCCGCCAGGTGAGATTCTCTTTTACCCGTTGATCACTGGGCACGCCGGCCGGGACAAACAGAACTTCGCCCGGTTTGAGGGTGAGCTCATGGCCGGGACAACTGATTTCCACCTGACCATGCTGCACCAGACACAAGTAATCTGCCCCCCGCAACAAGCGCAGGCGTTCGGTGCCGGCGGGAAAGCGCTGGGTCTCAATTTCCAGGTGTCCCCAGGGTACAGGTGCATCAGACATCATCGGAGAATACAGGAGATTCTCTTCAAGTAAAGTGAAGAAGCACAGCTTCACTTTCAGCGCAGTTTTCAGACGAATTTTCATGATCACGAAACGGGGAGCAGAGGGCTGGACGGGCCGGGTTTTCAAAAGGATCTTGATCCGTACTCCCTCATTCTGTACCGTTTCCCTATGAATACTTCAGATTACGTCCGCGGACTGCTGCTTGCTCTGTTCGCGCTCGCAGGGACGCAGCTCTCTGCTCAAAGCGGCTTTTCGTACAGCCGGGAAATTCCTTATCCTACTGAATTTGATGTGCGGCAGAACAATGTGGATCGCCGCGTGGTTGGCAATGGCGGCGCTAGTGCCCGGGTGGCAAATCCTCCGATTGTTGTCCCGGGTGGCTTCAAGACCCGCAAAACCGGATCTTCCGTTCAGATTCAGCATGTGGGCGTGCGTGGCACGGTGACAGTGGCCAATTCCGCGGATGGCCGTGAACTGGTGACCTTGCAGCCGGAAGGTGCTTCTTTGTTGCGCGTGGCTACGGGATCCCGTTTTACGTGGAATGGCCACATCCTGCATGCTCAGGGCTGGAAAGGCGATGAATACATCGTGGTCGATCTCAGTGCACGTCGCTCTTACGCCTTTGCCCGCAAGTGAAGACGGAAATTCAGGAAGCGGCTAGCTTTCGCCACGGCGAAGGATCGATTGAGGGCATTGCCTTTCGGGGCTTATGGCTGATTGTGCACCCCCCGGCTTCCCCCAGCCGGCGGCCGGATCAACATGACTGGCACGAATGGGTGTTGGTCACGGAAGGATTTTACCGGGTGCGGGTGGAAGGAGACTTGGTGGAATTGAAACCCAGTCAGTCCATTCTCATTCCCAAAGGCTGTATGCATCAGGCCTTGCCTGAAAATGAATGCCGCTTGTTGGTTCTGCAATGGGATGGTGGGCGTTGTGCCCCCACTGGGCCAAGGCAATTGCAGGATTCCGATGGACGGCATCAGGATTTACTGACCTGGATGTGGAGAGTGTGGATGCGCCAGGAAGCCAATGCTCCGGCCTTTCTGGATGCGCAGGTCCTGGCCTTGCTTCTGTCCTTGGATCCGGGCGAGCAGAATGATTCCGGCTGGGTAGAGGATGTGGAACGCTATTTGCGAAACTCCGAACATAAGAATCTGGATTTGAACGAATTGGAACGGGCCTTCGGCCGCAGTCCCCGTCAAATCAGCCGGGTCTTCAGTGAACGCTATGGCTGCAGTCCGATTGCCTATTACCGGCAGTTTCGCACGGAGCGTGCCCTGCGTCGTCTGCGCAGCAGTAATGATTCGGTGGCGGCCATCAGTCGGGAACTCCGCTACAGCAGTCCTTCGGCTATGTACCGTGATTTGAAACGGCAATATGGCCTGGGACCTCAGCAATTGCGCAATATGGATGAGATGTCTTAAAGTGATATCTCTTGTCTCATCCTGATAAGGATTCTCATTTGAAAGCGAAGGCGGGTCGCCACTAGGATGTTTGTATCGGAATAGATACACCCTTCCCTTGGAGTCCCTCATGACCTTCTACGCCCCCTCTGAAGACAGCCCAGTGTGCAATGCGGATCGTGCTTCCGCATCCCAAGAAATCACCGCAGCCGCTCAGGAGATGCACAGTACATTGTGTGCATCCTATGTAGATGGGTACCATGGCGGACATGTTTACGGAGTCCCCGTGGGCTCCTGGCGCGACATTGTCGGAGCGATTCGCCGCAACCCGGACTGGGCCCTGGTGTTTGACCTGGAACCGGAAAGCTGGAGCGAAGGTCTGGACGAGGATCCGGAAGCGCTGGCGGAGTTGCGTCAGAAAATGATGGAGCAGCCCGAGCGCTTTGAATTGGTGAACCACGCCTTTGGGCAACCCTATCACTGGCTTTGTGATGCGGAGTGGAGCTACCGGCATTTTCTGCAGGGGGAGGCCTTGTTCCGTGATCTGCTTCCGGAAATGGAATGGCGGGTCTGGGCACCTCAGGAACCGATGTGGAGCAGCTGCATGCCCGGCATTCTTCGGGCGATGGGCTATGAGGCCGCGGTATTGAAAACTCCCGGCACCGCATTTGCCGGTCTGGCCGCAGGGGTGGACGTCACCCTGCTCGACTGGGTGGGCCCCGATGGTAGCCGCCTGCCGGCGGTGCCCCGCTATGCCTGTGAAGAGACGCGGCGTACCTGGGAAACAGAAGCCCGTTACCTGAACCGTGACTTTGTTGAAAAGTGCAAGACCAAGGGCATTCTCAATCCCGTGGGCACCGGCTTGCAGGATATTGGCTGGCGTGCCCGTCCGGCGCTTCCGTTTAAAGACAGTGATCTGAAACGGGAAGAGTATCAGTACCTGACCTGGTCCGCGTATTTTGATTCGCTGGAAGGCCTAAAGGCGCAAAGCAAACGATACACCCTGGATGATTTCCGGGTAGGACTGCCCTGGGGCGATGCCGCATTGGATCGGGTGGCTGAAGTTGCCCGCGAATCGGAGTGGGTGCTACGGAATGTGGAACGGGTGGAAGCCCTGTGTGTGGATCCCATGGAGGATCGTCTGGATCTGGGTGAGTGGGAACGTGCCGTACTGCGTGCGCAGCATCATGATAATTGGATTTGTGCCCGCTGGCGCGAGGGAGAGGAAAACTTCAGCCGTCGTACGGAGCTGGAAACCTGGAATCTGCGCCGCGAAGGTCCGCGTGCGATCACCCGCATGCTCCGCGATGCCGCCCGGGAAAGCCGGGAGGATGGCCGTTGTGTGACCTTGTTCAATCCCTTGGGTCGTCCGCAGCGCCGTCTGCTTCGGGTGCAGGTTCCGATCGATGAGCCCGGTCAATCTCTGGTTTTGGAAGATGAGCAGGGCCGACAACTGCCCCTGCAGGTGGAGCGGCCTCAAACCTCTTCGGATTACTCTCATCAGGTGAACAATCATCAGGTGGAGCTGGTGGCCGAAGTGGAACTGCCCGCATGCGGCACCCGTTCCTGGACGCTGCGCCCGGGTGAAGCGCTGGTGGCCGAAGGTTTGAGCGTGACCACCTCACCTCATTGTGTGGAAGTTCATGGGGATCGTCTGGGTTCCGTATTGCTTGATGCCCGCCGCGGCGGGGCGATCAGCAGCTGGAAACCGGCACGTGAATTGATCAACCGCATTCCCGAGGGCGAAAGTTGGGGATCTTTCCGTGGCTGCATTCAAGGTGAGGCCTTTGACAGTGCCACCTGTGAAGCTCATCTGCGCATTCTTGAAGCGGGACCCTGTTCTGTGAAGATTGAATCTGAGGTAGAGCAGGAGCTGTTCACCCTCAAAACGCTGTGGAGCTTCAGTTCTGCGTCTGCCTGGGCGGATGTAGAGGTCAGCTTGATTCCTAAAGCTGGCGTGGGTTCGTTACAGGACCCTGCACAGATCATTGAAGGCGCTCCGGAGCAGCAGAGCCTGCCTGCTTTGTGCATCGGTCGTCGTTCCGGCGAAAGCGATGTACGTCGTCTGTTCGCGGAGGAGCCAAGCTGGTTTGATAACACGCAGAAGCTTCGCATGGTGTTGCCCATGAAGGGGCCAGCCTTGCGGTGTTTCCGGGAAGGTCCCGGTGATGTGGGCGAAGCCCGCCTGCTCTCCGAAGGGGTGCAGCGCTGGAAAGATCTGGAAAGTGAGACCTGTGTTCGCTGGGTGGACTTCGAGCAGGAGGAGCACCTGGGCGTGGCTTGCTTCACCGATCGTCACACGGCCTTTGTGCATACCGAAGGGGAAGAGCCCGCGGTGGTCATGGCCTGGGCCGGGGCTCCCTTTGCTCAGCGTGAGCAGATGACCCGCCGTTTCGCAATTTTACCACACGAAGGCGACTGGCAGGAATCCGGCCTCTGGAATGCCTCCCGGGAATGGGAAGCGGCTCTGCATACCGAAGCCCGTCTCCTGCGGGGAGTGGCTCAGACTCGTTCTCTGCTGGAAGTGGTCAACCCCGATTGGGAACTGAGCAGCTGCCGTCGTTGTCCGGAAGGTCTGGAACTGCGCATCTATAACAGTGCTCCAGTGGAAAGTCGCGGCGAGTTGCGTTTCCCAGAGCTGCCGGATGCGGTGTGGGCCTGCACGCCCCGTGGGCAACATAACTTGAACCTGACTGCAGATTTGGATGCAGGTCGCAACAGCCTCCCGCTCAGTTTACCGGCACATGGCTGGGTCACCTTGCGGATCGCTCAGGACTGAAGTCGGGGGAGATCAGGGGAGCACTCGAATCAGGTGATGGCTCTTCTGTTGACGCCCCTGTGCATCGGTCACCGTTAACTGAACGCGGTATTCTCCGGCTCTAGACCAGCGGTGGGATACCGCGTTTTGCTGGACCGTGTGGCTGTTTCCGTCGCCGAAGTCCCAAGCGTATCGCCGGATGTCTCCGGAAGAAAACGCCGCATCCAGAACCAAAAATTGCTTTTGCTGGATCTCCGCTTGAAAAGGATGGAATTCCGCCTTGAGAGGTTTCTGTTGTAGAGAACCGGGCATGGGGGGAATGGATGGCAGGCTGGCGAGGAGGGCGCTGCGGGCTTGGATCCAGTTGGGGGGAATGGCTGCACTCTGCTGCATCCCTTCGCCTGATTTCTGAACAGAACCGGAAGGCTGGCCGGCGATGAGGTTCCCCTGCATGCGATTCTGCTCAGGTTGGTCGATATGGAAATGGGGAACAGCCTCGCTACTCGCTGGGAAGTGAAACAGATTGTTGGAAATGCGGTTTCCGGTAGGAGGCAAGCTGCCGTGTTTGGTTTTTTCTTTCGGTGGAATGCGGGAATAGATGGCAAATTTTCGCAGGTCGCTGAACAGGTTGTGCTGGATGCTGTTCTGTTGGGCAGGCCAGAATACGGCGCCATATTCCCGGGCAATGTAGGGATAGATATCCTTTTGATTCGGATCAATGCGTTCGCCTCCGATCATGATCAGGGCCCGGTCATCCTCGACCTCTAGGATGTTCCCGGCCGGAAAATAGAGGGCGGCAAAATCGATGTGCTGAAACAGGTTCTGCTCAATCCGGTGATTTCGTCCGGTCACCCAGATGCCGCAGCCGAGATTGTGGAACACATTGTTCCGGATGATGCAGTTGTCGGTGTGACGCAGGCTGAGATGGGCTCCTCCTTCGAACCAGGCGCCGGGTCCGTTGGCGAAGACGTTCCGCAGAAACACATTGTCCGAGGATTTGATGGTGATGATTTCTCCGTGGGTATCGCCGATACAGCGGTCGAAGACGTTGCCTTCGATGTGGGCCCCCAGGGGCTGGGTACGGTAATGACTGAAGCCCCGGCCCATAAAGAAAATTTCCCCCTGGCCCTCCAGCTTGCGCAGGCGGCTGGTATCCCGGAAGAGGTTGCCCTCCACGCGAAGATTTCCACGGATCCGTTTCTGCATTTGTGCTTCGTCCCCATTCAGGGAGAGGAAAGTTGCGAGCGGGTCGATGACCACGCAACCCTGCACGCGATGCAGATCGCCACGCAGGGTGAGAATACTCCCCTGAACGCTATTGTCCTCGCGGAGTGCGGATTCGCAATGCAGAAAATGGCAGCCCAGGAACTGTAGACCGCGGCTGCTGAAGGGTGACGAGATCAGGGAGTCGTACTTCTTCGGACTCTGCAGTTTCTTCACCCGGTCAAAAATCAGTCCTTCGAATCGAGTATAGCTGCCTTGCAGATGCCAGCGGAGTTCTCCGCTGAAACGGACCTGATGCGGGTTTACCGGGCGGATGCGGATAGGCGCTTGCGGGGTTCCGGAGCTGTTGAAATAGAGCAGGCCGCTGTCCCGGTACTCGCCATCTTCGAGTAAGAGCTCATCGCCCGCTTTCAATGTGGGCAGGGCTTCGCGGAAGCCTTTGACACTGTTGACCCGGATCACTTCCGCGCGCAGCGTCTGGCTTCCGAAGAGCAGCGGCAGGACAAGGGAAAGGCAGAGTAGGGTTTTCATGCTTGGGTGGCCTTAGGCTGCGTTGCCGCTCCGACGAATGCGTCCGGGGGGATCTTCTCCGTAGCGGCTGAAGAGACGGCGCAGTTGCACTTCGCCGGACATGCCGCTGAGGTAGGCGATTTCGGAAAGGGGTTCATGGGTTTCGATAAGCAGGCGTTTGGCTTCAGCGAGTTGACGCTGATGAATGGCCTGCAGCAGGGTTTGCTGGCGTTCCTCTTTCATCCGCAACTCCAGCGGGCGGCGGGAGAGGCCGGCGGCTTCGACTACATCGGAGACCTGAATGAAGGCGCAGGCATGATCCTGAATGAAGGCCATGGCTTTGCGTAAATGGGGATCCTGAACCTGAAAGGAGGAGGTGGATCCCCGAACCTGGACCCCGCTAGGTGGGATGAGGGTCAAGGCTGCAACTTCTTCTCCGTGCAGAGCCTGCAGGAGGACGATTGCCGCTTCCTGTCCCCAGCGTAGCTCGGGAATGCCCACGGCGCTGATCATGGGATCCGAGGGCGTGCCATGATCATGGGCACTGAGCACAGCGAGCTCCGGGTATTCGGGATGATCCTGCAGCCATTCCAAACAGCGGATAGCCACTCCGTCATCGCAGGCCAGAACGCCCCCTCCATCTCCCAGTTCTAGAAAAGCCTGCTTCAGCTCCTCTGGAATCTCCGTGTGTTTCTCCCACAGGTACTCCCCTGCATATTGCGCCCCGGCATCGAGGCAGCGTGTGCGGAAGCCGAGTCCGCGTTCCTGATTATAGAAGATGTGACTATGGGCCAGGTAGAGCATGCGTGTACTGCCCAGGGACAACAAATGCTCGGCTGCCTGAGCGCCAATGAGTTGGTTGTCGGGCAGGACCTGCGGCATAAACGGGGTTCGGTACACGCCGGAGGTATTAACCACCGGAGCCTCCCAGGCCGCGAGTTCCTCTGCCCGCTTGAGGTTGCCAATATGGGCAATGATGCCATCCAGGCGGGGGGAAAGTTCCGCGGGGTTCTGTTGCAGGCCGAGTTCGCGCACGCGGATCCGATGCTTCCGGAATACACGCAGAGCTCCCAGGCGAATCCGGTCTCCGACCCAGATACTCCCGGTCATGATGCCGACTCGGAACTCAGGTGATTTCATGCCGATATCCTAAGAGAAACGCAAAGGGTGTACAATTGGAAACGGTTATTCCGCTAGTTGAGAGGTCTGGATACGCTATACTTCGCGCATGAACAGCAGCTCTCGCTCTCCAGCACAACGGTATCAGGATTTGCAACAGGCCTTAGCTCAGGGATGGAATACCTGGGATACACGCAGCATGTGTTCTCAGGTCCTGCTGCCTCAGGGGCTGGCCTTGATGCTGAGCTTTCGGGAATACCGTCGCAGCCAGTGTCTACGAAACCCGTTAATGGCTCCGATGTCCAAGGATCTGAGTATTCAGCCCGGCATCCGCACCCGCGATGGCTCCTACACCGAGATGATTCTGCGTTGGCAGAAGATGAAACTGCGGATTCAGTCTGCGCATGCTTTGGATGACGAAACGACCTTGTTGATGCGGGTGGAAGCCTTGGAGGATGATCCGCTGCATGCGGGATCCTTGATTCTGGAACTGGCTTATCTCTGGCAACGTCCAGGCTACAGCTGTGTGGAGCAGGGGCGGTTGACGGCCGTTCAGGATGGGCAGCGAATTCAGGTTTACGTGGATGGAACGCAGGAGGAGGAACTGTGGACTCAGGCCACGGGGCCGCATCAGGTTTTTTCCCTGGCCACACCCTTGTTGCTCTCGGCTTCTGCCTCCGGAGCTGCTGTGCAGGTGGAGGAACAGATCGAAGGGCAACGCCAATGCTGCCTGCAGGAACTTCAGGCAGCCGGAGCAAATCAGGATTTGGTGGATGGACTGCATTGCGGGCTCTATTGGAATACCATCTACGAGCCGGTCAAGCAGCGGGTCTGTACCCCGGTCAGCCGGCGTTGGAGTTGCAAGGGGGGAGGCTATTCCCTGTTCTGTTGGGATACCTACTTTGCGGCCTTCATGGCTTCGGAGTCCGACTTCGAACTGGCGGTGGCCAATCTGGTGGAGATCACCCGGGAATCGGAGGGTTTAGGTTTTGTTCCGAACTGTGCCCACCGGACCTTTGCTTCCCGGGACCGTTCCCAGCCCTGTGTAGGGGCGATGATTCTCAGGGAGTTGTATCGCCGAAGCTCTGAACGTTGGTTGTGTGAGCTGTTGTTCGAGGAGCTGTTGACCTGGAATCGCTGGTGGATGGAGGCCCGATCGCATGGGGATGAATTATGCTGGGGTTCGAATGCCTATGAGCCCCGGGTCGGCAATCCCTGGGAGAGCAATGGGGTACATGATCGTTTTGGCGCCGCCCTGGAATCAGGGCTGGATAACTCGCCGTTGTATGACGACATTCCCTTTAACCCTGAAACTCATATGCTGGAGTTAGCCGATGTGGGATTGATGTCTTTGTATGTGCTCGATTGCGAAGCACTCGCAGATCTTGCCAGCGTTCTGGGGCGGAAGGAGGAGGCCCTGGAGTTGCAGCAGCGGGCTGCGAGAGTCGGGACGGCTTTGAAGAAATTATGGCATGAAGAGACCGGAGTGTTTCTGAATCGGCGAACGGATACGGGTAGCTTCTCCCCTCGGATTGCCCCAACGAATCTCTATGCCTTGCTCAGTGGCGTCTGTGAGGAAGAGCAGGTGGAACGGATGCTGGAAGATGTGTTATTTCATCCGGAGAAGTTGGGCGGGGACTGGCTGCTGCCTTCGATCAGCCGGGATGATCCTGCTTTTGCGGATCAGGATTATTGGCGGGGACGCATTTGGGCTCCGATGACCTTTTTAGTCTATTTGGGACTTCGCCGGGTGAATGCCCGCGAGGCCTGCCGGCGCCTGGCGGAGAATGCGGCCAGCCTCTTTCTCAAGGATTGGCGTCGGCAGCGTTGTATTTATGAAAACTACTGTGCCATTCGCGGAGAGGGTGGAGAGGTGCACAATGCAGACCCCTTTTATCATTGGGGAGCCCTGTTGGCGGTGGTGGCCCTGATGGAGGAAGGGCATCTTGCGGATCCCTTTCCTTATGGAGACTTCTCTCTCTAAGGGAAACGCAAAATGTAATATCAAGTAAGCGCAAGTTGCGCTGATTCTGTGTCGGCGTTCCGCGTAGAGTGGAGAGTATGAAGAACATACGTTTTCCGCTCCTCCTTGTGGGGCTTTTCTGTGTGGGGGGATTCCCCCTGCAGGCCCAGACCGGTCTGGACCTGAAGATTAACTTTGGCAAGCCTCCTGTGGATACACTGCAAACTGGAGATTCCCCTTACTTGGATGCGGCTCTGCGTTTTGCGGATACCATGCTGGCCCACGGACGCAGTGGCTCGGGGCAGTTTTATGCGCAGCTGAATCTTACGGATCCGCCCAGCAATGGGGTCGTGGGAGACCCGAACCGGGATCAGGAGGTGTACCGACTGCTCTATTATCTAAGTGTGGCCACCGGTGATGTGCAGTACCGGGAAGCCGCCGACAAGGGGCTTCAGCATTTCATCCGCAGTACCGGCTATGGCATCTTTCACTGGGGTGAAGGAGGAGGGGCGGTGGTGGAAAACGATGTGCTGCCCATCTTGCATGATGAGTTATGGCGCTTGCATCCGGATAGCATGATCCCCAGCGCCCACACCTATTGGGAGTTGGGGATCCGGGACAAGACAACGGGAGACTGGGACCGTCATATGCCCAACTCGAATGATTATGGTCCCTTCGCCCGGCACGCGGGGCATTTCATGATGCTGTGGCTGGATGCCTACACCCGCAGTGGAGACCGGGCCTTTCTGGAACGGGCCGCACTCCTGACCCGCTTTAACCAGAATCTGATGACCTACAATGATGCCTCCTCCCCGGATTACAATGGGACCTATGACGGCACAACGCCCTATCCCGGGAATGACACCAACTATTGGAGTTCTGCTCAGGATCAGGGCATGGTCTTACAATTTGCGTTGCGTCGTCATCTGCATCGATTGACTGCGGATGAAGATCCGGAGCTACAGGAAATTCAAAGCTACCTGCAGCTCGCGGCCACCCGGCTGCGGGATTATGCCGAGAACCACACTGGTTTTCTCCGCCGACTGCCTACCAATGAAGCCTCTTTAGCGAACGTGTATTACCAGCTTATGGATGATGGCTTCTATGAGTTGGCTGCGGATTATCGGGAAGGCCTGGTGGATGCGTCCAACCGAAGTGACTACGCAACCGTGAGCGGCTCTCCCTATGCCGGCGAGGCCCTGCATGTGGGTGGCATTATTCGTATTCACCTGGCTGCCTATAAACTTACCGCTTCGGCGACTCATCTCAACCGGGCCAAGGCCTGGGCGGATCATGGTATTGCCCAGTTCATGAGCAACCAGGAGCTTCCCTCCAATACGCCGGGGGGCAGCGTGTACGGCCGTACCTCGGGTGGATCTTCGGGTGGGAATACCGCGGCTGGACTGCCCATGGCTCTGTTCCTGCTCGGGATGGAACTGGAGCATCCGAATAACCGCATCCTCTATATTGCCACCCCCAATTGAATTCCCCTGGAGACGACTCATGAACTTGCGATGGATTTCCCTATGTTGTGTTAGCCTCGGACTCTCCGCGGCGACCCCGGTGCTGGATAACCTGTGGAATTATGAACAGGATCAGGGCGAGCTCTTTGCGGATCGCGGTAAGGGCCTTCACTATGGCTGGGCAGAGGATAAACGGTCGGATGTGGTGGATGCGGATGCGGCGACCTCCCCGGATGAGCGTTATGATTCCGGTGTGGCTATGGAAGCCGGAGATGTGTGGGAGCTCGCTCTGGAGCCGGGCTTTTACCGGGTCAGTGTTACGGCTGGCAATCCCACCCGGAGTTCGTCCACACAGCATTTGCTGGTCGAGGGGCAGGAAGTGCTGAATGCCTCCCCGAATGCGCAGTGGCCCTGGCTGGGGGCCGCGGTGGTGGTGGAAGTGACCGATGGCCGGCTCAGTGTGGAGGCCGGGGCCAACGCCTCCGGATGCGTGCTGGCGCAATTGCATGTGATGTCTACTCAGGGTGGATCCTTTGCCACGCCGACCAAAGCAACCCTGCCACTCAAGGTGAATGCCGGTGGGGGCACTCCTAGCGGAGACTACCTTGCAGACAAACCTTTCGTGGAAAACGGGGATTATGGGTATGTGATTGATCCGCTGGATGTCCGTGCGCGTTTCCCGGATACCGATACGCTGAGTAACTTTGACGGCAATGCAGCCTATGGCGAAGTGCGCAGTACCCGGGAGCATACGATTCCGATTCGCTATCAGGTCCGGGTGGACCCGGACACAGAGTACCGGGTCAGGCTGGGGCTGGTGAATACCGGAACCAATGACAGCAATAAAATGGTGTATGAAGTGCATACGCATGATCGCAGGGTGCTGCCGGCCACCGATTTCGGGATTAACCCCGGCAAAAACAAAATCCGGGAGATCAGCTTTGCAGCGACGTCGGATCAGGATGGATTGCTGAAGCTGGAGTTGCGTTCCGTGGCCACCTTTTCCCCGTATCCCCCACGCTTGGCCTGGCTGGAGGTGGAGGAGCTGGTTCTGAGTCCGGAGAGTCTGGAAACCCTGAGTGTGAACTTCAAACAGGATGCCAATGCGGTAGTGGACCCTGGTTCCTTCTTTGGTGTTCAGTCCGCCCGAAACTGGAACAATGTGGACTGGGCTGACCGAGGTAAGGATCTCAGCAATCTCATGGAAGGGGATGGCGAGCTCTCCGGAGTTACCTTGCAGTTCAGCGCAGACAATACCGGCTACGATCCCGGGGGCGTGAATCCAGCCGCGAATCCGGAATCCGCCATGTTACGTAACAGCATTGGCCGCAATTCGGCCACAGTAACCCTGAGCAATCTCATGGAGGAATACCCCAATGGCTTTGACCTCTATGTGTACAGCTGGGGCGGGCACAACCAACTCCCTTCCAGCAAACAGAGAAGCTTCAGTCTGAATGTGGCCGACACTCCTGTTTTTTATAGCCTGGCCCATGATGGCGCGTTCTCGGGATGGAACGAAAGCGCGGGCACCAGCTCGGCCACGGCGACTCTGGGAAATGTGGTGCTGTGGAGAGGGATCAAAGGTGTGGACCAGCTGATGCTGAGCGGAAACAAAGTGCAGACCGGTCCGTACATCTGTGGTCTGCAGCTGGTGCCGCTTCCGCCTCCTGGCCGTTCCTACAATCAGGCTTATCTGGATACCCTGTTTGCCGGCGATCCCCGGGGGAGTAGCGGCCCGCATACCCGCTTTTCCGCCAAAGGAAATGGGGTGATGGAGAACGGATTGATTTTTGCTTTCGGGATTGATGATCTCGATCCTGCGGCCGCTGAAGGCCTCCTGCCGGAATTGCATCAGGTGGAAGAAAATGGAGAGAGCTATTTTGCCATTCGTTTCCGCCGCCTTGCCGGTGGTGCAGGAAATGTGGCCAGCGCTTCCGGGTATGAGGTTTCGGGCATTCGCTATGTGGTGCAATGGGCCTCCAGCCTCATGGGAGATGATTGGCAAAGCAGCAGCGAGGATCTGGAACTGATGTCTCAGGATCCCCATGCCGACGGCACGGAAACGGTGGTGGTGCGCTATAGCACGCCACTTCGCATGGCCCCGCCGGGACCGACTTTTCTTCGCACCACGGTGGAACAACTTCCTTAACCTGTAGGAGCTCTATATGAATTCATGGTATCGAATTTTGTGTGGGCTGTGCCTGTTGGCCAGCCAGCTGTCAGCTTCGCTGATTGTCAGTGTCAATTTTAACGGGGATGGCTCGGCAAGCCGGACCCTGCTCCCCTCGGAGATCACCGGGGTGGTAGCCGTAAACAACTGGAACAATGCTTCCAATTCAGGCTTTCCCGCTGCGGGTGTTGTTGTGGACAGCGAGGGAACTGCGCTTCCCGGCGGACTGAGTTTTACCTGGAGTGGCGGTCAGGCAAATGACTCCGGCAGCACGCTGGCTCTGTTTAACGGGGGAATTTGGATGGGTTCCTCTTCAGGAAGCCTGAACATCAGCACAGGAAGTTCCGTATTCGCTACCCAGAATTTCAGTTTGTATGTGTATGCCACCACCCCGGGAAATAATCTAACTACGGAGGGAACCCGGATCCGGGTCGATGGGGTGGATCAGTTTGTTCGGGGGAACCAGGCGGTGGACCATGACCGTTTTGTTGTGGGTGGGGGACCCAGCCTCACTGATGCTGCTACCGCTTCGAATTATGTATCCTTCCATAACCTTCGTGGGGATACGACGGTGGATCTCTCCGCAGTGGGAGGGGGGCGGGTTGCCCTCAAAGGCATCCAATTGGTGGCGGTGCCCGAGCCGGGGACCTTGCTGCTGCTGGGACTGGGCAGCATCCTGCTGCTTCGTCGCAGAGGCTGAGCTGCGCGGATTGACTGCTGGTTGCTTGCAGGTATGAGGGGGAACCCGCATGCCTGCTGTTTTATTTTGGAGATGTGTATGTCAAACGCTGAGCGCCCCTGGATGAATCCCGATCTTTCTGTAGAAGAACGTACTGAAGCGTTGCTTCGGGAAATGACCCGCGAGGAATGTATCTCACAATTACTTCAGGTCCGGGTGGATCAGGTGACCTCGGAGCAGCTCCAAGGGGCGCTGGGTTCGGTCATCCTCGCCGCTTCGGCGACGGCAGGGAATGATGCCCAGGAGGAGAGTTCTGCCGAACAGGTGGATGCGCTGCAACGGGTGGCCGTAGAGGAGAGCCGTTTGGGTATTCCGTTTATCAGTGGCCGGGATGTGATTCATGGACATCACACCGTGTTTCCGGTTCCACTGGGCCAGGCTGCGTCCTGGGATCCGGATCTGGTGGAGCAGGGCTGCCGGGTCGCTGCGGTGGAAGCCTCGGCGGATGGCATTCACTGGACCTTTTCGCCTATGGTGGATATCTGCCGCGATCCCCGTTGGGGGCGGATCATGGAAGGTTATGGAGAAAGCGTGCATCTCATGGCGGAGTTGGGGGCGGCTGCGGTGCGGGGCTATCAGACGGAGGATCCATCCGCTCCCGATGCGATGGCCGCCTGTGCCAAACACTTTGCCGGATATGGCGCAGCGGAAGGCGGCCGGGATTATAACAGCACCGAGATTACCCGCAGCACCCTGCAGGATGTGTATTTGCCTCCTTTTGAAGCTTTGGTGAAGGCTGGCTGCCTGACCTTTATGAGTTCCTTTAATGAGATCGATGGCATCTCCTCTGCTGCCAATCCCTTTCTGCTGGATGAGCTGTTGCGCAAGCGCTGGGGCTTTGATGGTTTTGTGGTCACGGACTGGGATGCGGTACGGGAGCTGCTGGCCCATGGCATTGCTGCAGATGGCGCGGAGGCTGCGGCGAAGTGCCTGAATGCGGGTGCGGATATGAATATGGTGGATGGGCTTTATGCGGAACATCTGCCGGCGTTGTTGGCAGAGGGGATCGTCTCGGAGGCAAGCCTGCGGGAGGCGGTACGGCGGATTCTGCGGGTGAAATTCCGCCTGGGATTGTTTGAGCGTCCCTACACCGGAAAGCGGGTGGTGGATCGGGCTCCGCATAAACAGCTGGCCCGTAACGTGGCGGCACGCTGTTGCGTGATGTTGAAGCGGGGACGTTCGCTGCCTTTGCCGGAGGAGGAGAGTCTGGCGCTGTTGGGCCCATTGGCTACGGCCACTCAGGATTTGTTTGGCAGCTGGACGCTGGATGGCATTCCGGGAGAAGTGCTTTCTCTGTTGGATGCCTTCCGAGAAGCGGAACCGGAGCGGAAGATTCTGCATGCTGACTGGGGAGACAGTAGCGGCATGGATCATGCAGTCGCCTGGGCGAACAGGGTGTTGCTGGTGTTGGGTGAAAGTGCTTCCCGTTCGGGTGAAGCTCATTCGGTGGGAGATCCGACCCTGCCGCCGGGGCAGACGGAGCTGTTGGAACAGGTTCTGCGACTGGGGAAACCGGTGATTCTCTTGGTGATTGCGGGCCGACCCCTGGTGTTGCCGGAGGCTGCGCAGCGTTGTGACAGTATTCTCTACAGTTTTCATCCCGGCTCGGAAGGGGGGCGAGGGCTGGCGGATGTGGTGCTGGGTCGGGTGGAACCGGAGGGACGTCTGCCGGTGACTCTGCCGAGATCGGTGGGGCAAATTCCGCTTTACTATGATCACAAACCCACAGGCCGGCCCACCGATGAATATCACCGGCCGGAAGGGAGCCCGGGCGGGATGCGCTTGATTGATCAGCCGGGGAGTCCCTTGTACCGCTTTGGGTACGGCTTGGGCTATAGTCGCTATGAGCTGGGAGAGCCGAGGGTCCTGGAAGCCTCGATAGAGAACGGGATTCGCGTAGAGTTGCAGGTGAAGAATGTGGGGGAGCATGCAGGGAGCACCGTGATTCAGGCCTACACCCGCATTCCTGTGGCGGAGCGGAGTCAGCCCGTTCGTCAGCTCTCCGCTTTTCAGCGGGTCCGGCTGGCTGCGGGAGAGGAGATGCGTTGCACGCTCCAGATTCAACCGGAGATTCTCGCCTACACGCATTTGGATGGCGAGCGCCGCGTGGACGCGGGTCCGGTTCATCTCTGGATCGGGCTGCACGCAAGCGACGGGAAACGCATCGAGCTCAGCCTCTAACGCGCTCCGGGCAAGCCCGGAGAACGCGGTGGAGAGAGGTGGGGCTGCTTGATCTCTGGATCGGGCAGCAG
>DIYK01000038.1:29706-41909 GCA_002429005.1 Verrucomicrobia bacterium UBA6056
TGGATCGGGCAGCAGGCGAGCGATGGGAAACGCATCGAGCTCAGTCTCTAACGCGCTCCGGGCAAGCCCGGAGAACGCAGTGGAGATAGGTGGGGCCGGTTGATCTCTGGATCGGGCAGCAGGCGAGCGACGGGAAACGCATCGAGCTCAGTCTCTAACGCGCTCCGGGCAAGCCCGGAGAACGCGGAGAAAGGCGATCCGCTCAGGCTTGGAGAATTCTAGGGATCAGAACCGCGCTCTCCGGGCTTGCCCGGAGCGCGGAAAAGGCTGGACATTCTTGGGGGTGTGGGATCAAATGTATAGATGAAGATTTCAGGCCTGCACCGTTGTATGTATTCCTATTCAGCCTTTCTGGCGCAGCCCTGGGAAGAGGAGCGTTATGCTCCGGATTCGGAACTGCTTACCCGCTGGGCTGGAGATGGCATTGAGCTGTTGAGTTTGTTCATCGGTGGAGGATCTACGCAGACTCAGGTCAAGATGATCCTGAAAGCTTCTCCGGATTTGACCGCCGGCTTTATGGCTCACCGCCTGAAGGGACGCCTGCAACATGCCTTGGGAAACAGGCGGTTTCGCAGAGACTACCACCTGCAATCTCTGGGGCAAAATGACCGCAACATTGTGGTGAACTATATCCGCCAACAGGTGGATCGCTCAGACTTGATTGATCCCTTGTATCGAAAACGAATGAAAGCGCTGGCCTTTCATCAGGAGCTGAGTGAACCCGGCCGCGGTAAACATCGCTGCATTCAGGATCTCATTTTGCATGTGGTGCTGGTGACCGCGGAGCGTCGACGCATGTTTTCACCAGAGGCCCGGAAGGTTGCCGGGGTCTTGCAACAGGTCGCCGAGGAAGAGGGTATGGAGCTATTTGATCTGGCCATGATGCCGGATCATGCGCATCTGATGCTGCGTCCTGCCCGGGAACAGGCTCCCGCTGCAGCCTTGGCCTGCATTCGGGAGCAAAGTGCAGGGAAGCTGATGTTCCGGTATTTCTGGCAACAGGGAGGCTACAGCGGAACCGTGGGCCCGAGAACCTGCGCTTCCGCAATGGAAGCGTTACGGCGAACTGGAGCCTGGATGGCGGAGGAATCAGGGATGCCTGAGTTCGCTTCCCTCGATCACTTGTACAACCTGTCTGCGTAAGGTTTGCGGCGGAGAGCTGGCAAGGAGCAAAATTAAGGAACAGCTTTATGGTTATGCAGGTCCAGCAAAGCGGAGATGCCTTCCCGCATGCCCGAGTCCCAGGGGATTGGCTGCGCGAAGCTGTTCATCGGAGGCGGCTACGCGTTGATCATTGCGCAAGGTGCCATCGACCACATCGGGACTGCTTGCGCTCTCGAGGAACTGTATCAGACGCTGACGGTAGGATTCGCTGAGTTCTGCGGTGATGGGCAGGGGGCTCAGTTCATTTCGGTCTTCCCGGGCAAAGAGCTGCTCAGAGCCATCGGCCACATGATAGAGCCAGCGATGGGTTCCGTCATCAACCAGATAGCGGCCGTCGATCGCACCAAAAAAGGCTTCCCGTCCTGCTGCTTCTTCTCCCCGGGCACTGGGACCCAGATCCAAACCGGTCAGGTCTTCCGGGAGTTCCGCTCCGGCTGCGCGGGCCAGTGTAGGCAGAATATCGGTCAGACCGGTGAGGGCCTCGTTCACCTGACCCACGGGAGCGTTCCAGCGTTTCGGCGGGCGCAGGATCATCGGAATATCGGAACTGGAACGATAGAAGCTGGATTTGGCGGCGTCACCATGATCTCCGAGCATTTCGCCATGATCCGAACTGTAGATGACCAGCGTATCCTCCCAGATGCCGAGTTGCTGCAACATGCCAAAGAGCCGGCCCAACTGATGGTCCAGATTGGTGATCATGCCATAATAGACCGCTGCGGCATCGCGCAAGGCATCCGCATTCAGACGTCCCCCATAGGCTGCCGCATGTTCCCGATGGGGCAGGGGACAGTCTGCGGAATCCTCCCAGTCCCCGCAGATCGCTGCTGGAAGTTCCGCATCGCGGTACATGGAATAATAAGGTTCGTGAATGGCGATGGGCGGATGCGGATCGACAAAGGAGGTCCAGAGGAAGAGCGGACGGGTTTGGTCACGTTCCAGTAGCAGTTCGCAAGATCGGTCCACAATCCAATTGCTGGAGTAGAGCGAAGGATCGAGATGAAACAGCGAGGGGGACAATTCATTGGCGCCACAACCTGTGACAAAGCCCCAGCCTTCGGAAGCCAGGCTCTGCTGGCGTTTGCAGCGCTCAATGGGAATCACCTGTTCAAAGCCTCCGGTGCAGCTGGGGTCTCGGTGCCAATGTCGTTTGCCTACGAGTGCCGTCTGATATCCAGCATCGGTCATCAGGCCGCCGAGCAGTTGTTCACGTGGGCGTTCCAGACGGAAATGCTGCGCATAACTGGGCATGCCGTAGACCGCAGGATGAATACCGCTGATCAGGCCGGTGCGTGCTGGAATGCAAACCGGGCATTCGGTGGAGGCCGCGCTGTAACGGGTGCCCTCCCGGGCCAACTGATCGAGATGCGGCGTGCGGACAACAGGATGACCCGCGCAGCCCAGACTGTCGGCACGGTGTTGGTCGCTGGTGATGAGAAGAATGTGGGGTTGGCTCATGGCAGGGCTCCTGAAACGAAAATGGGCGTGACCTTATGCTGGCACGCCCGTTTGCTTGTTTCGAGAAGAAGCGCGAACTTATCGGCGTCTGCGCAGGGTGAGCATGCCGACCAGACCGGCCATCCCCAGCAGTATAAGGGTGGAGGGCTCAGGGATAGCCGCAGGGTTTGCCCGTAACCACTCTGATACATCATTCACTTCCTGATCACTCAAAGCGCTGCGGTATACCACTGCCTGGGCGATAAATAGATTGGCCGTGTTGGTGGCCCCATCAGGATCGGGTCCACCTACCCGGGTGCTGCCTGAGCGCACATCGCCAAGATAAAATGCATCCGCATCACTGCTTAAGGGATTGGGAATACTACCCCCTGTGGGAGTACTGGTGCTTGCGATATTGACCGCCAATCCGCTCCCCGTATCGATCCAGTCTGTGACAGCGCCACTGTCCAACCGCATGGCACGGACCAGCAGGGTGTTGGTGGGGTTGGCTCCACTCCCGGCATTGTTGCCATTGTCGTAACGAAGGGAACCATCCGTATCCATATTGAAGATGGAAGCGGTGGCAGCTCCTTTCGCGGCCTGGGAACCGATCCCCACTGGACGGGTGCCGCTGGTCACGGTATCGGTGGCGTAGACTAGGAAAATGGTGACATCGGTCAGGCTGTTATAGGTACTTCCAGCCCGCATCAGGTCATCAGTCGCTCCGCTAAAGGCCACACCTTGCACACTGTATTGGGTGGAGGCGGTTCCGGCACTGTAGGTGGCATCCGGATAGTTGGATGCAGATCCACTGCGGAAACCCACTGCAGTGGCATGGTTGTTGTTTCCACTGGCATCTAACCACGTACTGCCATCAAATTGATTGGCGGCGTCGGAAAGCCAGATGTCCAGTGAACCGGAAATACTGGGGTCATTGGGTGAAATTGGGGCGGCCGTCAGGGGCAAACATGCCATAAGGGCTGAGCAACGAAGAAATTGAAAAGGGTGCAGGGTCATCAGGTCTCCAAACGTTCTTTCAAGATTAGGGACTGAGGAGACTTTTGTATTGACTCTTTAAGACAATTAATCGCTATATTTAGTCAGGTCTATGCGGCATATTGGATTAGAATTTGACCCCTACCTTCCCTGGCACCGACAGGTCTTGGCTGGGGTGATGGCCTATGCCTCCCGGCATACAGAATGGAAGATCATGTTCCCCAAGCTGATCAACTTCGGCCCGCCTTCACCGATCAATCTGATGAATGGAGCCGAAGGTTTAATCGCAGAACGGGTTCAGAACTGGGCTGTGGAGCAAGGGGTGCCCCAAGTGTGTATTTCGCCACACCACACCCGTGGCTACCGTCCTTTGATCAGTACGGATTTTCAGGAGGTGGGCGTACAGGCGGCTAAACACCTTCATGAGGCAGGCTACCGCCGTCTGGCTTTATTGCCCTTAACGGAGCAGCCTCATGACCCCGACCGGGACCGGGATAGCGGTTTTCGACGCTATGCGGATGAACAGGGTCTTCCCTGTGAATGCCTTCAGCCCCTGCCCGGTACACAGGAGCGCATGTTGCAGGTGGATGAGGAATGTCTGAATGCCTGGCGTGTGTATTTTGCCCAGAGCCGGGCCCCTCTGGGCCTGTTTGCCCGGAATCTCCGGGAGGCCTATGCTCTGCACTACATTCTGTTGGAACTGGGAGTCAAGGTGCCGACGGAGGTGGGCTTGATTGTGGGCGGCGAAGATCCTTCAACTCTCAATGCATTAAAACCCTCCCTGAGTGGGATTGATCGCAATGACTGGTCGCTTGGTTATGAAGCTGCAAAAACTTTGCATGCGATGCTACAGGGAAAAGCATATAAACCCATGCAGTTGGTTCAACCTGCAGGGGTGATTCCCAGAGATAGTACCAGGCTCAAAGAGAGTGCAGATCCTTTTGTGGAGCAGGTGATGGAAGATATGCGACGTCATCTCAGTCATCCCCAGCCTTTGGCTGAGATCGCGGCCCGCTTTGGGGTATCAGCCAAAACGCTGGAGCGGAGGGTGAAGGAGGATCTACACATCACCCCTGGAAAATTGATGATGCGCTTGCGAATGGAGCGGGCCCGGGAGCTTCTGGATCAGGAGAGTCTGAGTATTTCTGAGATATCCGAGGCTTGCGGTTTTATGGAGAGCTCTCAACTCTCCCGTGCCTTCAAACAGCACAGTGGACAAAGTCCGCGTGAATATCGCCGCCGGGTCTCGCTCTCAGAGTAAGTTAGAATCGTGCGCTTAAGCAATCGGGCATACTGACTTCTATGCGGCCGTTACGGATCTTCCGGGTCAGCTCTTGGTGCCAGGTAATGTCCCGCCACATGCCGTGGAACTGAGGGCCGCAGAAGTTGCTGGTGGCAATGGCGCACCAGGCCCCGGATTCGGAGGCGTGGCGGGTCCCTTCGGCGCAGCTTTCTTTCACCCAGCCCCAGTCGAGTCGGGGGGCATCGATGTAATCGGTAATGCCCCAGCATTCCGTAGTCATGAGGGGCTTATCGACCTTACGGGCTTCTGCAGCCATATGATCAATCATGCCATGAAGCACCTGATGCCAGTAATCCGGATCGCCGCGGTAGATGCGCTCCGCATGTTTGGCGACCTCCTCATATTCCGTGTAGTCGAACTTATGCTGAAAGGTGTAGCCCACGCGGTGATAAAACTCCCCGCCGGACATCCAGATGTGAGGCTCCAGCAGGTCACAGAACTCGAGGGGGCTAGCGTCGGGGATGCCGGGGTGGACGGAGGTGGTTATGGGCAGTTCGGGATAGGCCTGACGTAACATTTCAGTGGCCTGGCGCAACCAGGCTAGACTCCGCTCATCCTGCCATTTCGCGCCCCGATAGGATTCCCCCTGTACTGCAGCCACCTGGTAGTCTTTTCCTTCATAAAAAGGAGCCCACATGTTCAGGGGCCATTCATTGCAGAGATCGACGTAGAGTACGGCGTCCATGAGACCGGCTGCCTGAATCAGATCGAGCGTCTTGATCCAGGTTTCCGCATGGCGGGAGGCGTTGAACAGTTCCCGCCAGCTTTCCCCGGTATCACGGCGGTACCAGGAGCTCAGGCCCACTTGGATATCCCGTTCCCTGCACTTACTTATAAACTCCAGCAGAGCTGGAAAGACCTGAACCTCACAGCGCATCGGGGAGCCCCAGCTGTGCACAGACCAAACTGGAATCAGCTCATATACCGCTTCGGCATCTTTGGCGGCCAGGTGAGGATAGGCGTCAATGCGCACGGCATTGTAGCCGCGTTCGGCCAGTTCATCCAGAGCCCGGTCCCAGTCTTCATACCCGGCGCCGGGCCAACGGCGTTCGAGCCAGGAAAAATCCCACATGGTGATGGCGCGGGGGGAGATGGAGGCGGCTGTAGTCATACGAAATCAGGGGGCTGGGGGCGTTTCAGCTTTCTCGCTGGAGGGATCACGCAGTTGAATCAGGGAGATGCTGTCCAGGGGGAGAGTGAGGGACTGATTTTCGGAAAGTTCCCAGATGAGGTTTTCTTCACCGATGCTGAGGAGGCGACCGCGGAGAGCGTCCCCATTGCGGAGGTTGAGGAGGTCCTGAGCTCCCGCTTGAGCTGTGGGCAGCTGTTTCTCCTCGACCTGCCAGCTGGAAACCTGAACCAGAGGCAGGGTCTGGTCTTTGCGTCGGGTTTGAAAGCGTAGCCAGAGGCGTCCGTCCTCAGGCAGTTCCATTTCAGGCAGTTCCCAGAGGGGGAAGGGGCGCTCGCCGCTTTGTGCCTGCAAGGTTCGGGCTTCGAGATCAACCTGAAGTGTGATGTCGTGCAGCTTACCCACGGCCCGGGGCAGGGCGGCCTTCATGGGAACCCGTGCCTGCATTCGCTCTTTGATGTCATTCGTCCGCTTTGCGGCCTTGAAGTTGGTGTAGCCGATTTCGCCGCGGCGGATGAGCAGAGAGGGGATTTCGAGATTGGGGGTTTCCGGATCGGGTACCACCGGATGCACGTAGAGCTGAGCGCTGTCCGGTACCTGAATGCGGATTTGATAACGCCGCGGCATCCCGGTGAGGGCAAGATGGGTTTTGTCATTCCGTTTCAGAAAAAAATCCCGCTCTTCCTTGAGCTGACGCTCACTCATGGGTTCTGTCGAAATGAGCCGAATGGAAGAGAGAGCGGCTTGCCAAGGCTTACCATCTACTTGGCCACGGAGTTGTTGATCCTCCAGCTGAAGAGATTCAATGCTCAGGAGGCTGCCGTCCGCCTCTTTAAGGTACAGACTCCGCGAATCCGCGGCATGAAGAGAGCAGGCTGTCAGAAAGAACAGGAAACGTAGTGTAGAGCGCATATGCATGGAAGGTATTGAAAATAAACACCTATCCCCCCCATGCATGGGGTCAATCCTATAGCCGCTCAGATCCCGGAAGAACGCAAACGGATCTTCAGTTTTCGATAGATATTCGCGTTATGGTAGGGAGAGGGAGCATGCTCCCGCGAGGCTTCCAGAATCTCAACACGCAGCTTTTGTTCGCAGAGGATATCAAGCAAGCAGCGGAGCAAAGCCCGGGCGTGGGTCGCGCCAATGCAGCTGTGAGGACCGCTGCCAAAAGCTACATGGGGATTGGGCATGCGCGCAATGTCCAGATGGTTGGGATCCGGGAACACCTTGGGGTCCCGATTGGCCCGGGCCCAATTCAAGGAGACCCGGCCCATGGGGGGAACCTCAAGTCCTTGCAGGGTGGCACCATGAGGACAGACCCTGCCAATCTGAGTCACGGGGCTGATCCATCGGAACAGTTCTTCCAGGGCCCCGGCCCGTAAGGTCGGTTCTGCCCGGAGTCGTTCCAGATCTTCCGGATGCTCAGCTACATGCCCCAGTAGTCCGCAGATACTGTTGATCACGGTATCGCGGCCTCCGGCAAAGGCGAGGTTGCCAAAGCCCAGCAGTTCTTCCCGGCTCAGACGCCGTCCCTGAAATTCACAGCCACTGAGGAGGGCAAAAAAATCCTCTCCACCCTCCTGCTCCGCACGGTCGAACTGCTCGTTCAAGTAGTCTTCCAAGGCCTGGCCATGGTGTTCGCCGGTATTGGAATGAAACACATGGGTTCCCCAGGAGATCCATCGTTCGGATTCTGATTCCGGAACGCCCAGAAGTTTGGTTAAGGCCAGGGATTGGATAGGCAGGGCCAGATCATGAATCGCCGCAAATGCTTCCCCATTGATGCGTGGGGTGAGTTGCTCACCTATGAGCCGGCTCAATTCCTGTTGAAATTCCGCACTGCGGGGGCGTTTGAACCAGGCATCCACCAGTTTCCGGTATTCGCTATGGAGTGGAGGATCGCGTTCGATGGGAAGCTGGCGGACGCTCCGGTCCTCCTCTTCAGAAGGAATGGGCACCCGGAAGGGCACATCGGAGCTGAACTGTTTCCAGTCTTTGCTGACCTGGCGGAGGACACGATAATCCACCACCATGGGAATCTCTTCACCCTGCATGGGGCAGCGCAGCGGAGCTGCGGCTTCAGGATGGGTCGTGTTCATCCTTCCTCTCCGGCCACTTCCACCTCCAGCCCGTCGAGGGCCTCGGACATTTCGATCTGGCAGCAGAGTCGGCTGTTTTCCGCAGCGTTATCCATAAAATCGAAATGGGCTTTTTCCCCATCACTGGCCGTGCCGACTTTCTCCTGCCAGGCTGCGGGAATTTTTACATGACAGGTAGCGCAGGAGCAGACTCCGCCACAGGCGCCTTCGATACCCTCCACGTCATGGTGGGTGGCGATTTCCATCAGCGAACCGACGGCATGGTTGATGGTGATGCGTTTTTGCTCAGGGGTAATGAAGGTGACTGAGGCCATAGGTGTCTCCGGGAAAGGGCTAAGGAATAAACAATCGACTTTTCCTGAACCTAGCGGAAATCCCTCTAAGGAACTACGCCGTTGCTGTCGAAAACTAATACGATCTTGCTCATAGCATGTGTGTATTTTAGACTAGATGATGTGAAAATCGAACTTGAGCCCATTCTGTATCCAGAAGGCAGAGCGATCATCTGTCGGCGAATTGAAGAGGCACGCTATGATCACCCCCTGCATGTACATCCGGAAATTGAAGTATTGTGGATGGAGGGGAGTACCGGGAAATGGATGATTGGGGAGGCTTTGGGACGCTTTGAACCCGGCGAGTTGTATATTCTGGGCAAGAATCTGCCACATCTGTTTGCTCATCCCTCCGCTCCTTCAGAACCCGGGCAGGCAGAGTTACTACAGTTCCACCCTGATCTGTTGGAAGAAGGCATAGGGCTTTCGCCGGAGTTGGCCGGCATACGCGAGTTGTTGGACATTGCCGAAGGCGGGCTTCTGTATCGGGGGCGCGATCTGGGAGCGGTGGGGCGCTGCATGCGGGAAGTACGTGTCGCGCAGGGAGCGGGTCGCTGGCGTGCCTTTTTCGCATTGTGGGAGGAGATTTTAGGTCTCGAGCGGCCGGAGCCTTTGGCCGCACCTGCCGCTCAACTTCAGCGGGCCGCTTTGCAGCATGGACGCATTCAGGAGGTATGTCGTTACCTGGTGGAGCATTTTCATGAGGATATTGATCACCTGGCGATGGCGGAATTGGCCCATTACAGCCCGGCGGCGTTCAGCCGACGTTTCAAGCAGGCGACACATAAAACCTTTTCGGCCTTTCTGACGGAGCTCCGCCTGTCCCATGCACAGATGCTGTTACGTGAGACGGAGTGGTCTGTGCTGCGGATCTCCATGGAAAGCGGCTTTCAGAATCTCTCCAATTTTAACCGCCGCTTCCGGCAACATGTGGGCATGAGCCCAAGAGACTACCGCAAGCAACTCCGTGTCTGAAGCGGGAACCTATGCTTGTGCCCGTGTTATGACGTTGCTAAGAAAGCATGATGAGTGATGCATCCTGGTTTGAGGACAGTCTTGGTAAAGAGAAGCTGGAGAAAAAAGCCTTCAAGGCCATGGAATCGGAGCTTCGCATGGAGTTGGTGGAGTTGCAGCAGCAGCTGCGTGGAGCCAATTTTCCAGTGATGATGGTGTTTGCCGGTGTCGATGGCGCTGGCAAACATGAAATGGTCAATACCCTCAATGACTGGATGGATCCCCGGGGAGTCAGTACCCATGCCTATGAGCAGCCGGATGCGGTTGAGCAACAACGCCCTCCGGAGTGGCGCTACTGGCGAGATTTGCCTGCGAATGGACAAATTGGAATTTATTTGAGCGCCTGGTATTCCCGGCCTCTGTTGCATCGGGTGCGTCGTACACGCAGTGAGGAGGCTTTTCTTACCCGCCTGAAGCGCATCAATGCCTTTGAACGCACGCTGGAGGATAACGGAGCCCTGCTGGTCAAGGTGTGGATGCATCTGGATAAAAAACAGCAGCGTTTGCGGCTGGAGGAGTTGTCTTCCGATCCAGAGACGGAGTGGGAAGTGAAGCCCGGGGCCTGGGAAAATTGGGGCCTCTATGATCGTTTTATGCAGGCTTCGTCAGAAATTATGCGAAGCTCAAAAGAAGCCGGACGTCCCTGGTTGGTGGTGGATGGGCGCTACGAGTATTCCCGGCAGCTGGTGGTGCTGCATGCGCTTCGGGATGCGCTGCGTGAACGCCTGGCGAAGGCTCCCAATCCCAAAGCCTTGACGGCCAAAGCCTGGGACAAAAAACTGGCGGCCAAGCGAGGGATTCTCAAGGGAATGAAGCTGGATCAGGATATCGAGTTGAGCGAATACAAGGCCCGCCTCAAGCAAGCTCAACGTCGTCTCTATCAGCTGCAGCATCGTGCCAAAGAAGCGGGAATGTCTACCATTCTGGTGTTTGAGGGACAGGATGCCGCTGGAAAAGGCGGAGCCATTCGCCGTGTGGTGAAAGGCTTGGATGCGCAGGAGTACCAGGTGATTCCAATTGCCGCACCGACCAAAGAGGAGTTTGCGCATCACTACCTCTGGCGTTTCTGGAGGCACTTGCCCAAAGAGGGGCGGGTCACCATCTTTGACCGTTCCTGGTATGGACGGGTCTTGGTGGAACGCGTGGAGGGCTTTGCGGATGACGCGGCCTGGCAACGTGCTTTTCAGGAAATGAATGAATTTGAACAGCGGCTGACGGAGAATCGCTGCGTGGTCTGCAAATTCTGGATTCAGATTGATAAACAAGAACAGTTGCGTCGCTTTGAAGCCCGTCAGGAGGTTCCCTATAAACAGTGGAAAATCACGGATGAGGATTGGCGCAACCGGGAAAAATGGGATGCCTACGATGTCGCTGTGGATGATATGGTGGCCTTAACCAACCCGAAATCGGCTCCCTGGGTGCTGGTGGAGGGGAACAACAAACGCTGGTCCCGAGTGAAAGTCATTGAAACCGTGTGTGAACAGATGGAGCGGGGACTGAAAACCTTTTCCTCCTAATCGCCGTATCCAAAAGCCAAACTTTTCTCCACATTAGCCTTGGTGCCGGGG
The DNA here is from genome assembly GCA_002429005.1 of Verrucomicrobia bacterium UBA6056. Classification (GTDB taxonomy): domain Bacteria; phylum Verrucomicrobiota; class Kiritimatiellia; order SS1-B-03-39; family UBA6053; genus UBA6056. The sequence goes on from DIYK01000038.1 coordinate 40,752, forward strand.
CATTTGGCTGACAGCGTGTCGCCCCTTATGGCACAAAACATTCCCCCTGTTCCCGAAGACGTGGCGAAAGCCCCCGCAGATGCCCAGGTCACTTCCAGTGGTCTGGCTTCCAAAGTCCTGATCGCCGGCACTGGCAGCGAGCGCCCCAGCTCTAGCTCCACGGTTACGGTGCATTACAGTGGCTGGCAGTCCTCGGATGGAAACATGTTTGACAGCTCCGTCGCGCGGGGGGAACCCACCAGCTTTCCGCTGAACCGGGTGATTGCCGGCTGGACGGAAGGACTGCAATTGATGGTGGCCGGAGAAACCCGCCGCTTCTGGATTCCGCAGGATCTGGCCTATGGTCCGGAGCAGCCGGGTTCCGGTCGTCCGGGCGGTCAGTTGGTCTTTGATGTGGAACTGATCAGCTTTGAAAAAGGTCCGGAACCTATCCAGGTACCGGCGGATGCTGCGAAAACGGAAAGCGGGATTGCGTACGTGATGACCCAGGCGGCTGAAGGGGAAGCTGCTGCGGCTGGGAAAAACCTGGTCTTCCATTTTACCCTGCTGGGTCCGGATGGACAGCCCCTGCAAAGTTCCCGCGGCGATGGCCCGCAAACGGCGCCCATGGATCGGCTGCCCCCTTTCTTCTCAGAAGTGTTTGCAGAGATGAATGCCGGTGGAAAAGCAGAAGCCTACATTCCCGGAAGCATGCTGGGAGCCCAGTTTGAGATGGTGAAATGTGAGCTGGAACTTTTGGACGTTAAAGTGCCCCCGCCTGCACCCAAGGTGCCGGAGGATGTGGCGGCGGTTCCGGCCGATGCGGAAAAAACCGCTTCCGGTTTGGCCTATAAGGTATTGAAAGCCGGAGCAGGAGAGAAACCCAAAGCGACCAGCACGGTCAGCGTACATTACAGCGGCTGGGAAACCGACGGCGAAATGTTCGACAGCTCTGTGGTCCGGGGGGAACCCGCCAGTTTTCCGCTGAACCAAGTGATTCCCGGATGGACCGAAGGTCTGCAGCTGATGAGTCCGGGGGCCAGCTATCGCTTCTGGATTCCCGAAGGCCTCGCCTACGGTCCCAAACAGGAAGGTTCCGGCCGTCCGGGTGGATTGCTGGTGTTTGATGTAGAATTGCTCGAGTTCAGCTGAGTGTTGAACGTAGCCGTCGGCCTTCAG
>DIYK01000058.1 GCA_002429005.1 Verrucomicrobia bacterium UBA6056
TCCTCGCCGGGGATGAAGACAACATCTTCTCCATCTATACGGAGTATGGAATCCGCCGGGACCACGACGATTGCATCTTCTCCCTGATCAGGTGGTTGTACCGTAACGAACTGACCCGGAAGCCAGTCTCCAGACGGATTATCCAGGAGCAACCTTACGGTTGCATTTCGTCTCTCCGGATCAACGAAAGGAGTGATAAGAATGACGTTGCCGGTGCCAGAAAGATTTCTGCGGGTATCAGAGATGAGAAGTCGGTTCCGGCCTGCGACCTGAGGGATCTGGGATACTGGAATCGAGGCCTCAACCCATACGGTGGATAAATCCACCAACGTGAATACATCGTTCTCTGTATCGACATGTTCTCCCGTGACCAAATGCCGGTGAATGACCGTCCCTGAAATCGGGGATCGAAGATGATATTGCGTCAGGACCTGATTTGGATCTGCGGCAAGAGCCAGAAGTGAGTCAGCATCCTGTCCCAAGGCCAGGAGCTTTTGACGGGCATTGCGGAGTGCGATATTCGACCGTACGGCGGCTTCTTCGGCAGAAAGTGTGTCTTCCTCGGAATTGATCCCCTTATCGCGAAGCCGCTTCTCTCGGGTGAAACGCTTGTCGGCAAGTTGTTTCTCTGCCAACGAGGACAGAAAGTCGGCCTTTGCATCTGCTAATTCCCGACTGTTGATTACCGCGAGAATCTGACCCGCTGCCACAACATCTCCAAGCTGTACCTCGACCCGACTTGCGACACCGGATACCCTGGGCACCAAATGAACGAGGTGATCGCCATTGAATTTCACCTCCGCAGGAAACGAGATGTCGGAAGCTATTGCCCCTCCTGTCGCTTCGCTGATGTGAATATTAAAGCGCTGTAGTTGTTCTGCTGAAAGAACTATCCCAGTGTCATGACCCTGATGATCCCCATGATCGTGACCCTCATGATCGTGATGGTCATGTCCCTCGTGAGACTCATGGGTAGAGGGCTTACGGTTTTCGTGATGATGTCCTTCATGGTCATGATGATCATGGACCTCATGTTTCTGTTCTTCCCCGTGGGTATGATCCTCGTGGTTGTGACCGATATGGTCCCCGTGGTCATGACCCTCGTGATCTGAATGATCATGTTCATCATGCCCATTATCATCATGACCCTCATGGCCATGGGCAGAGTGGTCATGGTGATCGTGCTCTTCATGTGCAGCATGGTTGTGTCCGGAGTGATCATGGGGGTCAGGGGCAGGATCATCGGCCCGTCCGGATACAAGTACTAGGGAAAGAAGAGGAAAGAGAAGAAAGAGTGATGGAGTCTTCATAAAATAAAATGGGTGTAGGTTTATTCAACTATGACTGGATGGATTGGGTGGTACATGAGCAAACGTGCTTCCGCATGATCAAGGGTTCGTTGAGCATCCACGGCTTCCCGTTGGGTTTGCAGCCACGAAGTGCGGGTTTCCAGCAGGGATCTGAGGTCAGAGCGGCCTTCCTCATAGGATTCAACGGCTCCCTTCAAACTGCGTTCTGCAGCCGGGAGAATTCGTTCCTGATAAACGTTTACACGCGTACGTGCAGACTGCTGAGCCATGATCGACTCTTCCAGATCAAGGATCAGATCTCGTAGTTTGGCTTCCCGGCTGAGGGCAAGAACGTCAGCATCAAGATGTGCAGCTTCAAGAGACCCTTGATTGCGGTTCCATATCGGCAAGGGGATTCCCACACCAATTTTCCATGTATCCACATCCTCTTCCTGATCCTGAATCCAACCAACAGATAGATAGGGATCGGGAATTCGAGAGGCTTGGATTTGTTCGATTTCTGCTTCCGCCCGTAGACGGGCAGTATCCAGTTCCTTGAGGCTTGGGTGTTGGAGAAGAGCATCCAGGAGGGAATCCCTGGACGGGTTTTCCGTCTTCTCGTTTTGGGATATAACTGCAATCTCAACGGAATCCATTGTCCACAAGGATGAGAGGCGGCGAAGGGTCAATAGCTTCGTACGTTCCGCTTCAGACGCAGACAGTTTTGCTTTTTCCACTTCGACCTCCAACTTGGCGAGTAGAAGTGGTGATGCAGCCCCTTCATGCACACGTTCTTCCAGTGCGCTATAGAGATCCTGAGCATTTAGGAGCTGTTGCTGTTCCAAGTTTTCATGTTGGCTGGCCCAGACGGCATCGGCATATCTTCGCCGGGTTTCTCTCATGATCTGAAGCTGAAGGAGTCTTTTTTGTTCCGAGACAGCCCTCGCTTCGAGGGAGGCAACCTTTTTCCGTGCTGCTCGATTTCCTCCGATTTCCAGAGGCTGAGTCAAGGTGAGTTCAATCTCTGAATCCGTTCCTTCAAATTCGAATTCTGGATTTAAGAGGGCAGATGCCTGACGCGTGCGAGCGTCAGCTGCTTGTTGCTTCAGCCTGGATGCTTGTAGGCCAGGATGTGCTTGGAGGGCCATTTGAGTGGCCTGCTCTAACGAGAGTACAGATTCGGAACACAAACCGAATGTGAAAAGAGAAATGGTGAACTGGGCACAAATCGCCCAAACAAAGGAGGGGTGCATAAAAACTCCGTTGAAGTGTTGAGACAGTCCCTCTTGGCAGGGACGGGTAAACGAGCCATGAAGCTCGAATCAACAACGGAAGCACACGTGATCGCAGTACCTGGGCGCAGATGGACCAGGAGGACCTGAGGAGATTCTTAGGTAGAACCGTTCTGCTGCCTGGCAGTATAAGTTCCAAAGATAATCTGATAACGAAAAAAAATCGTGATTGCCTTCTAGCAGCAAAGGCAGTTGCTCTGCCCTGGGACATGGAGACAATGGGGCCTGAAAAACGAGATCTTCACATGCATGATGATGTTCAGAAGCTTCCGAGGGCTTCTCAGAATCCGCACAGTGATGGTCCTCGCAACTACTTTCCTGACTCGAATCGGTCACGGCCAAAATAAGGGAGGATGATGTCCCTTCATGCAGGCATACTACCAGATTGGAAAATCCATATAGCATTTGAAAGCCACACAGAAGCATGACCCCGAAAAGCTGGAGATGGATATTACCAGTACGCATATCGAATACTTGCTCCATTGATAACAAATTGGCAACTATTTTTCGTCATAGTAACTACAGAGAAGTGACTCTGCTGAAATCTCCGCCCCATCAGCGTTATATATACCTGAGCCCCCGTTCAACCTGTCACCGCTTTCCCCGTCTCCACATAAGGAGGCGGGGTTTTTCATGCAACCTAACCCCTCCGCCTTCGCAGACAGCTATGGCGGGACAAGACCGGAGAAACCTCATGGTACGCCCTTACACCGTCAGCCTCGATCTCTATCGCGGAGCTGCCTACACACCACACGCCCGGACCAATACCCAGGTCCTGGCCGAATCCGAGCTGGATGCCTGTTCGCTGGCTGAACGAAACCTCAATACCCAGCTGGCCGACATCGAGTACGCGGCTGCGACTGGTGCTCGTCCCATCTGGGATCCGCAACCTACGGCGCCCCTGGCACTCGCAGCCTGACCCTGCCCGGAAACGGGCACCTTTTCGCAACCACAACCTTAACCATGGAGGACCCATGCGAATCCTAACCCGACCTGAGCTGGAGCAGGTGGATGATCTGAAGCGGTGCATGGCTTTTCATGACCAGCTCATCCACTCCCGGCTACTCACGATCCTCGGTGACCAGACTCTGGCCTTCGATAACCACGTGCTGGTTAGCCCAGCGCCTCCCTGCGAAGACTCTCACTGGCAGTTACGGGATCAACTGGGAATGACCGTCACGTTGATCGACGTCCCAGATCTCATCGGCTGCCCGGTGACCAACGTCGGGTACTTCAGCTATCCAGGCTGTGCTCAGTCTGTGATCCCGTATCTGCAGTTCCTGAACCGCATCCAGCTCTGCTTCTTCACAGACAAAGCCAACTACATGTTGCGGCATGATCGTCTCCGGGAAGATGCCTGGGACACCTTCCCGCTCTTTGAAACCCCAACCCACGAATAAGGAGGAACGATGGCCATCCATCTCGAACTCACCTACAGCAAAAAACTCGGGCTGCCTGAATATAGCAGTCACGGCTTCTCGGTCAGCCTCAAGGCCGAGGTCGGGACCGTGGAAGACATTCCCGGCGAAGTTGAGCGCATCTATCACACTCTTCAGGAATCCGTAGATCAGCAGATCGTACACTCAGGCTATGTTCCGGGGCAGGAAGACACCACCGCAGCTGTTCACGTCCTGCCTCCTCAGGAGAAAGCCTGGAAGTGCAGTTCCAAGCAGAAGGAACTCATCCTGAAGCTGGTAAACGAACAGGGCCTGGACCGCAATGAGGTCGACGATCAGGCACAGCAACGTTTCGGCAAAGGTGTAACCCAGCTGAACAAGTTAGAAGCCTCCGGACTGATAGACAGCCTAATGCCCGGACAGAAGCGAGGCAAACCTCGGAGGGCTGCATGACGGCTCCGGGCGATCCACTGGAGTACATGAGCGCATCACGGCTTAAGAGCTTCCTGACCTGTCGTCTACGCTTCTTCTACGAGAAGGTGCTCCAGCTCCCGGCCCCCACCACTCCTAACCTGCAGATCGGCAAGGCGGTTCACGCCGGTCTGGAGGCCCTGCACAAAGCTCAGTGGGCTGGAGAGCTGCCGACCACCCCCGATGTCCTGCAGGCATACCAGGAGGCCTACAGTGCGCTGGAGGAGCAGGATGCGGTAGAATATGGGCAGAAGTCCCGTGAGGATTGTCTGGAGATCGGAGAACGCACCCTACGTGCGTATCTGGAATCTGACCTTGCCACAGATCCACGACCCATCCGTGGCGTAGAAGCCTACCTACGCCGGGAACCGGACGAACTCCCTATTCCGCTGGTCGGAGTGGTGGACCTTGTCCGGGACAACACCCCCATCGACTTCAAGACGGTGGGTAGCACTCCGGACCTGAGGGAAGAGGCGTGGAGCCATGAACTGCAGATGACCTGTTATTTCCTGCTCATGGCGGATGCAACAGGTGAACTGCCCGGACAGGCGGAGCTGGTGTATCTGGTAAAAACGAAAACTCCGAAGGTCATTCGACATCAACTCCCTCCCGTCGACTTGATCCAGATGGAGCGCTTCAAGCGTCTGACAGATGTCTACATTGAGGGTAATCAGCGACAGGAATATTTCCCGTCTCCGGGAATGCACTGTCGTTGGTGCTCCTTCCGCTCCAGGTGTCGTGCTTGGGGAAAGGTAGCTGCCTAATGGGAGCACAACCCTTCGTAACACACGCCTCTGGTGAGGATGCCAAATCCGCATTTTGGACTGCGGTGGATGCAGCTCTGTTTGAATACGGGCACAGCGGCTACAGCGGCAGCATTGCCGAGAAAGATTCCTTCGTGGCCATTGAGCTACCGAAAGGAGTCAACCCAGAGAAAGAAGCCTGCCGTCTCATCAACGAATGCGACCCTCGTATCGATGACAAGTGGGGTCCTGCCGGGATGTTCAACTTGAGCGAAGGGCAGTTTCTGTTCTTCGGCTGGGCCTCCTACTAACGACTCCAGCTCAACCCAAAACCCTAAAGCCCGTCTGGCACATCGTCAGGCGGGCTTTCCCTTTTCTGAACTCAAACCCCAACCCAAGGAAAACCATGGTAAACTTACTTCTTCACTGTGGATCGGAGCAGGTTCCCCGCGAGGATCTGTACCGAACACGTACTCCAGCAGCTACGCGAACCTGGCAGCCGATTCCCCACAGCCTTCTCCTGCAGCAGGTGGAAGCAACGCTTCCCCGTTTTGGTATGCGGGTCGTGAATCAAGCTCACGGCCTATCTCATGAAGGCAACCGCTACTTTGGTCTCCTGGAAATCGCCAACGGCTCCAATCATCCCGACTACAGCCGGGTGCTCGGTATCCGCAACAGTCACGACAAGCGCTTTCCTGCCGGTCTAGTGCTGGGGAACCAAGTTCTGGTTTGCGATAATCTGTCCTTCAGCGGAGAGATCAAAGTAGCCCGGAAACACACCTCCATGATCCTGAACGATCTTCCGCTGATGATCAATGACGCGGTAGGTAAACTTCATGACTCCTGGCACGAGCAGGACAGGCGGATTGTCCGGTATCAGGATTGCCATCTGGCAGATGCTGTTATGCACGACCTCACCATCCACGCGTTGGACAGAGGCGTCATCTGCGGCTCTCAGGTCCCCAAGGTGTTGCGAGAGTACCGTGAACCAAGTCACGAAGCTTTCCGTCCAAAGAACCTCTGGAGTTTGTTCAACGCCTTTACCGAGGTGCTGAAAGGCAATCTGGGGATCTTACCAGACCGTACGCAGAAACTGCACCGCCTTTGCGACGCTCACGCAGGGCTGAACTGAGGAGGATCACATGCGCATGATATTCGTCCTGTTCTTTGTCGTGATCTACCTCGGCCTGATGACCGGGTGCGAAGGAGAATCTCATCCTCCTGCACCTGCGCCTCCGCCCCCTTCAGTGACACATGTCGAGGTGGATACAGAGCCAGTCGGAGTTGGCCTCGGAGTGATCGGTGGCGGAATCGTCATCGCAGCCTGGGTCATATCAGTGATGGCTGGAGGTGAACGTGAAGATTAATGATCCTAAGTTTCTCCTCCGGCACAGCCTGTTACCTGTCCTCGTACTGTTTCTTCTGGGAGCTGCTCTGTTGCTCTTCGCGATGGGAACGGATTTAGCCTCGCCGTTTTTCATGATCGGTGGTGGAGTGCTGGGAGGGGTGATCCTGTCCAAGCGCTTCCGTTCCCCGAAGTCATAACCCTCAACCTGGGACCACTGCTTTTGGCGGTGGTTTTTTTAGCTACAGGAATATAATCCGCACCCTACCCTTGTACCCTTAAAGAAACTTGTACCCCTATTTGTACCCCTTTGCATAGTGTTTCATAGGGTAGCATACTGTGTCATTCTCACCTCTACCCTACCCTTCCACACAAAAGAAACCCCCATAAACACAGGGTTTACAGGGGTTTTTAAATGGAGCACCTAGCGAGAATCGAACTCGCCTATCCTGCGTGGGAGGCAGGCGCATTACCGATATGCTATAGGTGCTGAAATCGGATCGATATCGACATCGGCGTCGCTATCGACTCATCGCGCCTAGTTCCGGTGACGGAAGGTGATGCGACCTTTGGTCAGGTCGTAGGGGGACATTTCCACCTGAACGCGGTCACCGGTGGTGATGCGGATAAAGTGTTTGCGCATTTTGCCACTGATATGGGCCAGAATTTCATGGCCGTTTTCCAGCTCCACCCGGTACATGGTCGCGGGCAATACCTGGTTCACAACTCCGTCAACTTGAATGAGGTCCTGATCTTTTTTGGAAGGCATAAGTGGGTTCTTTTGGATGAAAGGGAGAAAAGTATATAGACACCCCGGGTGATTTCACAAGGAAAAAGCTCGTAAAACGTTCCAAACCAAGGCCTGACATTGTTTTTCTCGGTTTCCGTTTGCTTTTACGATTGGAAGAGACAAGTGGAAATCGCCCTTAATTCTTACCCCTGATATCCTATATGAAAATGCGCCCCCTATCTGAAGCCATTGGTTACACGGAATACGGCTCCCATGCCGCGGAGAAAGATCCGGAACTGGTTCAGTTTATTAATCTCAAGCTGGCTGCCCTCGATCTTCCCATTTACGGCGACCCCGAGGAAAACCCTCTTTTGGGTATGGGCAAATCTCTGCTTGCCACCAGCAAGGCGAAAGACCGTTTGCTCGGGGATTACCTCTGTCCGGCAGATCAGCATATTCAGGAATACCTGGTTCGCACCTTTGCCGCAAATGGGTTGGACACGGAAGGCCCCTGGCTGCCCACCCGCACCTTTGTGTTGGAACGCCACGGCTTAGCCCGCGCCCTCTCCTTGCCCCCGGACCGCGATGATTTCCGCTCCGATATCATTGAAAGTTACCGCACCCGTCACGGGGTGCTGCATAATCCCAAGAATGACCGACGCACCACCAAGGGCGTTTTCCATGTGGCCGAAGGCGGATTGCCCGTGCCCTGGGACAAAAAAGAGGTGCCGCTGGTCGCATTTCAGGGTCTGCTGAAATCGGCCTTGAACCCTCCGCCCGAATTGATGGAACTCCCCTTCACCGACACGCAGGAGGAAAAAGCCCGTACCTGGACTTCCCTGTTGCTGCGTCCACTGGTCTGCCCTGAAGTTCCGGGTGTGACCCGCGAAAAACGTCTGGAAGTCCGTTTCTTCGCTCCAGGGAATATGATCGCCAACCTCGACTTCGTGGAGAGCATCTTCGGCAACGCCGGACATCCGCTGCTGCCGGAAAATGATGCCCGCCTGGACACGGAATCCTGGAGTGGACATACCGGTTGTGTGATTCTGGCCCCGCAAATGCTGCTCTGCACTAAAAAAGATCTGGGCCTGCCCCATGTGAGTGAAGCCACCGAGCGTCAGAAACGTGACAGCATGTGCTGGGAAAAAGAGGATGAACTCTACAACGATGGCGGTGCCTTCAAAATTACCTGCCGCGACCGCTCCGGGGTCATCGTCACGCTGATTGCCGACAACTACTTCGGTTACTGCAAAAAAGAGGTCAAAACGCAATTGTCCTACTCCGCCAACCTCATGGGTCTGGTGGAAGAGGAACACGCCGGTGGCGCCATTGCCTTCCCCAGCTTCGACCTCGGGGAAGACTTCCGCCTCAGCTACGTCGACAAGTACAACGAAATCACCTTCGAAGATACCAAACGCCTGTTTGGCGATCGCATGGTCCTGCAGCCGGAAGGCTACGGCGTCGACACCACCTACGACAACATCTTCTATCTTCCGGAAAATGCCTGGTTTGACCTGCGCCCGCAGAAGATTTCCTGGAGCAATGCCGACGGGGAGTTTTCCATCAAGTTGCGTCCCAAACACACCTATGTGCTGCCCAATGGCTACAAAGTGGAGATGGTCAACCCCTCCGCCGGCCAGCGCTGGCGTCTGGTCGGCACCCAGGGCGACGGCATAGTCTGTCATAAACCCTGTACCGTATCCGGCGGTGGAAAATCTGAAATCTCCAAACCCATCACCGATGCCATGGTGAACGCCCCGGTGTTCACACCGAACTTCGAAGAAGACATGAAGCTGGTGAAGGAAATCCTGGAGAAGGATTACGCAGACCGCTTTGCGGAGCCCCGCGTCCCCGGCAAACCCAGCCGTCCCATCCTCAGCCCCGAGCGCAGCATCGGTTCCGTGGTCCGCATGCTCACCATGAATCCGGAATACAGCCCGGAATACAAAGCCTGGCTGGCCAAAATTCCCCAGCGGGTGCGTGACCTCGTGCTCACCGTGAAACGCTATCACCGCCAGGATTGGGAAGAGAACTGGATGGAACGCTTCCATGTGGACACCATCAACGAAAAGCCCGGATTCGAACTTCGCTACCGCAATCGTCCTGTGGTCAACCGCTACGTACGTGTCGGGTATGCCGAGAACGGTTCCTGGCGTCTGTTCAGTCTGCGTAAGGACTTCTGGCCGGCTTCCAAACTGCAGCGTGAGGATGACATTACCGCATCGGTAGTGGTGCCCAACGCAGATCTGCCCAACCTGCCAGACACCCAGAAGGGCGTCGCCAGTAAGTTCCTGGAGAACTGCGAGTACCGCCTCTTCCAACGTCCGGACGATGCCTTCATCCCGGGCTATGACAAACAGACCGAGTACGAGTTCACCGAACAGGGTAACCTGTTTGCCAACTATGCCCCGCTGAAACGCGAGGATGTGCAGGAGATGGTCGACGATGTGATCCGCTTCTCCCAATACACCGAGGATATGCAGGAGGCCATGCTGGACTTCCTGGAAAACGAGGGCCCGGAATACTTTGTCTGTACCAGCAATCCTCGCATCGTGGATGGCAAACCCACAAAGAACCCCCGCTTCCAGCAGAACCGTCCCGACCTGGGCGCCGAGCGTGAGGAATACCTCGCCGATGCCGCCGCCCGTTTGGCCCGCCAACTGAAAGAAGAAGAGGTCCTCTTCAACCCGGTGGGCGCCGTGCTTCCCGGCCGACGGAACAACCCTCCGGATGTGGCCGCCGGCATCCGCCCTCTCGCGGTGTTCAATCCCATCCACTATCAGGAACTTCCTGAATTGTTCATGGATTTTGTTGCCAGTCTGACCGGTAAATCCCCCTCCACGACGGGTGCAGGTTCGGAAGGCGCTCTCACCAAAGCCCCCTTCAATGCCTTGCTTCCCGTTTCGGATATGAACAATGCGCTGTTGAGCTTCATTCTCTGTGGCCACAACGGCTTCACCACAGCCGCAGGCTATGTGGGACACAAATACCGGGTCGATCACGACATCTCCCTGCTGGTTCCCGAATTGTGGAGCCGTCTGCGGGGTGAGGAATATGATCCGAAATGGCTGATCGCCAACGGGTACCTCGAGAAGGTCGAAGACTTCCAGCACGAAGGAGAACACATCCTCGGCAGCCGTCTGGGATACCGCATCACCGAAAGTTTCGCCCGCGATATTTTCGGCCGGATCTTCAGTCATCCGGAAACCGTGCTCACCGAGGAGATGCTGAAACCCGAACTCCAGAATCTGGAATACTACGTGGACGGCATCAACAACATCGTCGAAGCCCAGCGCAAAGCCGCCATGAACTACTTCGAGGATGGCGGTGTGGATCAGGCGATTCCGCCTCTGAAGGTCCTGCTGCACATGATGGCCTACGGCAACTATGAGGGCAAGGACCTGAGTGATCCCGAACTGCGCAAGTTGTTCGAACCGGAAACCATCCTCAGCTCTGATTGGTACGCTGATCGCCTGCAGGCCAAACTGAAGCTCGAGAAGAACTTCCTGACCCAACGGATCATCTATCTCGAGAACAGCCTCAATGAGCAGGATTCGGACGATGTGGCAGCTCTCGATCTCCGTGGTCGACTGACCGAGGTCAAAGAGAAACTGAATGGCTTGGAAAGCAATCCGGCCAGCTTCATCGAAAGCCTGAAAGGCAGCCTGGGCGCAGACCCCAATCTGGTTGCCTGAGCAACAGAAGCTTCCGCATGCAAAGGTCCCCGTTCTACGGGGGCCTTTTTTGTAGCATCCTATCGGGGAGACTCCCTTGATTCTAATTCCAGGCAGGATTTACAAGTGACCTGACTCAGAGCTTCATCGTAAGCTCTGCACATGCCGTTCAGGGATACAATCGGTGACTGTGTGTTATGCGCAGTTTGGGCACTGTTTTACCAGCTGCTCTTCAAATACATTCTCTACGTGTTCTGCGCGTTCGGGATGTTGCTGATGTGTGCCCTCCCCTGCGAACGGGGGTATCGTCAACGCGTGCGACACAGTTTCGAAGAACTCAACCTCAGGTTGATATATCGTTAATACGAAAACACGCGGCTCCGGGTCTCTCCATCCGCCCTTCGTTCCATGAGCTTGAGTTCGGTGTTGAAATCCGTGGCTTTGTTTTCGCTGTATATCCAATAGGCCTTGTCGCTAAAATACCCGTGCATGGTGGGGTCATCCCGGGTGGTGCTCAGGTAGAGATAGGGAGAAGGTAACTGCTTGGATTTTCCCGGGTTTCTGGCGGCAAAGAGTGGGTCCACCGTGACCCATCCCCGCTGTGGCAAATACACTTCAATCACAGAATGAAGCGGAGTATCTTCAGTTTCCAGCAAAAGACAGAGCCTGGAACGGGCCGGCAGTCCGCGTTGGCGACAAAGACTCACCAGCAGATCACTGTAATCCGTACAATCGCCCTTACCACTCTTCAAGGCCCCCAGGGCTCCCTGATCTTCATCAATGTAGCCCTCATAGGAGAGCTGTTCTTTGACCACGTCGATAAGACTCAACAACAGCTCTTCACTCTGAGCGGCTCCCTCTGCCTTGGCAGCCAATGCTTGAATCTTCGGATGGCCTACAGGCTGCCCCTTGCCTGCGAGGAGATAAGCTTCCCGCTGTTTAGCTGGCAATGGTTCTGGACGGACAGGCGGGTCTGCCAGGGCATGTGGGTAGAGCTCCGCTAAGACCTCCACATGAATTTTGATGGGTTCCGGGCGATCCCAGACCCATTCCCCATACACCCGACCCTCTTCTTGGATCAATTGACTGGGTTCAGGGACAAAGCGGACCCGATGAATTTTCTGTTTCCCGCGGATTGTGACCGGGAGAGCAATCCGTACATCGATCTTATCCTTGGGATCTTCCCGCTTGAGCGTATGCACAGAACGGAACAGGATATTTCGAGGCGCTGCCAGGCCCTCTTGCGCGGCCACAGGCAGCGTGAACAGGAGGAATAGCAGTAGCCCCTTTTTCATATCAACGCACGGGGCGACGACGCTGGGGAGCCGGACAACAATTAACGGGGCACACATCATGATTTGCCGGGTAGCGGCCAATCGCCCGGCGGACCTCGCGTTGCTCGATCCGCTCCAGCATTAGCTCGGCAATCATTTCCACCATCCGTGGATCATTCCCTGGAGTTGAGGCACGTACGTAGGGCATGCCCAGCTCAGCCGCATGATCCCGGGCTTCCAAATCGAGGTCAAACAACACTTCCATGTGATCCGAGACGAAACCAATGGGCGAAACAACAACAGCCGGAACCCCGTCCTGGTGAAGCGTGTCAAGATGGTCACAAATATCCGGATCCAACCATGGAACCTGCGGAGGCCCGCTTCGGCTCTGATACACTAGATCAAATGTGGACAATTCCAGGCGCTCGGCCACCAAACGGGCGGCTTCGCTGAGTTGCTGGGTGTATTTCGAGGTATCTGCCATACTCATGGGGATACTGTGGGCCGTAAATACGACCCGGGCATCTGACTGATGCTCCTCCGGAAGCTGTTTGATCGCATCCGCCACATGATCTGACACGACTTCAATAAACAAAGGGTGGTTGAAGAAGACCCGAATTTTATCAAACTGAGGTGCATCCTCCCCCATGTCCCCCTGAGCCTGCATCAGGTTCTCCCGGTACTGACGGCATCCGGAGTAACAGCTAAAACCGCTGGTGACGTAGACCAACAGCTTTTGGTAGCCCTGTTCTTTACAGGTCGCCAATACATCGGGAACGTAGGGAGGGGTATTCCGGTTCGCTAACAAAACGGGAATCTCATGTCCCTGATGCTTCAGCTGTTCCGTGACCAACCGGACCAGTTCCCGGTTCTGTGCATTAATGGGACTCACGCCTCCGAATAATTCGTAATGGTGAGCCACTTCGAGTTTACGTTCCTCCGGAACCCCTTTGCCCCGTAACACGTTGTCCAAGAAGGGCATCACATCCTCCATGCCCTCAGGTCCACCAAAGGACAGTACCAAAATCGCATCATACGCCATATGCACCTCGAAATGAATTGTCAGAAACGGGCAACAGTCTATGATGCTTCGCACTGATGTCAATGTCCCCTCACTCTCCGGAAGCTGAACCGGAATACTGTTATGGCCTTCATCCGCTGCAGGAGCTCCTGCGAGCACGGCGTCGTCGTGTGTTTGAGCTCTTTTTGGATGAAAAAGCCCCCTCCGCCCGCTTCCGCCCTCTGCTGAAAGAAGCCGAAGCTCAACAGATCCGCGCACGCTTTACCCACAAGCAGGAACTGTTTCAGCTCTGCGGCAGCAAACAGCATCAAGGCTGTGTTGCGGTATGTGACCCCTACCCTTACCTGAGCCTGGATGATCAAGCATTTCAGGCACAGCGTATGGTCCTGCTGGATAACATTGAAGATCCACGCAATGCCGGGGCCATTCTACGTTCAGCGGATATTTTCGGCTTTCATCATATTTTTCTACCCCTGCGGGGTGGGGCCTCGGTGTACCCATCCGTGCTAAAAACCAGTGCCGGGGCTGCAGAGCATTTGAATATCTACAAATCCGCAAACAGCAACCGCTACCTCCAGCGTGCTCAGGCCGCCGGGGCCTGGGTCGCAGCCTTGGACATGAAAGGCGATTTGGATTTGAGAGAAGCCTCCCCCCCTCCCGATCGACCCCTCCTGTTGGTGATCGGAGGAGAAGACAAACGGGTGGGACAGTACATATTGAACGAAGCGGACGCGGTCTTGCGCATCCCTCAACAAGGTCATGTGAATAGTCTGAATGCTTCCGTGGCCGCGGGCATTGCTTTCCATCAGTTTTCCGCTACGGTGTAAGAAGGATGAATCCCAAAAAGCCCCTTCAGGATCCGGCGGAGACCCGGACCCTCTTATCAACGGATCAGACCATTTCCATCCACATGGATGAGACTCAGGATATGGATGAGACCTCAACCCGTTCTGCCAAAACGGATTTGAGTAAGGCCGGCCGCGTCAGCATGTCCTATGGACAACAGCGGGACCGGGAGCGCCTGATTGAGAATTTTGAACAGGTCATCTCAGATCAGGTGATCTACTACCCCGTTTGTTACCGCTTTGCCGAGGAAATCGGACGTGGACGTCAGGGCATGGTCTACCTCGCCAACCGACAGGGGGGGCGTGGTTGTCTAACCAAGCACGCGATCAAAATTTTTGACCCGGCGATCTATTCTTCCCCTTCCCTCTACTGGACCGACATGGGGCGAATTGCCAGTCAGATTTCGGTGATGCAGCAGTTGCGCAGTCCCAACTTGGTTTCGATGGAAACCTATGACGAAATCAATGGCATCGGCTATCTCCAGATGGAGCTGATTAACGGCGTGGACATGCGGTATTTCCTCACCGGGAAACGCATGAAGCAAGTCGAGAGTGTGACTCCGCCTACGGAGTGGGAATTGATCCGGGACTGCATTTTCCGCTGGGAAGATGGCACCCTTGCCTTGCAGCCAGGCGTCGCAATTTACGTCATGCGCATGATGCTGAAAGGCTTGGAAGCTCTGCATGCGGCTGGATTCATTCACAGTGACATCAAACCTTCCAACGTCATGGTGGATCAGTTTGGTTATGTGAAAATCATCGACTATGGCCGTGCAGTGAAACCCAATGAAAAAGTATCCATCCTCCTAGGCAGCCCCTTGTATATGGCCCCGGAAAATCACCGTCGGGAACCTGCCACGGAAAAGGCAGATATCTATGGCGTGGGCATGGTCGGGCTGGAACTGCTTCGAGGAAAACCCCTGGTTGACGCCAGCAGTATGACCGAAGAGGATCTCTATCACTTTAAAATGGATCTCCCGAATCGGATCGAAGAGCTTCTGCCGATGCATGTAAGCGAAAACAAAGAGTTTGTCTCCGTGATCAAGCGCTTTATCCACCCGGAACCCGATATGCGCTACTCGGATGTGGTAGCCGCAGAAACGGAACAGGAAGGGCTCCGCATCGTGCACAAACAGTTGATTGCCTTAGGCAAAGATGTGGACTACGCCCGGGTGATGGGTAGTTATATGAGCCGCCTCACCAAAATTCGCCGCGGCGAAATCGGCAATTAAGGCCAAAAGGATCTCCTAAGAGGCTCGGACTTTTAGCGTTTTGGAGCGCCGCAGGGTCACCTTGCCGGCAGGCGCACCCCGTTCTTTTCGTAGATCCTCTATCCGACACCAGGATACGGCCACTTGCCCCCCGTTTTTCGCTTTACTGTGACGGACGGCAATCCGGGCAGCCTCTTCGAGAATCTCACGCGGGGCATCCTGCTCCTCAGCATGATGCAGGACCACATGGGAACCTGGACAGCCTTTTACGTGTAGCCAGATATCCTGAGGGAAGGATTCACGGAAACTGAGCAAATCATTATCCACATCGGACTTACCCGCCCGCGCCACCCAGCCTTCCGCCAACTCATAGCTCCAGCACTGCAAGCCTGCCCGCCCCCTTCCTTGCGGGCTCATTGCTGGAAAAACACCATGGTTTGATTGGGAATGTTATGCTCGTTCATCTGATCCCCGGCCTTAATCGTGCCATCTTTCAGCCGATAGAAGGTGGTAGGCAGATTCCAACGTGGACCACAGATATCAAAGGCGCTCCGCTGAGCACTGATCACGCCACCATGGACATAGCCCACCAGAAGAGAGGTGCCGTCCGGAAGCGATGCCAGGGTATCCGGATTCAATTCAGAACCGGTTTTGACCGTTCCGTTTTTCAGAAAATAAATGGTAGAAGCTTTATTGGCATCCGAACCCGCAATGTCTGCAGCCGTTCGACCATCTTTGCCGATCGTTTGCACACGTTCCGATTCCCCTGGCGACTCCGTACTGGCTTCATTCATTTTCACCCGGGTGCCTGGGGGAAGCTGATCCCAAGCCCGAATTTCGTCTCCCCGTTTCACCACCCCACTGGGAAAAATGTATTCCGTAGAAGGCGAGTTGTAGGCATCCCGGGCAATATCCCAGGCTGAGCGCCCCCGGGAAATCATGTCCTCCCCTTCCTCCAGAATCGGCGGAGGCGGTAAGGGATCAAAACGTTGAGGGGCATACAGTACTTTCTCTAAATACGGATCCGCCACTTTCAGTCGTCCGGCACGCACATCCGGGTCCTGAAGCGGACGGCTGGTGAGGCCCAGCTCTTTCCGTAAGCCATCCTGCATCATTAACATACCACAGCGTTTCCGCCCTCGATGGGCATGTTTATGCCATCGGTTCGGACTACCATAGGCTACTGCAGAATGAGAAAGGACTTGTTCATCCGGAATCTTATAAATCGACTGCAACTGGCGAAGTAACTCTTTCAGAGCCGTTTTCTGAGCCGCAGTGAGAGGTTTGTTGTGATACCCGACCATCTCGATACCAATGGAAGTATTATCGAGATTGGTGCGCCCGTTCCACATGCTCCGCCCCGCATGAAAGGCGACCCGGGACTTATCTATGATCCGGTAGACCTTTCCACTGGGGGCAATGAGGTAATGCGCCTCGCCTCTCCGGCGTAGTTTTTCCAGACTCCCCTTGGTCGAGCCTTCTGTGGTATGCAGGATAATGTACTGCGTGGAGCGGCGACGCTCACGACGACTGTTCAAGGGGCTGTAACGGCTTTCAATATCCAGGGCTGCCTGCAGAGGGATCAGGCAGCACAAGAACAGCAGAAACAGCGACTGTTTCACAAGTGCCTTAACGGTAGTAGGGATTTTCCCCAGCATCATGATCCGTGGCATCCACCACAGAACGTACGCTGGGTACTGCGTCCTTAATGGCACGCTCAATTCCGAACTTCATCGTCGCCCGGCTACTGGCACAGCCCTGACAGCCTCCACCCATCTCCACCACTACATCCTGACCATCAATGGCCTTGAGTTTCACCCAGCCGCCATGAGAGGCCAACGCGGGATTGATGCTGCTTTCCAGCACCTCTTCAATGACGCTGCGCATGGACTCATCCAATGGCGCATTCATCCGTTCCTCCCGGCTGACATCGTCTAACACAGACACATTCTGTTTCAGCTGTTCCTTGAGAACCGGAATCAACTTTGCCGCCAATTTAGGCCAGGCATCCGGAGAAGATTTTGCAATGGTGAAGGTATCCTGATGGATTTTCACATCACGCACCCCTTCCACAGCAAAAATCGCTTTAATCAGCTCAGAACCCGGTGCGTCCTCAGGGGAACGAAAGGAAAAGGTCCAATCTTCATCGAATACCTTGCGGGACACGACAAATCGGCAGACATCCGGGTCCGGAGTGAATTCACCACGGATGCGCAGTTCTTCAACGGTTTCAGCATCGCTCATACAGAAACCCTAAAGCAGAGCACAGAAGAAGCAATGGCAAAAGGAACGCGGAGTCGCTTCCGCATTCATAAGCGTAAAGGCTTTAACCCTGTTTACGATACTGGTTCGGGGTAAGACCTTCCCACTTCTTGAAAGCCTGAATGAAGGTACTGGCCTGGGTATAGCCACAGAGGCTGGAAATTTCCTCAATGCTTTTATGCGAATTCCGGAGCGTATCTTTGCAGAATTGATGCCTGCGGGACTGCAGTTCCTCTTTCAAGCCACTGCCAAAAGCATTGCGGTAGTTTTTGTATAAGGCACTGACACTGCAACCCAGCTTGGAGGCCAGATCCTGCACGCCCCAGGAAGGATCAAATTCGTTTTCCAACCAGGCTTGAACCCGAACGGAAATGGGACTTTCCTGGCGGGAACGATGTGTACTAGTCTGGGGGATCACTTCATGCCCTTGAACCCAGGTGTTGTCCGGGGGCTCTTCGCCCTCGCGCAGCCAGCGTGCCATCATCTCCACAGCCTGCGCCCCTACTTGCTGCCAGGGCAATTGAATGCAGCTGAGACTCTGCACCGGGCTCCAATACGCATCATTCTGGCTGCGGTCGACACAGAGGATCCCCAGTTCATTGGGTACATCCACCTCCAACTGCCATGAGGACTGCAACACCCGCCACGCGTCTTGAGGACGTGTCACCATCATCCCACAGGGCCATTGCAGTTCCCGAAGAAATGCATTCAAATCCTCGTGTCCATTTTCCACAATATGACACACATCCCCTAGCCCCTGACGTTCTAACTCTTCTTGAAACCCCTCCAGGCGAAGCTGATTGAAGTGCGTTCCAGCCCAATGACATAAACCCACAAAGGTACTGTATCCCGCATTCACCAAATGACGGGCAGCCACCCGCCCACTCTCCCGCTCATCCACACGTACCCGAGGGAAGCGGGAAAAAGGCAGGTTTCCGGAGACGTTGATCACGGGCAGCCCGACCTCACTCATCATCTCATCGAGGCGGGAGGCCCCGTTGAAACTGATCACCCCATCCACATTCTGAAAGGAACGTTTCGGATCCAGAACATCAAAGGTGGTTCCCAGGATTTTCATTTCCTGATCGTTTTCCCAGGCGAGGGATTGAACACCTTCCCAGATCGCAGAGCTGGGGGAACGATTTGGCGGAAAAATGCAAAGCAGTGTTGTTTTCTTCATGTTCAGGCTGATTCGGTCATAAATTAGCTAAAGGAACAACATACAGTGTAGAGCCTCGATACGTTAAGCAGCTATCCAGAGCTTTTTACCGAAAATCAACAATTTTGAAGTTCCGAAGCTGACACACCCCGAAAGCTGGCAAGCACAGCCCTATTTTTGGAAGAAAAAAGGGCCTTAGCTGTCCAGATTCGGAGCCAACCAGCGGCGGGCTTCCCGCAACGTCATCTCTTTGCGTTCCGCATAACTGCGCAACTGATCTTCACCAATCGTACCCACGGTCAGATAAGCTGACTCCGGGTGACTGAAGTACCAGCCACTCACCGCAGCTCCGGGATACATCGCATAGGATTCGGTGAGCGAGACACCAATCCGCTCCGTTGCTTCCGTCAGTTCAAACAGAGCAGCTTTTTCTGTGTGATCCGGACAAGCCGGGTAGCCCGGTGCCGGACGGATCCCCAGGTATTCCTCGCGAATCAGATCCTCATTGGTCAGTTCCTCATCCGGAACATAGCCCCAGAGCTGTTTCCGAACCAAGGCATGCATATACTCTGCGAGAGCTTCCGCTAGACGGTCCGCCAGGATTTTCACCATGATTGAAGAATAATCATCTCCATTTTTCTCATGTTCATCCGCCAGAGCTTCCGCGCCGTAGCCCGCACAGCAAACAAAACCCCCGATGTAATCCTGTAACCCGGTTTCACGCGGGGCGATAAAATCACTCAGACAACCATGAGGCATGGATTCACCCGAACCCGCCTGTCGCCGCAAATGATGCAAACGGACGAGTTCGCTGGAGCGGGTTTCGTCACTGTACACAGCAATATCATCGTCATCGACCTGGTTTGCCGGCCAAAACCCCACCATGGCTTTGGCTTGCAGGGCACGGGTACCGATGAGTTCGGTGAGCATGGCCCTCCCCTGACTGTAGAGGTCCCGTGCCTGTTCACCCACAACCTCATCCTCCAAAATTGCAGGAAAAGGCCCATGTAAATCCCAGCCCGAAAAGAAAGGCCCCCAATCAATGAAATCTTCCAGATCCGACAAGGGCACCTCAATTTCACGAATGCCCGTAAAAGAGGGTTCCGTGGGCTCATAGTGATCCCAATCAATGGGAATGCGGTTTTCCCGGGCATCATCTAAACTCGCCAGAACCCGCTTTGCGCCGCTGCGCCGATCACGGTAGGCCTGATATTCTTCATCGATTTCCTGAACGTAATCGGCCTTTTGTTCTTTCGACAACAGCTTTCCTGCGACGCCCACCACCCGGGAAGCATCCGGGACATAGACGACCGGAGGCTGATATTCCGGATCGATTTTCACCGCGGTGTGCACTTTGGAGGTGGTGGCTCCGCCAATGAGCAGTGGAATATCAAACTCTTCCCGGGTCATTTCGGAAGCCACATAGACCATCTCATCCAAAGACGGCGTAATCAGGCCACTGAGACCGATCATATCCGCATTGTGTTCCTTGGCCTTTGCCAGAATATCTGCACAGGGCTGCATCACGCCAAGATCAATGACCTCGTAGTTGTTACATTGCAGCACAACCCCGACAATGTTTTTGCCAATGTCATGCACATCGCCCTTCACGGTCGCCATGATCACCCGACCATTACTCTGGCGTTTACCATCATCCCCAGCCTCAAAAAATGGTTCCAAATAGGCCACCGCTTTTTTCATAACCCGGGCACTTTTCACCACCTGAGGCAGGAACATTTTCCCTTCACCAAACAAGTCTCCGACCACATTCATGCCATCCATGAGGGGGCCTTCAATCACCGGAAGTGGATCTCCCAAGGACACGCGGGCTTCTTCCGCATCCTCCTCGATAAACTCCGTGATCCCCCGAACCAAGGCATGACGAATGCGTTCTTCGACCGGCTCTTCCCGCCAGGAGAGATCCTGAGCATTGGACTGTTTTTGTCCTTTGACCCGTTCCGCCATTTCTAACAGGCGTTCCGTCGCATCCTCCCGCCGGTTAAACAACAGATCCTCAACCCGTTCTTTCAGTTCCGGCTCGATATCCTCATACACGGCCAATTGGCCGGCATTCACGATGCCCATGTCCATGCCCACTTTCATGGCATGATAGAGGAAGGCAGAATGCATGGCTTCACGAATGCCATCATTCCCACGGAAAGAGAAACTGAGGTTACTCACCCCTCCGCTGATATGGACCAGAGGATAGCGCTTCTTTAATTCCTCCACGGTATCAATAAAGTCCACGGCGTAGTTCGAATGCTCCTCAATCCCCGTACCAATCGCGAAGATATTCGGGTCAAAAATGATATCCTGCGGCTCAAAGCCCACCACATCGACCAAGAGCTCATAACTTCGACCCAGAATTTCCAGACGACGTTCTTTGTTATCAGCCTGACCATCCGTATCAAAGGCCATAACCACCACCGCTGCACCATAGTGACGGGCAATCCGGGCGTGTTTCAGGAAGGGCTCTTCGCCTTCTTTCAAACTGATCGAGTTGATGATGCATTTGCCCTGCACACACTCCAGACCCGCTTCGATCACCTCCCACTTGGAACTATCGACCATGATGGGAACTCTGGAAATATCCGGTTCGCTCATCAACAGGTTTAGATAGCGGCGCATGGCCTGCACCCCGTCCAACATGCCTTCATCCATGTTGATATCGAGGATCTGGGCTCCGTTTTCCACCTGAAGACGGGCAATATCGATGGCCTCTTCGTAATTTTCCTCTTTGATCAAGCGGGCAAATTTACGGGAACCCGTCACATTGCTTCGCTCCCCAATGTTCACGAAGTTTGTTTCCGGACGAATTACAAAAGGTTCCAGGCCACAGAGACGGGTGTAAGGCTTCAGCTCGGGAAGCTGCCGTGGAGGATAGGCTTTTACCGTCTCCGCAATCATGCGGATGTATTCCGGAGTGGTGCCACAACAGCCCCCAATGATATTCAGAATTCCGCCTTCGACATACTTTTTGATCTCAGCAGACATCTCTTCCGGCGTCTGGTCATACTCACCGAATTCGTTAGGTAAGCCTGCATTGGGATGGGCCGTAATAAAGGTTTCCGAGACCTTCGCCATCTCTTCTACGTGGGGGCGCATGTCCTTCGCACCCAAAGCGCAGTTCAAACCGGCAGCAATCGGTTTGAGGTGCCGCATGCTGTACCAGAAGGCTTCGGGTGTTTGCCCAGACAGGGTTCGCCCCGAACGGTCTGTAATCGTGCCGGAGAGCATCGTTGGGACCTCGCGTCCCAATTCTTCTTCCAATTCCAGCATGGCGGTAACCGCAGCTTTAGCGTTCAGGGTATCAAAAACCGTTTCAATAAACAGAATATCTGCCCCACCCTCAAGCAAAGCTCGTCCGGCCTCCAGGTAATTCACCCGAAGTTCTTCATAAGTGATATTTCGGGCACCTGGGTCCTGCACATCAGGAGAAATGGAAGCCGTCCGGCTGGTGGGTCCCAGGACACCGGCTACATAGCGGGGTTTATCCGGAGTGGAAAAGGCATCGGCCGCACGGCGGGCCACCCGTGCCGCTTCGCGGTTGAGCTCCGGCACCAAATCCTCCATGCCGTAATCCGCCTGCGAAACCCGGGTACTGTTGAAACTGTTGGTTTCAATGATATCCGCCCCCGCTTCGAGGTTTTGACGGTGAATGTCTTCGATCAAATCCGGACGGGTAATCACCAGGAGGTCGTTATTGCCCTTCAGGTCACTCGGCCAGTCTTTGAAGCGTTCCCCCCGGAAATCCGCTTCCTGAGGTTTGGCACGCTGGATCATGGTTCCCATCGCCCCATCCAAAATATGGATACGTTTCTGAAGCTGTTTCCGCAGATCTTGACTTACACTCATATCATTCAATTATCCGGATTAACGGATTCCTCAAGGTTATTCCCTTCTTCTAACCGCCACCTTATTGGCACTTGCCCTGAAAGCAACAGCCTGTTTAGTGTCAGGGTGCATCTGAAACAAAGGTCCCTTGTATGAATCGTATCCCCCTCCTCTTGCTTGCCCTGACTCTCCTGCTTACCGGATGCCCTGGGGGAGGCTCCACTCATAGCGATAAAGAGCTTCGTGCAGCCATCGTCCTGCACAATGAAGGCAAATACGCGGAAGCTCTCAATGCTTTTTTGCTCATCGAAGATGATGAGTTCAAAGTCTACAAGCGTTGGGAGCTCCACAACTACATGGGCTCCTGTTACATGGAGCAGGAACAATTCGAAGAAGCCCTGGCGCGCTACAACCTGGCACTGGAGGAGAATCCGGAGGAACACTCCGTGTGGGTAAACAAAGGAGTCACCCTCCGAAAAATGGATCAATTGGATGAAGCAGAGGCCTGTTACCAAAAGGCTCTCGAACTGAATCCGAACTACGCCGAACTCCATTCCAGCCTGGGAAGCCTCTACATTGTACGCGATCAACCGGAAAAAGCCGCGGAACGATTTGATGAAGCCCTACGACTGGATCCCCGTCTCGCAGTGGCTCATGGCAATTACGCCATTGCCCTCGGCATGATGGGAGAGTTTAAGCGTGCTGAAAATGCTCTAAAACTGGCCGAGAAGCACGGCTATGCCAACACCCAGGTTGTGGCCGAATACCTCGAACGCCTCAAACAAACCCAGCAACTGGAAGAACAGGTACAGGCCCTTCGTGAGGAAACCGAAGCCATGCAGGCCGAATAAGCCCCTTCCCCTGAACTGGAAGCGGCTTCCGTCTTGAGCGCCTCCCCCTTTTCTGCCAAGGGGGAACCATGATCTCTCATCTGCTCATCCTCAACCGGAGCTTCCAATGACCCCGTTGTCCTTGGAACGCGGTGTGATTCTTATCCCCGCGTTTAACGAAGAAGAATCTCTCCCGGCTCTTTTGGAAGAGGTGAAAGATGAATTACCGGACATGCCGGTGGTGGTGATCAATGATTCTTCGAAGGATCGAACCGTAGCCATTGCCAGGGAAGCGGGTGCAGTCTGTCTGGATTTACCCATTAACCTCGGGGTAGCCGGAGCCATGCAGGCAGGATACCGCTACGCATTGGAACAAGGATTCGACTACGCGGTGCGCATTGACAGTGATGGGCAACACCCCCCCGCGAGTATTCCCACCTTGATTGAAGCGATGAAGGAGCAAGGTACGGATCTGGTGGTGGGATCCCGTTTTCTCGTAGAAAGCGAAATGGATAACAGCATCGGCCGCCGAATCGGTATCGCCTACCTCAGCCGTTTCCTCAGCATGATTTGCAAATACCCGGTCACCGACCCGACTTCCGGATTTCTGATGACCAACCGTCTGCTCATGGAATATTTTTCAGAACGATACCCCGCAGACTATCCGGAACCGGAATCTTTAGCGTTGCTGCGCCGGCAGGGCTATCGTTTTTGCGAAGTGGGAGTCCCCTTCCGCAACCGCTTTGGTGGCACCTCCTCCCTGCATGGCAGCCGCAGTTTGTATTTTGCCATCAAAGTCAGCCTGGCTCTGCTGGTCGACCGGGCCCGGGGAGTCGATGAACGCTACTCCCGCCACGCTTTGTTGGAGAAACAGTCATGAACACCCTTCTCTCTGCAGGACTGCCCGGAGTGCTTCTATTACTGGTGGCTGGAATTCTCTTCGGGCAAGACCGCCCAGCCCGCCTGCCGGCCATGTTTCTGACCTTCAGCGGTCTTCTTCTACTGGGTGTCGCTCTCATCCCTGGCCTGGACGAAGCGTATTTACCGAACCAGATCCGCTTGTTTATGGCCTTCATCAGCCTGGGTCACCTGTTTGTCACCTTGGAAACCCTGCGTCGGAACAGTCTGAAAGAACAGTACGCGCTCTTATGGCTGGGTACAGGAGTGGTCTTGCTCATTCTGGCTATTCAGCCTGACCTCATTGGCTGGTTGGTCAGCATCACGGGGATGCACTACAGCTCGGCCATCATGCTGGTGGTGTTCAGTTTTCTCATTCTCATTGCCTTCCATGTCTCAATTATTCTTTCCAGACATGAAGATGATCGAAGGAAATTTTCCCAGAAAATCGCGTTGTTAGAACAGCGGATCCGGGAACTCGAGGAGGAATAACATGTCACTTCAGTTCATCCGCCAGGGAAGTACCTATCACATCCGCATTCGCAGCGCGGAGGAACTCCAGGCGGCGGTCGCCCTGGATGAAGCCCTGTGGGTCGCCACAGGAGCACCCATCAAGGCCTTTCGGATGGATGAAGGCTTTCTGAAACAGCTCGATACCGATCAAGACGGCAGAATCAAACCCGGTGAATTGCGCGAGGCTCTCGCCTGGATCGAGGCCAGACTACTTTCCTTACGTGGGATTGAAGAGGAAGATAGCACGCTGCGGGCAGAAGACCTGCAGCCCGAAGCCGAGGCGGTCAAAAAACTCCTGTTTCAGCTCAACTCAAAATCCGGATGTGTCGGCTTGGAGCAACTGCGGCGGGTCCGCAAGGAACAGGAACAGCGACCGGTATCCGAGCGCGGGGTGGTCCTTCCGGATGCAGCACCGGATAAAGCGCTGCGGGAGTGGATGCTGGACGTATTGGCCCTGTTTCCCGGCACAGAACACCCTTCCGGTAAACGAGGCTTAAGCCCCGAGGATCTCAGCAACATCGACAAAACCCTTGAGGAAGAGCTCCAGTGGCGAAACAAGCCTGAGGCCTCTCTGCTTCCCAAGGATTGTGATCCGAAACCCATCCTCACCCTGTTTAATGAAGTCCGGGAAGCCTTGGACCGGTATTTTCATCTCTGCGAGGTCATGCAGTTTCAAAAGAAACTCTCCGAGGACATCTGGCCAGGTCAGATCATCCCCGAGGATGCCGTAGACAGTGATACCCTGGCAGAAGCACTCTCGAAACGTCCCATCGCCCGGCCTCATGAAGAACGGACTCTGAAGTTCGATGCGGAGTTGAATCCTTTTTATGCCCGGAAACTACAGGAGTTTCGGAAACAGGTGATAATTCCTCTCATGGACCGCACCGACCCTCGCCTCTCTCCATCCGATTGGGAATCGCTCAGCTCACGTCTGAGCCAGGTGGAAGCCTGGTTGACCCAGCGTCCTGCCGCTTTTCTCTCCGGGCGGACGCCAGAGGAACTACAGTCCTGGCTGGACAGCCCCTACCCCAATACCCTGCGGGACATGATCGCCAAAGAACAGGCTCAGAGTCTAACCTTGGAAACCCTGCGTGAAGCGGAACAACTCGCCCTGTACCAGAAGTATCTACTGACCTTCGTTAACAACTTCATTAGCTTTCCGGATCTCTATGATCCCTTGGAGCGAGCTGCATTTGAAGAAGGCTCCCTGTTGCTGGATGGCCGTCACTTCCACCTGGCCTTTCGGGTCCCGGATCGGGCCCGCTACCTCAAAGAACTTAGTGGAAACAGCATGTTTCTCATGATCGTCAACCTGGAACACGCCAGCTCAGGGCGCAAATACGAAGTGGCGGTTCCCGCTACTGCAGGCCGCCAAGGAAACCTGCGTGTCGGCAAGCATGGGATATTCCATCATGTGGACGGCACGGAGTGGTTCGCCACCGTGGTCCACATTGAAGATCATCCCATAAGCCTGACCGAGGCCACCATTGCCCCCTTTATCCGTCTGGGGCAAACTCTGACCAAGAAAGTGGAATCTCTCACTCAGAGCGCCGAAAAGAAACTGGATGAAACCGGAGCCCGACTTCTGGATAAACCCAGCACGCCAGCTCCTCCAGCCGCGGCGCCTCCTGCCCCCGGCCCTCAATCTCCGGCTCAATGGATGGCAGGAGGCGGTATCGCTCTGGCGGCCATGGGTTCCTCGCTCGCCTTTATGACCAAGACCTTTGCCGGGCTCAATTTGCTGCAAATTGTTGGCGGACTCAGTGCTGCGGTCATGGCGGTGCTCTTACCCAGTCTGATCGTGGCCACCATTCGTCTCAACCGTCGTGATCTCAGCTCCCTGCTGGAGGGTGCAGGTTGGGCGGTGAATGCCCGCATGCGTCTCAGTCCCGAGCAACAGGAAGCGATCACGGCCAGCCCCAAAATGCCCAAGGGATCCAAACGAATCCGCAACCGTATGTGGTGGCTCAGCCGCTGCTTCTGGTTGTTGTTGCTGGTGTGGCTGATCACGACGCAGCTGTAAGCCGCTTCAAGATCAGGGAAGCTTCAGCGGCCCGGATTCTTTTCGGGCCTTTTGTTCATCCAGAGCCTGACGAATGCGACGGGCTAAGGTCTCCCGGCTGTAGGGTTTGCGGATCAGCATCTGTTCCGAATCATCCGCACCATGTTCTTTGAGCTTGTCCATGGTGAATCCGGAAACGTAGAGATGCGGAATAAAACCCAGACTCAGCTGCAGCCGGTCGATCATTTCCGGTCCGCTCAAATTGGGCATGACCACGTCGGTCACAATCAGATCGATCTTCCGCCCGCTCTGCTCTGCCACCTGGACCCCATCTTCACCATCCACTGCGGTCAGGAGAGTGTACCCTAAGGATTCAATCATCCGGGTGGCCATACGCCGCACCCCGCCCTCATCCTCAACCAGCAAAATGCATTCATCCCCTTTGGGCAGAGGTGGCAGCTGAGTATGTTGAGGCAGATTCAGTTGCAATTGCTCTTCATTCACATGGCGGGGCAGCAACACCTCAAACTCTGTACCAATTCCCGGCTGACTGGTCAGACGGATCACCCCCTGATACTGCTTCACAATCGCATACACCGTGCTCAATCCCAGCCCGGTGCCTTGCCCCGATTCTTTGGTCGTAAAGAAGGGTTCAAAGGCCTTATTCAGCACATCATCATCCATGCCAAAACCTGTGTCCCGAACCCTGAGCACCACATAAGGACCGGGAGCCACGGCTTCGGCCATCGCCGAACGATCGGTAATTCGACGATGTTCGGTTTCGATGTACAAGCGACCACTACGAGGCATAGCATCCCGGGCATTCACCGCCAAATTAAGAATCACCTGTTCCAGAGACGTCGGATCGGCCAACACAAAACAGGGGGATTCGGACAAGGTGCAGAGCAATTCCAAGTTCTCGTGCAGCGTAACCCGGATGAGATTGTCCATATCCCGGAGCAATTGGTTCAGATCCAAGGGCTGACTGTCCGGTACATCCTTCCGGGAGAGTGCCAGCAGTTTCTGGGTCAAGTTCTGAGCCCGGGTGGCAGCCTGGATCACTTCATCCAAGTCATCATGCACGGGATCCGTTTCAGGGATTTCCTCTACGGCCATATTACTGAAGCCCAGAATCGAGGTCAGCAGATTGTTGAAATCATGCGCAATTCCTCCGGCAAGCCGGCCAATGGCTTCCATTTTCTGGCTTTGCTGAAACTGCGTAAACGTTTCCTGCAGCGCTTCTTCCGCACGAATACGCTCCGTAATATCATGCCCTTCCAGAATCAACAATTCCACCCGACCCGCGTCGCCAAATACCGGTTTCAGGCTCATGACCAACACCTTGGCCTCGGTCCCCTCCGGACTCAGCCCCAGCTCAAATTGAACGGTTTCCCCCTCAGCAACCCGCAGTAAGGGTTTCGGAAAACTGCGGGCGCCCTCCAACGCATTCACGGTCGTGATGGATTTTCCACGCAGTTCCTGAGCTCGCAACCCAACCAGATCCAACAAAGCAGCATTCATATCCAGAATACGCCCCTCCGGATCCAAAAAAGCCGCGGGGTGGTTCAGCTGATAAAACACCTCCTGCAGACGGCGACTCTGCTGCAAAGACTGCATTTCGGCTTCCTCCGCATCCCGCAGCATCAACTCGAGACGCTCCACATGAATGCGATCTGCGGCCATTTTGCTTTGCAACTGGGACAGCTCCGTCCGCAAGTGCTGTCGGGTTTTCCCTTTGCCCAGGCTGCGTACCCAGAACCAGGCAGAAAACTGGAAGCAGGCCAAGGGGATCAACAACGCCGCAGGCAACCAGGAGAGCTGTTTTTCCGGATGCGGAAACAAAGCCGCCCAGGTTAAGGCCGCCAGCACCAGAATCCAGGCCAGCAGTACAGCGGCAAAAAGCCTGCGCGGAAGTGGCCAGGGATTGAGGGAAGACGACAGCTTCATATGAAAGTCCATCCAACCATAGACGCTTTCTTTTGTCATGATCTTTCCTTCAACATGAACTCGCCTCTCTCCCTCTGCCCCGCTATGGAAACAGCATGAAACGACAGAATCTCTCCTACAAAGATGCCGGCGTGGACACTGAGAAAGCGGATGAACTGGTTGAGGACATCGCCAGCATGCGCTTGCGCACGGAGACCCGGCATAAATTGATGGAGACCTTTGGCCTGTTTGCCGCAAGTTTTGACCTTTCCCCTTGGAAACATCCGGTCATTCAGGTGGCCTGCGACGGCGTGGGAACCAAAATCAAACTTCTGCTCGAGCATGATCTGCCCGAAAACGCCGGTGTGGATCTGGTGGGCATGAATGTAAATGATGTGCTTACCTCCAACGCCCTTCCCGTGCTCTTTCTGGACTACATTGGCATTAACCGGATCGAAGGTGCCCCCCTGCCCCGCATTCTGGACGGGCTGACAAAATCGCTGGCAGACTGCGATTGTGTGCTCGCTGGAGGCGAAACAGCTGAAATGCCCGGCTTGGTTCATGAAGACCTGGTGGAATTAAGTGGTTTCGTGGTCGGAGTTGCGGAGAAAGAAGAACTGTTGAACCCAGCCGACATTCAGCCCGGGGACCCCATTCTTGGTATTCCCTCTAGCGGGGTTCATGCCAACGGCTTCTCTTTAGTTCGAAAATTAATCGAAAACGATCCGGAGCTCATTCCGGAAGAGCTGATTCCCGATTTGTTGGCCCCCACCCGCGTCTACTATC
Organism: Verrucomicrobia bacterium UBA6056; assembly: GCA_002429005.1. Classification (GTDB taxonomy): domain Bacteria; phylum Verrucomicrobiota; class Kiritimatiellia; order SS1-B-03-39; family UBA6053; genus UBA6056. The sequence continues at coordinate 29,502 of DIYK01000058.1, forward strand.
CCGAGGTGATGGCCATGCGCAACGCCGGCATTCGCCCCCGGGGCATGGCCCATATCACCGGCGGTGGCATCCGTGGCAATTTCTCCCGCATTCTCAATGGGAAAGGGGCGAACCTGTCCCTCCCCGCCTGGGGCAATCCTGCCGCCAAACGCTTGGTCGACGCCATTAATTTGGAGGATGCGCTGCATGCCTTCAATATGGGAATTGGCTGGATGATCGTCGTAGCTCCGGAAGATCTGGAAGCCGCACAGGCAGCCTTGCCCGAGGCCTTGCTTCTTGGCGAAGTTACCGAAGAAGGCCCGATTGATATTGAGGTGGCCTCCGCATGAGTAAAACGCTGGCGGTGTTGGCCTCAGGACGGGGCTCCAACTTTCAGGCCATCCTCCGAGAAATTGAAGCTGGCAAACTGGATGCCGAAATTCGCTTGTTGCTCAGTGACCGGGCAGAAGCCCCCGCCTTGGAGATGGCCCGCGAACACGGCATCGATGCCCGCGCCCTCCCCTATGACCGTCAGGACCGCTCCTTGTTCGAACAGGCCGCAGCCCAGGCCATTGAAGAGAGTGGCTGTCAGTGGATCGTTCTCGCGGGTTTTATGCGCATCCTAACTCCGGAGTTTATTGAACGCTTCCCGGGTCGCATCCTCAACATTCACCCCTCCCTCTTACCTGCCTTCAAAGGGCTGAAACCTCAGCAACAGGCTTTGGATGCCGGGGTAAAATTCAGTGGCTGTACCGTGCACCTGGTCATCCCCGATCTGGATGCAGGTCCCATCCTCGAACAGGCGGTGGTTCCGGTCTATGACGCCGACGATGAAGAGAGTCTTTCTGCCCGGATTTTAGAGCAGGAACATCGCCTCTACGCCGAGGCAATTCGAAACCTACCTGATTCTTGAAGAATCGGTATTCTTCCTGCTATTGTGCCCCTATGCGAAATTTTCTACTTCCGGGGCTGATCTGCCTCATTCTTTCAGGTACTTCTCTCAAATCTGAGGAAAATGCTCTAGAGCTTCTCAAAGCAGAGATGAAAGAAGCCACCCGTCAGCGGGACGAGGCGAAGCAGCTCCTGCAGGAATTGGAGGCGTCTACACGCCCTCAAGTGGAACAATTGACCCAGGAGCGGGATGAGTTGTCCCTGCGGGTGCAACAGGCCGAACGCGAACAAATGCTGTTACGCGCCAGCAATGTTTCGGCAGATGCGGCCCTGCAACGCTCTCAACAGGAAATTATCCAGCGGGAAGCGAAGATCGAGGCCTTGCAAGCTGAACAGAAGGAACTCCTGGCCCGCTTGGATCAGGATGCACCGAAAGCTGCCGCAGAAGCGGCTTCCCTGCGCAAAACGATTCAGCAACGCGAACTCCAGATCCAGGAATTGCAGGCTCTGCAGGAACGCAGCATGATGGAGCGGGAAGAGTTTCTGGCCATGAACCAGGACCTGGAACGCGAACTCAAACAATCCCGCCGCTCTGAAAATCTAGCCAATGCGAAAGTGGCTGCCCTGGAATCACGTCTGGGCACCCTCAAACGGGAACTGGAGCAGGCCTATTTGGAACGCAGTGAGTTGGAACAGGAAAATGACAAACTCAATGAGCGTGTGGCCAAACTGGAACAAGAACTTGAGAAGCTGAAAGGTGCGCCCGCCTCCTCGGAAAGCATGCAGGCCCTGCAAGAAGAGTTGGCCAGGATGCGTCAGGAAAACCAGGCCCTGATCAACGCGCAAGGGCATCTACGCATGGATCTGAAAGCTTCCGTGCAGCGGGAAGAAGCTGAACGGAACCGCCGGAAACAACTGGCCTCCCAGAACGATCTGCTCAAGAAAGAACTCCGCCAGGCCCTTCGCGGACAACGCTTGTTGGAACGGGAAATCAAAGAGCTGAAAGAGGCTATGGACAAGGCCACCCGTTCCGGTGCCCAGGCAGAGGAACTTGCCTCCGTTCGGGACATGGTGGAAGACATGAAGCTGGAACGAATTGCGCTTCAGAATCAGTTGCAGGATCAAAAGCAACAGGTGGATGTCCTCAACAAAGAACTCAATGAAGAACAAACCCGCAGACAATCCGAACTTCGGGAGCTCAAAGGCTTACTGGGCACCCGTGTTCATGAACTGGCCGAAGCCCAAAAAGCGATTGAATTCCTCTCAGTGAAAGCGGCCCGCCTCGACACGGTTGAAAGCGAACGGACACAGTTACTGGCCAAGAAAGTACAGTACCAGGAAGACATGAAAGTGTTGGCCAGGCATATTCGCCAGCTCCGTCATCAAATCAAAGAATACCGCGATCTGGAAAGCGAACACAACCGGGTCTCCAGAGAACTCAGTATCAATGAAGAACAGATGGAAGGCGTGCTCAAGGTCAACATGGTCCTTCGTGAAAATAACCGCCGTTGGGCGGAGACCGTTCACGGATTGCGGGGCGAGCTGCAACAACGGAATGATGACAGTGAAGCGATGGCGGAAGAGCTGGAACAGCTGCGGGAGGAACTGCGCCGCCTCCAAGGACAGAATGATTTTGGGACAGAATGATTTCCGGACAGGATGATTGCCCGGCAGGGGCGCTCACAGACAGAATGATGTTGGGACAGAATGATTTCATGAAGGGATGATTGCCCGGCAGGGGCGCTCACAGACAGAATGATATTGGGACAGAATGATTTCCGGACAGGATGATTTCCCAACTAGGTCGCTCACAGACAGAATGATGTTGGGACAGAATGATTTCCGGACAGGATGATTTCCAATTAGCTGGATGTTCAATCAGCAGCATCTGGAAAAACCATAGACCTGCCCTGCCCCCCCCCCAAGGCCTTGCTCTCAACCAATGCGCCTCCCCTTCAATCCTACTGTCTACGCTTTGATTCTCACCCTGAGAAAACTATTTTATCTCTTCATCCTGTTGTTAGCGAAACCCTTCGCCTAGCCCTCGCCACTCCATCTATCATCATTCTGTCATCAAAATCATTCTGTCCCCAAAATCATTCTGTCACCAAAATCATTCTGTCTTCATGGATATCCTCATACTTCCAACTCCTCATCATCTTGCCCGCTTGAGGTGGGACAGAATGATTTCCTGACAGAATGATTTCCAACTAACTGGATGTTCAATCAGGAGCATTTGGAAAAACCATAGACCTGCCCCCCCCCCAAGGCCTTCCTCTCAACCAATGCGCCTCCCCTTCTATCCTTCTGTCTACGCTTTGATTCTTCCCCCAAGAAAACTATTTTATCTCTTCATCCTGTTGTTAGCGAAACCCTTCGCCTAGCCCTCGTCGCTTCATCTATCATCATTCTGTCACCAAAATCATTCTGTCTCCGCTTTGATTCTTCCCCCAAGAAAACTATTTCATCTCTTTATCCTGCTGTTAGCGAAACCTTCGCCTAGCCCTCGCCACTCCATCTATCATCATTCTGTCATCAAAATCATTCTGTCTTTATGGATATCCCCATACATCCAACTCCTCATCATCTTGTCCGCTTGTCCGGTTCCAGTGAAACCCCTGAACTGATCAGCCGACTGGACCCTGAGGCTTTCCGAAGTTCGGAAGCCTACCGCATTGAATGTTCCGAAGATCGGAAAGAGATTCTGGCCGCTTCGGAGCGGGCCTTGATGTATGCCCAGGACAGTTGGCGTCAGTGGTGTGAGGCACAGGATGGACGCATTGCCCATGTCCGGATTGAGGATGAACCCAGGCTGGCCCGCCGTGGGTTCATGCTCGATATCAGTCGCTGCAGGATTCCAAACCGCAAAGGGTTTTTACGTTGGCTGGATCGGCTTCAGGCCTTTCGATTTAATGAACTGCAGCTCTACACGGAGCATAGCTTTGCCTACCAAAATCATCGGAGCGTATGGCAGGACTCAGACCCCATCACTCCGGAGGATCTGGTCTGGTTGCGAAAAGAATGCGAGCAGCGACAGATTCAACTGAGTCCCAATCAAAATTGCTTCGGGCATTTTGAGCGTTGGTTGTCCCATCCAGAATACCGGGACTATGCGGAATGCCCGGAGGGCTTTGTGAGCCCCTGGGGCGACAAACGTCCCGTCGGTTCCGTGCTCAAACCGGATGATCGTTCCTTTGCCTTGGTGCAGGAACTCTTAGCCGAACTCCTCCCCCACTTTAACGCTCCACGGGTGAACATCGGCTGTGACGAGACCTTTGAGTTGGGCAAAGGCTTTAGCAAGGATCTCTGTGAACGGCAGGGCGCAGGAAGGGTATACACCGATTTCCTGCTTCGCATCCTGAATGAGGTTCAGGAACAGCATCAGCTCCGAGCGGAACTCTGGGGGGATATCCTGCTCAAACATCCAGAGGAGTTACAACGTCTCCCCCCGAACATCCAGTTGTTGCTCTGGGGCTATGAGGCGGAACACCCTTTCCGCGAACAGGCCAAGCTGTTTCAGGAGTCAGGACTCGCCTTCTCGATCTGTCCTGGGAGCTCCAGTTGGAACAGCTTTGCCGGACGCAGCGAGAATATGATCGCAAATGTGCAGGCTGCCGTGGACTGTGCCTTGGAATATGGAGCCGATGGCTTGTTGTTGACCGATTGGGGGGATAACGGGCATCTGCAGGCCGACAGCTGCAGTTGGCCCGCACTCGCCTGGACGGGCCTCTTAGGCTGGAACCCGGAAGCAGCCAGCGAAGAGCAGGCCTGGAACTGGGCCGATCAGGTGGCCTTCTCCGGCAAAAGGGGTAGCTGCGAAGCCTGGGTGAACTTAGGTCGTGTCAGTGAACGCTGTGGTTGGGCACCGGATAACTGGAATGCAGCCAGCGCCTTTTTCTTTCGTCGCCCGAATGCCGCGAAGGCCGCTGTGAGCGATCCGTCCATTCAGCACTGTCTGGAGCACTTACAGAAGCTTGCCCCTCCTGAATTCGAACCCGAAACCTGGAAGCAGGCTCGCAGATTGCTCGAGCTTGGATTTCGTCGGGAACGTCATCGCCGGGGGGAACAGGCCCCAACCCTGCTGGAACAGGAATGTAGAGAAGCACAGGAGCAGCTTTGGCTTAGCTACAGCCGCAGAGGCGGACTCGCTGAGAGCTTAACCAAAGCCTTTGATCTGTGAAGAGCCGCTTGATCCCCAAAGCTCAGCAGGTCCCAGCTCCGTCCCAGTCTCACTCCGAGGCTGGGACTTCTTTTACCGAGCCATCCGCATTCAGCTCATCCACCTGAGTAAAGCGAATCCCAATCCGTCGTTTATTCGGATAATCCCGCAGAAGGAGATCTTTCAAAATCCAAAAGTCCTTGCGGATCTCTTTGATGCTATCCACTTCCATTTTCCGGAGACGTTTTCCATCTGGCGAGTAGAACTCGGCTTTCACCACAAAGAACGCTTTTTGATCCACCCACAACTTGAGCGTTCCCCCTTCTGGCACAGGCAGTTCGAGCACATAGCTATTCCGGGTTTTGACTTTGTCTTCATCCACCCATTTTGCCCCAGGCCACCACAGGTAGGCCAAGGAGAGATCCCGCCAGGTCAGGCCGGTATCCAGAATTTCGTCATCCGGCTTCGGAGCGGCCAAGCGTTCCCCCTCCGGTCCCCATTGCTCGAAAAAGGTTTTCCCGGAAACCCAATTGACCCGAACCCGAATGAGCAGATCCCCGAATCCATCCAGAATCTGGTATTCACAATAGGGCAATGGAGCCCCGAAGTGCAGCTCCGTGATCAGTCCCATCTCCTGTTCGCCATCTCGGTCCCGGCTTCGAATGATGCCAGTCATCCGCAAGGGCATTTTAGGCAATTGTGCGCGAACCTGCTCAAGCAGCTGGTCCCCGTTTTGCTGAGCCTGCAGAGGGAGCAGACTCAGGAGGCTGAAGAGAAGAAAGGAGAGAGATCGGATCATGAGTTTTTCCGTTTTTTGACCGGGTGGTTTTTCAATCGAGCCATTGTAGGCAACTTACCCACGATCGGCTTAACATAATTGACAAACGCATCGGTCACTCCGTTGCCTTCTTCGTTAATAAATTCATCGGGCATGTGACGGGTTTCTTTCGCCACATTCTTCAGCGGAACACATTCATAGGTCACCATATAACGCGCCCCGGGCTTACGCTGAATGGCCACCGAGCCGCTAGAAACTCCGCGAACGGCAAAGCGGACGCCGCGGATCCCGACTTCGCGGGCCTCTTTGGCATCCGGCTCGGAGACAATGCCGGGAAAGCTACGCTGCAGGTAACCGAAGGTATCGGCACGTACCCGGGTGATACCGCTACGTTTTTTCAGTTCCGTCGCCAGCAAATCGCCCAAAGCCCCGGTACCGGACAACTGTACATTGCCATGGCTGTCCACTTCTTTGGTGTACTTCGCAATAATGGGGGTACCCCGGCTGTCACAAATGCCTTCACTGACCGCGACAACACAGCGTCCATGTTCCTTCATCACCTTTTTCACATCCTTGGCAAAACGAGGCAGTGAAAAAGGACGCTCCGGAACATAAATCAAGTGGGGACCATCATCCTCATAGGTTTTTGCGAGAATCGAGGCCGCGGTGAGGAAGCCGGCCCCTCGTCCCATCACCACATTGATCTTCACCCCGCCCAGGGCCCGGTTGTCCTGGTTATCCCCCATAAAGGCGCGGCTGACAAACGCCGCGGCGGAACCGAAGCCAGGGGTGTGATCGTTTTCACGTAGGTCGTTATCAATGGTTTTACAGAGATGGAAGCAGCGGAATTCATAACCTGCCTCTACGCCATACTGGTGAATCAGATGCGTCGTTTCCGCGGTATCATTCCCACCAATATAGAAAAAGAAACGGATCTCGTATTTGCGCAACACTTCGAAAATCTGACGGCAATCTTCCTGGCTGGGCTTTTTGCGAACCGATCCCAACGCAGACGAAGGCGTCTGGGAAACCTTTTCAAGGTTCGCGGGCGTTTCCTTGCCCAGGTTCACAAAGTCCTCATCCAGAATTCCCTGGATGCCATGCATGGCTCCAATCACCTGCTCGACTTCCCCATGTTTACGGGCTTCCAGCACCGCACCCACCAAGGTCTGATTGATCACTGCAGTGGGGCCCCCACTTTGAGCGATTAGCATATTTCCCGACAAACGTTTCTTTGTAGCCATAGAATCTCCAGATAAACAGAAGAACCCCTCCAAACACATGCAGGGGGAAAGGCAACGCCAAACGAAAACTCACATATTCCAGCCGCCGCCGACTTTCAGGTTCAATCCCGTCAGGTCGCCAGCCTCCGGATCCACCAGATGCAACAGGGAACGGCTGAGGGATTTCAGGCTGGTGAACTCATGAACCGGAATGGATTCCACCGGAGGTTTGGTGATACTGTTCTCCAGAATTCCCGGAGAGATGGCATTCACGGTCACTCCATCCGGGGACACTTCGGCTGCCAGACTCTTGCTCAGGATCAACACTCCGGTTTTCCCAACCATATACGGCGTAATGTTCGGAACGGGAAGAAGGTGATCTGCCCCGGAATCGGCAATGTTTACCACGCGTCCATAGCCCTTGCGACGCATCCCGGGCAAAAAGCCCCGGCAATGTAGAAAGGCCGCGGTCACCGTACCATCGATCTGTCGCTGCCACTCCTGGGGAGTGAGCTCGAGCAGATTTTTGATCTGGAAACTGCCCACCGCATTCACCAGGATATCCAGTGGGCCGAAGTCGCTTTCCAGATCCAGTACCAGCCGGGCGACGGAATCCGCATCCGTGGCATCACACACGTAGGCCTTGCCCGCCGGAGCCAGTTCCGCACAGGCTTCAATGCATTCTTCAGCGGAATCCCGATCACGTTGATAGGTCACAGAAACCCGGGCTCCTTCTGCCGCCAGTGCCAGAGCTAGGGCTCGCCCCGTGCGACGGCCCCCTGCGGTAATCAGTGCATTTTGTCCATCAAGTCGTTTCATATAAATCTCCGTTCCACTGACCAAGAATACAGATCGCATCCAGATCCTTACGGAGATCTTCCAAGAGAATGCCCGTGGCCGGGTGTCGGGCCTGAGGCCACAGCTCCAGCAAAGGCAGCAACATAAAATCACGGCGGGTGAGTCCCGGATGCGGCAGGAGCAATTCCGGATCCTCCGAAACCAGATCTCCGAACAACAACACATCCACATCCAGGCTTCGGGGCCCATTTTTGATTTGGCGGATCCTCTTAGCCTCCCTTTCCAATTCCCAGCATAACTCCAGAAGCTCTTTAGCCTCTCCCTGCCAGAAGCCTACCAAAACGATATTCAGAAAGTTGTCCTGAGGAACTCCGCCCCAGGGTTCCGTTTCCCACACCTTAGAGAGGCCGGTTAACGCAAAGCGGCTATGCAGCCCAAGATGCTGAATGGCCCCAGACAAATGCTGAACCGGCTCAATGTTGCTGCCCAAAGACAGGGCACATGGACTTGGAGAACTCATACCCTAGACTGACACAGAGCAGGCATAGTGCAAGTCAGGATCCCTCAAGGTAACACGGCAGCTTTATCATCATCGTCTTTGTGCCCCGCTACACGGAGAATACGAATCCGCCGTTCACCCTGTCCATAGAGCAGAAAATAGTTGGTGGTATCCTCCTGAAAGAAGAGCTTGGAGGTGTGCAACATTTCCGGACGATCTTTACGGCCACGGCCGTAAATAAAGATTCGGGAAAAGGATTCATCGGTCAATTTATCGGGATCAAAATCAAGAATCCGATTGGGCTGAAGCTTCAGCACCCGATCCTGAGCATCCTCAAACTGCAGAGATAATTCACGATTGGTGGAGTTGTAAATCCGGGCCATTCCCGGGCTGAGCTTGGCCCGGTCATAGGGCAGGGTCATGGTCAGCAGGGTTCCATCCGCATTTTTCTTTTGCGGAAACACAATAATCATCACCCGTTTCCACTGAGGAGAGAATTCCGCTTTAAAAATGGGAATCGCTTCCCGGCTGCGTGTTTGGGGAGTCCCGGGAGGCGCATCTTCGGGTGCATCGGCCCAGGTCTCCTTGATGTCAAAGAACACCAGAGGCACCGAGCCTTGGTAGGTGTGCAATGGGGTGGCGGTATTCCGCATCAGACGCAAAGGTTCCGGTCCCCGGGGGGAGCGATAAAATACCCGGGGGATCCCCGGAATCTTACTGTCCTCCATCAGGATCCCTTCTGTCGGCCAAACAAATACCGAGAATTCAACCCCGACCACAGGGGCCGGGGTCGGAGTAGGAGTGGCTTGAACTTCAGCTGGGGCCTCTTCCTGGGCCCCAATACGGGCCATGCTCAGAATGCAAACAACAATCCAGGGGCACAGAACTCGCTTCATTAAATTTCCTCTTCTCCAAGCCAGCGGAATTCGATGACTTCAAAACGTCGACCAAAACCCAAATTTACCGCATTCAGGTCGGCAGGTAAATCCCCGGGTGCATTTGCAACCGGATCTACGTAATTGCTGCGGCGTTGCACCTTCACTTCACACCAGGCTTTGCCTACGGGATCATCCGGATCACCCGCCAGGCCCATCACCCGAATGGTAAAGGTATCCGAACGCGCCTGTAATACGGAACCGACACGGGCGAGGATGTCCGCCTGCATCAGTGCACCCGGTGCGCCATCGTTGCTCCGGCCTTCGGCGTTTGCCGGGCTCAATTCGTAGAAACTATTCCCTGCTGGGTACTCGGTTGCGGAGTCCACCCAGGATTCGGGAATGCTGGCATCCCCCATATCCTCGTTGAGTCCGGCATCTTCAATAGCCTGCTGCAAGGCGCCTTTGAGTCCATGCCCTTCTGTGTCATCCGCTTCAGAGAGCAGAGAACGGTTTACAAAATCCGACAAGGAGAGGAAGGGTCCGCGTTCCTTAACCTGTTTGACGATTTCCACAGCCAGACCGCTATCATCGGTCGTATTATCGGGGGTACCGTTATCATTCCAAATTTCTTCCGGGGTCAAGCGGCGGTAACCACTGTAGGCGGTGGGGGAACTAAAGTCATCATACCCTCGTTCAAAGGATACATTATCCGGCTCAACAAAACGACTGAAGGCCGCTGTATTGGAGGTCGTACTGTCCCCGTCGCCGAGGTCCACACCCATCATCCCCTGCAGCAACACCGCCCAAGCGGGAACCGAGGTGGAGTTCACATTGAAGGAACCAGATACCAATAGATTCTCTGCAGAGGTGGTGAAGTCCCGATCCGCCGCCGTGGTCACGCCATCCCAAAGCAGACGCTGATTGCTTTCGGGTGTGAAGAAGAAATCATCCCAAAGCACTTCATTGTACACCCAGGAAAAGTCGTACATGGGTAAATAGGATTCATCGCCATTACTCACATCCGCGGGTCCACGATTACTTAAGAAGGGAATCGATTCGGAAGGATTGGAAATACTCGGATGGGGAAAAAAGCTCTGTTCTCCCCTGCCCCGCTCAACAAAGAAGTGGGCATTAGAATTGCCAATGGTGTAGGTCGGCTGGGCAAAGCCAGGGTGCGCCGTGCGGAAGGCCACCGTGTAGGTGACGCCATCTTTGCTGTAACGGGAGCCAATGGATCCACCCGGCAGGGCCCGGTTATCCGAGGGATGCAGAGCATGATGGGTGGACACCAGGGGGGCATGCATCCAGGAGGCCACGGAGACAATGTCCTCAGCATCCTGAGGCACATCAATCAAAATGGCCTTGGGCACATCACCGGGCAGATAGCCTGGCAGGGAGTCATCACTGTGACCCACAAACTGGTTGAGGTCATTGGGCGTGCTCCAGGAGAAGTCTGCATAACGGTTATCCCCCATGAAAAATCCGCCCACATACATAGGAGCACTCTTGAAACCGCGACGGTTGAAGCGCCAGCCCCCGGCAGACTGAATTCGGGAAGAGGGATCCCGGTTCGGGAACGGAAACAAGGGAGTGAAGTCCGTCAGCCAGCGAATCGGAGCCGCCACCGCAGCACCTTGGGTAGTGGTGCTGTCAAACACGTAGGAGTGATCCGGCATACGCAGGCCAAAGGAATGTCCCCAGGCCGGGAAACCACGGGTGGCCGGGGTAAAGGGTTCATTGGCAGAAGGAATGTCTTCTGGCACCCAGATCGGGCAGATTGAATCCCCTCCTGAGGTGCCGGGGCTGTCTTCCACACGGGCAAAATGAATGGCCTTGGGCAGTTCCATGTTCGGGTGCATGACATCCACCAGCGGCCAGTCCCGGCTGCCGGATTCATAGAGCTGGAAGCGGAAATTCCGCCAGTTAGCCCCTTCCTGAGCCGGGCGGCCGGTTTCAGCGCCGATCTCGAGAATCTCCCAGCCATCCAGTCCGTTCACATTGATGCAAATATCTTCATCTTCAGGAGGAGGAATCTTCGCGAGATTCCCAATGGCTGAAGTTTGGGCCAAACGATTGGTAGCCAAAGGAAAGGGAAAAGGCAGACTGCGAACGTTGCGATAGATCGCGTTATTGTTACTGCGGCGGCGGGTGCCGGTCTGATGCCATTCATTGTAGCCCCCACTGGCCAAGCCATAGGTTTTGTAGGCGTGTTCATTGATATCCTCCACGCCATTGGAACGGTTATCAAAGTTCCGGTTTCCACCAACATAGGCTTTGCGGTCCACCGTGATTTTGTCAGCCAGGTTATCCGTGGCGTAAAAACTGTAGAGCCCATCGGGGGCGAGGCCTGCACGCAGTTCCACCTGCACATTCAGTCGGCCGCGCGAGTCCCGGGTAAGCTCTTCATGTTCATGCATGGCAAACATGATGGCTTCACCCGGAGGCAAGACCAGGTTGGTCCCTCCACTGGCATCTCTGAGTTGAAACTGATAATCCTTCTGTAGACCCGTGCCGCCATCCGTATTCCAGTCAAAGAAGAAGGGAGGTGTCCACAATTCATCCCGGGGAACGATATGACTGAAGTTGGAGGTATTGGGCGCCTCCCAGCGGGGATGACGCACTTTCAGACGGATCTTTTTGGAAACCCAGTCTTCGGAATCCATTTCCATGGTCACCGTCCAGGGCCGGGCCGAATCCATGACAATGGGCACATTGTAAGGGTTCCAGAGGGTGACCACCGGAATCATGTGCAGAGCGGCATCCGGGTAATCCAGGGTGAAGTGTGTGCTGATGTTGAACTTGGCAATCACCGGACTCAGCTGCATATTTTCCTGCCAGCGGCGTTTGGGCACGATGCCGCGGCTGCCTTCCAGACGCTGTCGCAGCGTGGACCAACTCAACAGCTGCTGCCAGGAGGCGCCCCCCAGATCCCACTGCACATGCATATCGGTCATGGGCGGAAAGACTTTCGTGTTCAGGCTGCTATCCGCCTGATCGGCGCGCAGGGTCAACACTTGCAGCGCATTCCAATGACGCAGGGGATAGGCTGCCGGACGGGATGCCAAGGCGGATAAGGCCACCGTTTCCGCACGCCAACGCTCAATTTTCTTCTCCTGATAATCCATCAACTGCGTCCACTGAGCCCCGCTGGTATCCACCGCTCCCCCATTGGCCTCCATCTCTTTCATCACCGCAGTGATGTCCCGCTTGAGCCCCCCGCGACGGGGGTTGGTGGGCAGGCCAATGCTCTGCAAGGTTACATCGTGAAAAAATTTCTTACTAAAGCTGTTACTTTCCCAGCTGGTAAGATCAAACTGCTCGGCCAGTACCGCACGCCCCAGCAATTCATTGTCCGCAGCATCTGTTGGGTCGTAACCGGGCAGAAGCCGTTCCGAAGCATTTCGTTGCAGCGTTAACGCCTGCTCCCGGTTATCCAGAGTCCCCGTGGAAGCCAAGACCGGGTCCATCAGGTTCAGCTGAGCCTTCAGCCCCTCATCGCGAATCCACCAGGAGTAAGCCCCTTCCGGGCCGGAGTTCAAGCTGCGCACGGGCGCAGCCACATAGCCATCCGGTACGCCATCCCCGTTATCGTCCAAGGTCGTGGATACTGAACCCGGACCCACCAGGAGTGTGTGTCCGCTGCTCGCCGAGCCATCCCCATTGAAGGGGAAATACGAGTCCGGGTTGAAGGTCGCGCTATCCTCAACGGAAAGAAAATACCCCAGATCCTGCGCAAAATTCGGATTGGCCACCAAGTTGCTTCCGTTCTGAAGGTACGCTGCGGAGTCGACCACGCGTCCCAGCCACTGACGGTTGGGGGGCGCTCCGCTGGAATCGGGCAGCGGTGCGGTTACCCGGGTATCCGGCCCAGCCATTTCCTGAAGCGAAGCGATCGCCAGGTTTGCGCCCAACCGGGCGTTGGAGCGGGCCTGAAGCAAATTCTGGTGCTGGACCACCTGTTTCAACTCCATGCGCACAAAGATGGAAAAGGCCACCACAATGAGGAGAAGCAGAGACACCACCAGCAAGGTCATCAGCAGGGCGGATCCTGAACGGGCTTTAGAAAAATGTTTCATACTATAATCCTACTCCAGGCTAGATAGCTTGTTTAATCAGAGACTGTAGATTTTCCATCATCCTCTTTCAGCTCCAACAGGCGTTCCATCTGCCTTTGCTGGGTCCATTGAAATAAAAACCCTTTGGAGAGCTGAAATCCGAGAACGAAAAACAATATAGGAAATAGAATACAGTCAAAAAGATAGCCCGCCACCAGCTTCACACACCAGGACATCATATCCCGCCCGCGCTCCTCAAGAAAATCGGCGATTTCCTCAATCCGCTCCGGAATCTTTCGAAGCTGAGCCCCCCTGCCCTCTGCAGAGGTGGTTCCACCGGGAAACAGCTCCTCTCCCGCCTGTTCAAAACCAGCCCGGGCTTCTTCAAGGGAAGGAGCCGTCACCACGGAGGAGAGTTTGGAGGCGAAGAGTATGCTAAGCGGCAGTATCAGAATCAGGGTAAAGGCCCCCATCCATAGAAAGCGGCTGACACTGCGTAACAGCAAGGCAGAACGGCTGCGAGATCCAGAGGGGAGCAGATGCAGGAGCAAAGAACTGCCGAGTGCGGAAACCAGCACCCAGCGGTCCACCCAGGCTGCCGCATCCAGGAGATGTTCCAAGGCTAATAAGGCCACGGACCCGAAGAACAGGGTCCGCCAGGCAATATCCACATAATCATAGGCCGGTTGGACAATGTCGCCCAGTTGCAGTTCCGCGGTCACGCCAATGGAGGCGCCCACAGCGGAACCCTCAATAATATCCAGCCCGGCTTTCCATAGCGACATCACGCCGAATCCGGTCATGGCCCCATCGAAGGATTCCTCCAGGTAGGCCTGGTTCCTCCCCCGCAGTCCCATCTCCCAGAGTTCCAGTGGAATCAGCGCAACCAGCAGCCCCAGGAGAAGCCACAGCACCGCGAACAACCAAAAAGACAGTTTGCGCATGTCTTGAGCATACGCCCCTCTCCTGTTGAGAGCAAGTGCCGGGACTTACCCGGCGGGATCGAGGATCATTTCTTTGGCCCGTTCCGGGGAAATGGTGTGCACCGACCCATCCGATAAGAGGTAGTTGGCGCCTTTTTTGCCATGGCGATCCGGATGACCGGATGCATAGCCATAATCGTTATTACCCTGCCACCAGGTGTTCCCACTCAAGGCCAGATGCCAGTCCACCGAGTCCCCGATCAGAATGGTGCTGGGAGCCAATTCCGCCAGGCTGTGGGATGTTTTGGTAAACAGGGGTGACCCGGATCCCCAGTCCGTGGGAGCGGGAAACACATTCATGCCAAAGCCCGGTTTGGTGGCCCGGCCCAGCTCATTCACATCCAGTCGCCCTTTCCAGCTGGGGCAGCCGTAGGTAATCGCGGCAATGTTCTCCTGCATGATGTCATCCACCTCTTCGCCCAGAAAAGGCGAAATCGCCTCCATCCACAAGGTACCGGAACTGCTCCAGCCCCCGTCCACCACGGGAGGCAGGTAGCCGTCTTTTTCCAGACTGTACATCATCACGGCATGTCCAATCTGCCGGAGATTGGACATGCAGGAGGTCCGTTTTGCGGCCTGCAGCGCTTTGTTCACACTAGGAACCAGAATGGAGGCCAGGAGTGCGATGATCGCAATCACCACAAGCATCTCAATCAGGGTAAAGCCCTGTTTCGGAGCGGGGAGGGAGCGGGTTGTGTTCATGTCTTCAAGCTACCCCCGAAGGGACTCCAAACGAAAGGGACAGATCTCGCAACCTTGCATTATCCCACAAGTTTCCCACGGATGTGCAGGACCCGGGTGCTGCCGCGAAGCCCATGCTCTCCGCGGATGACATGGGCGGAGAGCACATCCACCGCCGCCCGTCCAATCGCGGCTGGCTGCTGGTCCACCCCGAGCCCGTCCGGAATCACATTCGCGTAGGACGAGACGGAGTCATAGGGATGATCCCCCAGCAAGTCCAGTACCCACTGATCCACTACCATGAGGTGATCCGGCTGAGCCGCATCCAGAGCCCGCTTCAGCTCCGTCAGATTGTCTTTGTGTTTCAATTCGGGATCGTCCCAGTAAAAGGGTTTGATGGGCGTGTACCCCTCCTGCACCTGTGAAGAAAGAAAGATGGCGGTGGGGGCATGTTCCATCCGGGTTTCCAGCTGGATATCACTGACCAGGAAAGGCCGCTTCACGCCGCGTTTTTTGAGTTCCTTCATCAACATGCGCATATTGAAGTAGTTATCCGGCAACACCCGGTTCATGCGCTCCGGCCGGGAGGTGGTGGTGGTCGCCACCGCTGCAAATGCACTCCAGTCCAGATCCAGACGGGGCAAGGGATTCTGTTCCGGCGGAATGAGCACCCCGTGAATGCCCCGCGCCCGGAGAATGCCGTCCACCCGTTTGGGAGTCATCCCCTTCTGCTTCAACCAGATTTCCTCCAGACGAAAGCCCAACTCCTCTGCACGCGCCCGGGCTGCGTCGATCAGCGTTCGGGTATAGTCCCCCTGCTGCAGCAGTTCCCGTTCACTGAAATCGTTGAGCAGAGCCAGCGTGGATTCAATCCGCTGGGATTTACTCTGCTGCAGGTAGCTCATCAGCCGGGAGGCCTCCGGATCCGGTTTCCAGCCAAGTTCCTTGGCCAGCTTTTGGATACGCTCGCAGGTTTTTTTTGAAATTTGCGGGTGATTACGCAGCGCGCGCGACACCGTGCTTCGGGAACAGCCGGCCCGCTCCGCAAGCAGGCCCAGAGTAATTGGTTTTTCAGACATGGGAATGAGTAGGAATCAAATGCAGATGAACCAGAGCCCACAGCTGGATGTCTCCCCCAGCCACAACGCATACGCCACCTCAAAAAGGACGAATGACGTAAATAGAGCACTAGCGCACCTGCAAGGTTGCGTGGCTTTCATTTTGTGCCGGAAGCGGAGCCAAAGTACAACTCAAACATGATTCGATCTCTTCCCATCCTTCTCATTAGCTGCTTCGTCGTCCTGCAGGCGGAGACCCTCATTCATACCGATTTCGCGGATCCAGCGGCCTACCGCCCTTTTCCAGCGAATTACCCAAGCCATATCACCGGAGCTCTCCCGCCCACAGTAAAAGAGGATTCCTCCTGGGCGAAGATCACCATTCGCCATCAGCATCAGAAAAACCCGCTCGGGGGCGAACGGGGTTGGCTGAACACCGAAATTCAAGGCGGCGAACGGGGACAGGCCCAGCTCAAATGGATCCTGCCCTCCCTCGACAGCCAGGCGGAGTACCGCCTCTCCCTGCAGGCGGCCACCCAGGACCAGAGCTCGATCACCTTTGCCATCCGCGACAATGGTCCCCCCTGGAAAGCCTACTGGGAAAAAACGATTTCCCCCTCCGGCTACATGGGGCAACAGCATGTGGATTTCAAACTGCCCGCTCTGGGTGACAACAAAACCCTGATCGCCCATATGGGTCAGAAAGGCCGCTTCCAGATTCAGGAACTCAGGCTCATCCGCCGCGATGCGGCCGAATTGGCCCAAGAACGGAAAGAAAAACTGTCCAACGCTCCGGACAACCTGTTGGCGGTCACCGGCTTTCCACTCGGCCTTCCCCCGCTGTGGTCCACTGGAAACCGTCATTCCTGGGAGCAGGATATCATCGTCGAATCCAAGCAGAGTGCCAGTTCCCGTGGCACCGTCCCCCTCCGTCTCGGCACCCGGGTGCCCAACATACAGGCGGAACTCTTTTCCGCACCCTTTGAACCGCTGATCCGCAGTGAGAAACATACCCTGAGTTTCTACATCCGCGGCAAGGTACAGGACGCTTCCGTGGAAGTTCGGGTCAACAAAAAGGCTCTGGTCCGCAAAACGCTGCCCTCCTCCCCCACGGAATGGCAGCGGGTCAGTCTGACCTTCACCCCTGACCCTCTCGCGCCCTTCCATGTGATTCGTTGGGCTGTGAAAGGGGACGTCGAAATCGACAGCCTGATGCTGAACCTTGGTGACCGCGCCAAGGCCTTCCAACTGCAACAGGATGCGGAGGTGATTCTCTCCGCGGACCGCAGTAAAAATCACGTCATGGTCGATGGCGTGGATGAGAAGAAACTGCAGGCTGCAGTGATGAGTGCGCCCAAAGGGGCTCAGCTCGAACTCACCGCATACAACATCTCCGGGCAGGCACAGCCCTTGCCTGCGAAATCGCTGAATGGCGATAGCATCGAACTCCTGGAGATTTCCACAGCAGAGCTCTTTCCCCATGCGCCCTTTGGGCCCTTCCGCATGGAAGCCCGGGTGACCCTGAACGGCCAGGAGATCAGTCCGCCCAGCGATCTGGTCTATTACCATCTCCGCAAGCCCCGCTTCTGGGGAACCATCACGACCGACTCTGCCTTTGGGGGTCACTTTCACCCCCATGAGCCTCACCTCTACAGCGCCAAAGCTCTTGGGCAGAACTGGAACCGTCTGCATGGCGATAATGGGAAGTGGAGCTACTGGTCCGGGGTGGAACCGCAGAAAGGGAACTGGACCTTTCACCCCAAACGAATGCAGACATTCCGCGACGCCGGTTTTGCCCTCATTGGAGTATGGCTGCACTGCCCCGGTTGGGCCCGCATTGAA
Source organism: Verrucomicrobia bacterium UBA6056 (assembly GCA_002429005.1). GTDB lineage: Bacteria > Verrucomicrobiota > Kiritimatiellia > SS1-B-03-39 > UBA6053 > UBA6056. The sequence goes on from DIYK01000058.1 coordinate 47,326, forward strand.
CGTCAGAACAACAACGGCTGGCCCGATAACTGGTGGCAGCCCCGGGATTACGCGGAATACGAAGAGTATGTCCGGCAGGTCACCAAAGCCTATGCTCCCTACATCCAGCACTGGCAGATCTGGAATGAACCCTGGGGAGAGTTCTGGTTTAAGGAGTGGCGTCCTGAACTGGGATCCCAGCATCAGTGGCACGCCGGGCCTGATCCGGAAGGGGATTATGTGCGAATCAGTGAACTGGCCTACAAGGCCGGAAAGGAAACGAACGAGGACATTCTGGTCATGGGCATGCACGCCACCATTGGCGACAAAGGCAAAAGCTGGATGAAAAAGATGCTCAAACGGGACGCCGAACAGTACGGGGATGCGCTTTCCTTTCACGCCTATGCAGGGGGCAACCTGCAGGGCATGCTTTCGGAGGATCCCAACCAGCTGGCAGGCCGTTTAGAGAAATACATCATGGCACCTATTGCTAAAAAAGGCGGCGTGGCCACTGAACAGGACATCTGGCTGACCGAAGGAAATACGCTGGGGGCCCGGACCCACAGCGGAGGCGGTCTCTACCGTCACAGTTTCGTGCTCGAACCCGATCCGCCCCGTGTGCACATCGAAGAAAGCCAGCGCTTGGCCGTGTATCATCTGATCTGTTTTTCTGAAGGGGTGGATCACATCATCAGCTATGCCCAAAATGCCGTTGGAGATCATTTCTTTGAAAAAGTCGGTCCCTGGTGGGGTTCGCTGGGGATCAACGGAGGTGAGCTGAACAGTTCCGCCGCCGTCTACGCAGCCATGACCTGGCACCTCGAGGGGGCTGATTTCAAACAGCGTCTGAAGATGGGAGACATCCACAGTTTTGTGTTCGAGCGGAAGGGCACGGCTGTGGCGGCTCTGATTTCCGGACTTCCCCAGGACCAAAGCTGGACGCCTCCGGCTGATGCCGGGCTGAGCATCCGCGATCACCTGGGCAATGACAGCAAGGGCCCCTTTGATTTTGGCAGTCTGGTCTGGGTGGAGATGGAGGGCAGTACAGATGAACTGATTGAAACCCTGACCCACAGTCTGCGTGCCGAATAACATGCCCCCCAACATTCTCCATATCTCCACGCATGACTCCGGACGGCATCTTGGCTGCTATGGGATCGATTCCGTCCGAACGCCAAACATCGACCGTCTGGCGGCAGAAGGTGTTTTACTGGAGCAGGCCTTTGCCGTCAGTCCCATCTGCAGTCCCAGCCGGGCTACGGCACTGAGCGGCCTCTACCCCCAGCGGAATGGACTCATGGGGCTGACCCATCAGGGCTTCTCCCTCCATCCGGATACCCGGCACGCGGCAGAACTCCTCCGGGAACAGGGCTATCAGTCCGTCCTGTTCAGCTTCCAGCATGAACATGTGATCGAAGCGTGGGAACGTCTGGGCTTTGAAGAATACCGCTGCCGGGAATCGGGCGAAAGCCAGTATCCGTTTATGTTTCAACCCGCTCCGGAGGTGGCCCGTGACTTTGCAGCGTTTCTCGAGGAACGGGAGGATTCCCGACCCTTTTACGCTCAGGTGGGCTTTAACGAAAGTCACACCCCCTTCTGGTTTGGTGGAGCCGTTCCCGACCGGGAACAGGGCGTACAGATTCCGGCCTATCTGGTCGGGGATGAGGATGCTGAGCGCCATATTGCCGGACTGCAGGGAGCCCTGAAACAGGCGGATGACGGCGTCGGCCTGCTCGTGGAGGCTCTGGAAACCCAGGGCCTGCTGGAACATACCCTGATCATTTTCTGCACCGATCACGGCATTGAATCCCAGCGGGACAAGTGGACGCTCTATGACGCCGGCCTCGAAACGGCGCTGATCCTGCGCGGTCCGGGTCTGCCCGCTGGCCAACGCCTCAACAGCCTCTTCAGCCAGGTGGACCTGCTGCCCAGCATGATGGGTTTGTGTGGTCTGGAGTTTCCGAACGATCTCGACGGCTGTGATCGCAGTCCTGAACTGCAAAGCGAAAGCCCGCTTCCGGGCCCCGAAGAGATCTACGGGATCTACTACAATGGCGCCTGCCGTTGCGTGCGCAGTTCCAGCCACAAACTGATCTGGAATCTGGGACCGGAACCCTATGTGACCTCTCCCCCCGTTCCCCTGAATGGCTCCGGAGCCAAAACGGCCCGGCCGGTCTGGGAGCTCTACGATCTGGCAACCGATCCGGATGAATTCAACAATCTCGCAGGGCAGGCGGATCTTGCTGAAGTCGAACGCGACCTCAAAAGCAAACTCCGCGACTGGTTACAGCGCATGGATGATCCCTGTTGCCTGCTCTGAACGCCCCCTCCCCTTTAGCCCCAACCCTGGAATCACCATGTCGAACCCAGTCTTTTTAAAACGCGGCATTACGGACCCACACATCAAGGTATTCAACGACCGCTTTTACCTCTACGCCTCCCACGACAGCGCTCCCGATCAGGGGGATTATACGATGGAAAGCTGGGGGATCTACTCGTCGGACAACCTGGAGGACTGGAAACACGAACACACGATTTATCCGGGGGACACCTACATTGGCCCATATTGCGATAAGTGTTTTGCGGTGGACTGCGCAGAATTTAAGGGCAAATACTACCTCTATTTCTCCGAGTTTATTCACAGCGTAGGCGTCCTGGTTTCGGATACACCGGTGGGTCCCTGGACGGATCCGCTGGGCAAACCCTTAGTGAAAGCCTGGCAGGTTCCCTTTCACCGGGTGTATGACCCCGCCATCTATATCGAAGACGGCATTCCTTATCTGGTCTTCGGACACTGCAAAATCTTCATGGCCCGGCTGAAGGACAACATGATTGAGCTGGCGGAAACGCCCCGTCATCTGGACATCCGGCCCAGCGGTCAGCCTGGTGACGATTCCCAATTCGAAGACAAACCCTTTCTACACAAACATAACGGCATCTATTACCTGTCCCAGGGCGGCTATTATGCCATGTCCGAAAATCTCTACGGGCCCTATCAGGGCAAAGGCAGCTTCTTCTTGGAAGAGAAGTTCCCTCCCAGCCACCGTTATGCACCCGGAATCGCCCGGGACCGCCATGGCTCCTTCTTTCAGGTGGAGGAACAGTGGTACTACGCCTGCAATGATCTCAGTCAGACCAACGAGGATTTCTTCAGAGACTTTTCCATTCTGAAAATCGACTATGCTGAGAACGGAGAGCTGATTCCCCCGACCCTGGATCCCAAGGGCATCCGTGTTCAGCTTCCGGTGACGCTGTAAATTCGGGGCGGCCCTGCTGTTGTGGAGGCGAGGCCGGCAAAGGAGTTCAGCGAGGCATCCGTTATCACACGGTCGATCGCCCGCCAGGGCAGCACCTGCATATGAGAAACCACCCCGAGTTTGCTGGCATCGGCCAGCAACACCACTTCTTCACTGGCTGCGGCCATCGCCTGTTTCACTTCGTTGTCCTCAAGCGTGAGGTCCGTAACCCCGGCCTCCACATCCATACCGGTGGCACTGAGAAAATAACGACGGAAGCGGCGTTTACTAAAGAAACTCAGGGCCTCCCGGCCGATAAAGGTTCCCGAGGCATCCCGCAGATAGCCTCCGCAGCAATACACCTCCGGACGTGAGGGATGTCGCTGAAACAGCTGAGCCGTGTTCACCGAGTTGGTGACCAGGGTCACCCGCGGCGGCAGCATTTGTTTGGCCATGGCCGCCACCGTGGTCCCGCCGTCCAGGGCAATGCAATCCCCTTCCGAAATCCAATCGCTCACGGCCATCGCTGCAATGCGTTCTTTCGCATCCTGGTTCTTACTGCGTTTACTATGGAAATCCGGTTCCTCCTCCCCCGCACTCAGGCCGACAATGCGTCCATGCAGACGGCGGATCAGGGCTTTTTCCTCCAGTTGTTTCAGGTCCCGCCACACCGTCATCGGGGTCACGCCCAAGCGCTCTGGCAAGTCGGAGGTGGAGATCGAATCCTGGCTTTCCAACAGTTCGAGAATGTGGCGTTGGCGATGAAGGGCGTTACTGAGCATGTTATAAGATATTATCTATGTTAGATATGTTACTTTTGATGGACGGTCAAGTCTGAGGGGTGTAGAACAGAGGACGAACCCGGAGCCCGACATGAATCCAGAAGCTATTCTCAGCCAAGTGTATGATCCACAAACCGGTCATCTCAGTGGCGGCATGACCGTTCGGCGGCACCTGAGTGACCTGCGGAATTCGTTCAGCAATCCTGCAGCCGTAGATGAGCACCTGAAGCAAGAGGATCCCCTGCTTTACGAGGTGGTGGCGGTAGAACCCGGAGACGCCGATGGCGATCTGCACTACGGGCTTGGCATCCTCTACCCGGGACAGATTGACGGGGAGTATTACCTGACCAAAGGGCACTACCACGAAACCCGTGAAGCGGCGGAGGTGTATATTGGTCTGCGCGGGGAAGGCATGATGCTGCTGGAGGATGAGCAGAGTGGAGAGTCCCGCCTTGAGCCTTTGGGTGCAGGCAAGGTCGTGTATGTTCCCGGTCATACCGCCCACCGCACCATGAACACCGGCTCCGAACCCCTCACCTATTTTGGAATTTATCCCGCCGATGCCGGACATGATTACGGAGCGCTGGCGGAACGAAATTTTCACAAGGTCCTGATCGAGGAAAACGGGAACCCCGTTCTCCGGGACCGCAGAATCGAGGAGCAACCATGAACTACGTGACCAAAAGCATCCCAGATCAGAAACCCGAGCCCGATCATGTGATACGTCCCTGGGGACAATTCAAACAATACGCCTTCAACGAGGACTGCACCGTCAGTCTGATGGAAGTGAAACCGGGCATGCGGCTCAGCCTGCAATCCCATACCGGCCGGGCCGAACTGTGGATTGTCATGGATGAAGGGGCACAGGTTCAGGTGGGGGATGAGATCCGTGCCTGTGAACCCTGGGAGGAAATCTGGATTCCCGCCAATGAGAAACACCGCCTTTCCTGCATTGGGGACAAACCCTGCAGGGTCCTTGAGGTAGCCTTTGGCAACTGGCAGCAGGCAGACATCACCCGCTATGAGGATGACTTCTCCCGGCCGGAGGCCGGGGAATGAGTTATCTGCAGAAGTTAGGTCTGGGACAGGCCTCCTACGACAAATATCCCTGCGTGAACGTGCCCGGCTATGAACAGGCTGCCTGTCAGGGCTGGGAGCGGATTGCGAAGACCCTGCAGGAACACATCGCCACTCTGCAGACCGATACACCGCTAATCGGCTTTGAATGTTACAGCGGCCTGCATGACCAAGAGATTGAACGTTTTGTCGAAGCTCAGGTTCCGCAAGCGCAGATCATCTACACAGAACGCGATCTCTTCTTGAGCCCGGAGGAGGTGGATCGGCTGATCGCTCCGGAGCTGGGCGGCGACGATCCCATATTCGGGCGCATCAGCCGCCTTAAGATGCAGGACTTTTTTGATCCGGCCAAACACAAGGCCCTGCAACAACGGATTGCCGAACGCAGCAGCGAGCTCTGGATCGTCGGTCCGGGGGCTACGCTTCTGGCCGAGCCGGACCTGTTGATCTACGCGGATATGCCCCGCTGGGAAGGACAGCTGCGTCAGCGTCGCGGGGAAGTGCGAAACCTGGGTGCAGACAATCGGGGCTCAGGCGGAAAGCCACAATATAAGCGGGCCTTCTTTATTGATTGGCGGGTCTGCGACAAACTCAAACGGGACAGCGTTGAGCGCTGGGATTATCTATTGGACAGCTGTATTCCGGGGGAACCCAAACTGGTCAGCGGCGAAGGACTGCGTGCCGGGCTGGAGGAAAGCTGCCGCCGCCCTTTCCGGGTGGTCCCGTTTTTTGACCCTGGCGTCTGGGGTGGACAATGGATGCGCGAAGTCTGCGACCTTCCCGAGGGCCCACCGAACTACGCCTGGTGCTTTGACTGTGTCCCCGAGGAGAATTCCCTACTGCTGGGCTTTGGGGACATCCAGGTGGAACTCCCCTCGATCAACCTCGTCTTCCGACATCCAGAGCAACTGCTGGGAGAAGCGGTCTACGGCCGCTACGGGGCGGAATTCCCTATCCGTTTTGATTTTCTCGATACCATGGACGGTCAGAACCTGAGTTTTCAGGTACATCCCCTCATCGATTACGCCCATGAAGAATTCGGTCTGCGCTACACCCAGGATGAGAGTTATTACATTCTCGATGCAGAACCCGATGCAGAAGTGTATCTGGGACTGGTGGACGGAGTGGATCCTGAGGCGATGATGCAGGATCTGCAGACCGCGGCCTACGATGCAGACCGCTCCTTTCCGGACGAAAAGCATGTGCAGCGTTTCCCGGCTAAGACCCATGATCATTTCCTGATTCCGGCGGGCACCTGTCACTGCTCCGGCAAAAACAGTATGGTTCTGGAGATCAGCCACACCCCCTATATTTTCACGTTTAAACTCTGGGACTGGGGCCGCCTGGACCTGGATGGCAAGCCACGGCCCATCAATCTCGAGCGCGGTCAGGCCAATATTCAATGGCAGCGTACGAAACGCTGGGTGGAGCCCCGTCTGGTCAACCGGATCGAAGCCGTGGCGGAAGGACCCGGCTGGCGGGAAGAACGCACAGGGCTTTATCAAAGCGAAGCCTTTGAAACCCGGCGTCATTGGTTCACAGAAGCTGTGGATCATCACACGGAACAGTGCTCCGTACATGTGCTCAATCTGGTGCAGGGAGAGGAAGCGATTGTAGAAAGTCCGGACAACGCCTTTGCCCCCTTTGTGGTACACTACGCGGAAACCTGGATCGTTCCCGCTCAAGTGGGTGCTTACCGAATCCGTCCGCATGGTCCCTCCCAGGGAAAAGAGTGCGCCACCATCAAAGCCTTTCTCCGTGTAAATGCATGAATTCCTCCTCCCCGATCTGCCTGGGTATTGACTGCGGTGCCACCACCTCCAAATTCAATGGCGTGGATGCGGAAGGCAAGCTGCTCACGCACACCCTGCGGCAACGCCGCACCCCCAGCGCAGATGGCCCTGAAGTCATGCTGCAAGCCTGGCTGGAGGGATTGGATCTTTTCCTGAGGGAGGAAAAACTCGACTGGGAACAGGTGCATGCAGTCGGCGTGGCCATGCCCGGACCCTATGAGGCCTACGGGGTCCTCGGCAGCATGCCCAATATGGCCGACGCGGTGGAAGGCTGGAACTATCTGGAGTCTCTGCAATCGGCGTTGCAGTACAAACTCGGACGCAAGCTCCCGGTCTATACCGCCAACGACGGCCAGTTGGCAGGAATCCCTGAAGCGCAACTCCTGCAGGCAGAACATCCGGGCTCTGTGCTCATGTTAGCACCTGGATCCGGTCTGGGATGCTCCTTCGTCCATGCAGATGGAACGCTGCTCTGCGGAGATCATCAGGCCGCGGTCATTCTGGGGCACATCCCCCTGCCCTACGCGGAATTGAATCTTCCACGCTTCTCCTGCGGATGTGGACGAAGCTGGGGCTGTGTGGAGGCCTATACCAGCATTTCGGGGCTGACACAGTATCTCGATGAGCGGCTTCCTCATTACCCGGATCACCCCTTCCATCAGGATCCCCGTCCACGCAGAGAGCAGGCGTTATGTCTGCGCGATCTTGCCGCAGAGGAGGATGCCCTCGCCTGTGATATTTTTGACCTCCAGGCGAAAGCCATGGGCTACACCGTGGCTATGGGCAGCATGTGTTATGATCCGACACACATCGTGATTGGTGGAGGTCTCATGGATCCGGAAGCCACCACGGAACGCTTCCGGGAGCGCTACCTACGCATCGTCCGGGAAAACGCAGAGCTGAACCTGTGGGTGAAGCCTGACGACATCCGTCTGCATGCTGCCCGCCTCGGAGAACATGCTCAGGCGATGGGCGCGGCCCTGCTGGCTCAGAGGACAGAATGATCTTGAGGACAGAATGATTTTTGGGACAGAATGATTCTTAGAGACAGAATCATTGGGTGGTTTCTCGTTCGAGGGGAAAGAATCTTTACCAAACAGGGAGCCGAAATCACAGGGTGCATCCCGGAAGACCCTAAACTTCTACCGAAGAGAAGCTCATGCCCGTTGTACCGGAATCAATAGGTTCCGTCCATCAGACCGTCCGGACAAACAGCATGCACTACAAATCATTCTGTCGCACACATCATTCTGTCCCAAAAATCATTCTGTCCCATCAATCATTCTGTCCGGGCAAACAAGATGCACTACAAATCATTCTGTCCCAAAAATCATTCTGTCCCATCAATCATTCTGTCTCATCAATCATTCTGTCCGGGCAAACAAGATGCACTACAAATCATTCTGTCCCATCAATCATTCTGTCCGGGCAAACAGGATGCGCTACAAATCATTCTGTCCCAGGATGACGTGAACTTTGGTCACCTTTGCTGGATTCTTGTCCCATTCGATCAGAGCTTCCGGGGCTTGTTCAAAGGGGACGCTCCGGGTGATGACCTGATCCACGGGAAAGTTCCCTTGTTGCAGATACTGAATCACCGCTTCAAAATCTTCAGGGAGCGCGTTGCGGGAGCCACGGATATCCAGTTCCTTCATGACCATGTATTTGGTTTCATATTCGACCGGAGCTTTGGCATAGCCGATATAGACCACTCTTCCGCAGAAGGCCGTCTCCTCCACACAGGCACGAAAGGTGGCAGGCTGGCCGGCAGCTTCGATCATCACCGCAGGGCCATCCCCACCCGTGAAGGCTTGAAGTTGTTCATGGAGATCCTGTTCGTTGGCATTCACCAGATATCCGGCACCGCAGGCCTGAGCGAGCGCCAGTTTGTCATCGTCGACATCCACGGCAATGACCCGGGCGGAACGGGCCGCAGCTCCGGCAATCACGCCCAGGCCAATCGCACCACAGCCGAGTACGGCGACCCATTCCCCGGCCTGAACCTGTCCCCGGGCCACCGCATGAAAGCCCACGGTGAGCGGTTCAACCAAAGCCAATTCCGCAAGGCTCAAGCCTTCGGCCTGAAATAAATTTTTGTAGGGCACATTGATATATTCCGTTAGGGCTCCATCCCGCTGTACCCCCAGGGTTTGGTTGAACTGACAGGCATTCGGACGTCCTGCCCTGCAGGCAGGACAGTCCTCACAGTGACTGTAGGGTGAAACCAGAACCTGCAGACCGGCACGCCAAGGCTCCGGGACACCGGCACCCACTTCGTCAATGACCGCAGCAATTTCATGACCGGGAATACGGGGATAACTCACCATCGGATTCAAGCCACGGAAGGTGGTCAGGTCAGAGCCGCAATAGCCCACCTGACAAATGCGCAAGCGACATTCTCCTGCGGCAGGGGGTGGACAATCCGGGATCTCCACCAGTTCACAGTGCTTGGCTTGTGGAATGGAAATGGCCTTCATCTCAGGAAGCTCCCTGGGGGCTGAGCCGGTAGATCCGGCAGGCATTCTCTCCCAACACAGCCGCCTGCTCGTGTTCGGAAAGAGTGGAAATCAAACGACGCAACAGGGAAACCCAGTCCAAGTATTCACAGCCCACCAAACAGACGGGCCAGTCCGTACCCAACATCAGCCGCTCCGCACCAAAGGCCTCCAGCAGCGTCTCCAGATAAGGCCAGAGCTGAGACTCGCTCCAGTTCCGGGGATCCGCTTCGGTCACCAGTCCCGAAAGCTTACAGGAAACCTGCTCCCGCTTGGCAAGCTCACGCAGCCGGGTCGCCCAGGGTTCCAGCTTGCCTTCGCGAATCCGGGGTTTAGCCGCATGATCCAGCACCATGGGTTGATCCGGGTGACGGTCGACAAAAGCGATGCTCTCCTCCAGTTGAGACTCCACAATGAGCAGATCGTAACTCAGGCCCCAGCGGCTCAGCTCACGGATCCCCCGGTTAAAAGCCCTGCCATCCAGAAATCCGGGGGCCTCCGCCTGAACCACATGTCGCACTCCTTTAAAGGCAGCATGAGCAGCATACCGCTCCAGGATTTGCCCCAGCTTGGCATCCTGCAGGGGCACCCAGCCAACCACACCATAGAGAAAGGAATGTTGTTCCGCCAGGGACAAGAGCCACTCGGTTTCCTCGAGACATTGACGGGCCTGTACCGTGACCACTCCATCCACAGCAGCCTGCTTCAGTTCCGTGTTTAGATCCGTTGGCAGGAAGTCACGACGGATGCGGGACATGGATTCATCAATCCACTCGTACTCTTCCTGGTTATAGTTCCAGAAATGATGATGGGCGTCGATAATCATGCTTCAAAGATGGGGATAGGATTCAGAAAGCAGCTCTTCCTCTTTCAAAGCCTGCCAAAAGCTCCCCGGCAGTTCGGTAGAGACGTACTCCACGTTGCGGGGCACATGTGCGGGTTTGCTGGTATTCAACGCCAGAGCCTCCACCCCGGGGGGAGAAAGCGCGAACTGACAACAGGCATGTGCGGGGCTGAGCTCATGAGCCTCGCAGAGACGGAGAAAGCGGCGGCGCCAGTCGAAATGCCGGGGGTGGCTATCCTCAGAGATGACCCGGTAATCAAAGTAAGGCCCACCCAGCAGGAAGCCGGCATTGAATACCGCTGAATTGATCATGGGGATGCCAGCGGCATGCAGTTCCGCCATAAATGCCAGGACCTCCGGGGGATGGGAAAAGAGGGTGAGACTGTTGGCAAACATCACCCAGTCAAACTGCAGACCATCGCGGTACATTCTTTCAATACAACGCCAGTCCTTGCTGCCAATGCCCACACCCAGCACCTCCCCCTTCTCCCGCAGGTCGATCAGAGCTTCATAGGCCTCCAGAATCTCTGCATAACGGGAGGCAGCTTCCTCTTCACTCCCGGCAGCCGCCAGATATTCGTCCGGGTCATGTACGGATACGAGGCGGGCCCGGTAATCGCCCAGCAATGCATTCCCCTGATGGTAGGCTTCGAGAATGCCTTCACGCCCCATCAGCTGTTCAGCATCGTACTCCAACCCAAACCAGGCCCCGGGTTCAAACTGAGCTTCTGCGTGAACGAGTGGCACCCGCTTCCAGCCCAGCTTGTTGCTGATCAGCACCGCATCCGGATCCACCCCCTCCTCCGCCAACAGGCGACCGATGGATTCCAAGGCCAACCCTGCGCCGTATTTGCCCGCGGAATCAATCAGCGGAACCTCCACACTCTGCAGCCAGTTCTGCACAATCGCCCGCTTGGTGGCATCGGGAACCACCTCATACAGGTTTCCCAGAGCCGAAGAGCCGAACACAATGTTGGGGAGGCTGAACTTCATAAGAGTCACCATAGTCAAACTGGCAACATTTCGGAATGGACGCAGCTGACCCCTTCATGGATATTTGTGACATGAGCATGAGCAGCACCCTTCCCGATTTCCTCAGCCGCCAGGTAGCGCGAAGCCAGTACTACTTCGGTCCCCTGGACGCATCCGCTGACGAAAGCTGGACCCTTGCCTGTGCAGGGCGGGAAGAGTGCCGTCCTGACTACGCCCTGAAGCGGGAACAGTTTCGCTACTATGCCCTGGAATATGTGCAGCAGGGGCAGCTCAGGTTGGAAATCGGGGGGGAGGCCTGGGAACTGGGCCCGGGCAGTCTCTTTGCCTACGGCCCGCAAAGCTGCTTTCGTTTGCAGGCTCTTGAGGGGGAAGCACTGGTAAAATATTTTGTCGATCTAAGCGGCTCTGAGGCCCTGGCGCAGCTGCAACGCAGCGGTCTTTCCCCTGGGAAGCCAGGCTTCATTCCCCCTACCCGCTGGGTGCCGGATCTGTTTGAACAGCTCATCCACTGTGGCACGCTCCCGCAGCAACAGGCCCAAGCCTACGCCCGGGATCTATGCAGTCTGCTCTTCCAGCGCGTTGCGCTGGATCAAACGCCCACAACCGAAATGCATCCGGAGCGCTATCGAAGCTTTCAACGATGTCACCTGTACATTCGTGATCACTTCCGCAGCCTGCACAGCCTCCAGGAGATCTGCCAGGCCTGTCATCTCGACCGCGCGTACCTAAGCCGCCTCTTTCAGGAATTCGCTGAAGACAGCCCATATCGGGTGCTCATCCGCTGCAAAATGGAATACGCAGCCGGCCTCCTTGCCTACCAGCAGCTCTCGGTGCAGGAGGCCGCCGCGGAAGTGGGCTTTGAAGATCCCTACCACTTTTCCCGGGTATTCAAACGCAGCTTCGGCATCTCTCCCCGGGACTACCGCAAACGCCTCCCCTGACTTCTGTAGCGCAGAGGATTTCTATCCGGCTTTTCTCGGAAAGCCCAGCTCCCGGGCCCGGTTGCGGAAAGCCTGCATCGCCTCTGCATAGGCCGGATCCTCTGCGAAATTCCGGGTCTCTCCCGGATCAGCGACCAGATCAAACAGCAGTTCCGGGCTTTCCTCCCCATAGTACTGATACTTGAGGGCTCCCTGTTTGATCATGACAAACTCTCCCATGTACTGACTCACAGACTCATCCGGCCAGACGGCTTCGCCTCCATTCAGCAGCCGCAGCAGGGAACGGGAACGGGTTCCCTGTGGCAAAGGAGCCTCCATGACCTCACAAAAGGTGGCAAACAGATCACAGAGATTGACGTTCGATTGAATCCGACGCCCTGCACCCGGAAAAAAGCGGGGGCCGCGAATGACCAGGGGTACCTTCACACTGCCTTCATAAAAAGACAGCTTCCACCACTTCCCATGTTCCCCAAGCAGGTCCCCGTGATCGCTGCAATAGACAATCAGCCAGTCGTCCAGATCTTGCCCGCAGGCTTCAATCTGATCGAGGACCCTGCCAAAGTGAGCATCACAGGTCTCCACCATGGCCGCCGTGGCCGCTAGCGCACGCAGGCGTTGCTGCTGATCCACCCCTTCCGGGTTATGCGTCCAGTTGGCACATTGAAAATGGTCCAGACAGTGCTGGTTTTCATATTCCTCAACCAGCGGAAGGTAGCTTCCGATCATCTCCTCTGGTGCACAAAAGGGATAATGCGGCTGCTGTAAGCTCAGCTTCAAAAGGAGCGGGCGTTCCGGTGTCGCCCGTTCGTAAAATGGACTGACAAAGTACTCCTCCAGAAAGGCGCAGGCTCCCTCTGTATTGAGTCGGTCTGACGTGTAATACGGAGATTTCCCTGTGCCTGCCCGCTGCAGTTCCTCGCTCAGACTCCACATGTTAACCGGAGGTACCCGTGCCGAGACGGCGGCATCATCCAGATCATCACGAAAAGACAGAGACAGCTCCATATCATCCCCATTACAGATCCGCTGATTCCAGCCCTGCATCTGATCCGGTCCCAGATGATGCAGTTTACCCGAGCAAACAGTCTGCACCCCCACCCGGGACAAGGCCCGGGCAAAGGTTTCGGAGCCGGGAGGCAGATCCTGGCCGAACTGCTCTACACCACAGTCCCGGGGAAACTGGCCTGTAGCCAGGCACTGCCTGGCCGGAATACAGACAGGCGCCGGGGTGTAGGCATTCTCAAACACCACGCCCTCGGAGGCAAGCCGATCAAGATTCGGGGTTTTCACCACCGGATGACCGGCAAATCCAAACCAGTCAAAACGATGCTGGTCGTCCATCAGGAAAAGGATATGGGGCGGGGACATACGGATCTTTTATCATCCGTGTTTATTGGAAGCGATCTAAACCACCGCAACCTTGCTCTGCATTGATCCTGAGCTTTCGACCTCAGGAAACTGCTGATCGAATATTCTCCCGGGTTCCTTCAAGATCGAATACCTCATAAGCGTTCTTCAACATCACCTGTTCCGCGATCTCAAGCCCTCCCCGCTCATCCAGATACCCCGCCTCAATGTTCGCCTGCAGGGCGCGGTTCAATCCGTCACGTGCCTGCTGGGCAAACCCCACCACCTGAAACGGATCCATGATATCCCCCCCGAATGCAAACAGTTTGTTATAGGGGACCGCATTCAGAAATTCGCGGACAAAGTTCACACTTGCCACCTCACTGATGCTCCAGGCCCAGCACATGTCCACCCAGACATTCGGAAAGTGTTTGGCCAGTGCGATGATTTCTTTTTCATATGGATACCCAATATGCATGAGCACAAACCGGGCTTCGGGATACTCCAGGATCAGATCATTCAGGAGAGAGGGACGGATAAAGTCCATCCGCATCTGGTTATTGCCAGCATTGTAGCCGGTGTGAATTTTGATCGGCAGCTGGTGGCGGATGGATTGTTCAATAATCCGGGAGGTACACCAGTCCCCCACGCACAGCCGGTCTTCTTCGGCGGCATCTGCAGCATCCCGCAGCACCCGTTCCAGAGAGGCACGGGCCTCCGGGGTTGACCGTTTGCGCCAATGCAGGGTCCTCTCATACGCGTGTGGCATTTTTGTGGCCACGGCAATGGGTCCGTATTGCTCAAACAGAGACACAATAGAGGCTTCCAGACTGCTGAGGTCCACAATGTCCACCCCGATCCGTTCCATGGCCTCCGGAGTGAAGTCATAGCTCTGGTACAGCCGTCCGCTGACATACCCGATGACCCGGATGTCATGCAGGCAATATTCCGGATCCTCGTCATCCAGTTCAAAGGTCAGCCTGGCATTGTCGATCTGAATATGATCCAGCCCCGCATGTTCTCTGAACAGGGACATCCGCTGCCCATTCTGATACATCTTTTCGAGTTGAGCCTGGGCGATGTGAAGGGATTCCAGCGAGAAGTCTTCAATCCCCCAGAGTTTCCTGCCCATTTCCAGTTTGGCTCTGCCGTAGGAGGTATACCGGATTCTTTTCAGAGCCGGTTCCATCCGACGGTACCGTTCTTCAAAGCCGCTATGGTCCGGGTGCACTTCGGGCGCTCCAAGGTCCAGTCCCCATTGGTGAGCCGGAAGGGTCGGATCCGCTGAGACCAGATCCGCCCCCAGGTAGTTCGCCCCGATAAGCTGGAGGATATCCAGTCGCTGGGACAAAAATTCCGCGTTGGAGGGTTGATGTTCGTGCGTATCCGCCAGAGGCGCGGTCTGAATGTAGTGAAGAAGGTCCTGTTTCATTGTGGGATAGCGGTTTAGAGGTGCGTGAAGGCGGCCATTTTTTCCGCAGCTTGGGTTGGATGAATCCGGTCATACCTCAGCCGGGTTTCCGGATCCGGGGTTTCGTGCTGGATCCCGAACAGCAGCGTCTCATACCCCGCCTCTGACACCATACGGCTGAAGTGGACTTCGTCCGGATTGATGACCAGTATATTCGGTAGATCCGTGTTCATATCGTGTCTCCTCTGTGAGGGGGCAACTGTCCCATGAAGTGAGGCTCAGGGAAAGACATAAGGGGCTGAAGTCATCATAGATCCCGGGCTTATGCCAGTCTGACTTCATAAACGCCGGCACATCCAGACACATCACTGGTAAACACAACCCCCTTCCCGTCCGGAGTCATGACCGGATGGGCGTGCACATCCTGATGGGACATACTGGAGGCATGTCTGCACAGTTCCCGAAGATGCAATTGCCCCGCTACCAAACGGCCTAACAGAATCCGTCCATCTGCCACATCAATAGTAAACCCGGGAAGATCCGGTGTGGTAATCGCATGCCAGGGATGAAAATCCGGCGTATCAATTTCCCAACACACGTCCCCATCCAATGTCCTTCCGCTGACAAAAGAGGACCAGTCCCTGCGGTGGCCATGATAGATTACCATAGAGCCATCCGGAGAAAAATTCTCATGGGAACACTCCGTATCCGGGGCCTGATCAAAGAGAGGGTGCATCTCCCCGTTGGCTTCCAGTACCCAGATCCGCTTATGTGCCTCCCCCGTCATCCAGTAGGATCCCTCACTGTTGAATAAAATGCGGCCGGAACCGGACGGATCGCATTGAGCATGGGTCACAAACAGAGGCACTTCTGCCAGACAGCGCAATTCGCCACTCTGAACATCCAGAAGGTAGATCCGGCTGCACAACCCGTGATTGATCAGTTTAGGAGGCACTTCTTTCATGTGATCCTCCTGGCTCATGCCGTCATAAAAGGCATCTGGATGCGTAAGCGGGATCACGACATACCGTCCATCATCCGAAACGTGATTGTAGGCCGAAACCCAGCCCTCCGGTAAACGGGCGCAGCTCCTTGGAGGGGGAGCCCCTTCGCCAAGCTCAGCTGCAAACAGCTCCTGCCCCTGCTGCCAATAGACCCGCCCACGCCCGGCATCGAGACTCACTGAACTTTTGCTGAATCCACCGCTGCGGTCTCCATCCCCATACACATAGGCATACATACGGCGATCCGGTTCATGCAGGGGGACACAGCTTTTGTTTCGGCGGTCTGTAACCCAGAGTCCCACCCGTCCTTCGGATTCCTGCATCGTCAGCAGCCAGCGGTCATCTGCGGTCACCGCGGGAGAGGTGAAATACGGATGCTGGGCGTGAACCCCGGGAGCACTCCAGCGAAACACCGGGTATCCGGAGCTTTCCAGTTCTGGGACAGAAGTAAACATTCCTCACTGTATTCCGGACAGGTTTCGAAAACAGAACGAAACCGCGCAACCTTGCAACCCCACCCACGCAAGGTTGCATTAGGTTTCCATATACGCCCGCCTCTCCACAAAGTTATGGTGTTTCGAGAGATGCCCCCCCCCGGGTTCCGCAACCCTTGACCGACACAGACATTCTACCTTGGAGAACTGACTATGAACTGCATGTATTCCCTTTTGGCCCTTTGTGGCCTGTTTGCAGCCGCCCAGGCCAGCGTCATCGAATCCTTTTCCTACAACACCGGAGTGATCGGAAACACCTCGGCCAGCGGAACGGGGCTAACCAACAACTGGGGAAATTTTGTATTTTCCGGAAACACGGGTGGCTCTGCCAATCTGCCGATTGCATCAGGTAGCTACTCCGCACCCAGTGGGTATGGCTTCACCCCGACAGGGAACCGCATGGAGACTGCGGGAACGACCTTTAATGAAGTCGCGGTGGTCAACCTGACAGCTGGGAACTATCTTGATTTTAACTCCGACTCGGTTGTGTACGTCAGCTTTCTGCTGAACGCCTTCCGGAATGGCAATACTGGCTCACAGCTCTCTTTCGTCAGCGGAGATAACGCATCCCTGATACAGCTGGGTGAACTAAACTCAATCGATGGATTTCTAGGCGTCACCGCAGGTGGGAGCAGTTCCACCAGCAGCGGCCTGATGGACGCAGATATCGATCTGGTTGGAACCCAGAATCTCGCTGTATTCAAAATCACCACCTCTTCCACCGGAAATGATACGATTGAAGGTTCGTTCTGGAATTCCGCCACCGGAACCGTCACGGGGGAACCCATGGCCTGGGATGTCACGCACAGTTTTTCAGAAAGCGGCACAGGTGTGGCTCTGCGCATTGACACCTCTGATGGCTTCGCAAACTTGACGAGCGGCGTGGATGAGATCCGCATCGGAAACAGTTTTTCTGAAGTCACCGCGATTCCTGAACCTTCCACCCTCATGTTGCTGGGCCTGGCCCTGGGCTCCCTGGGTCTGTTCCGGCGAAGAATTCGCTGATCCAACACGAAACACAGACCTTCCTGCTCAGCTCCGTTTCTACGGAGCTGTTTTGTTGTGTGTAATGCTTCTCTCCCCGCAAGGTTGCATAGAGCTTCCGTTAACCTATGGCCCCCATGGCTCTACATTGATTGTATGACCATGCTGCACAGCGCCAAACGCGCACTGACTTCACTCACCGGGCTTCTCGCTCTGGGGAGCCTCTCCGCTGAACCGCTGAATGTGGTTTTTCTCACCTTAGACGATTTTCGTCCTGAGCTTCCCATCTATGGCGCTACCCATATGCAGACACCGGCTATGGATCAGCTCAGTCAGGAATCCATCACCTTCCGCCGCGCCTATGTTCAGCAAGCTGTCTGTCAGCCCTCCCGCGCCAGCGTACTCACCGGCGCACGCCCGGACAGCACGCAGATCTATGATGTATTCGGGGGAGCCTCTCCCACCTTCCGGGATACCATGGGCAACATTGATACCCTCCCCGGAACCTTCAAAAACAACGGGTACTGGACGGCAGGCTACGGCAAAAACTTTCATCACATGGATGCCGCCTCCTGGAATGTCTCCAACAGCTTTTACAACAATACCGATCTCTATCAGACCGACGCCAACCGGGCGGTAGCCAGCAACGTCAATCTGCGTCCCGCCTGGGAAGCCTACCCCAATGACCGGGAAGGCAATTCCATGGATGCCCAGGTCGCCGATGCCACCGTCGCCGCCATTGCCGCCCGGGCCCAGGACGGGCAGCCCTTCTTTATCGCCGCCGGCTTCTGGAAGCCTCACCTGCCCTTTTCCGCCCCCCAGAAATACTGGGACCTCTACGACCGCAACAGCCTGCCCATCGCCCAGGGAGCCCAAGCCCTGCCCATTCAGGGTGCACTGGACCCCGCCTTCTATGACCCCTTCTCCGGGGAGCTGACCACCTACAAAGGCGGACGCCCTTCTTTTGTCGGGCGCACGGCGGCTACGCAGGCCGCACTCGACAACGGCACCTTTAGCACCAACCAGCAGACCGGGGCGGATTACGGTATCATCACTGTGGATGGCACCCACATTTACCCCGAAGACTATGCCCGGGCCCTGACCCACGGCTATTATGCCTGCACCAGTTTTATCGATGCCCAGATCGGTCGGATTCTCGAGGCACTGGAGGATCCGAATGATGATGGAGATAGCAGCGACAGCCTCCGCGACCGCACCATCATTCTGCTCTGGGGGGATCATGGCATGCATGTGGGACAGCACGGCAGCTGGCCCAAACATACCAATCTGGATGTGGCCACCCGCATTCCGCTGATCCTGCATGCACCCAGCATGCCGGAAAGCAGTAAAGGCAAACTGCTCACGGCCCTGGTCGAAGGCGTGGATATCATGCCGACCTTGCTCGAACTGGCCAATGTGGATGCCCCCACCACCCATGACCTGGAAGGCGTGAGCATGGCCCCGCTGCTGAGCGATCCGGATCAGGCCTGGAAAACGGCGGCTTTCAGCCAGTACCCACGGCAGGTCAGCGGAACCTGGTACATGGGCTATGTCATGCACAGTGCCCGCTTCAGTTACATTCAGTGGCGCCCCATGCAGTCCAGTGACGGCAACAGCATTTCCATGGCCCAACGAAACTTCAGCATCAGCAACCAAAGCGCCTATGAAGAACTCTACGACCTGGAACAGGACCCCGGGCAGACCCAAAACCTGGCTACTGATCCACACTACCGCTCTCTGATGGATGCCCTCGGAGTGAAGCTACAGGAAGCTCTGGCCAACGGGTATGACAACACTCAGAATGTCGCATCCAGCACTCCGGCTCCCCCCAGCGTGCAGGCGCTGGCTATGTTTGGAGGCAGTGATGTTGGGGATACCCTGCAGGCCCATTATCTGTTTGGCGATGCCAACGGCGACCAGGAACAGGGAAGCAGCCTGGAATGGCTTCGCTCCAACAGTCTGGAGGGCCCCTACAGCAGCGTGGTGGGCACGGGCAGCAGCTACACCCTGCAGGCCGGGGATCAGGGGCAGTTCATCAAACTCCGCATTACGCCCCAGTCCGATGCCGTTCCCTCCACCGCAGATCCCGTCCTGACAGAAGATGCGGTGCAGGTCGGAAGCGGCTTTGTCTCCACTCCGTCAGGGCCGCTGGCCGAGTCCGCCGTCTATGAAGGCTTTGTCTATGACGCCGGGAACCTGAACAGCGCTAATAACAGCGGGCGTGGATGGGCAGGAGGCTGGTATGGGAATGCCGATCTGAGCTTCGGGGGGAACAGCGGTTCCGAGGTGGTGGATACAGCCTTCACGACCCTGCCCTCCGGCTATCACCAGGTTCCTCAGGGACGGGCCGCAGGGAACCGGGCCCATGGAAACAATCCCTACCGGGGTTGGACGGCAGCCAACCACATTGACCTGAATACAGATGGCGAAGTGTTCTTCTCCCAGCTCTACCGTCAGGATGGCAGCAATGCGAAATACGAATTGCGTTTCCACGCCGGCAGCACCGAAATCACCAAAGTGCAGATCTCTGCGGATGGCGGCCTGGACCTGATCACCGTTGGCAACGACCTCTTTGATGCGGCCACTCTGCAGGATAACCGCGACTATGTACTCCTCGGCCGCATTCAACACAGCGCTTCCGCTCAGGATCGCCTGCAGCTATCGGTGTTTACCGCCGGCAGCAACATCCCTGACAGCGTGCCCGTCTTCGCTGCCGAAGTCAGCTTCGACAGTGACGCCACGCTGGACAGAATGTTCATGGGCATCCCCTTTAATGATGCCAACACCGGGCATGCGTTCTGGGATGAATTCCATCTGGACAGAAGCTACACTGCTGTCGTCGGCCAGGAAACCGTCAGCAACACGGATCCACCCACGCTGTATGAGGGCTTTGACTATGACGCCGGCGGACTGAACAGCAGCAACAATGGCGGCTATGGCTGGGAGGGGGGCTGGTACGGCAACCGGGATCTGACCTGGGGCGGAAACAGCGGTTCCGCGGTCGTCGATAAGGCCTGGTCCCTCCCCTCCGGCTTCGGATATCCGGCCCAGGGGCGCAGCGGCAGCGAGGGCACAAACGGAAATACGCCCTACCGGAAACTGAGCGCGACCAACCAGATCGATCTAAGCAACGCCACGCTGTATTTCAGCTTCCTCTTCCGCTATGACGGCAGCGCTGGAAAATTTGAATTCGGGCTCGATACCGCCGCTGGGGAACAGTTCAAACTGCAGATCAAGAACACAGGTCAGTTGGGACTCTCAGGCAGCAGCTTTCAGGAACCGGGCTTCAGCTTCGCCACCAATACGGACTATCTGTTGGTCGGAAAAATCACCGGCAACGCCAGCGGGCCGGACCTGTTTGAAGTCTCTGTGTTCCCTGCAGGCAACAGCCTGCCCTCCGGAGAACCCGCTTTTCAGTTCAGCAGCAGTCTGGAAAGTTCCGCCGTGATTGACCGCATCAAATTCGGAATCCCCTTCGCATCCTTTGATGGCGGGGCTTTTTGGGATGAGCTTCGTATGGGCCCCAGCTGGAGTTCGGTCACCGCGCAGGCTCCGCAACTGGAGACGATCCGGATTCTTCCCCTGGGGGACTCCATCACCTACGGACTTTCCTTTGGACAAGCCAACGGCCAGACCGCCTTTCCCTATGGCTACCGCGGTGCTCTGCAGAACCTCCTGCAACAGCGTATGGACTTCGTCAACCGTTTCGATTTTATCGGCAGCCAGGACAGCAGCAATGCCGTCCCGGCTTTCGACAAAGCTCAGGCCACCACTTCCAGTACCCGCTATGACGGCAACCATCAGGGACATTCCAGCTACACCACCGCCCGGACCTTCGGGAGCGCCCCGGGAAACCTACTGGAGGTCATCACCAGCAACTACAACGCCGTCAGCTTCAATCCGCATATTGTCCTCCTGCACGTCGGCATCAATGATCTGGTCGCTAACAACGCCACGGCAGCCGAACTGCAGGCAGACTACCGGGCCCTGATCGAAAAAATCTACGAATTCGAGCCCGGAGTGGAACTGTATGTGTCCACGCTCATGTGCAACCTGCCCAACCATGCCGCCTTCCCCCATCTTCAATCATTTAATACCTGGCTATCTACTACAGAAGTCCCATATTGGCAGGGACAGGGCCGTTCCATCACCCTGGTGGATATGTATGCTGCCCTGGAGGACAACGGCTACAATGGCAGCCTGCCCTCCACCAATATCAATTACGGATCCGTCGAGGCGCCGAATGACCGGGTACACCCCAATGCCACCGGCTATGCGAATATGGCTGCGGCCTGGAATACGGCGCTGCGTTTGCCCAGCGCAGTCAACTCCAGAACCCTGAACTATGCGCTCTGGGCGGATGCCGTGTATGCACAGCAGGCCGGAGGCGCGGATCATCCAACTGCGGATCCGGAACAAGCGGCCGGCAGCAGTGGATTCAGCAACCTGGAGCTCTACATCTATGGAGGCAGCTCTCTGACTCAGGAGCTTCCGACCCCGCCCCGCATCGAGGTGCTGAACGGAAAAGCGACCTTGATTTATGAACGGGTAAAACACGCCAGCTACTCCCTGCGGATCGAACACAGCAGCAACCTCATGGCGGATGACTGGGGTGCAGGCTCATTGGATCCGGAAGAGGTCAGTGACCTACCCAACGGGCGCAGGGAACGGGTTCATCGCAGTGCCAGCCAACCGCTAGCCAATCAACCCCAGCACTTTTTCAGTGTGGAACTGGAAATCCCCTAACACGCACGAAGAGACAGATCCGGCTTCCCATCCACAGAAGGCAGGCTAGAAGAGCGGGATGAATTCGGATGCCCACCCCGCCCCCGGAGGTCTGGAACAGGATGACCTCCCCCAACATACCTCTAGCGGAGGACTGCTTTTTTCTGCCGATCGCTCCTGGAAGTTAATTCAGGTGAGCTTTCAGGATCGCACAGACCTTCATGACAGCCTGCTTCATGAACGAGAGTATCTGCTGCTTCCCCGCTGTCCCCTTCAGCTCAGCGGCAATCTATTTGTTCTCGAGGACAGCCTGAGCGGGGAGGGAGAACTCTTTCTGCTGCCACAGCCCTTACCCGCTTCCCGCCCCCAGCCCCGGGATTGGGATTTCGAAGTGATTCCGGATTCCACCCAGGGCTACCGGCTCCGCAGTGCAGGGAACGGAAACTTCGAAGACTGGCAACGGCTGTCCTATTCGGGTGGCCGCCTGGGCCGCACAAGGGTCCTGCAGCTGTGGCAGCGAGCCCAGCGTCCCGATACCGACAGCCACCGCATCCCACGCAGCCTCAGCAACACCTGGGGAGACCGCTCCCGGGACAGTCGCATGAATGAAGCCTTTATGCTGGGTGAAATCCAAGTAGCCGCGGAACTGGGGATCGATGTGGTCCAACTGGATGATGGCTGGCAGAAAGGCATGACCTCGAACTCCGCGGAAGCTGCTGGAGCGGGAGCCTGGTCCGGATTCTGGGATTCCGATCCGGAATTCTGGACGCCGCACCCGCAACGCTTTCCCCGTGGACTGCAGCCCTTGCTGGAGGAGGCCCGGCTTCAGGGGCTGGAGCTGGGGCTGTGGTTTGCACCGGATTCCAGCCGGGACTTCGCTCATTGGCAGGAGGACGCCGACTGCCTGCTTGGCCTGTATGAGGAACATGGCATTCGTCATTTCAAATTGGACAGCATCGATGCACAAAGCGAACAGGCCTTCCGACATCTGCAGGCCTTTGCCCAGCGTCTGGAACATGGAAGTGCCGGAAAGATCGTCTGTGATCTCGACATCACCGGAAACGCCCCCCGCCCGGGATACTGGGGCATGCTTTCCTGTGGCCCCCTCTTTCTGGAAAACCGCTACTCAGACTGGGGCAACTATCAACCGCTGCATACCCTGCGCAACCTTTGGCAGCTCAGTCACTGGGTGGACCCACAACGTCTGCGCATGGAGTGGCTCAATCCCCTGCGGAATCGCTCCGTCTATGGAGAACATCCCCTGGCCCCCCGGGCATGGCCCATCGAAACCCTGGTCGCCATGACCCTCCCTGCACTACCGCTGGCCTGGTGCGAGTTGCAGCATCTGGATCCCGACCTGCGACAGCGGATCGCGCCCCTGCTTTCCTTATGGAAAGAGCATCGGGAGCCCTGGGCCGACGGCACGATTCTTCCTCTGGGCCAAGCTCCGGATGGCCGCGCGCTGAGTGCCTTCGCCTCCATAAGTGACGATGGCCACCTCGACCAGCTGTTTGCCTTCCGTGGCTTGGCCAGGGGAACTGCCAGGATCCCGCTTCCCGAAGAGATCAGCTCTGCGAATCGTTTTAAGTGCCTGGCAGGTGACGGACATATCGAGGTCTCCGAATCCGGGCTACAGCTTCACATCGAAACGCCGCTGGGCTTCGCATGGTTCAAGGCAGAGCTTGCACCTGCCTGAGGCCTTCGTCCGTGATACTCAGGGGAACCGGATCGCAGATATGGTCTCCATTCCGATCACTCCAACAGGTGCCCAGAAGATACCAATTGCCCTGCAGGAAGACCGGACTGCAGGCATAGGGCCATCCCGGTGTATCCTCGATCAGTACCCGTCCTGAACCCGAAAGACGATATGGCCCCTCAAGGCGGGAGGCGCTTAAAGCAAACACCGTATTGGGGTTCAGTTCCTGTGGCTGGTGAGCCGCAAAACTCTCGCATTGCAGCACATCAAACAAGGAAACCCAGAGCTGATACCCTCCATCCAGCGCAACCAATTTAGGACATTCCAAATCCTGCCCCAGCTCTGGCAACATCAAAGGTGGGCAGAGCTGCCACTGTGTCAGATCCCGGCTGCGTAGCAGCGCGATCACCCCGTCTGTTTCCGGATCAGCATGCTCCTGCGCGGCCGTCATCAGCAGCAAAACCTCCTCTCCCTCCACGAACAAACAAGGATCCCTCCAGCGAGGATTCCCAAACGCCTTTCCCGGTCGGCGACTGTAGGGAGGCCCCGGAATGTGCAGATCCGGCAGCTCCATCAGCTCCCAGTGATGCAAATCGGAAGATGCGGCAAATATCACCCGGGGATCGGTTTGATTGTGATTGGCCAAAAAGGCCATGACCCAGCCGTCCCCCCAGGGAATCACAGAACCCGTGGACAGGCAGGAGCAGGACGGGTCATCGGGATCCGAATGAAAGAGCGCTGCATGATCCTCCCACTGTTTCAGGTCGATGCTACTTGCATGCCCAATACTCCAACAGCTGTGTCGCTCCACTTCCACGGGGCAATACAGATAATACATATGCGCACGATCCTCATGGACCACAAACCAGCAGTCTCCCAGATGGCATCCTTTTTTCTCAAACATCTGCCCATGCTAGGTCCCTCCTCCCGTGAAGACAAGAGAAGGAACCCAGATCCTGCCGCAAGGTTGCGTTGACTTGGCCTCCACCTTTGCGGCAGGCTTGGGGTAGGATAAGCATCACCATGAGACACATATTATCCCTGCTTGCTGTTTTCGCCCTGAGTACCGCCACCGCTGCTGAAAATTTGGTTCTGGAAATGTACCAGAGCGGCAAACTGGGAGGCTGCATCCTGCACAATGCCGATCCCGGCAAAAGCAAAGAAGCCATCCGGCACATTCTGCCCATGCCCCGGGAAACCATTCCGGTCGGTCCCACTGAAAATGAAGGGGTTAGCCTGGCCTTTCTCATGGCCTTCAACAGCACCCCGGAATTCCGCCAGCATCTCGCAGCAGACGGTCAGGTCCGCCTCTTGCTGGAAGTCGACAAAACCCTCGAAGGAGGCGCTCCGGATGATCTGGAAGTGGTTTTGCTCGACGTAGGCACCAGCACCGACCCCAACCACTACCCCCAGTATGGCGCCTTCAACAATGCCAAAGATCTGAAACGTATTGGTGGCGTGGATGCCGACGCCGAGAGTGGCCTCATGGAACTGGTTGCCAGCAAAGCACTTCACGAATCCGCCCGCCAGCCCTCCGCCGAACAGCCCCTGATCTGGTTTGCCGTGTATCTGCCCATCGAAAAACTCGAAGGTACCAGCTCCCGTCATGTCGTCTTCAAGAGCAACCCAAAGCTTCTTGGCATTCGCTAAACTTTTTTACATTTTACTGTTGCCAAAAAGGGGAGAAATCCTGTATTCTCTCCCTCCACGACAAGCGAGTGTAGCTCAGTTGGTAGAGCATCACCTTGCCAAGGTGACTGTCGTCAGTTCGAATCTGATCACTCGCTCCATTTTCTTCCCCCTGCCTGCAGGGGGATTTTTTTTTGCCCCAGTTCCACCCTTCCATTCTCCCCGAAACGCATTGCGGTCTGTCGTAGAGGCGTTAAGTGAACTTCATGGCCAGCGAAACCGAGAGTCCCGAATCCGATGTCCTTGATGCACACAGCTTTGAGGAGCGTGAACTCGGTAGTCGACATGCCGGGGGACTGGGGCGCTGGTTGATTCCCGGTCTCGCTTTGGCCTGGTCCATCTTTCAGTTGCTGGTTGCCGGCTTTTGGACCCTGGGTGCCGATGTGGTTCGTGCCGTCCACCTGGCCTTCGCCATGTCCCTCTGCTTTCTCAGCTTTCCCATGTTCAAGCACAAGCGCTTCGGGGCCTTGGCGGACAATAGCCGTATCCCCATCTGGGACCTGCTAGCTTCTCTGCTGGCGGCCATCTGTGCCTTGTACATTGTGTTTGAACGCCAGGGTCTGGCCGAACGCATCGGCGCGCCCCTGCCACGAGATATCCTTGCGGGCAGTTTCCTCATTCTCTTTCTCCTCGACGCCGCCCGCCGTTCCGTGGGGCCCGCCCTCCCCTGTGTCGCCACGGTGTTTCTGGCCTACACCCTGTTTAGCGAACAGCTCCCTGGCGTTCTCGCAACCGCGGCCACCCCCTGGCGGCGGGTCGTAGAAACCCTCTCCCTGAGTGGACATGGAATATATGGCATTCCCCTAGAAGTGTCTGCCAATACCGTGTTCCTGTTTGTCCTCTTTGGCGCCATGCTGGAGAAAGCGGGGGGCGGGAAATATTTCATCGACCTGGCCTTCAGCCTGCTCGGTGGATTCCGTGGCGGTCCTGCGAAAGCCTCCGTCCTGGCATCAGGCCTCACCGGCATGATCAATGGCTCCTCCATTGCCAACACCGTCACCACCGGCACCTTTACCATTCCCTTGATGAAAAAAGCAGGCTATCCCGGTGTGAAAGCCGGGGCCATTGAGGTGGCCGCAAGCACCAATGGGCAGCTTATGCCCCCCATCATGGGCGCCGCAGCCTTCATCATCGCCGAGACCTGTAATCTGCCCTATGCGGAGGTGGTCCGCGCCGCGTTTATTCCGGCGGTCATCTCCTATCTGGCCCTGTTTTACATTACTCACCTGGAAGCGTTGAAGCTCGGCTTAGATCCCCTGCCCCGCTCCGAATTACCCCGCTTCAAAGAAACCTTTCTCAGCGGCTTGCACTTTCTCTTCCCCCTCGGGGTGCTCATCTACCTGCTGCTCATCGAAGGGAAATCACCACGCTTTTCTGCGCTCTTTGCCATCCTTGCGCTGATGTTGGTCATTTGGATTCAGAAACTCCTTTCCGAACCTCGGAAGTTTGGAGCTTCCGCTCTTCCGATCATCGGAAAGGGCCTGATTACCGGCGCGAAGAATATGATGGGCATTGGTGTGGCCGTAGCCGCGGCCGGGATCATTGTCGGGGTGCTGAGCCTGGGTCTCAGCAGTCAGGTCACCCTGGTGATCAAATTCCTCTCCGGGGGAACCCTGGCGGGGATGCTGATCGTGACCGCCCTGGTCAGTCTCATCCTGGGAATGGGCCTGCCCACCACCGCCACCTACATTGTTATGGCCAGCCTGACCGCGGCGGCGATTGAATCATTGGCAGCTTCCTTTGGCGTCGTCCTGCCCCTCATTGGCATCCACCTCTTTGTGTTCTACTTTGGTATTCTCTCCGATGATACCCCGCCCGTGGCTCTCTCGGCCTATGCTGCTTCCGCCATTTCCAGAGCTGATCCGGTACGCACCGGAGTGCAGGGGTTCCTCTACGACATTCGAACCGCTATGCTCCCCTTTATGTTCCTGTTCAATGAGCGCCTTTTACTCATTGGCGTGGACAGTCTCTGGGAAATGATTCTGGTCTTTCTGTTCTCTCTGGTGGGCATGTTCGCCTTTGCCGCAGCCACCCTGGGCTACCTGAAACGCCCCAACCGCTGGTACGAAAGCGGACTCCTCCTGGTAGCCACCTGGATCCTCTTCCGCCCCGCTTCCCTACAGGGTTTCCTGCCCTTGCCTGTCGATGCCATCAGCGTCATTGGTTTGCTGCTGGCAGCTCTGGCCCTAGGCTTGCAGGTTATCCTGCCAACCAAGAAGCTCGGATAATGCAGTACAGATAGATTCGAACGGCCTCGCCCCCCTTTTTCTCTGACCCATAATCCAAAGAAGTTTCACAGCTCCTCAGCCCCATTCCGCACTCAACACGATGTACACCGACTCCCATTTCCACCTCGATTCCTTTTTTCGTCGTAACGAGCATGAAGCATTGCTTCAGCGCGCCCTGGATGCGGGGCTAAGCAAGATGGTGGCCATTGGCGGCAGTGACGCAGCGAATGCGTTGGCAGCCGAACAGGCCGCCCTGCATCCAGACACTCTCTATGCCACCGCCGGCTACGACCGGGATTTGTGTCAGGACTGGGATAAAAGTCTGTCGAAACTTCGTCCCCTGTTGGCTCAGGACGAAGTGGTCGCCGTCGGCGAATGTGGCATTGATTACTTTCACAAGGAGAATCCTCCCGAAGCTCAAAAAGAACTCTTTGCGGCCATGCTGGAACTGGCACTGGAGTTTGGCAAACCGGTCATCGTGCACAGTCGCGAAGCCGACGCCGATACGCTGGCCATGCTCAAACCCTTCAGTGAGCGCTGGACGCAGGATCGCCCCTGCGCGGTTCTACACTGCTTTACCGGAGGCATCGACTTCGCCCGTGAATTATTGGACATGAATCTGGTCATCAGCATGAGCGGCATTGTCACCTTCAAACGCAGTGAAGCCTTGCGCGAGGTTGCAAAACAGCTCCCACTCGAGCGTTTGCTGATTGAGACCGACAGCCCCTATCTCGCACCGGTCCCCTACCGGGGAAAAACCAATGAACCCGGCTTTGTCCCCCAGGTAGCGAAATGCCTGGCCGAGCTCTTTGAAAAAGCTCCGGAGGAGATCGGTGAAATCACCAGCCGGAATGCAGCCTCCTTTTTCGGCTGGGCTTAACTCGCGGCTTAGGGTGCAGCTTCGATCGAGGGGCTTTCCTCTCGCTCCACATCGACCTCAACCTTGAGCGCAGCTTCGCCTCCACCAATCAGCACCCCTTTCAGCGGGGCAACGTCAGCATAATCCCGTCCCCAGGCTGAAATCAGATGTTGTGAACCCACCCGGCAGTTGTTGGTGGGATCCCAATGATGCCAGCCCCTTCCGGGAACATACACCGCAAACCAAGCATGACTGGCATCTGCACCACGCAATTTCTCCTGCCCTTCCGGTGGCAAGGTTTCCAAATAGCCACTCACATAGCCAGCCGGCACCCCATGCCGTCGTAGCTCTGTGATGGCAATGTGCGCAAAGTCCTGACAGACCCCGGCCCGTTTTTCATAGACTTCTTCCAGCGGGGTAAAGGTTTCCGTTGCATCCGGATCGTAGGAAAACTCCTCATGAATCTCGGCCGTAAGCGCATCCAGCAACTCGACAATGGGACGACCCGGTTCAAACAAGGCATCGGCCGACCAGGTTTTGGATTTCGCTAAGGGCAAATGGGGACTGGCATGCACAAACTCCCTCGCCGTGACATCCTCTAAGCGCCACAGCGGCCCCCCGGGCAAACGGAATTCATCCCAGGCCACCTCATCCTGTAACTCTGGCAAGGGGCTGCGAAGCAATTTTGCCTCCAGCAGGACTTCCAACTGCTCATGGGCGGAGGAGAAGCTAAAGGAACAACGTTCATTGCCATACAGATCCCGCCAATCCATTCGCCAATCCGGTTCGGGCGAAATGCTCAGCGAGAACTCGGTGAGGTCCTGTCCTGGAAAACTACGGGGCACCAGGCAACCTAGATTCTGAGATTGCAAGGCAGGTGAACTGTAGTGATAGCGGGTCAGGTGCCGCAGGCGATATGAAATCCCGGACATTAGAAACGCTCCCGCTGATGACTGCTGCTGTGGCGGAAATACACTTCGGAGAGCCGGAGCGAACTTAGTTCCAAACCGCTTCGGGAACCATCAATGAGTTCCAGAAAACGGGTGCGTTCTGTATCCCGGCGCCACCCGTTTTCCAACCAGCGGGCCCGTTGCTGATTGAGATTCAATCGCAGATCGTCGAGACTGCCAATGGGGGGTTCTGGAAGTTTCAACATCAACTCGGAGAGTTCCCGGAATTGAAAAATCAAACTTCGGGGATTTACTTCCGACACATAAAGTAACTCCATCACCGGCACCCGGCGCGGGGTGGTCCGGTAGTGTCGGCGGTAGGTAATTTGGTTCTCTGTAAACAGCAAGAGAACATCCAAGAGCGCCTGTTCTTCCTCACTGCTTTCCTCTTCGATCCCTGCGAGCACCGTACCCAATTCACAGAGCCCCAGCCCCCGTTCAAGATAGCGGCCCATCATCAGCATCACCCAGCCCGATTCCCGGGTCATGCCGGCAAGGTTTAAGCCCAGGAAAGCGGCCCCTTTTTCGAGAAGAGCATCTACCGCCTGCAGCAGTTCTACATCGCTCAAAGATTCATCGCAGCAGCGGGTACCGCCCTCTTCCATACCAATGAGCAAGCGCCAACTGTCCTGAGACCAAATATCGCGAACCGCATAGGCCGCACTGAGCAGCATCTGTAGGTTCTGCTTTAAGCTCCCCGCCAATCCTTCACCATGCAGAACCCGATTCAGTCGATCCTCTGAACTTTCCGGCTTCTCTTCCTCATCCACATGCCAAAGACCACTACTTCTCTCCAGCAGTTCAAGCATCGGCAGCATCAAACGGGGTTCTTCCTCCTGTCCGCCACGAACCCGTAACAAGATTCGAAACAGGGAACATTGCTGAGCCACCCGTTCCGCATAACGGCCCACCCAGAACAATTGCTCAGCAGAGCGACTGGTAAACACGCCCTGAATGCTATCGGCATTGTGCCCTCGACGACCTGTATTCAACCACAGGCTATCATGACGGGATGCTTCCTCCTCACTGCCCAGGACCCACACATCCTTGTAGATGCCGCCTTGGCGCATAGAGACGCGTGGTGAGCCTTTGACTGGAGCGGAACGCCCCAGGCCTCCAGGCATCACCCGGTAGCTTCCGGAATTGGCGGAAGCAAAACAACGCAACACCGAACGGCGCGGCTCTAACTGGCCTTCCGAAAGAAGGGGCACTGTACTGAAGCCAATGTTCTCCTGGCCGACCCAGCCCTGAGGGTTCGCCTCAATGCGGGCACGGAGCTCCTTGCGTTCCTTCTCGGAGAGAAGCCATCCAAATTGGGTATCTTCGCCGTGATGCCGTTGCACCGGCTTGAGCACCAAACTATCGAGATGTTCGAGCACATGGGAACGCTCCGTAGGCTGACCACACCACCAGGTTGCGGCGGAGGGTAAGTTTAAGTCCTCTCCCAATAATTCCTTGGCGATTCGAGGCAGGAAAGGTTGCAAGCCCCGGTTTTCCATCACTCCAGATCCGGGATGATTCAAGCAGGCGACCCGCCCATTGCGCATGGCCCCCAGTAATCCCGGAACTCCCAAAAAGGAATCACGGCGCAATTCCAAGGGATCACAAAACGGAGCATCCACACGGCGAATCACAATATCCACCGGTTCCAGTCCTTCCAGGGTTTTCAGAAACAGGGCTCCATCCCGAACCAACAGGTCATCCCCTTGCACCAGCGTGTAGCCCAAATAGGTAGCTAAATACGCATGCTCAAAATAAGTGGCGCTGTAGGGGCCCGGACTTAACATGACCACGCGGGGCTCCAGGCGGCGCCCTTCGAACAGCTCCAGCATCGACTCACGAAGCCCCCGGAAATATCCGGAAAGGCGGCGCACATGTAAGCGGGACAACAACTCGGGAAAGAGACGACCGAGAAGCGTTCGGCTTTCCAACGCATAGCCCGCCCCGGAAGGGGCTTGAGTTCGGTCCTCCAACACCCACATCCGTCCATCCGGCCCGCGAGCTAAATCCACGGCCATCATAAACAATTGCCGGGCCATGTTGGTGGGCAGGCCTACGCAGGGACGCAGGTAGGACGGGTCGCCATAAATTAATTCCGCAGGCAGGATGCCGCGTTTGATTAAGGTCTGCTCCCCATTCAAATCCCGGGAAACAGCTTCCAAGAGGCGGGCCCGTTGCTCCAGGCCGGCTTCGATGCCTTTCCATTCCTGGGCAGACAGAATCCAAGGCAGTGGGTCGATGCGATCTCCACGCCCCATCAATCGCTCTTCGCCTCCCAGGGCAAAGGTTAAGCCATCCTGCCGCAACTCCCGGGAAAGCAGATCGCTCCAACCACGACGTTCTTCCGGACTACGGGGAAGCACCTCCTCCAGTAATCCGCGCCATTCCGGTTGGAGACCACCTTCCGGGGAGAGCGCTTCATCATACCCGGGTAAGTGGTCCTGATATCGGCGCAACTCCTCAGAATGCGCAATCACGGGACAGCCTCCTCAGGGGGCGGGTCCGAAAAAAAGGACCGGACGGATGACGGCGGGGGGCCGCTCAACATAAAGATCCCACCCAAGTTCGAACACGAAGGATCGGAGTGGCCCTCCTCTTCGACCATCCGCCCGGTCACGTTGAGTACCTTCATGACCATTCCCCGCTATCAGGGGAGAAGTAATGAGCCTCAATGGCCTGATGTACCTGGTTCATACGATATTGCAGTTCATCCAGATACTCATGCAGGCCGCGGCGGACCACTTCATCAACAGTCAGATAGGAAAGATCGGCGCAGAGTTGTCCGGAGAGCCGCTCTGCATCATTACTAAAATAGCCCGGTGAGGTTCCATGGATGCCCCGCAGGGCTTCATCGGCCTGCTGGAGACAGCCGCGCACCGAACGAGGATTCCGGGAGTCCAGCAAGAGGTATTCAATGATCCCTTTGGCATGAACCGGACCGTAATGTTTGATAAAAGGTTCAATGTTGCTCACGGAACGAAGCAAAGCCGCCCATTGGAGGTCCTCCAATGCCGTTCCCACCTCGCGGAGACTGGGAAGGAGTAGAAAATAGCGGACATCGAGAATACGGGTGGTTTTATCTGCCCGCTCCAACAAGGTACCAATACGCAGGAATTGCCAACTCTGCCCCCGGAACATCGTGGCATGTGCCTGCCCAAAGGTGTGCAATACAGCACTTTGCACTTCGTGATAGAGATCATAGGGATTTTTATAAAAACCCCGGTCCTCACAATCATATTCCCGGACCATCAGGTAAATTCCGTTGATCAATTCCCAGAGGTCCGGAGTCACCACATCCCGGGCTCCACGTGCATTTTCACGAGCCGCGGTCAGGCAGGAAATCATCGAATTCGGATTCAGCCGATCAAAGGTCATGAAGCGCATGACATTCTCTGGCGTGATTTCGGAGTAATGTTCTTCAAACAGGGCAAAGTCCCCGCTCACATGCAGCAAGGTTTCCCATTCATTGGTTTTCACCTGCGGCATATCCAGCATCAGATGCCAATTCACATCCATCAGCCGTACCGTATTCTCCACCCGCTCCAGATAGCGGAACATCCAGTAAATCGAATCAGCAACCCGACTCAGCATCAATCCGGAACTCATGTCCCACCCCCTTCGGATAACACCCAAGTGTCTTTACTCCCCCCACCTTGTGAGGAATTTACAACCAAGGAGCCCTTTTTCATCGCGACACGGGTGAGACCACCAGGAAGCACTTGGATGTCGTCACCGTAGAGCACAAAGGGACGCAGATCCACATGACGGGGATCAAGGGATTCATCCTCTTGTTGTAAAATCGGAGTGGTGGACAAGGCCAGAGTGGGCTGGGCAATGTAGCCTCGGGGATGCGCTTTGATTTGATCCGCAAAGGCATCCTGCTGTTCCTTCGTGGACTGAGGACCGATCAGCATGCCATAGCCACCTGCACCATCAGACTGCTTCACCACCAGTTTATCCAGATTCTGGAGCACGTGATCCCGATCCGCATCCCGGCTGCACAGCCAAGTGTCCACATTGGGGATAATTGGATCCTGATCGAGGTAATATTTAATCATGTCCGGGACATAGGCATACACGACTTTATCATCCGCCACCCCGGGCCCCGGCATGTTGGCAATGGCCACCCGTCCTGCTTTAAATACATCCATGAGTCCGGCAACCCCCAGCATGGAGTCCGGGCGGAAACAGCGCGGATCCAAAAACTCGTCATTGATTCGACGATAAATCACATCCACCCGTTGCAGCCCCCGCGTGGTTTTCATACAGACATAGCCATCGGAAACCACCAGATCCCGCCCTTCCACCAGTTCAGCACCGGTCTGTTGAGCAAGAAAAGCATGTTCAAAATAGGCTGAATTGTAAATCCCTGGGGTCAATACCACCACCCGGGGAGCGTCCGGTACCGGGGGAGAAATGGCACGCAAGGTTTCCAGGAGCATGTCCGGATAATCCGAAACCGGGCGAACGCCCATGCGTTCAAACAACTCTGGAAAACTCCGTTTCATCACCAAACGGTTGGCGAGCACATAGCTGACACCGGAGGGGCAGCGCAGGTTATCCTCCAAGACCCGGAAATGCCCCTGACCATCCCGGATCAAATCTGAACCGGAGATACTACACCAAATGCCCTTCGGAGGTTTCATGCCCTCACAGGGTTCCAAGTATCCGGAGGAGCTGTAGACCACCTCTTCCGGAATCACCTTGTCTTTGAGGATTTTTTTATCCCCATAGACATCCGAAACAAACAGGTTCAAGGCTTGAATCCGCTGTTTCAACCCGGATTCTACCTGCTGCCAGTCCGAGGCAGACACAGGCCGGGGTACAATATCAAAGGGAAAAACCCGTTCGCCTTGCTCTTCCTCCCCATACACCTGAAACGTAATCCCCATGCGTAACAAGGCTCGATCGGCAGATTGTTGCCGGCGTCTCAATTCACCATCCGGTAAGCCGGTCAAGGCTTGACCCAACGCACTAAAATCGGAACGAAGCTGCCCATCGGCAGAAAACACTTCATCGTAAGGCAAGCCTGTCTCAGTAAGCGCCTCGCTGGGGTTGGGAAGATTTGTATTCACAAAAATGAGATAGCAAAAAGGATGCCATCTTAAGGTTTCTTTTTTCAGTGAAAATGCCAAGGAAACAAAATTAGGAACGTACAGTTTTGTGTAGAGACCCTTTTCAAGATGCAGTTTTGTAGTATACACAATGAACTATTGCTCATGAAAGGCCGCCCCAGAATCGACACTTCCCCATTGACCCTGCTCTGCATGAGCTTTAAGAATGAGTGCTTCCATGTCTGACAGTCTTCTTCAGCAACCTGCCTCGGCCTCGGCTGGCCGCCCCAACTCCGGACTCTGGTTTATGGTGTATGTGCTCTGCAGTCTGGGCGGGGGAGCTCTGATCGGGGCCTGGTTGATTTCTCTGGGGCTGGAGGCCGAATCAGGCATCTGGCATAATTTAATTGCTGAGCACGGAGCGCCACGGGTTCTCCGACGGATTCAAACCCTGTTTGCCGTGATTCTGGCCCCATGGATGCTGAAACAGATTGGCTGGAAAGGCATCGGGGATTTCGGGTGGAATGGCGGCCAAAGCCGCCAAGAGAGGGCGAGAGATTTCGCAGTAGGCTTCGCATTAGGCCTCGCAGCCATCGGTATCATCTTTGCCGTTTCCCTGCTGGTTGAAGCCCGGTATATGCGTCCTTTTGATTCCTTCGCCTGGTTCAAGACCTTTCTCAAAGGCTTCTTTTGGACAGGGTTATTCGTAGGGGTTTTAGAAGAAACTCTCACCCGAGGGGTTCTCTATCGAAGCATGGCCCGGGCCTGGACCCCTTTGTTGGGTGCTGTGGTTTCCAGCTCAATCTTCGCTTGGGCCCACTTCATGAAAGCCGACCCTGCGAGCTTTAGTGAGGGTCCGTTTGCTGTTCTATTTTCTTCCCTGTTTCATGATTTCAGCAATCCCACGACCGCCCTGAAGTGCCTGAACATGTTTCTTTTCGGCATCGTTCTCTGCCGCTTGGTGCATCAGCGCGGAGATATCTGGGCGGCCACGGGCTTACATTGCTCCGCCGTGGGGTTGATTAAAATGGTATCCAAACACAGTGATTACCCCAGAGAATTGCCCCGCAATCCCTGGATCGGGCATAGTGCCCGTTTTGATGACAGCTGGATGCAAACGCTGCTGTTGATTCTCCTCCTGCTGGGAATCGAATTTTTTCTCCGCCGACGTCCAGACAGCTCCCGTGTCCACCTCTGAAGCTATAGGCCCCTTCCAAGGTGAACTTCACCCGGAGTTTGACCGCCCCGAGCTACGTCGTTGGCTGGCCCGTCTTCCGGACGCCCCGGGCTGTGAATTGGTATCCCCCGGCCTGCAACGAGCCAATCCTCCAGGTCTTCCCCGCCTGTTTATTAAGGAATTTAAAGCGGAGGCTCGCTGGAAAAGCCGGGCAGACGATGTCAGTGGTCGCAAAGGCCCTGCCCGCCGTTCCTTTTCCTATGGACTCCACCTGGAATCACATCAGGCCCCTACCCCGCGACCCGTCGCCTGGCTGGAACAGCTGGAGGGGGAACGACTGCTTCGTCAATTCCTGGTCACCGAATGGTTGCCCGGAACCATCAGTTTCCGGGATGCTCTCCTACAACATTATTACGATAAGCCCCTCTGCTCCTCGTTGATCGAGCTGTTACAGGCGGCCGCCGATGCGGTTCGGGCCTGTCATGATGCCGGATTGGAACACCGTGATTTAGGAAACCAAAATCTGTTGGTCAGCGAAAAGGCACCCTACCAAGCCTGGGTCATTGATCTGCATCGGGGAAGACTGCGCAGTTCCTTCACTCCGGCCTTACGCGGGAAAGATTCCGCGCGCATCCACCTCCCTTCGGATTTCAGGAGAGTGTTTCACGAAATGCTCTTTGCCCCTGAACAGGCCCCCAAAGCCTTCTATCAGGCCGAGAAAAAACAACGAAACCTCTACTCGGTCCAACAGGGAAGTCACCGCCTGCGCCACCCCTTTCAGAAAGAGGAACGCCCCTTACGGGCCTATCCCCCGGAACAGGATATTTGGATCTGGGACGACCGCTCCATGCAGGCCATTCCAGCCCTGAAGAGCAAAGATAAACGCAAATACTACCGAAAACGGGACCTGGGTCTCCAGGCCGAAAGTCAGCTGCGTTGGAAATCAAAACTGGATCAGTCTGAAGCCGAAATCCTCGCCGCCCTTCCCCAGAAAGCGCAATCCATGAAAGGGCGAATCGGGATGGGCATGCGGATTGATCCGGAACGCTTTGAAGATGAACGACGCTGGCTGGAACCCCTTGGCCCCATCCCCCTGATTCTTCGTCTGTACCACCACGATTCACCTGCCCGCCGCCGCTATGGGATTAATGCGATTCGCCGGCTGCAGGCAGAGGGACACGAGTGTGCCGTGGCCCTGGTTCAGGATCGCCGCGCAATCCTATTTCCAGAGAAATGGCAGGCCTTTGTAGAGGAATCCGCCGCTTCGCTCAGCGGCTTCGTACATGCCTTTGAAGTCTGTCATGCCATCAACCGGGTTAAGTGGGGTATCTGGAATTATCCGGAATATGCGAAGCTGCTTCAGCCCTTCCAAAACTGGAAGGAACGCTATCCGCAAATCGAACTGTGGGGACCTTCCGGCATCGATTTTGAATATCCCCGTCTGCTTCCCTTCCTGGATATTCTTCCCGAAGAGAATCATTTTCAGGCCTTTTCCCACCACCTCTACGTCGACCGGAGAGGTGCACCCGAAAACGAACAGAATGGCTATAACACGAAGCGCAAACTAGCCCGGGCCAAAGCCATGGCCCGCCTTCACCCACGCTGTGACGAGCGCCTGATTATTTCGGAGGTCAACTGGCCCTTACTTGGCAGCGGGGTCTGGTCTCCAGTGGGAAGCCCCTATGTGAGTCCCGGCCCACGGAAGAACGACCCCAGCGTAAATGAAGAAGACTACGCGGACTACATGGAACGCTATCTGCGTATCGCGTTGGAAAGCGGCTTAGCAGAACGGGTCTACTGGTGGAATCTGGCCGCGTATGGGTTCGGTCTGATCGACGACCACGCCAGTCCCTGGCGCCCACGCCCGGCGTATCACCGGCTCAAAGAGATGTTGGGCGAAAGCTGAGAGCCCTCGACCCGGTAGCGGGTTCCACCTGGTGTATTTAGTCCGAGGGAGGAGTTTTCAGCAACAGGACAAGCTCAGCCCCTTCTCTTCCTTTCACTTCAGACATCGTTCTTCTCCTTCCCCAATTCGATAGCAGAACTTCTTCCGGAGACAGCTAAAAAGCTAATGCAGACCAGCAAGGTAACCCCATGAAGCAGAGCCCGTTGAGGTTGCTCCCGCCAGGAATGCCGGAAATAGCTGACCTTTCCGTGCCCGACCGTCATATACTTCGCCCATTCCGGCGGAACGCTGCTTTCCATCAACTCGGGGTAACGCTCCAAGGCAGCAATCGGCTGACTCCCTATCCAGGGCACATAGCTAAAAAACAAGGGGAACAGGAGCACAAGCACGGCCAATTGAAGTACAGAGCGAACGGAAATCCCCTTCATGCCTCCATCCTAGCGAGTCCTGGTCTTATTGCCAAGACCCACTGAACATACACGCTAGTGGAGTCCGACTCACAAATGATGTATTTCACAACGAAGCTTGTAGCCCACCCTTTTAGCACGCTGAAGGCGTGCCTAAATACCATGCAGTACTGATTCCTGCGCTCCATCAGAGCGCTGGATCTTTTTTACCCATTACCCAGAGCTGCCCTGGCCGTGGCTCGCGCCACGCGAGGGCAGGCGCTCTGGGCTGATATTTTCGGGATCCTTCAGATCCCTTGTAGCCAAATAGTCAATCTGTGAGGCGGACTACACTAGCGGGCAAGGCCGACCTCTTCAGGTATTCAACCCTCTACAAGACAGGATGCTCAGCAGGACTCGCTCAAAAGCATTATCCTGTCCACTTCATCATTCTGTCCCTTCATCATTCTGCCCTCTTCACCATTCTGTCCACTTTAT
>DIYK01000082.1:0-7797 GCA_002429005.1 Verrucomicrobia bacterium UBA6056
TTTGGGGAGGGGCGGGTTCCTATCCCAGCGCTGGATGCCCCCCCCGGGTAAAACCCGGGGAACCGAGTTAGCGCCACTCCAAGGACCCGCTCAGAATCAAATCACCGAACGGAAGTATTCAATCGTCCGCCCCAGGCCTTCTTCCAAATCAATGGTGGGTTCCCAGCCATTCAATTTTTCCTGAGCCAGCGTGATATCCGGACGTCGTTGTTTAGGATCATCGGACGGCAGAGGCTTATGAGTAATCTTTGAGGAGGAGCCCGTTAGGGTGATAATCTTTTCGGCCAGTTCCAACATGGTGAATTCACCGGGATTGCCAATATTGACCGGCCCGGTGAAGCCCTCTTCGGTCTGCATGAGGCGACGGAAGCCTTCGATCAAATCCTCACAGTAGCAGAAGCTACGGGTTTGAGATCCATCCCCATAAATGGTGATGTCCTGTCCACGTAAGGCCTGCACGATAAAGTTGGATACCACCCGGCCATCATCCGGATTCATGCGCGGTCC
Organism: Verrucomicrobia bacterium UBA6056; assembly: GCA_002429005.1. Taxonomy (GTDB): domain Bacteria; phylum Verrucomicrobiota; class Kiritimatiellia; order SS1-B-03-39; family UBA6053; genus UBA6056. Next base: position 508 of record DIYK01000082.1, read on the forward strand.
GTAGGTGTTAAAAATACGCACCACTTTAATATCCAGGTTGTATTCCCGGTGATAATCAAAGAACAGCGTCTCTGCACAGCGCTTCCCTTCATCGTAACAACTGCGGATGCCAATGGGATTCACCTTTCCCCAATAGCTTTCTTTTTGAGGATGTTGCTCCGGATCGCCATACACCTCAGAAGTGGAAGCCTGCATAATGCGGGCCTCAAGACGTTTAGCCAGCCCCAGCATATTAATCGCACCATGAACGCTGGTCTTCGTGGTTTGCACGGGATCAAATTGGTAGTGCACGGGACTGGCCGGGCAGGCCAGATTGTAGATTTCATCCACTTCGCAGAAATAGGGAAAGGTCACATCATGACGGACCAATTCGAAGTAGGGATTCCCCAGTAGGTGAACAATGTTCTCCTTTGAACCGGTGAAAAAATTATCCATGCAGATGACATCATACTCTTCCGACAACAAGCGATCGCAAAGATGACTTCCCAGAAATCCGGCTCCGCCGGTGACCAAGGCACGTTTCTTCATCCAGTTCCTCCTAGGGGTTGATACAGCTGAGAGTACCAAGGCCCCTCAGTTTCAACCAAGCGAAAAATGACGAACGCTACAAAAAGGATAAAAAAAACGGCCAGGAGAAAACTCCCGGCCGCCTGCAACGTGAACCAGAGGCACATAGAATGCGCCTGGTTTTATCGCGTATCGGTTACCAACGGTAGTGGGCGAAGGCGCGGTTGGCCTGTGCCATCTTGTGGGTATCGTCGCGTTTTTTGATCGAAGCGCCGGTGTTATTGTGCGCATCGAGAATTTCGTTGGCCAGCGCGCGGCTCATGGGCACGCCTTTACGAGCTTTGCTGTACTGGATAATCCAGCGCATGGCCAGAGAACGGCTGCGGGGCACGCTCAGTTCCATGGGAACCTGATAGGTGGCACCACCAACGCGGCGGGATTTCACCTCGAGCTGCGGGCGAACGTTTTCAATCGCGTTTTCGAAGATTTCCAGACCATTTTCGTTGGTCTTGGACTCGATTTCATCCAGTGCGCCGTAGATCACTTTCTGCGCAACGGTTTTTTTGCCGTCCTGCATGATCTGGTTGACGAAACGGGTGATTTCGGTGCTGCTATACTTCGGATCAGGAATGATCTCGCGTTTTACGGAACGGTGACGTCGTGACATGGTCTACTTCTCCAACCTTACTTCTTGGCCTTGGGCTTTTTCGCACCGTACTTGGAGCGACCCTGGTTCCGCTTGTCAACGCCGAGACAGTCGAGCGCACCGCGGACGATGTGGTAACGAACACCGGGAAGGTCAGGCACACGACCCCCGCGTACGAGCACCATGCTGTGCTCCTGCAGGTTGTGGCCTTCGCCGGGAATGTAAGCGGTAACTTCTTCGCCGTTGGTCAAACGCACACGGGCAATCTTACGAAGAGCAGAGTTCGGCTTCTTCGGGGTCTGGGTTTTCACCAGCAGACACACACCCCGGCGCTGGGGACAGCGGTGCAGTGCGCGAGATTTGCTCTTCGCGCGCTGAGGACTACGTCCTTTGCGGACAAGTTGGTTAATTGTGGGCATAAACTGTTAATTCCTGATTCAATAGTTGCAGGGTCGGAGAACATATCACGTGGCCGCAAGCCCTGACAAGACTAAATCGAAGAGATTTTAGGTTGCCCGTCCCCCTCCCATCTATATGATGATTCGTATGAAACTTTCCATTGATCCAGACGCGTGTACCGGATGTGAGGACTGCACCCAGACCTGCCCCTCGCTGTTTAAAATGGGAAACAACTGGATTGCCGAGGTTGTACACCCCGAGGTTCCGGGCGAACTGCAAGAGCAGGCCCGGGATACGGCCAAGCTCTGCCAGTTTGAAGCCATTCGTATCGAAGATTAATGTCCTCTGTAGCGGAAAGCTCCGCTGCAATGTACCCAACCCCCTCTCTCCCACACTCTCTTGTCTTCCGAAAACGCCCTTTCTTTTCTTAGCGGCAGCGGCAACCAGCCAAAAGATTTTGACTGGATCGCCAAAAACATTCCCTGCCGGACCGCCTGCCCTGCCCGCACCGATATCCCCGGGTATCTCGACGCCATCCGTCGCGGAAATCCTGAAGAAGCCTACCGTATCAATCTGCGGGATAATGTATTCCCCGCCGTATTAGGCCGAACCTGTACCCGCCCCTGCGAACCTGCCTGCCGACATGGCTGGGAAGGTCTGGGTGAACCGGTGGCTATTTGTTTTTCCAAACGTTCCGCAGATGATTTTCAGTTAAAACAGGAACCCATGCTGCTGGAACCCCTGTTTCCCGACAGCGGAAAACGGGTGGCGATCATCGGTGGCGGCGCCTCCGGTCTAGCCTGCGCCCGGGAACTCTGTCTCTGGGGACATAAGGTCGATGTGTTTGAACGACACAGCGAAGCCGGGGGCTTGATGATTCAGGGCATCCCCGAATTCCGCCTTCCCCGGGACATCGTCCGACGGGAAGTGGATCAAGTCCGACGACAAGGGGTCAACATTCGTTGTAATGAAGAGATCGACCGCGAAGGCCTGGAAGCTCTGAAAGAGGAATACGATGCGGTGATCTGGGCAACCGGGACCCACCGCCCCCGTATGCCGGAACTGGATGGCGCGGATCTGCCGGGTGTGGAACACGGCCTGACCTTTCTGAAACGAATCAATGCCGGCGAAACGCCGGATCCCGGCCGCAAGGTGGTCGTAGTCGGCGGAGGATTTACCGCTGTGGACTGCGCCCGTATGGCCCGTCGTCTGGGAGCGGAAGATGTCCGCATGATCTATCGACGCTCCAAAGAAGAAATGTATGTGGGCGCTCATGAATTAGAGCAATTTGAAATTGAAGGCGTTGTGTTTGAATTCCTCAGCACGCCCGTCGCCTGTCTGGCCGACGAATCCGGCACATTGAGAGCCGTTCGTTTTCAGCGAACTGAACTACAGGCTCAAGAAGATGGCCGGGCGATTCCAGTACCTGTCGCCGGTTCGGAGTTTGAAGTGGAAGCCGATCTCCTGCTCTTAGGTACGGGTCAGGAAGCGCTTCCCCTGCCAGCCGAAGCGGAAGGACTGTTTCTGGCCGGAGATGCGGTACAGGGGCCCAGCTCTCTCATCGATTCCATTGGCCACGGCAAAAACTGCGCCCGGGACGTGGATCGCTTTCTGATGGGGAAAGAACGTTTTGAAACGGTGGTGATCGCCGAGGATGCGGACCTGACCGGCCGCAAGCGGGAATGGGACAAGCTTCCCCGCAAGCCCATGCCGGAACTGAAACCTGCGGATCGGGAACTTCGTAACGAAGTTGAGATCGGCTACGAGGATGAGGACGCCAAAAGCGAAGCCTCCCGATGCTATCTCTGTAATTTCAAATTCGAAATCGATAACGAGCTCTGCATCTACTGCGACCGCTGTTTGCAGGTAACCCCGGTAGATGACTGTATCGTGAAGGTCAGCGATCTCATTTACGACGGCGAAGACCGCATCACCGGCTACATTCGCAGCAAAAGCACAAAAGACTACAATCGCCTGCACCTGGATCAGAATCAATGCATCCGCTGCAATGCCTGTGTGGAGGTCTGCCCGGTGGAATGCATCACCCTGCAAAAGGTCAGCGAAGTCATCCGGCCTGTTTCGTAAGCTTCGGGTGGCTCATGTTCCGCACCGATCGGCGCGGAACCTTCGGCCCGCGTTAAGGTAGGGAGGCGGGGAACCCAGCCCAGCTTGGGCCGATGGCCCTGCGCTGGACTGGGCTGATATCGGCGCGGGACCTTCGGCCCGCATATACAGCGACCTCGTGGTTCGATTTCACGCAACCGCACATCTTCATCACCCAACTCCCTCCCAGAACCCACGAGCACAAAACAGCTCCCCGAAACATCACGGAGCATCCGCTTCGTGCCCTTCGCGGTTCAACTCCCTCCCAGAACCCAAGGACACAAAACACATCCCGGAAACAAAGCGGAGCATCCGCTTCGCGCCCTTCGCGTTCTTCGTGGCAAAACTCAACCATGAAGACAGATGCTCACATGCTCTGGAAACGGAGAGGCCTGCTTTATTCCGCGCTGCCGTATTGGCCCATTTCGCAGCCGAGGACAAACAGCTCCCCTACCCGCTTCAGATCTTCCCATTCTTTCCGGATCAGGGTCGCCTCGTGTTTATCCACGATGCCATCATTGGAAATGCTGTGGGAAACGGTATCCAGCATATCCGTAAATTCTTTGAGAATACGCTGAGTCATATCGAGCACCCTCAGTTCTCCGTCGGAAGGATCACCCGGACGGATATTCTCCACGTAATACGCATTCACCTGCTCACAGAGCCATTGAATTGGCAACTCTGAGCTGGTCACCTCGCAAAAACGCAGCAAACGATCCAACGGATTATCTGCTCCACTGGCGTCTTCGCCTTTTTCCTGACACCACTTGTAGATGAGGGAGGAAGAAACACCCATCTCGTTCGCTACCTCTTTTACAGAGGTGTCCCCCACTGCCTCGCGCATTACATCATGAGATTCCATAACTCATGTCTGATCAAAAAATGGCGAAGAGTCAATGCGATCAGCTCAGGAGTTGAAAGAAGACAACCGATTCCGTTTTTCCGAAGTTCGGAAAGCTGGCCGGGGATGTTTTCCGATGTTCGGAAAAGACTTAGAGGCGCTGACGTCCTTGCAACGCACGCTGCAGCGTCACGGGATCCGAGTAGGCGAGGCCCGATCCGGAAGGCAACCCGAAGGCCAGGCGGCTCACGGTCAGGTCCAGGGGGGCCAACCACTCTGCGAGCATACTCGCGGTCGCATCGCTTTCCACATCGGTGTTGAGTGCCAGCACCACTTCTGTGACTCCATCCTCACGAATGCGTTCGAGGAGGGATTCAAGCCGTTCCCGGGAGACGGTTTCCTGCAGCCGGGGCGACACTTTGCCCTGCAGGCAGAAATAACGACCGTCAAAGCCACCGCTTTGCTCTAACCAGAGCAGGTCCGAAGCCCCTTCTACAATGCAAAGTAAGCGGGGGTCCCGGTGAGGGTTGCGGCAGATGGCACAGAGCTCTTCATCTTTAGCGCATAAATTTCCACAGCGCGCACAGGTTCCCAGTTCCGCCTGAGCCTGCTGCAGGGCATCCTGAAGTTCGAGGAGCATTTTCCGATCCCCCAACAGCATGCGATAGGCCATGCGTTCAGCACTGCGGCGCCCCAACCCGGGAAGCCGGGCCAAGGCGCGAATCAGATTTTGCAGAGCCTCAGGCATGCTTCACTTAGAAGGGCATTCCCGGGATATTCATTCCCTTGGTAATTTCGCTCATTTCCTGAGCCATGGTTTCTTTGCCAAGTTCCAGGGCACCTTTCACCGCAGCAAGGACGGAATCCTCCAGCATTTCCACATCGTCGGGATCCACCAGTTTGGGATCAATGCTCAGCGCGGTCACAGAACCGTCACAGGTGGCTTTGCAGGTCACCAGTCCTCCGGCGACACTGTGCTCCACTTCACGCTCAGAAAGCTCATCCTGCATTTTCTGCATTTTTGCCTGCATGGCCTGAGCCTGCTTCATCATTTTCATCATGTTTGCCATCGTTTATCCTCCAGTGGGGGGTTCTATCTGTGTAATTTCGCCGTAAAAGGTTTCCAGAATATTCCGAATTTCGGGCATCTCAAAACACTGCTCTTTGGTCAAGCCGGGGCTGGCCGAACCCGATCGCGGCCCCATCGCTTTGGCTGCAGGAGCCGGGGGGGCCTCTTCAGGTAACTCGGCCGAAGCGGCGGCTGACTCGGCTGGGGCCGCTGTGGGAGCCCGCGTCGAAGCGGCAGCCTGAGGAGGCGGAGCCTTTGCCGAAGGAGGCGCTGCCGGGTCCGAGGCCTCAGGCGCGGGACTCAGCTCTTTTTTTTTACGCCTCCGCTGCCCTCTTGCAAGGCACGCAGTTCCAGCCACAGTTCATCCAAGCTGGCAAAATGAGCCGTACGGGCGGCTTGAATCAAACTGGTTTCAAGCAGGGTTCGTTTGGAGAGAGAAAATTTGAGCCGTTCTGCAGCCTGAATCAATTCATCCAGCAACTGAGCCAGACGGGCGGGCTCCACTTGTTCCGCCTGCGCTTTGATCACGCCGGCTTGCGCATCGGGCAGTTCATTTAAGAGTCCTGCATTCGGCGAATAGGCTTCCACCAACACATGGCGGAGATGCTCGATCAAATCACTGAGTACGCGTTCCAGATCTTTCCCGGTTTCATCGAAATCAGCAATTGCGCTGAGAATGGAGGGAATATCATGATCAAACAGCGCAAATGCGAGGCCTTCGAGATGGCGCTGGGACACGAGGCCGAAGACGGAGAGCACATCCTCTTCGCTCAGCTCTTTGCCCCGGAAAGCAATCAACTGATCCAAGGCAGACTGAGCATCTCGCATGCCCCCGCGTGAACCGCGGGCAATGGCCAGCAAGGCCGCCTCATCGGCATTCACTTCTTCAAAATCGCAAATTTCTTTCAGACGTCCGGCAATGTCCCTTGAACGGATACGTCGCAGGTCAAAGCGCTGCACACGGGAAAGAATGGTGTCCGGAATCTTCTGGGGTTCCGTGGTTGCGAAGAGGAATTTCACATGCGGAGGCGGTTCCTCCAGGGTTTTGAGCAAGGCGTTAAACGCGCCAGTGCTCAGCATGTGCACTTCGTCGATCAGGTAGATCTTGAAATTGCCTTTATGTGTACCGAATTTGGCATTCTCCCGAATTTCACGGATATGCTCGACCTTGTTGTTACTGGCACCGTCAATCTCCTGCACATCCAGAGAGTTTCCGGCGGCAATTTCACGACAGTTGGTACAGTCATTACAGGGCGTAGCGGTGGGCCCCTGCTCGCAGTTCAAGCATTTGGCAAAAATACGGGCCATGGTGGTTTTGCCCGTGCCCCGGGGCCCCACAAACAGATAAGCATGTCCCACACGCTCCTGAGCAATCGCCCGACCCAGCGTGTCGGTGATATGTGACTGCCCCACAACCTCGTCAAAGGCCTGTGGGCGGTATTTTCGTGCCAGAACTTCGTATGCCATGGGTCAAAAAAGGGTCCGGGGTTCGACTCCGATGATGCGGCTCAGGCCAGGCGGTCTACGGCGCCCAGACGGCTGGTCTTAGTGCTGCTGCCTTCCGGCCCTGACACGGTTCGTCCGCGCCTGTCGCATAGGGCCCGACCCTCAACACCGCACCACCGGAGCACGAAGCCCGGAGGAGGCACAGCATAGCCCCGCAAGTTCGGGTTGGCAATGGATTTCGGGGAGGAAGTCGGGGGGAGTCATTGGTCATTGGTCATT
>DIYK01000082.1:7882-57445 GCA_002429005.1 Verrucomicrobia bacterium UBA6056
GTCATTAGTCATTGGTCATTGGTTATTGGTCATTAGTCATTGGCTCTTAGGGTAGCTGTAGACCTTCCAGGCCACAGGCCGCTGCCATAGCGAAAGGCTCCGGCCGAAAACCAACAACCGCCAACCGACAACCATCAACCGAAAACCATCACCCCACCCCCTTCCAAACAGCTCAGACTTCCGGCAAGGGGAAGTCGTCATCGAGTTCATCGATCCATTGCTGCAGGCGGGCATGCAGTTCTTTGCGCTTGCTGATAAAGCGATGGTTGAAGGCGAGATTGTTCATCTCGTAAGGATCTTCATTGAGATTATACATGCCGAGGGGAGCATTCGGGATGCAGACGTATTTCCAGTTATCCTTGGTTACGACCCCACGCCAGGGACGATCGATGCCATCATCCAGGCGTTTGCGCTGGGTGTGCTGGATGTAGACCGAATCCGGTTCTTCTGCGAGCGGAAGCTCCTGCTTTTGCCAAAGGTAGCCACTGTAATCAAAGCCCGGTAAGCTGTCCGGGGCATCGATGCCACAGAGCCCCAGACTGGTGGGTAGAATATCCACCGCACTCACTTGAGCCTCCACCGGACCGAAACGACGCCCGGCATAGGGAATCCCTCCACCCAGAATCATCGGGATGCGGATACTCTCCTCCCAAGGAGAGGACTTTTCGCGATAGCCATGAGATCCCATGCAATCGCCATGATCGGAGAAGAACAGAATCAACGTGTTGTCCAGCATGCCATCCTCTCGGAGCTGATCCAGGACCCGGCCCACATTGCGGTCCAGATTTTCAATCTGAGCATAATAGCCAGCCAATTCGCGGCGGGCGAGTTCCTCCACCCTCGCAACCGGGGGAACATTGGGACGTAAGGTCAAAGCTCCCGGACGATGTCGGGCCATATCCTCCGCCGGAGCCACATTCGGTGTATGAGGGGGCTGCACGGAGAGAACCGCAAAGAAGGGTTGTTCCGCTTCGCCTTTGCGCTCCTTCAGATTCTCTAAAAACAGATCCGTCAAACTGTCTGTTTCGTAGCCGGGGAGACGGGACGCGGGTTGCTCCTCACCAGAACTTCGATGCCCATGCACCCAGCAGTCATTTTGGGAATTATTATTTTCATAGCCCAGCCAGCTGTCGAAGCCTCCGCGATGTTCCCGGGGAATGATTTGTTTTTTGGCTCCGTTGCCGTTCGGATCCCGGCCATGAAGATGCCATTTCCCCACATAGCTGGTGTGATAGCCGGCCTTTTTCATCAGGGTCGCCGCGTTGGGGAGTGCAGGATCCATCGGGGCCGGTGGAGGCGTACGATCAATGCCCTTATGAGGATACAATCCGGTGAGCAGGGAAAAGCGAAAAGGCGCGCACCAAGGATTGGTCGCAATGGCTCGGCGGAAGTGAATGCCTTCCGTAGCCAAGCGGTCCAGGTTGGGGGTGGACACATTGGGATCGCCCATAATACTCAGGGCTTGTCCACGGTGCTGATCTCCGAAAATCCACAGCAGGTTGGGTCGTGCGTTCATAGGGTCCCCGAGCTAAGCAAAGAGGGGGGCACGGGGCAAGCGGGATATGAGGAAAGCCCGGGGGCCAGTTTTCCCCTCTTAAAAATCGCGGTTGCGCAGAGAACGGGCTCCCAGCAGCATGGGAATGCCGCCGGCCAACATGGACAGAATGAGGATATACAGTGCGGTCAGGGGGAACGCATAGGTATCTAAGACCCCATTGAGTTGCTCGGTGATTTTCAAATGAGCTACAATGCCCGGTGGCAGAACCAACACGATCACGGTCATGAGCGTGAGAACCAGGTTTAAGGTGCCGCCATAGCCGCTGAGAATCTGAGCGGGGGTGCGATCCGGATGCGTATCCATAAATTGCCCGCCGAGTCCGGTGGACATCCCGGAAAGGGCCAGAGAAACGCAGGGCATCAGCACCCAACCCAACTGTACCGAGAAGGCCGGTAAATCCAGCATCAGCATGGAGAGACTGGAAAGCGTTAGACTCACAAACAACAAGGCTCCAAAGGCGATCGAAAATTTAACCCAGATCAAACGGCGGAGGGTATCCGGAGCCAATCCTACCAGCCAGAGACAACGGGCTTCCAAACTGATCTGCGGATAGACGAAGCGGGAACTCAGCGAACTCATGACCGCCGAGAGACTGAACAGATTCAGAAAGGAAATCAGGTTGGCCCAGACGACTTCCAGCTTGTTGTAGCCTAAAGAGCCCAGGTTCACGAAGTAGAGCGCCAGCAGTCCAAAAAAGATAAAGAACTGGGTCCATTGGGTGGGGTCGCGCATAAAGATCAAGCTATCCTTCACTCCAAAGGCCCGAATCGCCCCCTGCCCCGGATGAACCTGATGTATGACTTGAGAAATCCAGCTGGCCTTGGTGGCAATATCCCGTCGGCCCCGCATTTGTTTTTGAAAACTCTCCGGATAGACCCACTCGCCAAGTTTCGCCATTCCCAGATACAGCACCGGCACCGAGGTAGACAACAGAGTCAAATACAACAATCCCCGGCTCCACTCCCCCCGAGCCAGAGCCAGAATCCCCCGGGCCATCCAGCCACTGGGTAAGAGAGGATGAGAAGCCAGTTCCAAGCCGGGAACAAAGCGAGCCAGAGCCATCACGTCATCCTGCTGACTCATACGCATTTCCTGGATATATCCCATCACCCACCATAGTCCCGTCGTGAGAATGAGCAGAATGAGCAGACCCAGGGTTCGCCCCCGGGGCATCCAGCGAACCAAGAGCATCATCAGCAGAATTCCCAAACCCGCAAACAGCATCACAAAGGGCAGTGAAAAGGCCACGGACCAGGCAATCATCCATAAGGACCAACCTCGATACACTCCAAAGGCACCGATAAAGGGCACAATGATAAAGAAGAAGGCCCAGCTGCTCATTAAAGCCGCTTTGATAAAGCTGTAATAAAACAGGTCATGCAAAGGCACCGGCCAGCACAGCAGCCTTTTGAGCTCCGGAACCTGGAATAATTGCGCGTATCCGGTTACCGCGCCAGAGAGCATCAACATCGCACCCAGCCCCAGGAAAAAGAGGGTAAACAAGCGGGGCACCAGGAAGAACGCGGCTCCGCCTAGCTGGTAGAGAAACTCGAAGCCGCTGTAGAACAGCCAGCTTAAGCAGACCAGCCAGCCTACACTGAAACTGCCAATGACCAGTTGCTTGAGCGCCGGTTCATCCGACATGTGCCGGATTGCAGTGCGTAACCCGAACAGGTGATTGCGGATCAATACGACCGCGGGTCTCATCCAGCATTCTCCTGCATGGTCAGACGAAGGAATAAATCTTCCAATCGCCCTCCCCCGGTCGCTTCATTCTGCTCATGTAGCTCATCCAGGGTACCGCAGGCTACCAGGTGGCCGCGGTCAATGATGCCGATGCGATCCCCAATTTCCTCAGCAATGGCCAGAATATGGGTCGTCATCATGACCGTCATTCCCTGACGGGTGCGTTCGCGGAGCAGGTCTTTAATCAAACGGATGCTATGCGGATCCAAGCCGATAAAGGGTTCATCCACCAACAACACCTTGGGATTATGCAACAGGGAGGCTGCATAGATCACCCGTTGCCGCATGCCGTGGGAGAGTTCCTTGGTAAGGGTATGTGCTTTCTCCAGCAGACCAAACAACTCCAACATGCGTTCCGCTTCACTGCGGACATGCTCACGTTCCATTCCGTAGAGATCTCCGGTAAAAAGCAGGAACTCATGGACGGTCAGTCGATCATAGAGAAAGGGCATGTCCGGAATATATCCCAGCTCGCGACGAGCCTCGACGGGCGAGGTGACGGCATCAATGCCGGCAAGCCGGATGCTCCCACTGTCCGGGCGGACCAGACCGGTCATCATTTTGATGCTGCTGGTTTTTCCGGCGCCGTTCGGCCCCAAAAAACAAAAAAGCTCCCCTCCGGGCACATGCAGCGTCAGATCCCGAACGGCGTGAAGACTGCCGTAGTGTTTGTTCAGCTGATCGAGTTCAATCATGGTAAATTTCCAAAGGGATTAAAATTACCGAGTCCGCCTTGTCGGATCAGATCGAGCGGTTGAACCCCTTGTTCTTCCGGTACCCGGATCACTTCATCCGGTTTTCCGGCCTCCATGAGAATGCCGAAAGGCGTTTCCTGACGCAAGACACGGCCAAACGAATCCACCCAGGCAGATAGTTTCAATTCTTCCATCCGCAACTCCACCCGGGTCACATCCAGATCCCGGCCCCCCTCTTCTGGAGCAGGCCAACGTTCCCGCTCCATCCCAACCAACTCCACGCGGGTAGATTCCCCACCCATCGGATTGGCCAGTTTCAGAGGAATGGTTTTCCCGGGTTTCATATCACTCAAGCCCATCTCCAGAACAGGAGAGGAGAGAACCGAGTCACTGGGTATGGCCACCTCGCGGGACAACTTCATTCCGTTGAATTCTGCAAAGGCTTGATACAGGCCTTTATCTTCAGCCGGGGTCAGGGTGAGCTCCCCCGACATTTCCCCCAAATGAAAGGACATTTCCGCTTCGGCCAGCTCATGATGTGAATCCAGCAACACACTGCTTTCAAACTTCATGGATTCAATGCCATTCGGCATCCACACCCGGAGAAACAGCGTATTGCGCAGCAGCAACTGCTCCTCCTGATCCACCTCTTCCATTTCCACCGAGGAGTGACTATAGCCCACATGCTGCCCATCATAGCTGAGCTTCATCCAGCTGTCCCGCAGGGCCGGCATTTGTTTGGAGAGAGTCTTGTAGCCCAGGGCATCTCCCGTGAACCATTCCGGATAGGCTTCAAAGCGTAAGAGCCATCCCATGCATCCCAACCATACACTCAACAGGAGCAGCTTACATAGTGCGGAAAGTGGCATGGGATAAACCTATCGCAAAATCTAGAAGTTGCACAAGCAACAACTCAGAAACTATTCACCCACCCATTTTCGAGGAAACACTTTTTCTCCCAACTGAGAAATCAAGGGCAGAGCTTTTCCCTGATCCTGGGCAACCTGACGTAGGCCTAACGAAACCAACACCCAACAGAGTGGAAAGCCGAAGACCCAAAAGAGCGGGTTTAGAAAACCCAGAAGGAGAAAGATGGGTTCCAGTAGCCAGATAAACAGGGACTGCCGACCGTGGAAAAAGCTGAACTCATTATTTTTCTGAAAATAAGGCAGCAGGCCCAGCGGCAGCATCAGCGCGGAAGCTATGTAGGAGGCACGGGCTAAATCACGCCCCTGCTCCAGGTCGGCATCCTCAAAGGGAGATTCCAGATCGCTGAGATCCAAATCCAGATCCTGCTCCGGCTCAGGGGGCGGAGCTTCTGCAGGGAAATTCCCCTCAAAATCTTCAGCTAACATCAGAAGAGGCCTCCCCGGAAGCTTCTTCCAGAGCCTTCAGTCGGGCTTCCAACTCACTGACCCGCTTCTGCAATTTAGGCAGGCGGTTCACGTTGGACAGGGTCTTGCTATAGCTTTCAAAGGGCGTGGCCGGGGTTCCCCAGACGTAGGTCCCGGGTTTCACATCCTTGGTCACCCCACCCTGTGCGCCGACCACAGCCCGGGAGCCGATTTCCAAATGCCCGGCGACGCCGACCTGGCCGGCCAGGATGGCGTGATCTTTGACCACGCTGCTGCCGGAAATACCAACCTGGGCTACCAGGACAGCATGATCCTCAACCACCACATTGTGCGCGATTTGCACGAGATTATCGATTTTCACGCCAACGCCAATGCGGGTTTCCCCGAAACGGGCCCGGTCAATACACACACAGGCTCCGATTTCGGCATCATCGCCAATCCGGACAATCCCCACCTGAGGCACCTTGGTACGGGATCCATCGGATTCCACCGTGTAACCGAAACCGTCACTGCCAATCACCGCGTTGTTATGAACAATCACCCGATCGCCCAGAACCACATGCTCACGGAGCACCGCACCGGAAGCAATCTGAACATCATCGCCCAGCTGGGCGGAAACCCCTACCACCGCTCCTGCCAGGATGCGGCAACGATCGCCCAGCTTGGCGTTGCGCTGAATCACGACACCGGCTCCAACATGACAGTCGGAACCCAGCACGGCTCCTTCTTCAATCACAGCCGTTTCATGAATCCCCGGGAGATACTCCATCGGAGCGGGGCAAAAGTAGGAGGTGGCCTGAGCAAAGGACGCATCCGGGTTTTCAACCCGGAGCAAGGCTGCAGTACAGCCTTCCGGGACAGCCTGATCCTGAGCAACCAAAACGGCTGAAGCGGCGCTGCTCTGCAACAGACGTTGATACTTGGGGTTACTCAGGAAAGAAAGATCCCCGGGCTGTGCCTCACGCAGACCGGCAACGGAGCTGATATCCAGTGTCCCGTCCCCTTCCAGTGCGGCACCCAGTTTTTCGGCAAGATCAGCAAGCTTCATTCCGTCTCCACAGCTTCAGTTTCCGCTTCATCATCCCGATTCAAATAGCGGATCACATCCAGGGTTACATTCTTCTCGGTTGAGGCAAACAGAACTGTCGGCACTCCGCCACGATCCTGAGCAGACAGATTGAGCACCAATCCCCAGTTCCGTTCTTTGGACATGGCTTGAATCCCGTCCATCATCTCATTAAACAGGCGGGCTTTTTCCCGTTGCGCCTGCTGTTGCAGGTCTTTTTGAAAGGTCTGCTGCAGCTGATTCAACTCGGCTTCTTTCGCCTGAATTTTTTCAAGCACACCCGTCGCTTCAGCTGCGAGTTCCTGACGCTGGTTTTCGTCCATGCTTAGATCTCCGGCCTGGCTGCGGATTCCAGCGAACTGTTCCTGCATGGCACGCAGGGCTTCGACGCCGCTTTGCATTTCCTGCTGATGCGCCTTCAGCTTTTCCTGAAGCTGAGCATCGGCACGCTGCGAGGGTTCATATTGTTTGAACACTTCATTGAGGTCGACCACAACCGTCTGACCCTCAGCCCAAAGCGAACTGCCAAGCCAAACACAGAGCAGGAAGCTACATATGCGTTTCATACCTATCTCCTAAGGGGATCAGTAAGAATAACCAATCAGAAAACTAAACTTGCCGCCGCTTTCCTCATTAAACTCATTATTCAAATGCTGGAAAGAATAGTCCAAGCGGAGGGGAAAGCCGGGGATGGATACCCGCAGACCGATACCATAACTGGAGTTGGCATCCTCCACAGAAACATCATAGGCATCTGCATTCACGACACCCCAATCATAAAACAACGCGTAGCTGAGGGTATCGTTGATGGGAATGTTGTACTCAATCATGGCAAAGAGAGCACTCTGACCCCCGATAGGATCGCCCTCATCATCCACGGGACTCACATCCCGGAACTCAAAACCACGAATGGTCCGAGCGCCACCCAGGAAGTAGCGATCAAAAATGGGGACCGAATCAGAATCCCCATAGGAGTCCACAAAGCGGGCCCAGCCTTGAACGTTCAGCACATGGTCGAGAACAATGGGATAGTAGTATGAGCTCCGGGCCCCCATGTTGTAAATTTCCGTATCGAAGCCCAAAGGTCCTCCAGTGAACCCGGCATTCAGCACCACACGGCCACCCTTGGTGGGTTCAAAGACATGGTTCCGGCTGTCACGGGTCATCCGATACTCCAGACCGGAACGGGTATTTTTACCTTCTTCGTCCTGAATGGACTGGGAGGCATCTTCACTAACGTTGTACACGTCAATTTCTTCCAAGGTATAGGTCAGGCCACCCCGCCACAATCCCCAGAGGGCTTTGCGCAAACCGACACTAAACCCGGTGTTCCGCTGATCGTAGTCATCACTGAGAAACTGACGGTCATTCTGGAAGGCCGTGGCATTCAGCGTCAAACGTCGATCAAAGAGCCAGGGTTTGGTGTAGATCAGTTCAGAGTCCCGACGCTCCGTACCCAGGGAGAGGCGTAAGCGAAGCTTGTCCCCTGCCCCGGTAAAGGAGGGAGGACCAAAGAGATCAAAGTTGGTCTGGGACACTTCGACAAAGCCCACCAAGGAGTCCACCGAAGAAAAACCGATGCCGGCCAGGAAGGTGCCGCTTCGGCCTTCCGTGATATCGAATTCGACATCCACCTGATCCGGATCTTCGGTGGGCAGCAGCGCATGGTTCGCCAATTCCACAAAACTAAGATTCTGCAGTCGGCGGGTCGAGGTCCGCAGTTGCACCTCGTTCAGGATTTGTCCCGGTTCGACCAACAACTCCCGTCGCAGCACATGATCTTTGGTACGCGTATTTCCGCGGATAAGAACGGAGCGGATTTTCTCAATGCGTCCTTCCTTCACCTGATAAATCACATCCAATTCCTGGGTGCCGGGAACCAGCAGCACCTGCTGATTCACCCGCGTATCGGAATAGCCGCGGCTATTGTAGAAGTCACGAATCCCGCGTCGGCCCGCTTCCATTTTATCCGAAGCTGCCGGACCGGAAACCTGCAAAGGGACCTGAGCTCCAAGCAGAGACACCGGATAAAGGGTATTGCCCTCAATGCGGAAACTCCGAATGCGGTACGGGGTATACGGTTCAATGGGAATGGTAACGGTCAGACCTCCGCGATCATTTTCTTCAATGCTCGGCGGTCCCACCTTGGCATCCAAGTATCCTTTGCGGCGGTATAAATCCTCAATGGTGAGCATGTCCTGTCGCAACTGATCCTCGAGGAGACGTCCCCGTTTGGTGATAAAGCTGAGCAGGCCGGTTTTTTTCTGCTGCATGGCCTTGAGCAGCTGTGCACGGGTGAACTCGGTATTCCCTTCAAACTCGATTTGCTTCACCCGAAGCCGGGGTCCCTCTTCCACCACCAGAGTGAGGTCGGCAAACCCATCCTCATCCGTTTCTCCGAGCTGAACATCCAAGCCCACCTCTGGATAAAACGCTTTGCGATATTTCTCACGAACCTTTTCCAATTCCCCTTCGACTTTCCCGATATCCACCCGGTCGCCCAACTGAATTTCAATCCAGTTCCGCACCCGGGTATTGGAGAAATGTTCCGCGCCCGTCACCGTAAAGCTGCGCAAACGGGGCCGTTCTTCCACGACAAAGATCAGAGCCAGCCCATTGCGTTCCGGCAAGGCTTCCGCCCCCACATACGCGTAACGGCCGGTTTCCTGAAGACGCCGCACGTCCAGGTTGACCACTTTCGGATCATAAATATCCCCCGCAACCGGTTGCACAAAGGCCAATACGGGTTCCTTGCGCACTTCACGACCCGGAACCCGGCTGCGCACCTCCACCCGGGTGATCCGCGGAACAGGTCTGGCCGCGGGCTGCGACCAGAGCGGAAGGAGGACAAACAGAAAACACAAAGGAAGGATCAGGCGCTTCATAGGATAATAGATCCGCCCTTTTCGCCTGCAGGCGCTCAATGGTCAATGTTCAATAGGGAGAAAGTGTGCACAGGCTTCCCGTCAGAACGAAGGGGGATGCTTATTCCCCGGGCATTTCGTATTCGGGAGCCCGGTTATCGAAACGGGTATATTCTTCGAAGAAGTTCAAGTCGACTGGCCCCACACCACCGTTACGGTTTTTGGCGATATCGACAATCGCCAGGTTCGGCTCCGCGTTTCGGGGGTCATCCGGGTAGCGGGCCGGACGGCGCAGGAGTAACACCACGTCGGCGTCCTGCTCAATAGCCCCGGAGTCACGCAAGTCAGAAAGCTTGGGCACACCGCTGGTGCGGTCACGTTTTTCGGCGTCACGGCTCAGCTGACTGAGAACCATCACCGGCAGCTCCAGCTCTTTGGCCATATTTTTGATTTCACCGGAGATACCGGCCACCTCACGCTGCCAGCCATCTTTGGACTGTTTGGCACAGTGGGCAATCTGCAAATAGTCCACCACAATGAACGAAAGTCCCTGACCGGTCTCACTGATCAGTTTGGTATGCAGACGCCGGGCACGGGCACGCATATCCATGACGTCCAGACCTCCGGAGTCATCAATGAGAATAGAGGCCTGCTGCAATTCGGAGGCGGCGGTCATGAGTTGTTGGAATTGATCCTGAGCCAGATAGCCTCCGAGAATTCGCTGACTGGGTACCCGGGCCCGGCTACAAATCATACGTCGTACCAGCGATTCTCCGGACATTTCCAGACTGAACACCGCCACGGGTCGTTTGATCCCCTTTGAATCACCTACCCCCATGGCCACATTTTCAGCAATATTCAGAGCCAGAGAGGTTTTGCCCATGGAAGGACGGGCTGCCAGCACAATCATTTCAGCGGGTTTCATCCCCCGCAGGGTTTCATCCAGGGCATCAAATCCCGAGGAGACCCCCAACATCTGCTGTTTGTTGTCTACCTGATCGGCGATTTCGGTCATTTCGCCGGTAAGCAGATTGTTCCAGTTTTTCCAAATTTCTTTGCTGCCCGCATTCAGCTTCAGCATTTCCGATTGGGCTTCGCTGAGCAGGGTATCGGCATCTTTGTCTGTGTGGCAGTTATCAGCCACAGTCTGACAGGTCTGTAGAATGACCCGGCGGGTCCCTTTGTCTTTGACCACATCGAGGTAACTCTCGACATTGACCGAAACGGGAGCGCCTTCCACCAGGCGCTGGAGGTATTCGAGGCCTCCGACTTCCTCGTAGAGATTTTTCTCACGCAGACGATTGCTTAGCAACATGCCATCCACCGCCCCACCGGCTTCCTGCATTTCGCTCAGCGTCTCCCAGATCTTCTGGTGCGCGGGAAAATAAAACGAATCAACCCGAATGCCGCGTTCGACCGCAAGGTCGATCACGATATCCGGGTTGCTGATGGCGCATCCTAACAGCCCCTGCTCCGCCTCTTCGGAGTGAGGCGGGGTGAGCAGGGCCTGGACACGCGGATCGGCCATATTCGGCTTATTCCTCTTCTTCGGCTTTGACCTCGACCTTGATCTGCACAGCCACTTCGGGGTGCAGACGGATCCGCACATCATAGCTGCCCAGCTGACGCAGGGGGGAGCCCAGACGGATATGGTCTTTGGTGAAAGAAAGTTTGGCAGCGCTGGCGGCTTCGGCGATTTCCACTTCGGTAACCGAGCCGTAGAGACGGCCTTCTCCGGAGGTTTTCACCACAATGGAGAGTTCAGTTCCTTCGAGGCTGGCTGCCACGGATTCCGCACGCTGTTTTTCTTCCAGCAATTCGGCTTCACGCTGAGCTTTTGCGTCGGCCAGCTGGTCGATCATTTCCTGGGTAACCGGAGCGGCTTTTTTCTGGGGCAGCAGGTAGTTACGGGCATAGCCGTTAGCAACCGTGACCACTTCCCCGACAATGCCGAGGCCATCCACATCATTCAACAAAATCAGTTCTTTAGACATTGTGTCGTTCCTTTCCGGACTTAGGGCAACAGGCCCATGACGCGGGCTTTACGAATGGCACGGGTCACCATGCGCTGTTGTTTGGCGGAGGCGCCAGTGGAACGGCGGGGCAGAATTTTGCCCTGTTCGGTCATAAATTTACGGAGCAATTCCGCATCTTTGTAGTCAATTTCCTGTACCCCTTCGAGGTACTTGCAGTTTTCTTTTGCCATGGGATTCCGAATCCTTTGGGTTCTACGCGGCGTTTTTCATCCGCAGGGTTTGGAAGGTGCCCCTGAGTCAAGAATGACGCAGGGACAGAGAGGGTAACTTAAAATGGGGGATCCTCATCCCCTGCCCCAGCGGAGGGTGCTGCAGGAGGGGGAGGACTTGGGGCCCGGGCTGCAGGAGCTGCGGGTGCAGGCGCTGCGCTCCGGGAGGGGGCGGTTGCCGAAGAACTGCCAGCTTCATCTCGGGAAGAGAGAAACTGTACCCGTTCACCGACCACCGAGTGGCGGCTGCGTTTACTGCCGTCTTTGGCTTCCCAGCTTTCAAAACGAAGCTTGCCCTCGATGAGGACCGGGGAGCCTTTATGCAGAAACTTGTTGCAGGGTTCGGCCTGTCCGCGGAACACCGAGATGTCCACAAAACAGGGCCGGTCCACCCATTCCCCCTGCTGCGTTCTGACCCGCTCACTTACCGCGAGTCCGAACTTACAGAGCGGCGTGCCGTCCGGCAGGTAGCTCAGTTCAGGATCGCGGGTAAGATTTCCGCAGAGAATAATGCGGTTAAGTGAGGCCATGATCCGCAGGGAGAGAGGTTCAGCAGCGTTAGGAAGCTTTCGCCGGCTCCGGCAGGCGGGAGATCTGCAGACGGAAGATTGCATCTTCCAGACGCACATCTTCGTGCACATTGCTCACTTCAGCGCCGTCCAGCTCCATGCGGAGCAGGGCGTATTCGCCGATCTGCTGTTTTTTCATCGGGCGGGCGAAAGGCTTACGGCCCAGACGGGTTGGTTTACCCTGGAGGGTGCCACCACGTTTTTTGATCACGTCGGAAAGCAGGCTCAGGCCAGCTTCGATTTCTTCTTCGGTCAGGGATTCGGGAAGAATCACCATGGCTTCGTATCGGTTCACAGTTGCTCCTGTCGTAGAGGTCTGCGGGATTAGCCCGCGTTAAATTGGTTCATAGCTAGATCGACACCCTCCGTCACCGCACAGCGGATGGCTTCCGCAGCACGCACCCGAAGGAGGTCCACCTGCTCGCGTTGCGCCGGAGGCCAGGGGCTGAGCACAAAATCGATTAGGTCTTCTCCCTTTGGGCGGGGTCCTACACCCAAACGAAGACGGGGAAAGTCTTCCACATCGCCAAGCTCGGAAATCACCGAGCGCATGCCGTTGTGGCCTCCCGCGCCGCCGCGTTTGCGGACCCGCGTCCGGCCCAGCGGTAACTCCAGGTCATCATAGACCACGAGCACCTGTTGCGGAGCCAGTCCCCAGCGCTTAAGGGCTTTGGCTACGGCCACTCCGGACGAGTTCATAAAGGTCCGGGGTTTTAGCAACCACGCTGAGGGACGGGGGTTATGCCACGAAGACACCCGTCCTGGCAAGCGGAAAGAGCGTCGAAATCGAAGGCCCTCGAGTTCCGCTAAGCGGTCGAGGGCCTCGAAGCCGATATTATGAGGGCTGTTGTCGTAGCGAACACCGGGATTTCCCAGTCCCACTACCAGGCGGATGCCCTCTGTTGCTCCGCCTGTCTTGGACATGATTACTCAGCGCCGGCTTCAGCCGTAGCTGTTTTGCTCACACGCGGTTTCAACACGGTAGCAATGGACACGTTTCCGGGAGTCTGCAACACAAAGCCTTCGGGCAGGGTTACGGAGCTCACCAGCAGGTTTTCGCCAATATCGAGACCGGTTACGTCCACTTCCAGAGCTTCGACAATGTCGGAAGCTTTGCATTCGACTTCGATTTCACGGGTCTGAATATCCAGCGTACCGCCACCGCTGCTCACACCCACAGGGGTGTTGACCAGGCTCACGGGCAGCATCACTTTTACGCGACGGTCCAAGCTGATTTCGTGGAAGTCCACGTGCAGCATGCGGCTGGTCAGGGGGTGATGCTGAATGTCTTTGATGAGCACGTTTTTCGCAGCAGCTCCGTCCACGCTGAGCTGAATCATCAGGCTCTCACCGGAGTGGCGTTTGAGCAGCAGGCCAAATTCATGCTCGTTCAAGGAAATGTTTACAGCGGCATTTCCGTCTGCGTACATCACGGCCGGAATGAAACCGGAGGCGCGCAGTTCGGTCAGATCAGATTTTTTTCCCGGTTCGCGGGTCTGAGCATCAAAGGTAATAGCGTCGGAAGACATAAGGAGTTCCCTCGGGGTTGGGGTCTAAGTTCAGGGAATCCGGAACAAGGATGTTACGGACTGGTAGTTGTGAATTCGCAGGATCGCATCTCCCAGCAGTTCGGCGAGGCCGAGACGGACCACATCTTCCCCTTCTTCCACCAAGGGCGGAACGGAGTCGGTGGTGACCAGCTGGGTGATTGGACTGGCGGAAAGTCGTTTGTAACCTTTTTCGTTCAGCAGGCAGTGGGACACCGCGGCCATCACCGAGGTGGCCCCACGCTGTTTAAGCACTTCTGCTGCAGCACAGAGGGTTCCGGCAGTCGTGGTCATATCGTCCACGAGCACGGCGTTGCAACCCTCTACGTTTCCGACCACATCAATGACTTCCACATCCTCTGCGGTACGGCGGTTTTTGGCGACAATGGCGATATCTGCATTGAGCATCTGTGCGTACGCGTAGGCCAATTTGGTGCCGCCGGTATCGGGAGAAACCACCACCAGGTTTTCCAAGGCAAGGCTCTTGAGATAGCTAACCACCACAGGGCTGGCGTAGAGATGATCTACAGGAATATCAAAAAAGCCTTGGATCTGCTGAGAATGCAGGTCCACCGTCAACACCCGACTGGCACCGGCGGTGGTCAGCAAATTAGCTACCAATTTCGCCGTGATCGGCACTCGTGGCTGGTCTTTACGGTCCTGACGGGCATAGCCGTAATAGGGAAGCACGCAAATAATGCGCTTCGCTGATGCCCGACGACAGGCATCCATCAGGATCAGCAACTCCATCAAGTTGTCGTTTCCGGGAGGAGAGGTGGGCTGAATGATGAACACATCATGCCCACGGATGTTCTCGAGGATTTTAACAAAAATCTCCCCGTCGGGAAAACGCTTCACCTCGATACGGGTTAGGCTTTGCCCAATAACATCTGAAATTTTTTGCGCGAGCTCAGGATGCGCGGTACCCGAAATCAGCTTCATGGATGTGGTAAGTTGGTTGCCCGGCAAGGATTCGAACCCTGACTAAGAGGACCAAAACCTCCTGTGCTACCTTTACACCACCGGGCAATAAATGGGTTGAGAAAGGGCTGAACGTTTTAGCCACAGCCCAGTAAAGCGTCAAGCATGAAGCTTTTCTGATTTTCAGGCGCTTCAACCCCTCTCTCCCCCTTAGTATTTAAGTTTTTCGGATAATTTTGAGCTAAAATAGAAGCTCACAAGGTTCCAAATTTTTTCTCGGCGATGCGGAAATGCTCTCGAACCGTGTTGTATGCCAGTTTCGGACGCCGATATTCGTCCACCAGGCCTTTATTGTTCATGGTCCGCGGGCGTCCCATGGGTCCATAGGAATTGAAGGGGCTTTCATTTTTCTCCCGGCTGACACGGACATCACAGAACTGCCAAATGGCCGCGCCCACAATCCGGGGATGATGCAAATAGCAGGCCAGGGTCTCATTGAGAACCTCCGCCTGCCCTTCTTCGCTCCAGGGATCCCCCTGGGGATTGCGGCATCCGTAAATCGCGCCGGCGCCGAATTCGGATAAAATGATCGGTTTCCCCTGTGCTCCGTGGCTTTTATCGGAATCCAACCACTGGAGGAAATCGGCAAAGTACTCCCCACATTCCTGCGCTTCCAATTCATACCAACCCACGTAGAAGTTCAGTGAAACAATATCCGCCAGCCCCAGACAGGTGTCTTCTTTTTTGTGATTGGCCGCATAGGTCACCGGTCGGGAATCATCTAGATCGCGAATGAGATTTAGAACTTCTTTGTGAACCTCATAGCCTTTTCGACTGCGGGTATCACATTCATTGAGACTTCCCCAGATCACAATAGAGGGGTGATTGCGGTGAGCGGCAATCATCTCGCGGGTATTCTGCAGGATCTGCTCCTGAAATTTGGGAGGATTGAAGGGCGTCTGACGGGAATGGCTTTCCTCCCAGACATAAATCCCCCGCTCGTCACACATGTCCAGAATGCGTTGGTCATTCGGATAATGACAGGTGCGCAAGAAGTTGGCATTGAGATTTTCAAACAGGCCCAGGTCATATGCCATCACATTTTCGGTGGCGGCACAGCCAAACTGAGGATGATCCTCATGGCGGTTGAAGCCCCGCAAGCGCAGCTCTTCCCCATTGAGGAGAAGGCGGTGGCCATCGACACGAACTTCGCGGAAGCCAACCCGGTCAATTTTATCATCCAGTTCTTTCCCATCAGCAATCAGCGTAGCGACCACCATATACAGGTTGGGAGTACTTTCCGCCCAGGGCTCCACGTCCAGGTGTTCCAGGCAACTGAAGACCACTTCGGATTCTCCGGAGGGGAGCGTATCCAGCTCCAATTCTTTGCCTTCACCGATTTCCGGAAGCATGAGCTCCAGTTTGCAGTCTTCGCGGTCTTCACCAAAGTTGTGAATGCGCACATGCACATCCAGCTCCCAGCCATCCTGCACGGCCCTGGGGGTCACATGCAATTCCTGGATATACACATCCGGTAGCACATGCAGCTCCACAGGACGGGTGATGCCCCCATAGGTATAATAATCGTTGGGAATGTGCAGCGTACTGTGCGGGCCAAAGGTGTTATCCACCTCCACGACCACATCCAGGCTTCCGGCTTCCAAATCCGGAACGATCACATCCCAGGGGGTAAAGGCATCATAATGAGTCCCCCGTTCTTCCCCGTTCACATAGACGGTTGCGGAATGACTCACCCCACCAAAGGCCAGGCGGAGATTTCCTCCGGGAAACTGTACCGAGCGCCGATACCATCCGCGGCCACGGTATTTCCGGAGATCCGGAAGGCTTTCCCAGACGGAAGGGGTTTCCAATACCCGGGTGTAATTTTCGGGCAAATCCATTACTTTATCATCACATTCAGGAAGGAACTCCCACAGTCCGTCTAGGGATAGGACCGAGCGGATGGTGTGTTCGGGAAAACTGCGAATCATGGGCGGTCTCGGGGAAGAGTGGAAGGGGAGGCCATTCCACCGGGGGAAGGTTCATTCAGATGTGGGGAAGAATACGAACTAAGCGGGCATTCTGGAAAGCAAAAATGAAGAAGGATCGCATATCACGCAGAGCTGGGTACAGATTGCAGCTCTTGTGATGTCCAGAAGAGCCCGAAATAGCATTTCCAACTACGATTTCTTTTTTTATAGAGATTCTACCTATGAATGAAGATTTGGCGACCCCGGCCCCCTCCCACCTGCTGGATCCGGCAGCCCCCGGAGAATCCTGGTGCATCCTGCACAGTAAACCCCGTTGCGAAAAAAAGATTCTCGGTCTGCAGGCCCAACGCTCCTCCCGCATGTACCTGCCCACGCTGACCAAAGTACATAATTACGGAAAGCGGGAACGAAGCTACGATCACCCCCTGTTTCCCGGCTATGTCTTTGCCTGTCTCCGTCAGGAGGATGAGAGCTGGTATCGCTCGCAACACCCGGTGGCGAACCTCATTCCAGTGCTTCAGGAGGACCGGCTGCTGGGCACCCTACGAGCGCTCGAAGAGGCCCTGAAGGCTGAACTGAGCATGGAGGTCCTGCCTTTTCTTCAGGAAGGCCAAGAGGTGATGATCAGCGGAGGCCCCTTAAAAGGAACCCAGGCCCGTATTGCGAAGGTCGACCATAAAGAACGGGTGATCCTGCACCTTGATCTCATTCAACAATGCGTAGCTCTGGAGATGGATGCCTCGTACCTCAGCCCGCTTCGGAACTGAGCTTGGGCTTGAGATATTGCCCCAGACACATCAGCAGCTCCTGGGGCACGAGGGGTTTGGCCAGGAATTCAGTCATTCCCGCCGCAAAGCAAGCTTCCCGATCTTGAGGCAGCACATTTGCGGTCATGGCAACAATGGGTAACTCGGCTCCTCCCTTGCGCTGACGCCAGCGTCGTGTCACCTCCAAGCCGGTCATTTCCGGCATATGTACGTCCATCAGCACCAGATCCCAGCCGCCCTCTTGCATACACTCCAGAGCAAGCTGACCATCCTCGACACAGTGTGATTCCACCCCCAAACGGGTAAGCAGCTCCTGTATGAGCAACTGATTCACTGGATGATCCTCCGCAATCAGTACCCGCCCACAAAACTGAGGCCGCTGGCTGCCCTCGTTCACCTGAAGCGGGGGCATCTTCTCGCTTGAGCTAGATTCTTGATCCACCGGATTCCCCTCTTTACCAGAGGCCGCCAGCAGGTCTGTATATTCTAAAGGAACACCAAAAGGCAGGGTAACCCGGAATTCGGAGCCTCGCCCCTCTTCGCTGAACACCTGAATCTGCCCACCCATTCGTTCGACCAGCTGCCTGCAGATATGCAGCCCTAAACCGGTGCCACCAAAGCGTCGGGTATGGGAACTATCCACCTGACTGAAGGGTTTGAATAACTTTGTTCGGTTTTGCTCTGAGATGCCAATTCCCGTGTCCAAGACCGACATGCGCAACCAGACCTGCTCCTGCTCGCGCTGCTCCAAAGAAAGATCCACTTTGACCGTACCCGTTTCCGTAAACTTAATCGCATTCCCGACGAGGTTATTCAGGATCTGCTGAATCCGATGCGGATCCCCTTCGAGGTATTCAGGGATTCCCAAGCCGAGATTCCACTCCAAGCTCAAGCCTTTTTGGGCAGCTTGGACCTCATGGGGAGGCAATCCAGTCTGCAGGATTTCGGCAAACGAGAAGGGAATCTTCTCCAGATCCATTCGCCCCTCTTCCATTTTAGCAACGTCTAGCACATCATTAATCAGCGTAAGCAGCGTATCCGCACTGCTGCACAGAATGGCCGCAAACTGACGTTGCTCCGGATCCAAAGGGCTATCCATCAACAAAGAAGCCATGCCCAGCACGCCATTCATCGGGGTACGGATTTCATGACTCATGTTTGCCAGAAAATTGCTTTTGGCTTCATTCGCCCGATCGGCTTCCTCGCGGGCCCGCTGCAGCTCCGCATGCTGAGTCTCCAGGGTCTGAATCTGCTCCTCATAGAGCTCATTCTGCAAGGCAATGATCCGCCGCATCGGAATGCAACCCAGAGGACGCTGTTCTGCATCCACGATGACCACATCGTCATAAAAGGTGTCTGGAGGTCGGGAAGAAGCCTCATGCAACAACTCTGTCAGGGTGGCTCCTAGCTCCAGGATCGTCACAGGACGCATCAAGAAGGCACCCACCTCTTTTTTCGCATAGAGTGACCAACCGTAGCGTGTGCCCAGCAAGGCGCCAAGCGCTTCACGACTGCAGAGGCCGAGAACGCGGCCCTGCTCCAGCAACATGATAAAATCTACATCACAGGATTCGAAACGCGCATGCACTTCTGCGATGCGGCTGTCCTGAGGCAGCCCTTCGCTGTGTTCCACAAAGTGGGCGAGGGGCTGCTGGGCCGCCCCGGGTTTCGGTACCTGCTCCATCACGAGGGCTTATTCTGCAGGGAGTTTCCAGAGCTCTCAACTCCGCGAATGTTAGGATATGGTTACCATGCAGGTGTAGCCTCACGCTTGCAATTCCTGCGTCTACCCGTATGAGGTCCGGATGAGTGAAGAGACTGTGCATTTCTCCAGCCCCGGAGAATGCGAGGAGGTCCTGCCACGCGGTAGCGGTTTGCTATCCGCATTGGAAAAGGCCTTTTCCATTCGCTGCACCTCCCGCGATAACTGGATTCAGTTTCGTGATGGAACGGAAGAGCAGCTGCAGGAGGCTCTCCGATTCCTGGACCTTTTGCGGAAGGCCCGTTCGGTAGGTCTGGACCTGAGGGGCCCCACCCGTTTTTATTTTCTGGAGCAATTCCTGGAAGGCAAGGAAGCCGAACTGGAACGATTGCTCGAGTTGCGCATTGATGTCATGACCGGAAAAAAACCGGTATTTCCCAAGACGCTGGGGCAAGCCCGTTACCTGCGCAGCATCCGCAGACATGACATCACCTTCGGCCTGGGCCCTGCCGGAACCGGCAAAACCTATCTGGCCATGGCCTCTGCAGTGTCCGCTCTTCTTCGTGGGGACGTGGACCGGATTCTTTTGACCCGACCAGCAGTGGAAGCTGGAGAAGCTCTGGGTTTTCTTCCCGGTGATTTGCAGCAGAAAATTCTGCCCTATTTACGTCCACTCTATGACGCGCTGCACGATATGCTCGATGCCGCCACCCTGGAGGCTTTCACCGAAAAGGGTGTGATTGAAGTGGCTCCGTTGGCCTACATGCGCGGCCGGACCCTGAACAACAGCTATGTACTACTGGACGAAGCCCAGAATACCACAGAAGAGCAGATGCTGATGTTCCTGACTCGAATTGGATATGACTCCACCTGTGTGGTCAACGGAGACAGTACCCAGATTGACCTGCCCGGCAACCGTCGTTCCGGCCTGAAGGAGGCGCTTCGCGTACTTAGAAAGGTCGAAGGCATCGGGATTGAAGAACTGAAGGGCGAGGATGTGGTACGCCACGCACTCGTACAACGGATCATTTCGGCCTACGATCAACACCGTGCTGCCAACGCCACATGAACGACAAACCCAAATTGTCGCGTTCCCGGCAGAAGCGCACCCAGGAACGCACCCGGCTGTCCAAAAAACATGAGCCGCTGAACACCAAAGTGCTGCTGTGTAGCATTCTGCTCTGGGCCATGATGTTGCTTACGCTGCAATTTGGACGCCAGGTACAACACACCCATTTAACCAACGGGCAGCTGGCACCGGCCACGGTAGTTGCAGAAGTCGACTTTCAATCCGTAAATTTGGCGGCCACCGCCCTGGAGCGGGAAAAAGCGGGAGCCGCTGTCCCGCCGGTGTTGCTCATCCGGGACAGTGGCCGGGGAGAAGCCGAGCGTACCCTAATCAAAGCCTTTGACCGACTACTGGAGGAAGGCAGCAACCCGGAAAGCAACAGTTTTCACGATGTGGTGGAACTACTGGGACTGAGCAGCGAGCTACAAGAGCTTCCTCAAGCCTTCAGCAAAGAGGAACTGACCGAATTGCGACCCGAATTGTTACGTCTGCTGGGCGAGCACTGGGAACGGGGTTTGGTTTCGGAGGAGGATCGCAGCACCTTTTTTGGAGGCAGCCTCCCTGCAGGACGCCTGCATCTGGGTGAAGAAGGCTCGGTGCGGAACATCCGGGAGTTTCTTTTACCCGCGGAGGCCGCCGGAGTCGTCGTGACCGAACTCAGCAGCCGCTATGATATGGTCATGGAACAGCGTCGACTGCTCCGGGTCCTCATGGAGGATTTATTGCGCCCCAACCTATTGCTCGATCCCTCTGCCACCCGCAGCTTGCGTCAGGATGCGATCGCGGCGGTCGCTCCGCAACTGCAGCTCATCCGGGATGGAGATACCCTGATGGAGGCCAGACGTCCGGTCACGCCTCAAATGATCGAAGACCTGCGGGCCCATCAGCAGGAGCTCTCCCGCATGGCCGACCAGGCCTATAACGTCAGCCTCCTTATTGGTTCCGGAATCAGCCTGGCTCTGGGCATTGCCCTCAGTCTGGCCGTACTCAGCCTGCTCGAAATGGCCGCGCTCCAGCGTCTGGACCGTCTCCTGCTCTGGATGTTGCTTACCGAAAGCACGCTTCTGGCAGGTAAATTATTGCTCGGATTAAGTGAAGGACTCACCCTCTTTGATGGCCCTTTTCTGTTGGCCTTGCTCCCGCACGCGATTGGCCCTCTGTTGGGTACGATTCTTTACGGGCCCCGGCTGGGCTTGGCCGTCGGCATTACCAGCAGCACCGCCCTGGCCCTGCTCATGGGCAATGACCTCACCGTGTTTTTTGGCGGATTGGCACTCAGCGTTACATCCGCGATCTCGGTACGCGCCATTCACAAACGAATCAATCTGATCCGGAGTGGCTTATATATTGGCGGGATTTCGGCCCTGATCCTGATTGCCGACAGCAGTATGGACCAGGTTCCGCTCATGACCATGGGGCAACAGGCTCTGGTAGCTTTAGGCGTGGGAATTCTGTGTCCCTTGCTGGTGCTGTTAATGGTTCCCGGCTTGGAATGGATGTTCAAGGTGACCACCGACATCCGCCTACTGGAACTCTCCGACATGAGCCATCCCCTCCTCTCCCGTCTCGCACTGGAGGCTCCCGGGACCTATCACCACAGTTTGATGGTGGCCCACCTCGCCCAGGCGGCAGCCAAAGAAATCGGGGCTAACGACATGTTGGTCCGGGTTTGCGCCTATTATCACGATATTGGAAAACTGACCAAACCCGACTTTTTCATCGAAAACAATCATACGGGGAACAACCCGCATGATGAGCTCTCTCCGAGCATGAGCCGGCTGATCATCATTTCCCATGTGAAAGAAGGGGTGAGCCTGGCCCGGCGCTACAAACTCCCCCAAGTCATCATTGATGCGATCGAATCGCATCACGGCACCTCGGTAATTCAATACTTTTACCACCGTGCCAAAACCCGGGCGGAAGAAGCGGATGTCAAAGAGGATGTCAAAGTCGAGGACTACCGCTATCCCGGCCCACGCCCTGCCAGTAAGGAAATGGGGATTTTGTTACTGGCCGACAGCATTGAAGCGGCCTCCCGCAGCATCGACAAAAACAAAGCCGGGCAGATTGAGGGCCTGGTGAATGAGATCCTGAAAGAACGTCTGAATGACGGTCAATTCGATCATTGCCCTCTCAGCATGGAAGAATTGAACCGAATTCGTCGTTCATTCATCTTCTCTCTGCAAAATATGTTGCACGGACGCGTTGCCTACCCCAAAGAGCAGAGTGCGGAGGAGCTAAACGCAGACCATGCATCCGATTGATATTGATATCCACGACCAACAAGAACTCTACAACTTGGACGTAGAGCAGCTGCGGGTATGTGCCCGTTTCATTATGGAACGGGTTCAGAGCCTGGACATGCACTTCCACTGGATGGAGCTTTCCGTGCTGTTGACCGATGACTCCATTCGGGCCCTGAACCGTGAATGGATTGGTAACGACTGCGTCACCGATGTGATCTCTTTCGCTTATCCAACCGATGAGCTGAGTCCGGGAGACAGCGGCGAGGTCATCATCAATGTGCAGCAGGCCTGGGAAGAAGGGAAGTTGCGGGAATCTGCTGATCAGGAACTGGCCTTATATCTGGCCCATGGTTGCCATCATTTGATGGGTGCAGACGACCAGACTCCTGAAGAAAAAGAGGCTATGCTGACCCAGGAACAGGACTGGGTACGCCAGGCCCAGGAACGGGGGCTGCTGGGGCCCTTCTTTTTATGAAGTCCCTGATTCTCAGTTGCATCGGATTTCTACTCGCTACCGGAGCCTTCAACACCCTGCTCCGCGCTCTTCGCCTCAGTGCGGAAGGCGGCTTGCAACGCCTCAGCGAGCATCATCCCGGCATGGCCAGCACGCTCAAGAATCGGGAACGCCGCTGGCCTGAACTGTTGGCAACGCTCACCCTGATTGCCGGTTCCTTCCAAATCGCCAATATCTGGACCTCGGTGCTCATTTTTCAACATCCGGGCTTTCCAGAAGCGGGTTGGGCCTCGCCGGTCTTTGTGATGGGCTATATCCTGCTGAATGTCAGCGTGACCCGGAGCCTGCCCACCATTCTGTCTGAGCACTTCGCCGACCGCATTACCCTGCTGTTTCTCCCCCTCTGCGGTGTACTCACCTGGATTTTCTTTCCATTGGCTTTTGCATTCACGTTTGCCGAAAAGCATCTCATTCATCGACTGCAGGACAAACATCAGGAAGGAAACCGCCCCAGTGCGGAAGACGAAATTCTCACCCTGGTAGAACAGACCCGCGATACCGAACTGGAAGAGGAAGAACGCGATTTTATTCGCAGTGCTTTGGAGTTCAGTGAAACCATCACCCGGGAAATTATGACCCCCCGGGTGCGCATGACCGGTTTGGAAGATACCCATACGGTGGCATCGGCCCTGAAGGAGGTCCAGGATTCCCCCTACTCCCGCTTCCCGCTCTTTCATGATGATTATGACGAGATTCTGGGCATGCTGCACGTGAAAGACATTCTACGCGCTGTGGCCCGGGAGGAGCTGGAGGCTCCGGTCACCTCCTTGATGAAAGCCGCGACCTTTGTTCCGGAATCCATGCCCATCAAAGATCTGTTGCAACAGATGAAGCAGCAGAAAGTGCATACCGCCATTGCCGTAGATGAATACGGAGGAACCGCCGGGGTGGTGACTTTGGAGGATATTCTCGAAGAGCTGGTAGGCGAAATTGAGGACGAACATGATCCGGAGGAACGCACCTGGCGCCAATTAGCACCGGATCAATTTGAACTGGAAGCCACCATGCCATTGGACGAGGTCAATGAGGAACTGGGCCTCGAACTCCCCGAGGGCGAGGATTATGATTCGATTGGCGGCTACATTCTGCAACGCCTTGGACGGATTCCCCGATCAGGTGAACGACTTGCAGCTCCGGGATGTGAAATCCGCATCCAACAGGCCATCAGTAGACGGATTCAGAAACTGATCATCCGCAAACTTCCTCTTTTAGAGGAGGATTGATGCCCGGATCCTCAACAGGAGCGACGATCTATGCTGGAACCTGAGGGAGATTCTGCATAGCCTGGACGCATCTTCCGGTGTGCAGACCTTTGACATCACCGGGGGTGATCTCAACGCCGGCATTCCTTATGAGCAGTAAAGCAGCTAAACATCCTCCAGCCCCAGAAACCGATATTTTCGAGGTTCGGGGTTACCCGGTCATGCTGGCCGCGAAGGTGGCGGAGGTCTTCCAGGTAGAGACCCGGGAGATTGTACAAAACATCAGCCGCAACAACAAAGGCCTCACGCCGTTGTTTCCGGAGCGCTACGCCTTTCAGTTGAACAAAAAGGAACTCGAAGCATTGAGATCACTGGGAGTGATCCCAAAAGCAGGTCGGGGTGGCAGCCGCGCCCTGCCCTGGGTGATCACCCGGAAAGGAGCCATTCGTCTGGCCACCATCATGAAGGTCCCCACCGCGATGAAAGCTGCAGATGTTTTTGTGGATGTGTTTGATGAAGTCATGCTTCAGGTGCTGCAGGGGCAACAACAGATTGAGATCTCCCACCCCTCCCGCATCAGCCCCGGGAAAGAGCAGAGCAAGCAGGTTGGCAAACTCCGCAGCAAAATTTCCAAAGCCATCGATGACCTGCTCAATACCATTGTGGATACTGATCAACAACTCACCGTTCAGGATGAGCTGGGCGATGTGGCGCAGGAGGCGGTCACCCACATTAAGCAGTGGCTGCGGACCAAGAAGGCCGGCAATGAAAAAATCGAGGCGGAAACCTGCCTGATTCTAGAACAGGCCCGGGATATGGTCGAACGCCGGCAAGCGGATCTCGCGGAAGCGGCGCTCGACCGGGAACGGAAAACCCTGGAGAATTTCGAGAAAAAAATCGGTATTGTGGAACGCCTGTTGGCCATGCATGAACAGATGGAACCCAGTGCGGTCGTACAATTAGTCGGCCAATACGCGCAACCGGCATTGGAGATGAAACGGGTTTCTGAGGACAAGGCATGATCTTACATGACCGCATTCGCATCCAGGCCCCGGCCAGCCGGGTTTGGGACATCCTGATCCATCTGGATTCCCTACCCGCATGGCTACCGAAGTGTCAGGCCGTCCTGCTCGAAAGCGATCCCCCACTCCAGATCGGGAGCCGTTTCTGTATCGAACGAACCTGGAAGAACCATACCCGCATCGGGGATACCGTGGTCCTCGACCTGCAGCCACAACGCTGCCTGAGCTGGCGGGAAGAAATACGGGATCC
This sequence comes from Verrucomicrobia bacterium UBA6056, assembly GCA_002429005.1. Taxonomy (GTDB): domain Bacteria; phylum Verrucomicrobiota; class Kiritimatiellia; order SS1-B-03-39; family UBA6053; genus UBA6056. The sequence goes on from DIYK01000082.1 coordinate 33,212, forward strand.
TACCCGGCCGCTGATCGCCGAGGAAAGCTTCCATCTGATTCCCGCAAAGAACAGCTGCCTCCTCAAACATAGCCTGAACCTTCAGGAATCCGGGATTCCCTTTGCGGTTCAACTCCTAATGAAGTTCGTCCATACCCTTGGCCAGCCCGTTGGCAAAACCGGCTTGATGAAGCTAAAGGACCTGGTTGAAGCAGAGCCCTCAAGCCCCTGAGCCTCAGGGAGACTCCCTGATCACTGAGCGCATCTTTTGACGGACCTGGCTAAAAATGGGGCTGCTCAACTCTCCTTCGCGAGCCAACCCCGCTTTTCCACATGGAAAACTCACAGCAAAAAGCCAGCTCACCCTTGTAGGTTGCCAAGATCCCGAATAGCCGTACTGTTCTTTTTAGCGCATCCACACGCCCCCCCCCTGCTTACATGGCCTACATCCTACAATGGCATGAAACCCGACTAAACATTCAGGTAGATGGTGACTTCGACGAAGAAGCCATTGGGATGACTGCGCGCTATCTCAGCGACCCCAGGTTCCATCAGATTCGCCACCTGTTCATCGATATGGAGCAGGTTCAGGATTTCAGTATTCCCGCAGAGGCGGTGCGGGAACTTTCCCAGTTACAGATTTCGGAAGATCATGCCCAGCGCGAGATCTCTGTGGTCATGCTGGTCAAAGGCCTGCTCGGGTATGGTATTGCCCGGATGTGGGAAAATTTTCTCGATGTGTCCGGTGACCACAACTGGGATATTTATATCGCCGAGGAACGCCATGCTGCAGAAAGCTGGTTAGCCGGAAAGGCCCTTACGCCATAAAAAAAACGGAGATCCGAGGACCTCCGTTTTTTGGGATTCAGATGGGCATGGCCGTTATTTTTGTAACCAGAGACTGGTTGCCATGAGATAGCCTTTCCCGTTTTCAATCCGCAGCTGATTTTGTTCGCCCAAGGCCTGAAGCATCTCAGAGCTCAGTTGGTGATCACTGATTCCATAAGGAAGATCCTTCAGCTGCTGTTGTGCCGAACCAACTTTGACGGTCAGCGACTGCTGAGGACTGTCTAACACCAGACGGATGGCAGCACCCGTACGCCCCTGAAGTTCGGCCGCGGGAATGGACACCGAGGTATCAAAGCCTCCGTCCAGGGAAACCAGCACATCCGCAGAAGCGAACTGATCCCAGCTCACTTGTTTTTGCAGCGGGATGCTTGGAAGCGTTACACGAATGGCAGAGGTTCCGGGAATGCGCAGCTTCAACACAGCATTCTGAACCTGCGCCGTCTGCTCCTGCATCCCCAGCTTTCCACTCTGGGTCACAATCGTAGCCAGCTTCGCTGTGCCACTACGGAGAGGGAGCTTGAGGTCAAAAGACACCTCCTGACGGCGGTCATTAAAGAACAGGAAAGTCGTTTCCTGATCGTCCCGGGAGCCTACGGCCCATACATTGTTCATCGTATTTTCAATGAGTAACAGATCCCCAGCCATCGGTTTAAGCAGGCGGAAGGCCCAGGGGTCCCCTCCGGTATGATGGGAATGATGAGCTGTACGGAAGAGGGCCTTGTCAGGTACCTGGGCCCACTGGTGAATCACATCCCGTAACATATAGGTCATGGAGGCCCGAGCCTTGGTCAACGGATCACCCGTATTGTGAGGCAACACGTTTCCGGGCTGCTGGGGATCCAGGTGACCACCGGCCTCGGTATTCCAGAACTCCAAACGATTGCCATAGGTGGCCTGGGCATAACTGTAAGCGACTTCGTAACTGCAGCCCACTTTCCGCACATCGCCCCCATAATGATGCTCGTGAATCGCATCCAACCAGGGATGGCAGGCATCGATCATGGGTTTGATCAGATAGCGCCAGCTATCCCAGCCCTCATTGAAAATGTTAAAGCCCCAACCACCGGCAAGAGGAATGTCATCCGCCTGCAGCGCGTCCATCTCTTCGCCAACCACTTGCAGCATTTCATTATACCACTTCACGTTGACCGGACCGGACCAGTAATGCTTCTGCTTCACATCCCGGCCCCAGTGTCCATAACCGAGTTCACGTTCCTTGCCGCGGATGTTCACCTTCCCGCCGATTTCCAACACCGCATTCCCCGCACCATACCGTAAGCGGGTTTGTTTCCCCGGTTTTGCATTTGGCAGAATGTATCCTGAGAGCACATAGTTGATACTCCCCCGCTCCAAGACATAAAAACGTTTCGGCCCCCATTCCAGCCCGGGCACCACTTCTCCGGTGACCTTATTCACCATGGGGTCCCCTTCTTTGATCCCCTGCGTTTTGTAGTATTGAGGTGAGTAATTCACTGCCGGATTGGTGGCCCAATTCAAATAGGGCTCGTTCCAAAACTCCAAGCGATGCTGTTGGCCGCTCTTCCGGGCATTAGCCACGAAGCTACGCACCCGTTGACGCAGTTCCTCTTCCCAGCCCGTAGGATTTCGCACCTGCAGAGCAGGCTGGTAGCGGTCATAGAAGCAGTCAATCGTCCACTCATAGACGCTGGGCATGAGGCCTTTGAGCTGTCGGGTCAGACGGCGTTTTGCTTTCTTATCGGTCTCGGCCGCGATCTTCGCTTCCAGATTTTTACGGGTATCCGGACCTGGAATCACACTCACGGCCCCCGGGACATGATGAATTTTCCGCATCCCAGTCACACCCCAGTCCAGGGCGGTTTTATCATCCAGAGGGACGTTATGAACTCCCAACATGCCCATGGGCACGGTGGAGGCTCCGTTTCGTTCCCAGGTTACCGGGTGAACCGTCATGCTTTCCTCCGCCTGAAGCAACGCAAGGCTGCCCAGCAAGAACGCGAACAGGTAGCGGGGAACTCCCCGATGCAAAATAGAGTACATAGAGCTTTCTTTCTATAACGAGAATCAGATCAAGATATCGAATACCGCCCACATAGTACGGGCTATGTATTCTCGTCGGATTCCCAGCATCTGCAACGGAAGAAGTCAACGTTCAAGCCGCCAGGGTCAGAGAAGTGTAAAAAAAAAGAGAAGCACGAAGCTTCTCTTTGCAGGGATGCACTCAGGGTGCAGACGATGGGCGGATCTTACAGAATTTCAAATTCTACGATGCTATCGTCTTTTACCGGAGCCTGACGGGTACGGCGAGCAGGTCCATTGCCACGTGTCATAACTTCGGCATCACTCAAATAACGCAGGGGGCGGTCACTGAAATTTTCAGGAGGAGGAGGCAAGGCATTGTAAGCATCGCGAATTTCTTTGGAACTGAAGAGTCGGAAATCTCCACCGGTCATTTCCGCAATTGTTTCCAACGGTTCCGCCTGCTTTTCGCTCAAACCCAGAGCGACCGTATTGATCTGAACACTGCCCCGGGGAACTCCTTTCACCAGCTCCATCGTGCGATCAATAGATGTTTTGGACGTACTTCCGTCCGTCATGAAGAAGATCACATTGGGCCGCGGATTCAGGGCCAAGGTGTAATAAAAGGGGTTAAACCAGTCCGTCCCCCCCGTGGTGCGGGTTTCGTAGATCATCCGCTTCACGGCTTCGACATTGCCTCGATTCGCGGCAAAGTATTTGGGTTCCGGAGCCACTCCATCATCTTTCAACATGTACTCGTGATGGCCGTTGTTATTCCAATACTGTTTCTGTGAACCACCATCCTGATCCGGACGCCAGACGGGGCCCGAGAAAAAGAGGACAGACACCATGGCCGAATCGCCAATTTTCGAGATAGCAGCAGTCAATTCGCTTTTCATCACCCCAAGCTGATCGGGTTTCATCGACTTGGAGTAGTCGATGATAAACGCAATCCGGGAACCGGATGCTTTCTGCCCCATGAAACTGGTGGCTCCCACGGCGGGGCCCTCTCCATCTCCTCCCATGGAAACGGAAGAAACCAGACTGGCCAGGGAAACGGGGGATACCGTCGGAGTCACCACTTGATCCACGGCCTCCATTTCCGAGCTGATATCGCTCATAAAATCAGAAGAAAACTCCATCGAAGCCAAATCGGAGAGATCCTGATCCGGAACCTCTTCCTCCGGGATAATTTCCTCCTCCAGATCCTCAATAGTCTCTTGCTCAGTCGGCTCAATGACCTTCACTTGATAATTCACCTCAGGATTTTCGGAATCCATGGTCAAAAAGAAGAGCAAGGCCACCAGTAACACCGCGTTCACAATCAGTGAAATCACCACAGAAGCGGAATGGGCTCGTTTCATTTGTTTCTGTATTTGCATAACAATCGCTCCTGGGTCTGATGGGAAAGCTTGGAAATTTTAACATCATAAACCTAACCCTTGACTATACTTCGCGATACGGAATAAATCACAATACCTATGTAATTTTTCCGGATTTCACTTGCTTGAAGAATATAGTACATGGCTATACTTCGGCATGACTCATGTCCAGGAACCCCGTTATGCCTCCGCCCTCCCCTTGGGGATCTGGATGGGAAATGAAATGCAGGCCGGCATCATCCGTTTTGGCGAGGAAATGGACCGGGATATTCATGGCTTTCGCGTGACCAAACTCCGAGCCCTGGATCATCAATCCTGGATTTCCGGCCTGATCGCCTTCGCTGCCAGAGAGATGCTTCTTCCCAAACTGAACAGTTTTCCGTATCCGGTGATCAATGTCTCCGGCGCTCTGGATGAGGTACCCTACCCTTCCGTGCGGAATCATGCGTTTGAATTGGGGTACCGGGCAGCCCGTCACCTGCTGACCTGTGGTGCAAGCGGCATAAGCTACCTGAGCTTTTCCAATCATCGGCACGGGTTCCGTATCCAGCGGGAACAGGGAGCCCTGCAAGCTTGCGAAGAAGCGGGAAAAGTGTTCCAAATCCATATTCTGAAGATGAAGATGGAGTGGGATTTGGAAAAACGGCATGCGCAGCATCGCCAAACCTGCCTGGACTGGCTGAAGGAACAACAGATCCCTCTTTCGATCGTCACCGAAGGGCCTCTGGAAGCGGCTTCGTTGGAGGCTGCGCTCAAACTGACTCCATGGGAACTGGGCCGGGATGTCAGTTTAATTCAACTCACGGACCCCCGGGAACAGTTCCGAGCGAGAAAAAGTGGAATTTCCTATATAGGTCAAGATTGGCGTCAGGTGGGCTATGTGGCGGCCCGTAGCCTCTACCGCTGGGTTGAGGAAGGCATCCCGCCTCCGCGGGAAGTCTGGATCCCCCCCTTAGCTCCCGTGCTCACCTCCAGCAGTGATGCCAGTCATATCTCGGATCTGACCACCCGCTTCCGAAGTGCGCTGATTCACTCTCAGGATTTTGGCCTCCAGGTCAGCGATGTTGCCGAATCTCTAGGCGTGAGCGACAGTAGCTTGCTCAAGGAAATCAAATCGGTCACGGGGAAAACTCCGAAACAACACTTATCTGAGCGTCAGCTGGAAGAGGCAAAACGTCTCTTGAGGGGAAGCCAGCTCAGTGTGAATGCTGTAGCGCAGGCCTGTGGATTCCGAGTCGTTCACAGCTTGAACGCTGCCTTTCGACGAACAGAAGGGATGCCTCCCGGACAGTGGCGCTTGCAACAGGCTGACACACACCCGGATGGTCACATTCAATAAATTTGTCCATTTTCAACATACCTGTCAGGTAAGATCATGTGGACAAATAAGCATAACTTCCTGTAGATTTATGGTCATCGCATTAGTCAACTCCAGCCCGGATATGTCCTGTGAATCCTAAACGCAGATTTTAAGGCGCTCCCTACTAAACCCTCAAATGGTTTTGCGGAGCCGTCGTTCCAGCCAAGCCCCTTTTTTCCACCCTTCTAGCCCTGGTTTTCTACACTATGCCAAACATCATGACCATCGCCGACTTGGAATTGGTTCCGGAAGGAACTCCGAACAGTCAACGGGTGGCCGTTCTTCAGGAACCCTTTCATATCGACATGGCGCACGCAGCCATTCCGGAGCCTGGAATGGATGAGATCCGAATTAAAGTTCGCTATGTGGGGATCTGCGGATCCGATCTTGAGTCCTATCGCGGGATTCGGCGACCGGAATTTCTCTCCACCCCCTCACGTCTTGGACATGAGGTTTCAGGGATCATTGACAAAGTCGGAGCTCAGGTCCGGGGCTTACAGGTTGGGGAACGGGTCACCTGCCGTTATGTATGGGGTGCCTTTGCGGAATATATTGTCTGCAAACCATTCAATGTTCATACCGTCTCAGAACGACTCCAGGACGAGGACATCAGCCCAATTGAGGTTCTGCCCGGAATTCTTCATGCCGTGGAACGGGCTCAGATCACTCCGAATACCGATGTCCTGATCATGGGTCAGGGTGTGAGTGGGCTGGTGATGACTCAGGCTGCCGCCCTGTTCTCCCCGCGAAGTCTGGTGGTCACGGACCTGAAAGAGAAAAATCTCGAACTGGCCAAACGCTACGGGGCCACACATACCTATCAACTCTCCGGAGAAGATGCCCAAAGCATGGATACGCTCAGAGCGGAATTCCCGGACGGCTTTGAAGCGGTGATCCCTTGTCTTCTGGAAGGGAACGGCATGATGGATGCCTTGGAATGCTGTGCCTTTGCCGGCCGCATTATTCTCTATGGCTGTATTGCTCCCTGTGATGATTTTGACTGGCTCAAACTGCACCGCAAACGGGTCGACATCCTGACCACCGAACCCAAAAGGGATATAGATATGCGTCGCTGGTTTACTGAGGGGGTGAATTTGGTGGAACAGGGTTTGATCAACCTCAGCGAAATGGTGACGCATCGTTTCCCACTTTCCGAAATCCAGACCGCGTTCACCCAGCGCGATGAAGGTCCGGCAGACAGCATTCACATTCTCATTGATTGTACCCAGTGAAACGACTTATGACCCAGATTCTTCTCAGTGCAGGGCTGTGCTTCGGACACAGCGCAGCCGACGAAACGCTACCGAAAGACATGGATCTGTATCTCCTGATCGGTCAGTCGAACATGGCCGGCCGCGCTCAGATCACCGAGGCCGAACAGCGCCCACTGGATGGTGTGTATCTTTTCGATGGTCAGGGAGGCTGGGTGGAAGCCTCCAACCCCTTAAACCGCTTTTCTCCAGTGCATAAAGGCATGCACAAACAACGCCTGGGCCCAGGTTACAGTTTTGCCAAGGCCCTGCGCAACGAAAGCCCGGATCGGAGCATTGGGTTGATCGTACACGCCCGGGGAGGAAGTAAGATCGAGCAGTGGACCCGGGGAAGCCGTTGTTATGATTCGGCACTCAAACGGGCCAAAGCGGCCCAGAATGCAGGGACGCTCAAGGGCATACTCTGGCATCAGGGGGAGGACAACCGGGATGATCCGGAATACCTGCCTAAACTGGAAAAACTGGTTCAACAGTTGCGCGAAGATCTCAAACAACCCGAACTCCCTTTTGTCGCCGGCCAGATCTCCAAGGCTCCAGGCATCAATGCCCAGATCGCTCAGCTCCCCGAAAAACAACCTCACTGTGCGGTTGTCTCTGCAGAAGGTCTCAGCACCGCAGACAAGGTCCATTTTGATACACCTAGTGCCCTGCTTCTCGGGGAACGTTTCGCCACCGCCATGCAACAACTCGCCCCTGCCCCCTGACGCGTCCCTTTTTCTCTTATGTTACTCTATTCCCATCCGCATTATTCCTGCAAAGATGCCTGCCTGGCTTTCCATGAAGGACTCTGGCACATCTTTTTCTCTGCATTTGATGAAGAACGCAGTGTGGTGGCCAAAGTCACGTCGCCGGATCTGAAACACTTCTCCGAGTTAGAGATTCTCTTTGATGGTCAGGAACAGGGATGGATCGGAATGTGTTCTCCCGATCTGGCCCGCAGTGAAGATGGCTGGGTGCTGGTCTTTAATTCCTGGGGCATGAAAACGGGTGCCCCCAACGCCCTGCATGTATCCTGTTCCACGGATCTCATCCACTGGTCCCCAGCAGAACGCCTTGCCCCCAATCTGGCTCAGGAAGACCGGGTCATTGATGGCGCCCTAGCCTGGACAGGTTCAGGCTGGATGCTGGCCTGCAAATGGTGGCGGCAGCTTCGTTTCGCGCATACCCCTTCGCTTGAAGGACCCTGGGACTGGGTGGAGGAAGCGGGTGCCCAGTTATTGGACGCCGAAAGCGGCGAGGACAATGGCTATAAACATGAAAATTTCCAGATCCTGTTCCTGGACGGGCGTTGGGTCCTGTTGAGCACCGATTATGTACCCGGACAGTTGCATCATCATCCCTGGCTCTACGAACTGATAGGAGATCCGGCTAACCCGCATTCCTGGATGCGCTGGCATCAGGGGCGTCGCCTGCAGGTGGAAGCGGAAGCCTGGAACCACCTCGACCCGGACAATGCGGCCGCCCTCTGGGATCACCGTGATCAGGACGGCCACTTCTACCTGATCTATGGAGGAAAGGACGAACAACGCCTCCACGATTTCAATGGGAGCGCCAGTGCAGAGAAAGCCTGGCCACGAGGTTGGAACCGACTGGGACTGGCCCGATCCTCCGATTTAATTACCTGGCACACATCGCCTGAACCCTCCCACCAAACAGGGAATGTATGACAAGCGCTCTTATGACCGAAACCCTCGCATCCCGCCTGGCCCGACACCCGTTTTTCACGCCTCACGCTGACCCGGAAAGCGGGGTGATCAGCTACATCCTGACGGAACGGGTGGCTCCCTTTCAGACTGGATTATATTTCATGAACCCCTCCATGCGGGGCAACTCGGAATGGCAGTGGTTCCGCGTAGCCAACCCTCCGGATAAACAATGGCGGATCTGCGCTGTCCGACTGGATCCGGATCATCCGGAAATCCGCCAATTCCCCAACCTCCGCATGACCGGAAACCCCTGGATTGCTCCCGACGGCGAAAGTATTTATGTTCCTCAGGACAACCTGGTCATCCGCATGCATGTGGATGGCGAATGGGCCGAAGAGCTGCGGATTTCACCGGACTTGCTCGACAAGCGTCACCTCTTCCTGCTCTGCACCAATATGTCCGCCTCCTGCGATGGGCGTTATTTTGTCTTCGACAGCCATGTGGGTGATGAATTCATCAGTTGGATTCATGACCGGGAAACTGGGGAACAACGCGTGATTCACCGTTTTGTCCGCAAAATGCATCACAGCACCTTTTCCCTGCATGATCCGGAACTCTACTTCCTGCATCAGGGTCCCGGGAATGATGTCTACACCGGCACCCGTATCAACATTGAGACCCGCACCTGGCTCATGGATATTCACGGGCAGCGCCTGGATCCTTTGACCCCGGATCTTTGGTTCGGGCACAATGCTCAGAACTGCCATGAATGGTGGACTCCCGATGGAAAAGTTCAATTCTGTGAATATGGCTCCGGAATCTGGGAAGTGGAACTGGACAGCAAACACCGGGAACTGATCTGGCCCCGTCCTTCCATCCACGGTCAATGTTCCCCCGATGGGACTTGGCTGTCCTGCGATGAAAACACCTACGCATGGTCAGAGAAAAAACCCTGCTCCGTCTGGGCCCTGCACCGTGAAAGCGGACGGGAGGTCCTTATCGCCGGAAAACTTCCAGAGCCCCCCTTCGGTAGAACCGATTGGCGGGCCTGGCATCCGGACCCCCACTCTCATTTCTCTGAGGATGGTCAGGCCTTAACCTATACGACCAGCGTGTTAGGGAACATGAACCTGGCGATTTCCCCCGTAGACACCTGGTAAGCTTTTTTCATTACTCCATACTTCACCCTTACCTACTCAATACTCCCATGAAACGACCCCAAACATTCCTCACATGCCTTTGCATCCTGTTGATGCCGGCCATCACGCTGTTCGCAGAGAACTCCAAGGTCCTGAAAATGACGGTCGAGGACCTCGTCCTCGATCAATATGATGCAGAAGTGTATCTGCTGCAGCGTGACGGCGCCTTCCATCACGGGTATGTCCGCGTTCCCGAACGGGACAATCTGGTACATCGCATTGAACTGACCCCCACCCCACCTCTTCGCTTCGTCAACGAGCAGGGCGAAACCTTTGATCCACCCAAAAAAATGCGGGGAAGTTACGCCTATAAAAACAAAGACTTCAACACCTACAAAGGTCAGTATTTCAGCGGAAAGCTGAAAATTGTGCGGGAGGAACTTGCTCCCCTCGAGGCATCTGGCGATCGCCTGAATGGCGTACTCGACATTCTTATTCACGGGATCGATGTCCCCAACACGGCAGGCCGGAATAATCACGATCTGGTATACCGTATCGATCTCAAAGATCTTTCCCTCACAGGCAGCCCCAGTGAACAAAGCTTTTGGCAGTACCCCAAAACCCAGGACAACAAAGGAGCGGATGCGCCTCGTCAGAAACGCCGCATCACAGCTTCCTGGCAGGATGAGGCCTGGAAAGCCGCAAAGGGCACGGCATATGCCTCGGGTAAAGAATGGCCCTTCGCACATGGCCCCTTCCTCTCAGGTTCCGCTCATCCCTATGATGGCGAATTAGTCAATTCTCTGCATGACGCAGAACTCGTTTGGGTGGCCGAAGATGTACTACCCTCCGGTCGCAGTGGCGGCATGAGTCGTGGCGGCTTTGCGATGTTCCCCTACGAATGGACCACCATTGGGTATGGGGGCTATGGTGCACCCATCATCGCTGATGACAAAGTCTTCGTTTACGTGAACGGATCCAATCTGGAGAGTTACAAAGACAATCCGGAACTGGCCAACAACCCTTACGTCCGCCTTGGTATTGACGAACGTGCCCTCGCCGGAAGCTTCAAAGCCTATCAGGATATGTTGTACTGCTTTGACGCCCGTACAGGCAAACGCCTCTGGGTCTACGCCGGCAGCACCGGTGGTCTGCAGCGGGAAAGCAAATCCGGCATGGCCAGCACTCCGGCTTATCATGACGGAAAAGTGTATTTCCGCGGCATGGGTGGCTTACATGCGCTGGATGCAGACAGTGGTGAAGTGCTGTGGAAAAAAGGCGGGGTAACCGGAGTGGCCTATGGCATTGGTTCGGCCCCTCATGAAGGGTCCGTGGTCATGGTCAATAACACCTTGATTCTGATGAACCGCGGTTTCCGCGATAGCCCTGGTCATACCGCAGGCATCAATCCCGAAGATGGCAGCCTGCTCTGGAAGCATGATGGCTTAGGTGGAAGTGGCGTGGGCCTGCCCGGTTTGATTGAATACCAGGGCGAACAGGTGCTTGCCCTGCCACGCGGACTCCAGAAAAAGGACAAACGGAACCCCGTGGGCAGTAAAGACGGCGTCGTGCTGGTGCATCCTCGCAGTGGCGACATTCTGCTCGATTCCCCCGAAATGGGCGGCATGAATGGTCAGGTGCTGGGCTGGAAGGATATGCTCCTCGGCAATGGCCGCATGAAACTTTCCGAAGAACCCAAAAAATCCAAAGCTGGAGCAGAACTGGCAGGATTCACACTCAAGGGCGACAGCCTCAGCAAAAGCTGGCACCACGCCCAAATCCCAGTCTCCCACAGCCGTACCCTCTCTGTACTGCATGACGGAATCTATTATGCCTTCACCCGCAACGGTAGTTTCGGGGTGGACGCAGAAAGTGGCAGCATTCTTGCCCGCAAACGGCATATCTACACCTACACCGGTGGCAGCCATAACTGGACCTGGCATGTGGCTACCAATGATCGCGTGATCACCAGTGGCTTGGCCATGATGACCACCGCGGATCAGGGGATGAACTTTCTTCCCGGTCGTCTGGGTCTGGATATCACCTCCGGATATTCTGCACCCACCAAACCCGCGATCAGCGATGGCCGGATCGTCTTACGCCTGGCCGATAAACTCGTCTGCTATGACCTCCGTAAAAAAGAGCAGCATGAAAACACTCAGATTATTGAACTGACCGCAAACGATGCCTTCCCCGGAATCGATGCTTCCAAGTCCAATGATGTGCAACTGCGCCTGCGCGTTCGGGATGACGAACTCATCTCTGTGATGGCGAACTGGCCACGGGTGGTGGGCCCCGAACGGAGTCGCATCGCTACCTGGCTGGGAGAAGACGGTCACCTGCCTTGGCGTCATAGCAGTCCAACAGGATTGAAGCTCAGCGAGACTGGCCTTCAAGGAGAAAGTCTGGTTCGCATCAGTCACATGGAAGAGCCCTGGAAACTGGAACTCAGTCGCGATGGCAAGAACTTCAGTGGCAGCTACACCCGTCAGATTCCAGCCATTCGTTCCCCCGTGGAAAACAAGGGGGGGATCCAGGGCAATTACTTCACCCAGGGTGAAACCGAGCAGGTCTGGAACATGTACATGACCGGAGCCATGGCTAACCGTTCTCTTAAAGATGGAAAAACGGATGTAAACTTCAGCATCGTGGTCGTGACCGACGGCCAGAAGATCCTGCGAAGCTGGGCTTATGGTGGCCGCTTGAACACCGTAGCTCACGAAGTGGATGCCAGTAAACTGCGTATCGGTGACGGCAGTCTCGAAGGTGAGGTGACGGTTCTCTTCCACGATGACCAGTACATGTCCCTCAATCCGGATGCTTCCATGGATCAGTATCGACAAGCCGCTCAAAGTGCTGGCGTCGCCGCAACCTATACCGTGAACGCCAAGCATGAGGCTGAAAAAATCACCGGAAGCTACAGCGGACTGGTGGGTCATGCTTTTGAAATCAGTGGTAGCCTCAGTGGCAGCCTGCAGGACGAACAAGCGCTGCTCGGCCTGCAAAACTAACCAGACCCCTTCAACTCAGATCCTGAGCAGGCCCCGGCCTGCTCAGGATCCCCTCTCCTGCTGTGCAACCTGTCTTCACAGCCCCCCACCCGGATTTTATCATGAAACAGATCGGCCTCCTCGGCGTCGGCAGTCATTGCCGTAACGAACATCTTCCAGCACTTCGTCATCTCAAAGAAACCCGTGGCGAGGACTTCAATCTGCGCGCGGTCTGCGATCTCGACAGAAACGCTGCAGAACAGGTCGCCGCGGATCTGGGCTTTGAACAGGTGTATGATAATCTGGATCGCATGCTCGCGGAAGCCGGACTGGACGGCCTCATCGCCGTCACCCCCACGTCCCTAACCTGTAGCCTGACCTGCAGCATCCTCGAAGCGGGGATCCCCGTACTGATGGAAAAACCGCTGGGAGCGTCACTGGAGGAAGCCGAGGAACTGGTTGCCTGCGCAACTCGAACCCAAACTCCGGTCATGGTCGGCATGAATCGACGCCATGACCCGGTGATGAAACAAGTGGCGGCCTGGATTCAAGAACATCGCCCGAGCTATGCCCGAGCTGTCATTCATCGGCAGTTCCGCAAGGAACAAGGATTTATTGAAGATGCGGCCTTACATTTGGTCGATGAACTTTGCGCTCTTCTCGGTCCTGGCACACTGGATCAGGTGATCCAGGTCAGTCCGGGCTTAGCTGAATCCGGCCTCGCCACTTTGAGTTTCCCCCACAGCACGGCCCTCGTGGAAATGCTGCCGGCCTGTGGGGGCTGGGAGGAAAGTTATTTGTTTACGGGTGAGGGCTTCCTCATCCATGCCGTTCCCCAGAAGGAAGCCCTGCTCCGCATCCATAAGGGAGGCAAAACCCTGTTTCAGGCTCCCGAGGCTGCTGCCGGGCGATGGACCACCGGAGAAACCGAAGCCTTTTTTGATGCATTATTAGATCGTGCCCCGTGGACGCCCAGCCCGGCAGAGGTCCTGGACTCCATGCGCTTGACCCACGCCATATCCCAGGAGATTGTTCTATGAAACCCGCAGTACTGCCTTCCCTGTTTCTGAGTTGTTCAGTAACCCTGTTCGCCGGACAGCTTCCACTGTTCCAGGATGCCAAAGAACTCGAGAGCGTTTCACTCGACAGCTACCTGAAGCAACAGGGCTGGACTGGGGAAGAAACAGAATACGCCGTACTGCATGAATACCTCTCTTTCCACAACCGGGAAGAAGACGGGCGGCAGATTTGGAATAAAAAATACTACGACTTCGGTCGGGATAATTTGAATGCCCTACAGCAGGTACGCAACAGCTTGGCAGGTAAACCCGAGGCCTACATTGAAGCCTGGGTCGCCTGGTTTGCTCCCCGCATGATTGGCTACCGCATCCCGTATAACATGGAGCTTCTGAGCAAGGAGCTGAAAGCCATTCCGGATGGAAAACTCGTTGCTCTGAATTCGGTCAAGGAACTACGCTCCGAACTGGAAAGCCGTTACAGCTTTTCCAAGCTTTCCAGCGCAGAACAATCCCGCTTGGCGGCAGCTCTCGCAGGGATCAATCCAGGCATCCTTGAAGAAGGAGGGCTTCATGCCTCGCTGAAAAGTGCCCCGGAACTCTGGCAGGTTGCCCATGAGGATTGGAGTATCACCTACGATCTCCCCTCAGCCACCCAGGTGTACTTCCCTTCCAAACACTGGCTTTTAACCCAGAAGAGCTACCAAGCTGATGTACCCACGTTTATTCTGCACAGCGCACAAACCCGTTCTCTGGAGATCACTCTTCCCAAAAGCGGCCCACGGGATCAGGATGTGTATCTGCGTCTGGATGTGGAGGGGGATCAGGTGACAGGTGCAATGGCCCGATTGGCCGGAAATGCTCACCGGGTATATCAGGTAATTCCTCTGGAAATGGATGCCGCGGGAAAGGTCGTGGGTCCGCAAACTCCAGCGAAAAGCAAAGCCAAAGCGGCCAAAGTGGATTTACACTCAGATGATCTCATGCAGTCCATTGGCGGAAGTCCCGCGCTCGGCATGGGCATGATGGAAGAAGACAACAGCCCCAAGCCCGGCACAGGAACGCATGCAGCTCCCTTTCAAGAGGCCTGGCTCCGGAAAGAAGCTTCGAAGATCCAGGGAGCTGCCCGCATTTTGTGGGGGGAGCAGGATAAACTTCCGGCCAGCACAGAAGTACAGCTGAAACTGAACCTGAATCAACCTGAAGTGGAGGGTCAGGCCTGGACGCGGCATATCTACCGCGGAAAAAAAAGCCGGCAAAAACCGGAGATCCAAGGTCCACTGAAGGTCACTTCGGCTGAGCCCCTACCGGGCACCGACGCGATTGCCGGAAATTGGCGCACGCCTTGGGGAGAAGATGCCTCTGCCGTGGCCAGCGAACGAACGCCCACCCTCTTGAACCCTCAACAGGCCACCTTGGCCTGGGTCAGCCAGGACCGGATTCCCATCGGACGTGGCCCGAATACCCGAGGAGCCAGCCGTCCGCAAAGCGTAGGCAAGCCCCTCTCCGGGGGCTGGGGCTCCCCCGTGTTGGAAGACAACCGGATTTTCCTCTCCTATTTTAAACCCAGTGGAGATGTCTACGCATATGGTGCGAAAGCCCGCAAGCACCCCTTGGCGAATCTAGCGATGGATATGATGCGTGTGTCCGCGGATGAGTTCATGCATGCCTTTGATGCGGAAAGCGGCAAAAGCCTCTGGAAACTTCAACTGCAGGACCGCGGCCTGAACTGGATGGGCTTCAACAAAGGCGGCCCTGGGAGTTCTGCCTCCGTCAAAGACGGTATTGCCGTGTGGCTGGGCAGCCGCGGGGAGGTTTACGCGGTAGACGCTGCCAGCGGGACATTGCTCTGGATCAATGATATTGGCCTCCGCCATGAACAGTTGGAACAGGCGCTGAGAGTCAACCGGGAGACCGGCGCACTCTACGGAAGTCGCAATGATTTTCAGTCCGCTGTCCTCATTGCCGATGGCGTCGCGGTGGTCAGTGACCATAAACGAACAAAAGATGCCTACCGCTATGAACGGGAGTGTGGTCTGATGGGCTTTGACCTAAAGACCGGCCGTCTGCTCTGGCATCAGCCCGAAATCGCTGGCAGTAATAAATTTAATCAGGGTGGACAGCTCTGGAAGCTGAATGGCAAAGCGGTCATCCTGGCCAGCGATACGTTCAGTACGGTCATGCTGGACCCTCGAACGGGGAACATTCTCGCCAAATCAGATGAACTGATCAACCGTAGCTGGGGCTTTATTGGGGGAGAAGATATTGTACTCGGAGATGTGTGGGTTGATCCCGCCGACCGAAAAGCGGGGAGTCGCATGGCTGGATTTAAGGTCAGCGAACAAGGATTTGAAAAGATCTGGATGCTTCCGAAGAATTTCAGCACCCGTCCAGGTGCCGGGGTGTATCAGGATGGACGTTTCTACGTTTCCGCTTCAAAAACCTTTGATGGGCTGGCTGTGGTGGATGCCCAAAGCGGTCAGGTCCTGGCGACAGAAAACATTAAAATGGGTGGAGGCGAGCATGCTCCTTTTGTGATCTCCACCGGGCACAGCATCCTTGGCACCGTCGACCGGACAAACGGACTCATCTTCTTCAACCCCGACCCTGCCCACCTGACGGGTTCCGCAAAAGTCTGGTATTTGGATTTAGCTACGGGCTATTGCGGTTCCGTTGTTCCGATTATTGCAGACGGACGCCTCATTATCCGTGCACCAGACCGGCTGCTTTGTTTTGATCTGAGAAAATAACATGTCCCCTCCCCTTCCCCATCCCTACGCCGGCATGAGCGATGAAGCTGGCATGACGCTTTCTAATCAATTGCAGGCCCAACAGGAACTGGGCTGGACCCGCATGAAACTCTGGGAGACTACGCTATGAGTATGTATGGAGATGAACGGCTTTACAGCAGACTTGTGGAGCGGGTCGACAAACTGCGTCAGCGCCTTCGCCGAAAACATCATCAACTCTGTGGACTGCAGATGGAAGGGAAGAGCACCTTTTACGGTCCGGTCAGTATCACCTGGCCACAGCATGTGAGCCTGGGTCCGGACTGCACCCTGAATGCCGGCGTGCATTTGGGCGGCCGCGGTGGGATCCGGATTGGCACACGCTGTCGCCTTTCCGCCGGAGCCTTTCTGGAAACCGGCTATTTGGAAACCGTGGGAGAACGCGAGGATGGCAGTCCCAAACGGAAGCACCGGCACAGCGAGATTGTCCTCGAGGATGACGTCTGGATCGGTGCCGGGGCTAAAATCTTAGCTGGAGTCACCCTCGGCAGCGGTTCCATTGTTGCCGCCGGGGCGGTGGTTACAAAAAATGTGCCTCCCGGTCATGCTGCCCGGGGCATTCCCGCGAAGTGTGTACCGATTCCCCCTCCGACGCCACCGACAGAGGAATGAAACCCAAATTTCCCCAAGAAAACAGAACCTCTCATTAGCTCCCCCTCATATGAAACATCTCACAGTCCCTCTTCTGATCTCTTTTCTCCTCCCCTTATTCGCAACGGACCCGCTACCGGTTCCCCAGACGGGTGCCAGCCTGCAGCTTTCTCTGCATGGCGCACTCAGCAGCGGAGGCCAGGATCGCGTCCTCCTGCTCGAGTTCCCGCAATGGCAGGGACACTGGTTTACGGGCACCGGGTATTCCCCCTCCTACAACAAGGGCAGTCACCGAGCGATCCTGCTCGACGCCGATCTCGCGAAAGGGAAACTGAGTATTCTTGCCAGCATAGATGGGGATGCCTGGGTCCCCGGGGGCGCGGCTTCCTATGAGCTCAGCCTACAGGAGGAGCAGCCTGGGCTGTATCGCGGGAGCTTTGAGGGCAGCTTTCGAGGGAACGCGATTCGCGGAGAGGTCAGCGGCCGCCTGCAGGCAGCCCCGGAACGACTTCCCGGCATTCGGGCGGCAGAACGAGGAGAACATCCGCGCCTGCTCTTTAAGGCAGAAGATCTACCCGCCCTCCGCAAAAAGGCGGAAAGCGATTTTGGCAAAAAAGCTCTACAACACTTCGAACACTCCGCAGTCGGCCTGGGCGTTCTCTATCAACTGAAGGAAGATCCGGTCTTTGCGGAACGGGCCCGGGCCGTAGTGGAAACCCATATGGCGGACCTGAACAGTGGCAGCAAAATGATCCGCCACCGTTTCTGGGCTTACCGTCTGGAGCAGGTGGCTCTGGCCTATGATCTCTGTTACCACGCCTGGCCGCAAGAGTTCCGCAAAGAGGTCGAGGACTACATTCGCTCCATTGCCCGCCGCATGTACCGTCAGCGCGGAGCCTGGACCGAATACATGAGCTGGAATCCCGATGCCGCCTACACCGCCGCCACCCTGTACTCCGGACTTATCGGCATGCTGGCCATTGCCGATGAACCCGGGAAGATGCCAACGGAGCCCAGCCCTCCCCCAAAAACACTTCCCAGCCGGGCGGCCCTGAACAAAACCGGGGACTACCCTGCTCCGACCTCAGCATTTGAACATGGAGAGATGCCGGATGTGTGGGCCTACTCCGGGCCCTTAAGCCAGGAAGAGTTGGAACTCTGGAAAGAAGCCAACGGCCATCCGGACAGCATCAAAGAGAAGGTCACGGAATGGCGTATGCTCAGCAAAGAAGAGGGCGTCAAAGGCATGATCAAAAACAAATACAGCGGAGGCCGCTGGACCATTGAAATGAACAAAGCCTCCGGGACCGCCTTTGACTCCTGGAATATGATTTTCGCCCGGCTTGAGCTTCCTGAAGCCAAAACCGTTCGCTTTGAAAGTCAGCACGGGGGCACCGTTCAATACCTGAATGGAGTCTGGCTGAGTAACGGGGATGTGTTCGAGCTGGAGGCAGGAACGCATGAATTGGCTCTAGCCGCTCCGATTGGCCGCCCCAACCCCTGGGCCGGTATTTTCATCCGTCCCCGTTTTGAGGTGCAGAGCCCTGAACAGGTCACCCGTCTACTGGAGCAGAAGCAGACCCGCTACGAACGGGCCCATCAGTTCTGGCAACAGGAGAAAGCCGACTGGGAGACACTGGGCAAGGTCCACATGGACGGGTTCTTCCTCCTGCAGGACGCCGCCTTCTGGTTCCGTCGTATGGAAGAAAATGTGTTCGGCCAGAACGGCGCACAGGTCGGCTCTACCCATGCCCTGCTCATGGAAGGCACCGCACTCATGTCCACCGTGTACCGTAACGCCACCGCCACCCCTCTGAGCCGGGACAACGGTCTCTCCAAGTGGCTGGCTGGAAAACTGATGGCCCTGTCCTTTGATTCGCAGAAGCAGGCTTCCGGACAGGCTTTCTGGGGGCAACCGGATTTCAAGAGCCTGGGCTACCAGGATAAACGGGACCTCTCTCGGCTCATTCTGGCTCAGCATTTTCCAAGCGTAGCCCCGGAACTGCAGGGAGTGGCCCTGTGGTACTGGCAAAGCCTGGGCGATCCTTTGGGTGGCGCCATCCTACCCGAAGCGGACCGTCTCCTTGCTGCAGGCACCGAAGGGGGTTCTTATAACTCCAAAGCCGTGTACGCCTTCCTCCACCAACCAAGCGATCTCAAGGCAGAGGCTCCTGCAGAAGCTCTACCCTTAAGTTGGGCCTTCCCAGACAGTGGCCGCTATATTTTCCGGAACCGCTGGCAGGATGAACAGGATATTGTGTTGCAACTCTCCGCCCAGCAACAGGACGGACATGTTACCTTCTCGAAAGCCGGTGCCTTTGCACTTCGCGGACTTGGACACGAATGGACCTACCCCAACAGTTATGGCATGCGAGGGGTAGGCGAACGCATGGGCGAAACCGTGGTGCAGACCCTGCTCCCCGCTCAGAACAATTCCGGTCTGGGTCAGGTGCTGTCCGCCGAGGTAGATGAGCGTGGATCCGCTGTGGTCCGCATGGACCTCAGCAATGTGTACCGCATGCGCAACGAGACCAAGAAAAACCGCTACGCACAACCCTATGACCGTACAGGTGTGCTAAGCAATCCGGGGGCCTTCAGCGATGCATCCGAAGAGGTGAAGGCCACCCGTGATCTCCTCATTGATCATCGTGGTAAAGCCGGAGTTCCCATGGTTCTGATCCTCCGCGATCAACTCGAAGGCGTGGACACCCCCGTGTGGAGTTGGCCACTGGATCTGCAGGTCCTGACCAGCAAGGGGAAACAAAAAGGAATTAATAATCAGGCTCCGTATCAACGGAGTAGCACAAGCTATCCTGGAGTGGAGGTCGCCGGACGTGGTTTCCGCATTCAGAAGAAAGGAGCCTTACTGGCTGGCACCTTTGTGCAGAAACAGGAACCACGCCTGCAGGTAGAACGCTTCCGGAAACGTTTCACCGTCCCCAAAAATACCCAGACCCGAACCTATACCTGTCTGACAGTAGACGGGGGCTCTGAATTTATCGCTGTGTTGACTCTGGATCCGGAACAGGCTCCCGAAGTCCTGACCCAGAATACGGCGGAGGGGCTGCGTATCCAGGTCGGTCAGGCCAGCTATCTGGTCAGCGAAAGCGGTTTGAGTTTTGAGTGATCTTCAGCATGGATGCTGATCAGATTCTTAAAACTAATCATTTTCTAACATTTGAAATCCGTATGCATTAACCTTTGATAGATAAGCATTACCTACAGGACCCTTTTGGCATTTGTTATGCTTCTGTTAGGATGACCCCGAAAATTAGTCTCGTTTTCGTGGGTTTCCCTTTCCTAACGAGGGCTTTCAATGCATTGGAACCGTTATGCCATTTACCTGATCAGCCTCTTCTGCTTGGCATACTCCGCTTGGGGAGATGAGGTCCCGTTTCCCTCTACCGAAACGGGCGAGGGATTGAGCTCCGAAGAAGTACAGGAGGCCCCTGCTCCGGCTCCGCCTTCCCTGGAGGCCCGTTTTGACATTATCACCTGTTGGGAAGGGGGGCTGCAGGCTACGATTACCCTGATCAATGTGGGAGATGTTGCCATCGAGGATTGGTCCATGGAGTTTGAATACCCCCTTCATATCCATGCGGCCTGGAATGCGATCTTGCAGGAAGGCGAGAATGAAACTGCGTATCGGGTGCTTCCCAGAGGGGACTCTGCCAGATTAGAGGTTGGCGAAAAACTGGAAATTGGCTTCAATGCCTGCCCGGGAGACATTCAGGCCTTGCTCACCTTGATTTCTGTGAATGGGGTTCAGCTACCCCAGCCTAAAGCCTTGAAACCTGCAGAGAACAACAAAGCGCCGCCAGCGCAGGAACCGAATAAGGCCACTCCAGGCCCTATGGATCAGGATTGGGTTTAAGCCTGAAATTTGATGGATTGCTCATCGCTCAGCACTTGACCGCTGAGCAGTCCACTGGGATGCTTGGGCTATGACAAAAGCATCTCCAAAACGTTGGCTATGGATTCTACTGGTTGTACTCCTGCTTCCGGTTCTGGCCATCGTGATTCTACTACAACCTCCAGTATTGAAGGCACTGATCCTGCCTAAGGTAGAGGAGGCCGTAGCGATGGACCTCGAGGTGGAAACCTTGAAGCTTTCCCCATTCAGCCGCATCCGCTTAGGCGGGGTGGATGCACGCATGCATGATGACAGCATGGAACTGAGCCTGGAAGAAATGGAGTTGAACTACCGTCTTCTCTCTTTCTTGGGAGAAACACCCGAAGTTCAGTCTCTGCAGCTCACAGGAGGGGAGCTCCTGCTACGTCCCGCCAACTTTCCTGAAGTCGAGAGCGCCCCTAGCCCTAAAGAAGAAACAACTGCATCTGAGGATCTCCCGGCGAAACTGCTGGGCTTGAAGGTCGGGCCGGTGAACCTGGAACGGGTAGATATTCGAATTGAAGAGCCTGGCCGCACGCTGAACATTCAGGATCTCGAGCTGGAAATTGCCTCTTTCGCGTTTAGCGGGACCCATGACCTGACGCTGAAGACCAACATAGATCTGAAAGAATCCGCCCCGCTGGTACCCGGCGAACTTCAGGCCCAGGTGAGCGGGCGGATTTCCTTTGCCTGGCCACTGCAGGTAGAGGGGCAGCTGGAATTACTCCAACACAGAGCGGCAGGCAGTTACGACCCACTCAACAATTTATCCAAAGCAGCGTTAGCTCTGAAACTCAATGAAGAGAGCTTAGAACATCTGGAACTGCGTCTTGAAGATCCCCAGCAACGTTTATTGGGCAGAATTCAAGGGAGCTCACCACTCAATCCGCTGGCCTCGACTGAGGACGTTTCCCTACAGATTGATCAGATCGGCCCGGAAACCTTCCTCTTGCTCGGCGGTCTGCTGGGAATGGATTTCGGAAGCGCTTCGCTGGAAGGAAGCCTACGGGGAAATTGGGTGGACGATCAGTTAAAACTGACCGCTAACTTTATCGCTCAGGATTTGGGCTTGAAACAGGGTACGGAAACTCTCTTGAAGTCGAACGACTTCATGTTCGGCTTGAATGCAGGTTTCAACGCAGAGTCGAAGGTCCTCCAGCTCCAACAGCTCAATCTCGGCTGGACTCCGGAGAACCGCTTCGACAATCGCCTGGAGCTTAAAGGCGCTCTCAACATAGCGGATCCAACAGCTCTTTCCGGAAACCTGCAGATCCAGGCGGGACGAATGGATTTGGATGCGATCCTGCCTGCTAGCCTGCTGGACCCACCTCCAGCCGAAAACACCGCAAATATTGAAAAAGAAAAAGAGGCTGCAGTCGTCGCGGAAGCTGCTCCCCTCCCCCTGGGCCGCTTTGCCCTGCAAGGCCAGATCCAGCAGCTGCGTTTTCAGGAATTCGATCTCCGGGATCTGCTTCTCCAGGTTCAGGCCACATCGAAACAGGCCAGCATCCAGCCTCTTTCTCTTATCTTCAATGGTTCGCCCTTACAGCTGAGTGCTGAAGTCCCCCTGAGTGGGGGACTTGGTGGAATCAAAGCCTCACTCCAGGCAGAAAAGCTCCATCTTCCAGAGCTGGCAGCTCTCAGCCCGCAAGCGCTACCTGTCGACATGGAGGGCAAAGTCTCTCTGCAGGCGCAACTCTCCAGTGATCCTGCCGGGGATACGTTCTCGGTAGTCAGCTCCGTACAAGCCTCTGGACTGGCTATTTCGCAGGAGCAAAGCCCCCTGCTGAAGAAAAATGATTATCAACTCTCTCTTGAAGCAGGATATCAGCTCTCCAGCTCCCAACTCCAGCTGCCTGCCTTCAGTCTGGGTTGGACGCCAGAGGAGAGCTTTCAAAATGAAATCCGGGTGCAGGGTGAATTGAATCTTGCCGATCCGGCGGCGCTTGCCGGCAGCCTTAAGGTGGAGGGACAGCAGCTAAACCTCGATGCCATCTTGCCTCCCCTTCCCGAGAGTGAAGCGGCTCCTGAAGCAAGCACAGCGCCAGAAGAGGAGGCCGCAGCTCCTGAAGCTCTCCCTTTGGGGACCTTTGCCCTGAATGCCAGTTTCTTGAGAATACAGGCTCTGGGTCTCAGCGTGGACGATTTGACCCTGCAGGCGCAAAGCGATGCGGGCAGTCTTCGTTTGAATCCCTTGGAATTACGGCTCAATGGCAGTCCCATTTCAGTCAAAGGCCGTATGCCCAAAGACTTCAGTCTCCCGGGGACCCGCGCAGAAATCAATGTAACCCAGCTGGATCTGGGAAAATTGGTGGACGCCTTTGCTCCCGAATTCAAAGGTCGCTTTGAAGGTAAATTGGATGTGGGTGGAACGCTCGCTATGGCCGAATCGGTGAAGTTGTCCACCGGAGCCTTGAATGCGGGCATCAGCGGAGGTCGCCTCTTCCTGTTGGAAGAGATCCCGGAGGGGAGCAAGGCCGTGAAACTCAGCCAGGCGCTGGCCCGTCTCGTACTGGAAAGCTCTGCGGTAGCTCTGAATGTGCCTCCGGAGCATTTCACCGCTCCTCCTATCGAAGAACTAAAGCTGGATGTGATTCTGGATGCCGGGGTCTTAAACCTGAAGGAGGCCCATTTTGCTAACCAGGAAATGATGCTCCGCTCCCGCGGGGAGGTTCTGATTCAAGAGGATCCTGCACTCAGCCCCATACAAGACATACAAATCCAATTGGGTGTGAGTACCAACATCGCCAAACGGGCCAGAATTTACCGGGAGAGTCGAGTGGAGAATGACCGGGTCTTCCTGCCACCCTTCCTGCAACTCCAAGGCACACTGGGTGAACCGAAACTCGATGTAAAGAAACGCGTCATCACGGGTTTGGCGATCTCCGGAGTGACGGACAATATTGAGATCGGGGATGAGGACACTCAAAATCTACTGCGGGGCATCGGTTCCTTGCTAACTGGAGAAGCACCGGAACCCACTCCCACACCTAAACCCGGAGAAGAGCCTGAAGAGGTGGAAGAGAAAAAGCCCAGCACCAGCGAGCGCATCCTCGAAGGGATCAACCTGTTCCGTAGGAGCCGGGAAGAATAGTCATCGGGCTGTACCTAGGTCCATGTTCCCAGGGCGATGCCCTGGGTAGGACATCTCACGAAGGATATGCACCCTGAAGGGCTGCGACTTCCTGCAAGCGCTCCACTCAGAAGCGACGTCGGAGATACGCAATCCGAAGCTAGCCAGCTCTATCTTTGCTGCCGCAAGATGAAGCAAACTCCGGGTCCGGCAGTCCCTGCCGGATATAACGTTATGACACCCCATCATTTCCCGCAGG
>DIYK01000026.1:0-49988 GCA_002429005.1 Verrucomicrobia bacterium UBA6056
GCCTGAAAGGCCGACAGCTACACTGAGGGGATCGGCTTTGGCTTGAGTAGCGGTCTGTGGCCTGAAAGGCCGACAGCTACGCTGAGGGGATCGGCTTTGGCTAGGGTTGCGGCCTGTGGCCTGAAAGGCCGACAGCTACACCTACAACAGCGCCAGAATCTTCTTCTGCACCCGCTCGCGGTCTTCCCACCAATCCTTGGCGAGGATGCGCAACAGTTTCCAGCCAAAGGCCTCCAGTACGGCCGGACGTAAGACATATTGTTCCAAGGGATCCTTATGCTCATAATGTGCGGCCGTATCGACAATCAGTCCCAATTGATAGCGCCCTTCTCCGCGTACCGCCACATCACAACGGAATTTGGAGGAACCCACTTGTTCATCCACCTGCAAGCCCTGTTCCCCTAACCAGGCAACCAGACTGCGTACGCAGGCATCGGCACTGCGCTCCCCGCTCAGTCCTTCCATATCCGGACAGCACTCCCGTAGAATCCGGTCCGCAGCCCCGCGGTCTCCCTGACTGCAGGCATGCGCGTAGGCCAGATAGCGTTTCAGGCAGTTGGCTCCGTCGTTGTATTCATTGGTAATCGCCGTGGACAGAATCCCGGACACCAGCACCATATGTTTCTTCGCCCGGGAAAAGACCACGTTCAGGCGCTTCTCGCCGCCGGACTGATTGATCGGTCCGAAATTCATACGCATCTTGCCTTTGTCATCCGGACCGTAACATACGCTGAGAATAATGATATCCCGCTCGTCCCCTTGCACGTTCTCCAGGTTTTTCACAAACAGACCTACGAACTGATCATCCCGCTCCAGCTCCCGGGCCTCCTCCAACAAGGCCCGTGCGGCATCATCCTCTTCCACGCGTCGCTGCAAGGCCTGTTCAATTTCATCCTGCTGCGCTTCGGAAAAGGCCACGATGCCAATGGAATGTTCCGGACTCCGACTGAGCAACTCCAGCACCAGAGAGGCAATGTATTCCGCCTCCATGCGGTTGCGGCGTTTGCTGTAAACCGCCCTGGGCAGGTGATGAAAGGATATGGGGCGGCTGAGCACATCCGCCACCTCCGGCCGCTCCGGCAACTCGTCATGCTGAATCGGGTCCTGCGCCTGATTTAAATACACATCCGGAATGGTAAGCAGGCGTCGCTGATAAAAATTCGCGTTGGAGAAATCGATCAGACTTTCATAGCGGCTGCGATAGTGCCAGCCCAGCAATGTGGAACGGAGCGTGCCCGCGGCATGACTTAAAAAGGAGTCAGCTCTGAGAGCCAGCAGCTCACTTTCCTCCGCATCGCCCTCCTCCTGCCGGGAGCCGAAAAATTTGGTGGGCGGCAACTGCTGCTCATCTCCCACCACAATCGCCTGCCCCGCGCGGAACAACGCCGGCACGGCCTCCTCCAGCGTAATCTGAGAGGCCTCGTCAAAGATCACGATATCAAAGGTGTCTTGAGAGAGTGGCAAGGTATCCGAAACGGATAAGGGACTCATTAGCCACACCGGTTTCAATGCGCCCAACACCTCGCCACTGTCACCGGCTGAGAGCGTGCGAATGCTTTTATGCCGCATCACCTTGGAGAATTCATGCTCCAGCATCTTGCGTCCTTTGGAGAAGCGCTGTTTCCAGGCCTTTTCCTCAGCTTGGAGTTGAGAAGCCGCTTTCGAAGCCAGGGCTACCTGATCCCGGAAGCGGGAATGAATCTTCTGCACAATGAAGCGTCCATTAATATCGCGCAGTTCGGAGAGAGAGCTATCGATCCCCGCTACGGCTTTATCCACGGCATCTGCCCGTAAGCGTTGCAATCCACGATTCGCACGGGTTAGCCGCTCCAGGGAGGCCTGGAGGATGAAGGCCTCCACTTCATCCGCGCTCTGTGGATGTGTGGCAGCATACTGGTAGAGCTCCTCATCGCTGGAGGCAAATTCCGACAACAGCAACGCCACATCCGGCAGGACATCCAAGGCTTCATCCAGTGACTGGATCTGTGTTGGAATGTCGGCGAGCACGGTTTCTTCCCGAAAGGCCAGCAGCTCGGACAAATCCTGCTCCAGGGCATCCAACAGCGGACGGGCCACCAGCAGGCGGCTGATCTGGGTATGAGCCAGGGGATCCCGCAAGACCAAGCTGCGCAAGGCCTGCAGAGGCTCGCTTAACCCCGACTGAGCCACATGCAGATCCCGCAGACGTTCCAGCAGCTCGGAAACCGTCCCCGGCAGATAATCCACCTCGAAGCGGCTGTCGAATTTCTCCAGCTCCGCCTCGGCATCGTACCTGGCCTGTAGGTCATCCAGCAGCCGTTTCCAGGAGGGTTTCACCGCATGCTGCGACAGATCATAGCGTTCCCGAATCAGCCGTTTCAGCTTCCAGAACCCCGGCATCAGCGCCCGTAAAAAGTTCGTCTCCACCTTGGCGCAGAGGGCAAACAGATCCTCCATTTCATGTGCCTGGAAAGGCTGTTTCCAGTGAAGCAGTTTCTCTTGTTTGCGCTCGATCTCATCCTGCAAATGCCGTCGCTCGCGCTCCAGTTTTTCCAGGTCCCGGTACGACACATCCAGCGGGTCCAGCAGGCGGCCCAGACGCTGTTCACTCAGATCTGCCACCGAATCCGCATAGGCCAACAGTTCCCGACACTCCTTCAGGGTAGGATGAAGATCCAGCCCCTGGAACAGAGGATCAAATACCTCCGAACACTCGGCCGACCGTTGTACTGCTGAACGGATCAAGGCTTGCACATGACGGGTCACTTCATCCGCAACCAGACAGGAACGGGACAAGTGGCGCAGCGGGTGTTTGCCCAGACAAGGCTCTTCGTCCAATTCCTTGAGTAGGGTCTCCAAGGCACGCAAGGCATCTCCCCCCCGCGCCCAGGAAGGCCAGCGAGGTAACTGTTCCTGCTCTTCCGGGCTAAGTTCCGGCAGAACCTGATCCAGTTCAATCAGCCGACGCAGCGCCTGCTGTGGGCTCAGCTGTTCGGCTCCGGACTGGTTGAGTTCCTCCGCCCAGCGCTGCAGTTTATCCAGTCCGCGCTGAATGCTGGCAGTCGCTGTATTCCGTTTTTTGCTTACAGCGGCAAACTCATCTGCGCTGGAGCAGAAATGCTCATATAAGGCTCCCGCATCCTGAATGAATTCTTTCTTATCATCCTGGCTGTCATGAATCAGACTGCAGAGTGCTTCCAGCCCCTGCTGTTTTAAGCGGTAATAGACCACGTCCAATGCAGCCCGTTTTTCGCAGACAAACAGCACCCGCTGTTCCCGGGCGAGCGCATCGGCAATCAGATTGGTAATGGTCTGGCTTTTCCCGGTTCCGGGAGGTCCCTGAATAATAAAGGCCTGACCCTTCCGGGCCGCGGCCACGGCCTGCGCCTGAGTCGGATCCGCCCGCACCACATCATAACGCTCTTTCCATACCGGCAGTTCCGATACCAGTCCCGCCTGATCCCGGGGACGCTCCGTAAACAAATCATCGAATACTGCAGAACGACGTTCCGGATCCTCTAACAGCTCATCATAATCCCGGACCAAGGACATTTTCCGGTAATTAAAATTGGCCAATATCACCGAACAGGCATCTAAATCCCAAACATAGGGATTCGCTTCGCGTTCACTGTGTAGCGTGTAGAGCGTCTGTTCGCCAACGGCACTGGGGGGAGGAGGCGGGGTCTGTTCATGAGCCCCATCCATATGGGGAAGTCGGGGACGGGGAGTTGCATCGGTCTGACGGGACAAGGGCCAATCCTGGGCCTTGATGCGTTTCAGATAAATCTGCAGGCCCAGCGGCTGATAATTGGAGGGGGAATAGGAATAATCCAGATCCTCGTGACGGCGAATCCCCCGACCGGAGAGACGGCTGCGACGCCGGTAGACTTCCACCCGTTTTCGTGCGCGGGTATGAATGAGGTCAATCGCCGGGCGGGTGAGCAGACGAAGTTGAATGCCCGGTTCGCTCCGTTGAATCTTCTCTTCCATCTCCCGGTGAAAGCTTTCCAGATCCAGATCCTGCAGGGGAATCCGGTCGGGAAGCTTCAACCCATACACCTGATCGAGATGATGC
The DNA here is from genome assembly GCA_002429005.1 of Verrucomicrobia bacterium UBA6056. Classification (GTDB taxonomy): domain Bacteria; phylum Verrucomicrobiota; class Kiritimatiellia; order SS1-B-03-39; family UBA6053; genus UBA6056. The sequence continues at coordinate 4,055 of DIYK01000026.1, forward strand.
CTTAGCACCGGGTTCACTTCCATCTCTTCGCTCAAGGGCTCCAACAAATAACTGTCCCGCACCCCTTTTCGTTTCTCCAAACGCACCGGCAACAACAGCAACGGAGAGTGAATTCGCTCTTCCTTCTCGTCCTTGAGGTTGTGCCAGCGCAAAAAGACCGCGGCCAGGCGCATCATGGAAAAACCCAATTCATTTCGGTTGCGGCGATCTTCACTGCGTAGCCGATCCAGCACTCCGTTCAGATAAGGCGCATCCTCGAAACGCAGGAGTTCTCCCAAGGGCAGAGCCTTCCCCGCTTTGAGCTCCCGTTCCACCCGTCCCCCCCAAAGGAAGAGATCATCCTGCTGAATCCGTTGCACATTCATTCGCAAGGGTACCGAGGCCTCGGTCATCCCCAGCATGCCCAGGGTGCTCTTAAAATAGAGCAGGCGGTTGCGACGGCTGATATCAAACAGCCGTTCCCGCAAGCGACTGAGAATGCGTTCGCGTTGTTCACGGGTTTCTCCCTCCTCCGAAGAGAGCAGTTCCCGGTCGTCCTGGGGAAGGCTCTGACGCCGGTAATTGCGTAGCAGCGTGATCGCCGCAGGCAGATCCTGCAGCCGCTGATGGCGGCTGATTTGAGTCATATGTAAGAGCACCCGGGCAATCACCGGATGCAGATCCGGGTTCAGACGGAACAGATTTTCGCGGTTCCGCACAAAACGTTTCAAATCCTCCTCTTCCCCCAGATTCAACCCACAGGCTAGAGAAGCCATCCACATACCACAACAGAAGATGTCGCTGAGCGCGTCATGGTGATCCTGCTCGTCCTCCCAGGTCACCCAGGAGGGCAGATATACCGGGGCATTTCGCTTTTCCCCGGGGACTCCGATGGAAAGGGTTTCAGAACCCTCATCATCCTCTTTCCATTCCTGTAGCACGGTGACGCCGGATTGTTGCTCCGGATCCAGCTGCATCAGGGCCAGCCGGTTGATCTCCGGAGCTTTGGCATCTCCCATGACAAAATAGAGTCGATCCTGGTCAACCTTCAGTCCCTCCAAACCCGGAAGCGGCGCAACCAGTCCCTGTTCATGACACTCTGCGACCTGTTCCAGCAGGGGAAGCAGGCTATGCAGAATATCCTCATTCGCCCAGGGCCCCCGCTTGGTAGCCTCCTCTATCCACTTCAGGATCTCTTCATTCATAGCCCGGCCTCCTCTACGCCTTCCTTGGCTTCCTGAGCAAATTTCTCCGCCAACTCTTCCCGATTTCCCCAAAGTTCAGACAATTTCTTAAGCGTGATCTTTGTAACGTTTCGGGCCAACTCCTCCAGGCGCTCCCGAATCCCCAAGGCCTCCGCCTCCAGCAACGCGGCCAATAAACCCGCTTCCTCCAGATCACGTTCGGCCAAGGCCAGGTCCAGAAGCAGATAACACCAATAGTCCTCTAACTCGGGTACGCGTTCCCGAATCTCCTCCCGCAAGCCTTCCGCCGCGGAGTCGCTCAACTCGAGCTTCAGGTTCGGATCAATTAACCGGGCCTGCCCCAACATGGCTTCACCTTGCATCCAGGCATACTGCATCGGCAGTTTCAGGAAAGATCGGGTCAAGTGATCCAACTCCTGTTGTTGCATCACATCGAGATGCTGCGTGCTGAGCGGGCCTTCCAGAATGGATGCAATTTCCTCGGCCTGCCCCGCTTTCCACAGATCCATGGACTTCACCCGCACAAATTCCTCCGGATGCGTCCCGCCATCTTTGGCCACCACGCCCTTGGCAAACACATCTTCCACTTGATCTCGATAGGCAGACACATCCGGATCGGATAAGCCGGTTTTGGTTTTGAGGAGGAGCCGAATCGCCGTATCCACCGAATCCGATGCCAGGACCGCCCCCCGATCGGCATAGAGTTCCGTGTAAAACTGAAAGCGGTGAGCGGCCAGCTCCTGAGCCGGATCCGCATCCGCTTCCCGACAGTTCGCATCCAGCAGCCGGTCTGCAATCCAGTACGCCCCGTTATCCAGTGTCCACAAGAGGTGATGAGCCAGCTCATGCCCCATCAGCGCCCGTTGTTCCTCCGGCTGCAATCGTTCCTGAATGGGCCCCCATAAGACGACATGCAGCTCTTCGGGTACAAAAAATAACGCAGCGTTGCACCCGCCGCCTTCCGCTCCCTGATAGAGGTGCAGCGGTTTCGAAATTCCGAGGCAGGCGGCAGCATGATCTGCCGCCGCATACAGCTCCGGTTGTGAGTCCCGGCTAAGCCTCACGGTATGTTTCAATAGCTCCAGACGAGTCGCATCCGCCATATTGCCAAGGGTTTGGGGCTGCGCAAACAGCTTCCACAAAGACGCTTCCTCCTCTTGCAGGTACGCGACCAGACGGGAAAGATACTCCGGGACATCGACGGATACGGGGGACCTGGGGGCTGCGGCAGCTTCATTCATAGCTAAGCCAAAGCCTAGAGCTCCACTCTTCTCTGTCAGCCTCAAAATGACCGAATCCAGTGGGGACGATGGAGCAGACTCTTGATCGAAAGGCCACACGCGGTTATGGGACGGCGATGAGCACGATTCCCCCCCTGTCCCTCGAGCATCCTTCCGTCCAGATTCCCTGTGGAGATCTGGTGCTGCTGTACCGCCTGCATCCGGCGGATGGAAAAGCGGAATTCAGTTTCCTGCCCGCCTCCCGCTTGGCCGATCGAGTCGAAAACCGAGACAACGCTCCCCTCTTTCCCTTCAACGCCGTCAGTGAAGGCGATGTGCCCCTGGAATTCCGCGGGGACAACCGCTCGGATCCCCTGTTGCATCTGCACCTGCGCGGAGAAGCGCTGGCTCTGGGCTTTGCCAGCGGCCGCAGCATGCGCCACAGCGCCAGCACGCACGCGCTCAGCCTCATCGATCAGACGATTGAGGACAGCGACGCCTCTATCCGCGTTCTCACCCGCCTGGGTCATCCCAGTGGCATCGTGGCCTTTCACGAAATTCTCTGGACCCGGGGCCGTCCCGGCATGCGCTGCCAATGCTGGCTGGAGAACCAGGGGGAGGACGCTCAGGTAATCGAGCATCTCTCCAGTTTTGCGATCAACGGCCTGACTCCTTTTGCCGAGGACGATGCCCCCAAGCGTCTCGCCCTGCACCGACTGCGTGCGGCCTGGAGTCTGGAAGGCCGCTTGGAGCGCCGTTCCTTCGAAGAGCTTCACCTCGAACGCAGCTGGGCCGGCTATTCCCATAACCTCTTGCGTTTCGGTCAGTGCGGCTCCATGCCCGTGCGCGAGTTTTTCCCCTTTGTCGCGCTGGAAGATAGCGAGGCCGGAGTCGTTTGGGGCGCCGAACTGGTGGGTCACGGCTCCTGGCAGATGGAAGTACATCGCCGTGAAGATCCGGTGAGCCTCGCCGGCTCCCATGCCGATTACGACTTTGGTCAGTGGTCCAAAACCCTCAAACCCGGAGAACGTTTCGATGCTCCAGCCGCTTATCTAAGTGCCGTGGATGGCGATGTGGAGGAGCTGCTTCAGGATCTCATCCAGAGCCGCGCCGAGCTGGACTATCCGGAACCCGAGTCGGAAGATCACATGCCCATTGTGTTCAACGAATGGTGCTCCAGCTGGGGCAACCCCACCTTGGAGGGCGTCACCGAAACGGCCAACATTCTGCGCGATATGCCGGTGGAGATTTTTGTGATCGATGATGGCTGGGCACAGCGTCCCCCGGAAGCCAATTTCCAGAGCAATGGCGACTGGATCGTGGATACGGACAAATTCCCCGGCGGTCTGGCCCCTGCAGCAGCGGCCATCTCCGCCGCAGGACTGACACCCGGCATCTGGTTTGAATTTGAAGTGATCAACGAAGGCAACCCGGCCTTTGAGCTCTGCGAGCATCAACTCCGCCGCCACGGCCGCACCCTGCAAGTGGGCGGACGGCATTTCTGGGATTTCCGGGATCCATGGACCTTTGAGTTCCTGCGCGAAAAAGTCATTCACCAGTTACGCGACAATGGCTTCACCTACATGAAGGTCGACTATAACGACAGTATCGGCATAGGCTGTGATCCTTTGGGGGATGACGAAGCGGGACTGGGCGAAGGCCTGCGTCAGCATCTGGAGAAGGTACGCGAATTTTTCCTCGAAGTCCGCGCAGCCATTCCCGGCTTCCGTCTGGAAAGCTGCAGTTCCGGCGGGCATCGCCTGGAACCCGGTATGATTGGATTAGGCAGCATGAGCTCGTTCTCCGATGCACATGAGTGCCTGGAGATTCCCATCATTGGCGCCAATGTGCTGCGCATGATGCCAGCCCGTAAAAACCAGATCTGGGTGGTGCTGCGTCCCCAAGACAGCCGCGACCGGCTCATCTACGGTCTCTGCGCGACCTTTATGGGCCGTATGGCCATCTCCGGTGATCTGGTATCGTTGAACGAAACCCAGAAGGCGGTCCTGGATGAGGGTCTGGACTTCTATCGGGAGGTGCATGAAGTGATTCGCGATGGCGAACTCCGCCTGTTCCAACAGGAATTGGGGCCCAGCTACCGCTATCCGGAGGGCCGCCAGGCAGTCCGTTTTGTGGACCTTAGCAGCGGCCGGCTCTTGCTGGTATGCCACAGCTTCCACGACACACCGCAATCTGCGCAGTCCATCCCCCTGCCGGAAGGACGCTGGAAATTGAAACGGAGTTTTGGCGATGGCGAGCTGCTGTTACAGGACGACGGCATCAAACTAAGCGGCATGCAGGATTTTCAAGGAAGTGCCTTCCTGCTGGAGCGGGAGCTCTAATCAGGCCTCCGGCCAGCTCTCTCCCCACTGCCAAGTGCCGGGCACCATCAGGCGGTAGGGATGTTCCGGCTGGCCCAGATTCTGATTGCGCAGCAGATCATTCATCAAATTCACTGCGGTGCGCGCCACCCGCCCGGGCTGGACATCCAGCCCGCTGCGCTCCCCATGCTGCACCGTATCCAGGTACACCACAGCCACATCCCCCGGAACCGAGATTCCCCGCTCCGCCAACCAATCGGGAAGCGTCTCCAGGTTGGTCACAATGAGCTCGGGAGACCACAGGTCAAACCAGGCCTCAAAGGCCTCGCGGTCGTAGCGCTCAGTAACTAAAGGCGGTATGCTGCGCAGTTCAGCTCCCTCCGCATTGCGGTGGGGGTAAAAACTGTGGGCAATATTTCCGGTCCAGGCCGAGACATTGCTGGTTGTATACACCCCGACCCGTTGGATACCACGGGCCTCCAGCCTCTCCAAAAGCAATTCCCGATTTCGTATCCAGGAGGGCATGACCAGATGGGTTGCCCGGGAAGGTTGTTCATTGAGCACGGAAATAGCCGCAAAGTGTTCCCATTCCAGCGTCAGCTCCAACCCCGCTTCGCTGCCATAGAGATGTGGTGCCAGAAAGACCCCCTGAATGCCCCGGTGATACAGCATGGAGGAGCAGGCCTGCATGCTCTCAGGGCTTTGCCCGGCGGCAAACACCTCGAGCTGATAGCCCAGTTCCTTTGCCCGCTGCTGCAAGCCGGCCAACAGCGCTCGGCGGTTTCCCAATCCCCGCCAATTCTCCGGATCATAGGGATGCACATAGGCCAGAGTCGCAAACCCCTCGCCCTGAGATGAGCGCTGAGCCCGCCGGTATTCCGCCAAAGCCCCCATAGCCGGAGATGGCACATAGCCCATCGCTTTCGCCGCAGCCTGCACCCGCTCCCGGGTCTCCTGAGAAACCTCCGGGGAGTTGCGCAGGGCGTAGGATACCGCAGACACGGAGAGTCCAAGCTGAGTTGCAATATCTTTGATCCGGACCGGCCTCTCTGCCGGAGGGGAATCATCGGATGCATCCGGGCTCACCAGGTCGCTCCTTTTTCTCAGTCCTTCTCGGGAAGCGGATTGGTATAGCGCCAGTTAAGGGCCTCCAGCAGCTGCTGGATCTCCTCCGCAGTCAGCTCGCGGTCATAGACCAGCAACTCAAACAGCTCGTACTCGGACTGACCTGCAGCTCCGCCCACGGAGGCTTCATGCAAATCGCCAACGACAAAATCACCGAGGATCTTCCCTAACTGGCGCTGAGGGCGGCCCTTCTTCAAGGTCTGGGTGATGTTAAAAAAATCATGCGAAGGCTGCAGGTAATCGCTGAAGCTTCCGTCTGCATGCTGCAGCATCGCCCGCAACATCAGCTGGCCTTTTACATAGGGCGTTCCTGGATTCGGTCCGATAAAGGATCCATTGAAACGGAAGGAACCCTGTTCCTGATTCATGCCCAGCTCGATGCCGAAATTCCATACCTTGAGATCGGCATTCCCTTCCACCCGGTTGCTGCCAAAGCCCGCCACCCGGGCGGATCCATTCAGATTGCGACTGAGCAAGCGGTAGGCCACAAACACCGTACGTTCGGCATGACCTTCCGGAAGCAGATCCTCCGCAATCAGTAACTCCCCCTCACCGGCAGCGCCTTTGCTGAACAGCAATGCCGGATGCTGAAACCCATTCACATTCACCGTTTTCAGGAGGGGAGGAACCACCTGACTGTCTTGGACCTTGGCAGCCTCCACCAGGGCTTTAGGATTACTCCCGGCACGGGCGGGCCAGACCTTGACCTCTTTACCTTCCTCCACATCCGCAGCCACGTAGCGTGCCACCAACCCTTTTACATCGGGGAGCTTTTCAGCAAAAAGACAGAGAGGCAGGACGAACAGAAGCGCGTATTTCGAAGAAAACATGAAGCAGACTCACAAACAGGGAACAAAGTCCCACCCTAGCCGCAATGGCCCTCAAAGTTAAGCTTCAAACACTCCGGGTCGGAAGATGTGTATCAGCTTCTGAACAAGTACAGAAAGGAGTTCCCCTTTTACGATGTACCTGTGTGACGCTTCCCGGGTATCCTCTGCCAGAAAACGGGGGCCATGTGGCCGGGAGCTCCGGGAAGCATTCTTGACAGCAGCTTCGCCCTCTCTACGAAAGGCAGACATATGAAAAAAATCAAAGTAGGGATGGCCGGCTGCGGCAGTTTTGGAAATGTCTTTATTCCGGTATTTCAGGCACACCCGCTGGTGGAGGAGCTGTACATCGCCGAGCCTATCGCGGAACGCCGCGAAGCGGTAGCGGCAGAGTGGGGAGTCAGCCACTGTTTTCCGGATCTGGAAGCGCTCTGCGAAAGCGACGTGGATGCTGTACTCATTTTCGCCCAGCGGCATCTGCATGGCCCCATGTCCATTCAGGCTCTGGAAAAAGGCAAGCACGTCTACTGCGCCGTCCCTGCCGCCAGTAAACTGGAGGAACTGCAACGCCTGGTGGACTTGGTCAAGGAGACAGGCCTGACCTACATGATGGGGGAAACCAGTTATTACTACCCCGCCAACATCTACTGCCGTCAACGTTATGCCGCCGGAGATTTCGGGAGCTTCGTATATGGCGAAGGCGAGTATCTGCACGACATGTCCCATGGCTTTTACGAAGCCTACCAGAATTCCGGTGGCGCCAACTGGAAACAGGTGGCCGGGGTACCCCCCATGTACTACCCTACCCATTCGGTGAGCATGGTGCTCTCCGTGACCGGAGCCCGCATGACGCAGGTCTCCTGCCTGGGCTACCGGGATCAACATGAAGACGGGATCTTCCGGGAGGGCGCCAATCTCTGGGACAATCCCTTCAGCAACCAGACCGCGCTGTTCCGTTGCTCGGATGGCGGCATGGCCCGGATCAATGAATTCCGGCGCGTAGGAGTGGGGACCGGGAACTCCGTGCGTCTAAGCATCCAGGGAACCCTGGGCGCCTTTGAACAACAGGCGGATGACAACCACTGCTGGAGCAGCCTGGATCATCAGCTCGAAAAGCTCAATGATCTACTCCTCGCCCGGGACACCTATTCGGCCGAACAGATTGAAGCCCTCAAACAGGAAACCCGTTCCCAGGGCGTCCAGGATGACTTTTTCTCGGGTTACGCTCAGATTCATCCGGTCGAACGTCTGCCCGCAGCGATTCGCAAAGTCTGGCACAATGGCCATTACGGTTCCCATCATTTCCTGGTCGATGACTTCGTGAAATCCTGCGTATTCAAGCTCCTGCCTCCGGTCAACGTGTGGGAAGCCGCCAAATACACCGCCCCCGGGCTGGTTGCACATGAGTCCTCCCTGCAGGAGGGGGCTTTGATGGAGGTGCCCGATTACGGGGAAGCCCCGGCGGAGATGCCCCGGCTGGAGGATCAACTCACGGAAACAAACCAGGGTCTCTAAGCCGGTATCGGCGCGGAACCTTCGGCCCGCGTGCAGAGGGGGAACCGGGAGCCCCAGCCCGAGTGCGGGCCTTCAGCCCAGCCTCGGACCGGGCTGATATCGGAACGGAGCCTTTGGCCCGTTTTCCAGCGCGGGGATTTTCCGCCCCGCCTCCGGTTGGCTTATGAACGGGTGCTCCTCAATAGCGGACGTGCCGCGTCCCGCGGCGGACTCTGCCATTGGACCAGGCCGGGACGGCCCGCCTCCGGCTCGCTTGTGTACGCGTGCTCCTCGACAGTGGACGCGCGGCGGACTCTACCCTATGCCTCCGATTTCCCACAGGGACTGGGGACGACGCTTCCAATCGTTAATGCCACTCCCCTGTGGGAAAAAAGACCATCTTCTTGAACAGGGTCCGCGACGGGGCTGAGAGCACATAATCGGCCATCTCCGCCACCTCTTCGGGTTCGATCAGGGTGGAGCGATCGCCCGGGTAGAAGTTGCCATCTTTTGTCCACAACGGGGTATTGATGCCACCGGGGTTGATCACGGATACCTGAATGTTGTGCGGAACCAGTTCCTGCATCAATGATTCCGCAAAACCCACAATGGCATGCTTGGAGGCGCAGTACACTGACTCATCCGGAATCCCGCGCGTGCCCGCCACCGAGTTGATCATGAGGATCCGCCCCTGCTTGCGGGCGATCATGCCCGGCAGCACGGCATGGGTAGGATACAGGGTGCCTTTGATGTTGGTATCCAACATACGATCGGCATCCTCCAGATCGATCTCAGCAAAGGGCGAGCGTTTGTAAGCGGCAGCATTGTTGATCAACATCTCCGCACCGCCCCGGGCCTCCACCTCGGCCACGGCCGCCTTCACCGCTTCGCGATCACAGACATCCACCCGCATCGGATGAATGAAGTCCGGTGCAGAATCAGCTACCTCCTGCAGGGCTGCTTCCGAACGGGCCCAGGCATAGACCTGGCTTCCTTGCTGACCAAATCGTTTCGCCATGGCGGCACCCACTCCGGAGGAGGCTCCGGTAATAATCAGAGAGCTTGCTTTCATATCAATCCGCTTTCCCGTTTCCGGAATACTTCCGGGTTAAAAATTTAAATCCTGGTTACCTACACCAAATCCCTGCGGGGCTTCCTCCAGATCCAGACGAATGCAGTAGCCCATCTCATCCAGCTCCGTAGCGGACAAGCCCTGAATACGGATGCGCCCTGAAGCTTCCTGCTCGAAGCTCAGTTCCCGCCCATCATCCTCCAGCAGCACCTTGCGGACGCGGCTGCGCAGGGAGCCATAATTCAGCACATCCCCACGCCGTCCCCAGGCATGCAGGTACACCGAGTTTCCTTTCACGGTATGATCCATGGCCTGCAGCCAGCCCAGAGATTCCGCGGGCATGCCGAAGGCTCCGGGGCGGGCATGATAGTCCAGTCGTCGAATGCGGCGTCCCAGACTGGCCAGCAGTTCCTGCTCTTTCTCCGGAACCCGGCCTTGGCCATCCGGGGAAAAGTTTAACAACAGGTTTCCCCCGGCCGCATTCACATAACAGAGCCGTTTCCAGAGACTGTAAGGTGTTTTGTAGTCCTGATCCTGCGGATTCCAGGCCCAGGACTGATTGAGGTGATAATCACTTTCCCAGGCGCGACCATCTTTGGGATAGTCCAAATGAACTTCCAGGGCATCAAAATCCCCCGGCACAAACAGGCGGTTGTTGAGCAAGACCTCGGGATTCGCTTCTTTGCAGATGCGAATGATCTCTTCGCTCTCCCAGGATACCGCATCCGGACTGGGCGCAGCTCCGTCGAACCACATGATATCCGGCCGGTAACCCTGCATCAGTTCCTGAATCTGCGCTTTACTGTAGTCCACCAGTTCCTGACGATCCGCATCACGGCGCCACAAATCGGGCCAGTCGGTCGCGTAGGGAGTGGGATAGGCGGGATGCATCCAATCGGCCAGGGAGAAGAAAAAGCCAATCTTCAGTCCCCGGGCATGAAAGGCTTCGGTCAGTTCTCCAACGATGTCCCGCTTCAGCCCACTTTTCGGTGCAGAGAACTCGGTGCTCTGTGTATCCCAGAGTGCAAAGCCATCATGATGTTTGGCGGTGAAAATAAAGTATCGGGCCCCGGCCTCTTCCGTCATCTGCGCCCAGGCTTCAGCATCCAAACCATCCGCCTTCCAAAAGCGGGCCAGCTCCCGGTATTCGGCTAATGGAATCCGCTCCCGGTTTAATACCCACTCTCCCCGTCCCAGTCGGGAATACACACCCCAATGCGCCATCATGCCCAAATGAGCCTCTCGAAACCAATCCGTCTGCGTCATAGCGTTCCTAGTAGACTAAAAGAGCCCGGCCGGAAGATCCGGCCGGGAGAATACAGCAGGGAGCAAAGCTCCCCCCCTCCTCTGTTCAGCTTATTGCTCGAAGGCACGACTGAGCGAGCCCAACACAGAACCCTCTCCTTTGCCATCCGCAAAGGAACCCACAATTCGATTTGCCAGACGGGAGAAGGGCAAGCTTTGTGTCCAGATGGTTCCCGGCCCCGTCAAGGTGGCCAGAAAGATACCCTCACCACCAAATAACGCGGTTTTCACCCCGCCGGCCAGCTGAATATCATACGTAACACTGGGCTGAAAAGCGACCAGACAGCCTGTATCCAGACGGAGAGTCTGACCGGCGGCGAGCTCCATTTTTTTCAGGTGACCCCCTGCATGCACTAAAGCGATGCCATCCCCACGTAGCCGCTGCAGAATAAAGCCTTCTCCCCCGAACAAACCCGCACCCAGTTTTTTCTGGAAGGCAATGCCCACATCTGTACCGCGGGCTGCCGCCAGAAAAGAATCTTTCTGACAAATCAGATCTCCTCCCAGCTGATCCAGATGCATGGCGAGAATTTTTCCGGGATAGGGTGCTGCAAAGGCCACCTGTTCGCGTTGCTGGCTGACACAGGTAAAGGTGGTCAGGAATAGAGATTCCCCGGTGATGGCGCGTTTTCCGGCCTGCATGAGTTTATCCATCATGCCGCCGCCCTGTTTGCCGGGATCCCCGAAGCGGGTTTCCATTTGAATGCCCGGTGTCATATAGAGCATGCTGCCGGCTTCCGCGATGACCATTTCGCCTGGATCCAAGGTGACCTCGACCATCTGCAGATCATCACCACTGATTTCATAATCAATTTCATCCGAACCCATCTGAGTCACCGGAGGCGGAGGGGGTGCAGCCACGCCGCCACTGGGAGCGACCAGTCCGGGTACTTTTTCCGCGGCAATCCAACTGGCGGCCTGCGGTCCGTAGACCATAGAGCCGGGTTCGAGTCTGCTACGCAGTTCCTCGAGGGACATGGGTCCAAGAGAGTTACCGTTTTCTGCGAGATACCAGCCTTGAGGCGAAAGAGACATAAGTCAGAGTCCTGGGGGTTAAGGGTGCGGATCGTCCCTGCGAACCTAGCGCAAGACCCCAAGTGCTGTCACGTGGAAATCACAGATCAAGCGCACTGCGCTCCAAGGTGACCAGGACTTCCCGGGGAGGCTGGCCGGATTCCACCTCAAGCAGCATCAATAATTGCAGGCTCGAGCCATCTTCTCCCATCATCAAGGCCTGCAGTTCATCCTGAGTGAGGCCATCCACCCGCAAACCATCCACCTCGAGGACCAGATCCCCGGTCTGCAACTGGGCCGCATCTGCCGAACTGCCCCCAGCAACGTAGGACACGCGGGCGTACTGCATGCCCGGACTTAATTTCAGCCCAGGGTCGGCCGGAAGCAGGGAGGAACGGAGGCGCCACTCTGCATCCTCATCCGCGGCCCGGGCATCCAGACTGAGCCGCTCAGGCACCGCAGTGGGCCGGGGAGCCGCCTCCGGCAACATCTGTAACAAACGGGTCACCTGCGGGGTGGCCGTGGGGACCGGAAGCGCCGTACTGGGAGCTTCCCGCCGCTGAAACCACAAGAGCCCGCCGCCGATCAGGGCCAGCAGCAGCAGAGTCAGGTCCACAACGAGACGCTTTTTCGAGGCCATGCCCCATTCTTGAGAATTCCGGAGGCCCTGTCCATGTCAATCTGAGCGGGAAGGGCCCCGAAACAGCGTGAGACTGAGAATCAGACAGAAAAGTCCTCCCATCGATAAAACCCAGATCACCCACAGGGCGCTTACATAGCCCTGCCTTTCCCAAAGCAGGGAAGCCAAGGTGGGCGCGAAGGCCATACAGATCATAAATGGAACGGCCATCATGCCACTGATGGCACCAAAGTTCTCCCCGCCAAGAAGTTGTTTGGCCAGCAGGGGGCGCACGATGGAAATGAGGCCGTAACTGGAACCCTGAATGACCACAAAACCCGCCAACAGCTGGGGATTTCCGCGGGAACCAAGCAGGAACAGCGTAGCCAGATTGATGCCGACAAAACAGATCAGCGCCACCCGGCTGACACTGAGGCTGCGCTGAAAACTCATCCACAGCAGGCGCCCCAGCACCTGCATGGGACCAATCATCGCCACCGCCAACACTCCCAGTTCCGGGGGCAAGGACCATTCCTTCAGAATGGGCATGAGGTGATTCAATACCGCGGCGTGGTTGGTCACAAACAACGAGAACGCCAACGAAAGAAACCAGAAACCGGGCCGCTTGAGCACATCCGAAACCCGGCTGCGCTGTTCCGGATCCGGGTGGAGTTCCGGAGCCGGCAGGCGGCTCAGCGACTGCACCCCGACATACATCATCGGCACCGCCAACAGAATCACCAGTGCTGCAAACACCCACAGCGCCACATCGGGCCCAAAGCGTCCGGCCAGGGCACGGGCCGCCGGAAAACACAGCGTGCCCGCAAACCCAGCCACCAGGGTAATATGCGTAATGCTCTTCCGGGCATCTACGCCGGCATGCCGAACGACAAACGCAAAGCAAGCCTCATAGAGGCAGCCGCTGCTGCACAGTCCGATCAGAATCCACAAGGCATAAAACCATGGCATGGAGTTCACCAAAGGAAGCAGCATCAGCAACAAGCCTCCGCCCAGCGCAGAACCCGGTAGTAGCCAGGGGGAGGCCGCCCGGTCAATAAGGCGTCCAGCCAGGGGAGCGCAAAACGCGGAGACGAGCAGAGAGAGCGTAAACGCCATGGTCAATTCCGCCCGATGCCAGCCAAACTGCTCCTCCCAGGAAAGCAGCAATGCAGGAAACAAATAATAAAGGCTGCTCCACAGTAACGTTTCCGCAAACGCCAGCAGCCAGATAGATCGGGAAGACATGCGCCGGAGCTAAAAGCGCCCCTCCGGAAAACAAAGCCTCAAACGATGAGAAAGCGGTTTCCGTTCCGAAGGCCCATAGACCAGGCAGCAGCGGACATTCAGCGCTGTCATCAAGGGTCGCTGAGAGTTCATGAGTCTTGGAACGAACAGAAGTTCATGAAACGCCCCTGATCCTTGTCAGACGCAGCCAGCTGGTTTAAGGACGCGTATGCCTGCGCGTTTGCGTTCTCTGCTGCACCCTGAAGCCCCGCCGCTCTTGCTGGCGCTATTGGCCTGGTGCTCGTTGAGTCTCGCCGCTCTGGGAATCTTCCAACCCCTGTTGGCCCTGCTTCTGGCGCTCGCCCTCACGGTACTTCTGCTCCGGATCCCCGGCAAAATGCTTCCCTGGCCTCATTGGAGCCGTTTGCTAGTGGTGTTGGCCGCCCTCCTCTTCGCGGCCCCACGCGGAGAGTTGCTGCTGGGCGGCTGGGATCCCGGCGTATACCTGCACAGCGCCGCGGCCATTGCCGAACAGGGCAGTCTGCAGATCAACCCGCTCCATGATTCACTGCCGCCACCGGAACTGCTGCCCTCGCTCAGCCGCAACCTGCATGGAATCCGTGAACTCTTTCCCGGCATGCGGATCCTGCCATCCGGAAAGCTGTCCCCGCAGTTTTTCCATCTCTACCCCAGTCTGATGGCCTTCTGCTACCGCTTCGCCGGAATCCAGGGAGCGCTGTACTTGAACCTGCTGCTCTATGCCGCCTCTGTGCTCAGTTTCGGAGGCCTGGCCCGCCAGCTTTGGGGACGCCCCTGGGATTTAGCAGCCATGCTGTTGCTAGCACTCAACCCGGCACAGGTCTGGGCCTCCGCCTTTCCCTGCGCAGAATTGCTGGCCCAATTTCTTCTACTGCGTGGCAGCATGCATCTACTTCGTCTACAGGATCCCGATTCCGGGACACGCAGTGCCCTGCTGGCAGGACTCTATCTGGGTCTGGCCCTGCTCTGCCGTATGGACAGCCTCTTTTTTCTGCTACCGCTTCTGAGTGGGATCCTCCTGCTCTTTCGTCTTCATCCGGAAGAACGAAGGCTGCGGCTGTTCTTACTCAGCTTTAGTCTGCTCATCCTGCAACTGCTCATTCACATGCTCTGGGTTGCGCCCTACTACCGTCCACTGGTCGGGCCCTTGCTGCGTCTCCTGCTGATCTGGGCCCTGCTTCTCCCGCCAGGGTTGTGGGTCCTGGGCAGACTGAAGCAAAGCACCCGGAAACGCCTGCTCCAGCTCAGTGTTCCCTGCGCTGCCACAGTCTGGCTGCTAGCCTTGATTCTGCTCGGTTATCTGCGCCCGCGCATCGGTCAGGGCGGCGATGTAGATGCTCTATTGTCCTTCCTCGGCCCCCTGCCTACCTGGCTGAGCGGCAGCGATGCCTGGAACCTCCATCGTCTCGCAGCTCTGTTTCATCCTCTCGGGCTCCTGCTTGCTTGGGCTGGAATTCTCGTTATGGGGAGAAAGCTCTGCGATGCCTGGCAACGGATTCTATGGTTTTCCGCCTTCGCAGTCTGCCTCTTCCTGATGACTGTAAGCTTTCATACTCCGATCATGATGTGGATGTCCCGGCGCTATCTGCCCCTGCTCATCCCCTTCTTTCTCCTCGGCATCTGCGCACTGGCACGAAGCCTCCGTTCCTGGCATGCCCTGATGCCTACCTTTCTCCTGAGCCTCGCCCTCCTCCTGCCGGCTCCAGCAGCCTGGCACATGACCCGGCAACGGGACTGGCCGGGACTGCAGACCTGGCTGCACAAATGCCAAGAGGCTCTCCCGGAACAGGCCCTACTCATCAGCGATCAGCCCGGCTTTGCAGCTGCGTTGTATTTCCTCTATGGCATCGAAGCCTATGAACGCGCTCCCGAGGTCCATGAGGACCTGACTGCCTTTCATAGCTGGCTGAAGCAGCACGCCCGGGAACGTCCTTGCTATTGGCTGGGTCAGGATTCAGCCGCCATACCCGGGAATCTGCAGATGGTCGAACAGCAGATCCTCCCGCTGGAGAGTTCCATCCAGATGCAGCACCCGGTAGCCTTGCCACGAACATCGAAAGCTCGCCAAGCGGATTTCAAGCTCATGAAACTGGCCCCCCGGGGGGAACCCCAGTTATGAAGCGCGGGGTCTCCGTCATTCTGCCCTGCCTGAACGAGGAAGCATCCGTTGCCGCGGTATTGACCCGCGCCGAACAGGCCCTGAAGCAGTGCAATCTGCCCTACGAACTGCTGCTCATCGACAACGGCTCTGAGGATCACAGTGCTGAACGGGCCCGCGAAGCCGGAGCCCGGGTGATTGTAGAAAGCCGGCGTGGTTATGGCTCGGCCATCCGCAGGGGATTTGCTGAGGCGCAATATGACATTCTGGTGATGGCCGATGCCGACGGATCCTATGATCTCTCCCGTCTTGGTGAGCTCTTACAACCACTTCTGGATCACGAAGCCGATCTGGTGATTGGCAACCGCATGGACGGGCTGCAGCCTGAATCCATGCCCCTGCTCCACCGCCATGTGGGCAATCCGCTGCTCACCCGTCTGGTGCGCTGGCTCTTCGGCCGTTCGGATATTCTGGATGCCCACAGCGGGTTCCGGGTGATACAGCGCAGCTGTTATGAAGAGTTGGGCTGCATCAGTACGGGGATGGAATTTGCGAGTGAAATGATTGTGCGGGCCATTCAACAGAAACTCCGCATCCGCTTTCTCGATATCGAATATCATCCGCGCATCGGAGAATCCAAGCTACGCACCTTCCGTGACGGCTGGCGTCATCTGCGTTTTCTGCTGCTGCACAGTCCCGGTATGCTGCTCATGGTACCGGGAATCTGTTTTTGGATATTCTCCTTGGTGGCCAGCGCCTTTCTGCCTGAACAGGCCTGGGCCTTGGCCTTGGGGCTGTTTGTAATCAATGCACTCAGCCTACAGGGCATCAGCATCGCGATTCTCGCCCGGGCCTACGCGCATCTCTCCGGTTTTCATCCCGACCGGCTCATGGCCACCCTCTACCGAAAATATTCCTTTGAAGGAGCCGCCTTCGGGGCGGCCCTGTTGCTGGGAGTTGGCTTTATCCTAACGGCTCTGCTCACGGTGGGCGACCTGGCTGAACAGCGCCCCTTGCTGCAGATCCGCGGCCTGACCATTGCGGGAATGCTGCTGCTCAACAGCAGCCAAGTGGGTCTCTGCGCCTATCTCATCAGTATCTTTGCCTTGCCCCGGCGTCAGGATCCAGAGCATCCGCGCGGAGATCCGGATGCTGCCATTCAGGAGCTCCCCTGATGCGGGTGTCGGTGATCATTCCCCTGCTCAATCCAGGTCCAGGACTGAGCTCCCTGCTACAGGCCCTCTGGTCCCAGCAACCCGTCGTTCCGGAGGAAGTGCTGTTGCTGGATTCCGGATCCACTGACGGCAGTCTGCAAGGACTGGAAGCAGATCCCCGCATTCGCATTGGGCAGATTCAGCAATTCCGCCACGGCGCGGCCCGCAACCTGGGTATTCAGGCCGCTCAGGGGGAGCTGGTGGTCTTCCTGACCCAGGATGCTGAACCGGCTCATCCACAGTGGCTGGCCGAACTGCTTAAGCCTTTTTCGGATCCACAGGTGGCCGCCACCTTTTCCCGCCAACTGCCCCGTCCGGACTGCAATCCCATGGAGGCGCACTTTCTGGACACGCATTTTCCCGCTGGCCCCGCCCGCCGCATGCAACAGCGAGCAGGCGAGCCCTTGCGCTTTCAGGAAAACCTGTTCTTCTCCAATGCCAGTTCCGCCATTCGCCGCAGTGCTGCCCTGGAACATCCCTTTGAGGCGGATCTGATCATGAGTGAGGATCAGCAACTCGCCCGCGACCTGCTGCAAGCCGGACAGGCACTGTTCTACTGCCCGGAGTCCCGGGTACTGCACAGCCATGACTACGGCTTCCGCAGTGCCATGGGCCGTTATATGGACAGTCTGATTTCTTTACAGCAGATTTTTCCCGATCACCATGTAGGGCGCAGTCTGCGCATGGGAGGCAGTTATCTGGGACAGGAACTCCGGCAGATGCTGCGGCACCCGGCCTTTCTGCCCCGCTATATCAGCTTGGTAGCCGGAAAGACCCTGGGCACCCTCCTGGGTCATGCCTCGCCCCGGCTTCCGGCCTCCCTGCTCCAGCGCATCTCCCTGCACCCCTATTATTGGGAACGCGACCGTGCGGAAACCCAACTCCGCATTGCCCCTCCGCGTAGCCTGTGCTAAGCCCGCAGGAACATGAGTCCGGCCCCTTTCATACGTCCGTTAACGGATGCGCTGCAAACGCTTTTTATGCCGTTCTCCCTCTATCGCTCCCTCTTGCGCCGGGAGATTGCCGCCCGCTATCGGGGCTCCTCTCTTGGCCTGTTCTGGTCCTGGATCACCCCATTGGTGCAAATGGCCACCTACACCCTGGTGTTTGTGTTTTTCTTTAAGAATCAGTGGAGTCAGAACCATAGTGAACCAGCCTATTTTGTGATCATGCTGTTCTGCGGACTTATTCCTTTTCATTTTTTTTCGGAAAGCATCAGCCGCGCGCCCACGCTCATTCTCAGCAACCAGAACTACGTCAAGCGGGTAACCTTCCCCCTGCAGATGCTCAGTTCCGTGCTCATCGGCAGCAGTCTCTTTCATGCTCTCATCGGCTTCGGACTGCTCCTTCCGGGAATTCTGCTGCTGCAGGGGCAGATCCCCTGGACCGTCATCGCGCTACCCCTGGTCTGGATCCCCTTTGTGCTGTTCACGCTCTCCATGACGCTGATCCTGGCCGGGGTCGGAGTGTTTATCCGCGACCTGCAGCACGGTGTCGGACTGATGCTCAACATGCTGTTCTTTCTCAGCCCCGTGTTCTATCCTGCTTCGCTCGTTCCCGAAAACTGGCGGGTCCTGCTCTGGCTGAACCCACTTTCCTGCTGCATTCTGCAGACCCGGGAAGCCGCCGTGACCGGCGTATCGTTGAACCTGGAGATGTGGGCCTGGCAAATCGGCGGCTCTTCTCTGTTCTTACTCATCGTCTGCCTCTGGTTTCAACGTCTCAGCCGGAGTTTTGCCGATGTCCTCTGAGGCTCCGTTTATTCAAGCCCGTGGACTGGGCAAAGCCTATGCACCGCTCACAGGATGGAATGCCCTGCGTCATCTTTTCTTGCTGCCCGCCAAAGAACAGGGCCAGGAATTCTGGGCCCTGCGAAACCTGAGTTTCGATCTCTCCCGGGGAAAGGTATTGGGCATTGTCGGAAACAACGGTAGTGGCAAAAGTACCCTCTTGCAGCTGACCGCAGGACTGCTGCGTCCCAGCGAAGGCCACATCAAGGTGCAGGGGCGCTGCTCCGCCCTGCTGGAACTGGGGGCAGGTTTTAACCCGGAATTCAGCGGACGGGAAAATGCCCTGCACTCCAGTACTATTTACGGTTTTGACCGATCCGAAGCCGAAGCCCGGCTGGAGCAGATCCTTGCCTTTGCCGACATTGGAGATCACATCGATGCGCCCGTAAAAACCTACTCCTCGGGCATGTACGCCCGCCTCGCTTTTGCCGTAGCGGTGAATGCAGATCCTGATCTGCTCTTAGTCGATGAAGTCCTCGCCGTAGGGGATGTTGCTTTCCAGGCACGCTGTTATCGGCGTATCGAGGAAATGAAATCGCGGGGCACCTCCATCCTGTTTGTTTCACATGATCTGAATAACCTGAAAATGTTTGCCGATGAGGTTTTGCTTCTCGACCGGGGGCAGATGCTCGCCAAAGGAGACCCGCGTCAGGTCATCGATACCTATCTGGAGCGCCTCGCCAACACTCCCGCCCTGGAACCACAGGGCCGCGGACAGCCGGATGGAGAGCAGGCCGGAGGGCGTTTTCTGGATTTCTGTTTTACCGATAGCCAGGGCAACGCGGTGCAGCATCCATTGGCGGGTGAACGTTATGTGGCCGAAGCGGAATTCGAAGCGCTCTACCCCATGGAGGAACCGGTGTTCAGTCTGCAGGTGCAAACCCTGCAGGGGGTCGTGGTCTACGATACCAGTACCTTGATGAAACATCAGCCCGTCCGCTCCCTGAAGGTTGGGGAACGGCTGCGGCTGCGTGCAGAACTGACCCTGAATCTGGCGCCCGGCCCTTTCCGCATCGGCTTTGGTGCCGCCATTCTGGAAGGCGAGCTTCCCCGGCCGCTGAACGGGACGCCGCAACTGACCTTTGAAGTCATTGCCCAACAGCCGGCCTACGGCTTTGCCAATCTCTACTCCAATCTGGAGTTGCACTATGAGAACTGAGCAGGAGCCGGAGGTCAGCATCCTGCTTCCCTATCACAACCGGACAGATCTCACCCGGGACTGCCTGCTCTCTCTGGAGGCCCAAACCCGGGATGTCCGTTGGGAACTGATCCTGATAGATGATGCCTCTACGGAATCCCTGCCACCAGGCTGGTGGGACGCAGATCCGCGGGTCCGCATCCTCCGTCAGGAGGAACGGGCCAGCTACAGCATCAACAACAACCGGGCTGCAGCCCAGGCCAGGGGCAACTACCTCTGTTTGCTCAACAACGACACCCTGCTTAAACCCGGATGGCTCTCCGCACTGCTGCGCGCCGCGAAAGCCCACCCGGACCTGGGGGTGATGGGTAACCTGCATCTCTACGCGGACGGAAAAACCGTTCAGCACGCCGGCATGGCCTTTTCCCCGGAAGGCATGCCCCTGCATCTGCAGCCGGGCATCTCGCAGTATCATCCCTCTCTGTGCGCGGAACGTGAGTTCCAGTGCGTCACCTTTGCCTGCGTGCTCATCCCCCGGGCACGTTATGAAGAACTGGGCGGTCTCGACGAAAGCTACCGCAATGGCTTCGAGGACTGTGATTTCTGCCTGCGTGCCCGAGAAGCCGGGTACCCTGTTCGTTTCACTCCCGCCAGCCGCATCATTCACTTCGGGCAATCCACGCCCGGCCGCTGTGATCACGACGCGGAAAATGAACAGCACTTCCGCTCCCGCTGGCAGGGAAAGGTCGAACTCGATCTCCACATAAAAGAGGCGGAAAATCAGAGGGCCAACACCCGACCTTCCCCTGCGGGGGAAGAAGGTTTGCATCTGGCTCTGGATGCCAGCCGGCCCAACGCCTTTCTCTGGGCGGGAGCTGAATTACTGCAGGCACTGCAGCGGAGCGGTCTCCCCTTGAGTGTTCCCGCTCAGGCATCCATCCACCCCAGCCTCAGCCCGGAGCAACGAAAACTCATTCGTTCGCTCAGCCGACAACCTGAAAAACGGCAGTTTCAGGTAAAGTGGACCCATTACTGGGAGGAGGAACTCTGTCAGTCGCTGCGCGGGGATGTGGAAGCAGAACTCTTCTGCACCAATTATCGCTATCCCGGCCCGGAGCGCAGCCCGGACAACTGGATGAATCACCTGCAGCGGAATCACCATTACAAATTGCCGCTGGCCCGCTACAACCTGGATGCCCTGCGCGAATGGAATCTTCCTGAAGCACGCTGCCGTATCCTGCCGCTGGGCTATGCTCCGGAAATTCTCAAGCGCTATCCAGGTCTGGAGGCTCCCCGAAGAGAGCCTCAGGAAGAACTGCAGATTCTGCTGGTGACCAATTCCCATGATCTGCCCCGCTATGGCAGTGACCTCGCCATTGAGGCTCTGGCCCGGGCATTTGGGCGGAAGGATCCCGTGCATGTGCACATCCGTGACTATGGGGCCGCCAGCGGAAACGCTGAGCTGAAGCGCTGGGTAGCCGCACATCCGGATTTCCCCAAACACAGCTGGCATGAAAACTTCCTCTCCAAAGAGGAGCTCATGGATCTGTATGCCCGCATGGATCTGCAGCTGGCCCCCTTCCGGGGAGAAGGCTATTCCATGAAAATCCTGGATGCGGCTGCCATCGGCCTACCCACCCTCATGCCCGCGTACGGCGGGCCGATGGAATATTGCCGCCCGGGCACCTTTTTCCCGCTGCCCTTTCAGGAGGTCCCGGTCCGCGCGGGCTATGATGCTCAACATACTTCGCTCGGACGCGGAGCCACCTGGTGCGAGGTGTCTCTGGAAGCCATGGTCGAAGAATTGAGGCGTCTACATCAGGACCGCGATGCCTTGCGCCGCTGCGGGGAGCAGGCCTTACAGTATGTGCGGCCCCGTTTCAGCTGGGACCAAACGGCGGCCACACTGTTGGAAGCCTTGCAGGGCTGGGAGGCGGGCCGACTAAGCCAGGTCTGCCATCGCATGAGTCCGAATAGTCATCCGCTTTCGGTGATCCTTCCCACCCGGGATCGGCCGGAACATCTGGAGCGAACGCTGCAGGCCTACAGCACACAAACACTGCCAAGGGATGAGTTTGATCTGCATCTGATCAATGATCATGGCAATCCGGAAAGCTTCCGGGATCTGGAACAACGCTATCCCTCCCTGAAGCTGCATCTGCACCACAATCACTCCGGCAGCGAAGGTCCGGGGGCAGCCCGGAATCTGGGCCTGCAGGCCAGCCGCGGAGACCTGGTCCTGATCACCGGGGATGACATTATTCCTCAGCCGGATTTTCTGGAACAGCATGTTCAGGCCCACAAACGGCATCCCCGTCTGCAGGATGCCTGCCTCGGGCTCAGTGACTGGCATCCCGACCTGGGGGAGGATCCCTTTCTGGACTATATCGTGGGTCCGGGTGGCCAGCAATTTAAAACCCAGGACCTGCGGGCCGGGAAACAGGCACCCTTCGACCGGCTCTACACGTCCAACTGTTCACTGAAGCGATGTTTTTTGAATTGGCAGGATCCCCTGTTCAGTGAGCACTATCGTTTTGCCGCCTATGAAGATGTGGAACTGGGCTACCGTTTGCATCAGCGGGGCATGCGCCTCTACTACGAACCGGCGGCCCACGCGTTGCATCTCCACGAGATCAACGTGGATTCCTTCCTCGCCCGGCAGCGTCGCTGCGGCCGGATGCTCAGCGTGCTGGCCTGGCAGCATCCCGATTATGTGCCGCGGGAACACCGCTGTTTTCTGGAGGCGCTTGAACAGTTGAGACGTGCTCAGCAGCCTCAACCACTGCAAGAGGCTCTACAGCCCCTTGATCCGGAATCGCTCCTCAACGAACTACAGTTGCGATTTACACAAAGCCTGAAGCTGGGCCGCGAGCTGCAGCAGGAGACAGCCCCTGACCTGCGGAACTGGGGAGAATATTTGGAGAAACGCAGCTCCCGAATCTGGGAAGCGCTTAATCAACTCTCCCTGCGGCTGGGCATGGCCGAGGAATGGGCGGATCAACAGGGGGGCTGCGAACAGGCTGCAGCCTGGGTACAGCTGTTACAGTTGCCCTCGCTGTTGGACTATCAGGGCCCGGACTGGGAGTTGCCTCAGAGCCGCCCTGCGGCTCTTCGCAGCTTCGCCCCGAATTCCCGTCTGGTCTATGAAACCGCCCGTTTTCTGCGTCACCTGCCTCTACTCGGGACACGGATTCAACGCTTTGAACACAGTCCCCGGGGGCAGGCGCTGCGCAAGCGCATCGCCCGTCTTATTTCCGACTGACATCAAGATTCATCGAATGCAGTATGCATAGAAAAAGAAGATCTTGTTCTGCATTGGGAAGACATCTTGGTGATTCGGCGCGGAAGCTTCGACCTGCGGGGATGTTCTGCGCTTAAGAGGAATCTTCTTCCCCCGCTTTACACCGGATGAGGCTGTGGCCATTCGATGCGGATACCGGAACGGCTGAGTTGCTCCTGAAAGGCGCTCAGGTGCTCAGGACTCTCATACACCTGTGCTGCCTCCAGCTTGTTGGCCAGACAGTAGGCCGCCAGTTCGCCCACACTTTCGCCAATGTTCCACTCCACTGGGTGCAAACGGTAGCAGCCGTTGGTCAGGTGGGTGCTTCCGATATTTTTGCAGGCCGGTAACAGATTACGCATGCGCACCGGGATGAGCGCGCCCAGTGGGATCTGGAAGGGAAAGGTGGAGATGTCTATGTAGTTGTCTCCCCCGGTCGTCATATGCAGATCAATCCGGTACTGACCAATGCCCACAGAGTCGGCAAAGGCTTCGGCACGCTGGCCAATCAGCTCGGGGGGATCCTGAATTTTGGGAATCCGTTTAATCCCGGTGCGCGCTTCGGTGCCCACATGCTGTTCCAAGACCCGGAAGCGGGTGAGCATACGCCGGGATTCCCGAACATAAGGATACTGGGCAAAGCCATCGTTGGTCCCCACCGGATCGCCCTTGAGGTAGAGGCCGGGATAGCCCTGTCCGCCTGTCAGCCGGTTGGGGGCTTCCGTCTGCAACCAGTGGAAAAAACAACGGGAAAGCTGTTTGGATTCCTTCATGGCACGCTCGCGCTCTGCAGGATCATTACTGAGCAGATTGGCTTCCATGTAGTCATTCATGGGCCAGTTCACCAAACTGCACTCCTCCGGCTGCTGCGCCGCATCCCAGTGGGCGGCATGCACCAAACGGCGGTAATCCCAAAAACTGGTTCCGGGAGCCTCCATGCCTTCGCGCTCTTTGGGAAAGAGCGTATTACTGCGGGCTTCCAGCGTCCAGGGCAGCGGATCTGTCCAACTGAACAGCGGAGCCGGCCAAGGAGGATTCAACTCCGGAGTATAGCCCCGCCACCGTTCATAGCCTTCCGGAGCGGAACCCACATAGGAGGCTCCCGGACGGGAGTCATAGCCCATGGCAAAACACCAGGTGATCGCCTGCACGTTATCCGGCTGCGCGGGTCCCTCTACCGCATGGGGTTCCCCTGTATCGGCTTTGGATTCGGCCCCGCTCACATATTCCGCCTCACAGAGGGGCAGCAAATCGCCACACTCCGTGGCATCGAGCACGATGGGCGCTTCGGCACGAAACTCAGAACCCTCGCGCAGCTCCCGGAATTCGACCGCTTTGACCTGATCCCCCTCCAGTTCAGCCCGAATCGGCTCTACCCCG
Organism: Verrucomicrobia bacterium UBA6056; assembly: GCA_002429005.1. Lineage (GTDB taxonomy): Bacteria > Verrucomicrobiota > Kiritimatiellia > SS1-B-03-39 > UBA6053 > UBA6056. The sequence goes on from DIYK01000026.1 coordinate 28,399, forward strand.
CGCAGAATCTGCAAACGCCCCATCGAGCTGTAGGGAGCCAGCATCTGTAACAGAATGGCGTGCGACACTTTGGGTTCGTGACAGATCCGGGATACCCAGCCCTCTCCGGGATTCAGATTACGGGTGTTCCGGGCTTGCGATGTGAGCGGATAATGCTGGCGATAATAGGCACGCACCGCATCGCGGAAATTCTCATAGCTGTCCGTACCGCCATGCATTTCAATCCAACGATGCTCATCGGGAGGAACCGCCTGCGAGGTCAGCTGGCCGCCAATCCACTCACAGGGTTCCGTCATCAACACACGCAGGCCATGGCGGCAAGCCGCCAGCGCAGCGGCACAGCCTCCGGTGCCGCCACCAACAATCAACAGATCTACAGAATGGGAGTTCATGTGGAAATCCTAGCCTGAATCGCCTGGTGAGAACAAGAGCAGGAACGGTTGTGTTCTTTGTCGAAACGGCTAAACTGGCTCTATGAACTCCGAAGTGGAAGAGGCCCTGCGCTGTTACGAACGGGAAAGCGGCTTGCGCGTCACCCTGCATGACCGCTCCCAGGGCCTGTGGCGCGAACTGGATGCAGAACGGTATCGACATATCCACCCGCTTTGTGAGCGGGTTAAAGCATCCAGAGAGGGCCATCTCTGTGAAGAATTCGACGCCCTTGCCCCCCGGCGGGAACAGTTTCCTTGGAAGCAGGGAGCCTGTCGCCGTTGTCCGGCGGGCATGAGCGAATTGGTGCTGCCCCTGCGGGAAGGTGGGCAATTGATCGCAGTGCTCTTTGCCGGACCGGTCATGTTGGAAGATACGAGCCTCTTGCAGGAAGATGCTTATGCGGGCGCACAAGCTCCCCGGCCCGAAGGCGCTCAGAGCCTGAGCGAGCCCGAGCTGAAGCAGCGTCTTGAGCAACTACGGCAACTGGGCGCCCGCATTCGTTGCTGGCTGCGGGATCATCCCAGTCCCTATCAGGAGGAGGACCTGCCCCGCAAAGAACGTATTCGCCGCTATCTCGAATCCCATTACGCCGTATCCGGCCTGCAGATTGCCGAACTGGCCCAGGATCTCGGCCTAAGCCCCGAGCGCAGCCGGCACCTGATTAAAGAACTCTTCGGAAGATCCTTTCGGGAGCTCCTCCGCGACATCCGCCTGCAGGCCGCCTCGGCCATGCTCGCCAACAGCGACCTACCCGTGCAACGGGTCGGCGAACGCTGCGGCTATCCCGACCCGGCCGGCCTACACCGGGCCTTTCTCAAAGGCTACGGCATCAGTCCCGGAGAATGGAGAAAACGGAACCGGGTCTGAGGCAGGAGCAGCTCTGGGAGATCAGCAATAGCTGCCCTGCACTCCATGAGCTCCCGGGACAGAATCTGGACGACATCAGGCTTTGCGTGCTACAGTTCGGCAGAAGCTATCCCTGCCTCCCTGCTCTCATATGCATGCTACAAAACTCCATATACCCACATGGCCGATTCCGCTCTACTATGCTGCGGTTCTGCTTCTCCTGCCTCATGCTAGTTCCCAGTTCCCTTTCCAATCTGAAGACCTTTGGTTCCTGGGAATGCTTCCGGTCTCTGTCGGAGCTCTTGGCATCCTTAGCTGCAGGAAGCACGATGGCAGAATCTTATCCTGGCTAGTATTTCTAGCGGGAATTCTTGGCGTGGTGTTATCGTACATTCCTTGGCGTCATGCTCTTCTACGATAAACGGCAGCGCAATGAAAACAGCCCCATACTTCGATTCGAAAACGGTAGAGAAAACTTCAAGGCTATGAAAAACATTTTCCTAGCCATTCTATGTTGGTTGTTCTCAGCATGCGCATCATTGCCTCCGGCCCCTAAACCCACCCAGCCAGTCTATGCAGGTCTATTAGAGCTGGAGCTGGCATACCCTCTACGGGAAGTGAAACTGAGTCCTCTCCAAGACATTCCAGAGGAATCTGCTGCTCATAAATTTAGTCATCTGCAACAGGCGATTCAAAAAAGCCAAGGGACTGAAAACGTCTTACCCCTTTCCTTCAGTGATGGGGTTGAGACCCTAATCGTTCCCGCTAGAAAAAGCCGGTTCGCTACAGGCCTACCGCTTGTCTCCGCCTCCGTTCAAGACAGCTTGACTCTCATGGCGGAGATGTTGGATCTCGAAATTGAATACAGTCAGGACAGGATCATCGTTTCGCAAAAACATTGATGGGGAAAAGGACACAAGGTCCTCGCAAACTTTGCGAACGGCAACATGAAATTAGCAGGAACAAACCTTAAGGTAATTTAACCTCAAGTCGGTAGAACCAAGCCCCAGACTCAGGTAAAGTTGGAAGAATTGAATCTGGCCCATTGACTCCAAAGAAGCCAGGGGAATCTGGAAGCCAGTTGTTGGAAGGAAGAGAACCTACCCTAAACAATTGGTAAATCCGTTCTGCAGAAGAATCGAAGTGAATCTCTAAACCAAGCTGAGTCTGCACAAATTGGATTTTAAAAACGGAATGTATATTCCGTGGATCTGTATCTGCAATGTATTCACTAACCGCATCCTGCCCGTCCCCGTCCATATCCATCGCCGCATCTGCCGAATCAAGGGGGTTTAATTCATGTTCCCGTTCCCAGTCATCCGGCATTTGGTCGTTGTCATCATCTGGATCGACCACATCCACCAAAAAATCACCGTCAAAATCTGCAGCTTGTTCTAACAGTTGACTAGGTTTTTGAGAAACATCTACTCCGTCACCGCTACCTCCGAAATAGAGAATCTCTGTGGAAAACCCGGATAAACTTAATCGAGTTGTAGAATATGACTGACCGTCACCCGTCCCACCAAACCACATGTGGTCATTCAGTTTTTGGTTTAGACCACTCCCAGACTCTAGTTTTGAAGCAGCACCATCCCCCTCTCCGCCTAAATAAAGTACATGTATACTATTTCCACTAAGCAATGATCCAAATGCTGCACCTCCCGCTTCCCCTCCACCAAAACCATCACCTATTCCTGAGCTGTAAATATCTGAGAGGGTATCTCCATTCAACAACGCACCAAACAAAAGAGCATGGGCACCCCCATCAGAAGAACCACCTACAAATAAAACTCCTAGATCAGCATCGCCATTTAACACGGCGTCAGAGGTTTGCCCTGTGGCGCTACCATCCCCAAGTCCTCCTTTAAACAAACCCACAGTCGCAAGTGAGTTTCCAAGTGAAATCGTATGTTGTTCGCTGCTATCTCCACCATCTCCATGTCCTCCCATGTAAAGATGAAGAATACCCGAAGGTACTCCATTTAAATATGAAGATTGAGTACTCGAATCACTTGAGCCTTCTCCAATCCCACCATGATACATGGTAAGTTGGGCAAGCCCAACCCTTCCTACAAAAAGCCAAAGTATAATAATCGATCGCATCCCGAATATACTTTCAATTAAGGAGCCGAAATTCCTCCACGACCTCCAGCCAAAGCTGAGCGGTCACCAACAGCCGTGGTTACAGAAAGAGCACGATCGGTAACCAATAAGCGTTCTTTTACATCCCCCCATGAACCACCTCGGAACGCATAGCCTTTTCCTTGAAAATCTCTTGGCCAATCATCGACGTCTCCTTCAGCAAACCTTGCATCAATCCTTCCATCACCCATTTCTCCCGTGTAAGCTCTTCCCTCTGGAGAACCTACTGTCACGACCCGTTCATATAAATTACCAGAAAGCTCCATCACCCCATAGTAGCTCCCTCCAGTTTCAGCTCGATTATGATTCACTGAACTTGCAGCAAAAATGCCACTACGCACAGGCCCATCAATCTGTGTACTCGTCGAAGCGTACAGTGCATTTCCAATATAGACTCCAAGATTTGTTATTAACTCATTTGGAGTATCCACATTGGAAAGAATATAAGGCATGTTATGAATTTCGACCGATCCCCAAGCGTATGTACTTTGCTCGGGAAACTCCCCTCCTTTGCATGCTTTCTCAAATTCGAGCTCTGTAATGGGCCGTAATGCAGCCCAGTCTAAATACGCATTCAAATCTGCTGCGGAAAGAAAGCTCATAGCCCTATCTGGAGCCGTGGTAGTAGCGTTACCACCCCCAAACCAAGCAACCGTATTCCTCTTCACGGTTTCATCTGAATCCTTCCCGGATGCAGACGTGACATCTCTACTTTCCTTTCCTTCCAAGGTTAAACAATTGAAAAAGGAAACCCACTGCGCTTCACTGATTTCATACTTCATACAATAGAATGCATCGTAACCTTTGGGAAAGGACGCAGGAATGGGGCCCAACCTATCGCCACCGAATTCGCTCGAATTGTAGTAAAGAGACCCTTCGGTAGCTCCAACACTAATCTCAGATTCAGTATTCAACCAATAAACATCTTCACCATATTCAAATAAACTGCTCACCGAAGGGGCGAGGCTTTCATTTTCACCTAGAACAAAGGTCCCTTGCGGAATATACACCATCTCAATAGCAAATACTTTCACATCAATAATTGCATCATCTGGAATTTCATTATTATACTCCCATCTAACCTGAATTCCATCCCAGTCTATATTCCCGCTTCCATCAGCATCTCGTTGTAGAAGAATTCCATGTGCGCTTGAAGAGGTACCACTTAACTCAAATTCAGCTCCGGCTGGAACCGAATGGTGATTCGGATCATCACTTAAGGTTACATGTTCCCACTCTCCACCGTTGTAGCGGTATTTTGCAAACACCCAAGCTGCATCCCAATTCGAAGGCCCTACTGAAATCCGCCATGAATTCTCCCAACTCAGGTCGAACTTAATAAGCGTATAGTTTGAAGCCGCATTCTGCCCTGTCAGCGAAATATTCGATACAGCAATATTATTCGCTTTGAGCGTAGAGAATGAAAATAAGGTACAGCACAACAAAAAGAGTCTTAAGAACAAGAGCATAATTTCAACATGATGATAGAGGTTAAACCAATTCGGTGTTCTGAAGTATGCTGAACAGTCCCGCTTGACAAGTCTTTCTATTTGAATCGGCTAAGCGCTTATTATGTAGCCCCCAAGGTTGTTATCCACCGGAATAAGAAAAGAAGATGACTTTTTCTTTGTCATCCTTCAAACATCCCCACAACCCGCGGGCCAAGGGTCCGCCCACATATCCAGCCTAGTCCGAAGGATGGGCTGTAAGCCCTTCGCCGGGCTAGGAACCTGCCCCTATATAATAAAACGCGGGCCAAGGGTCCGCGCCCATTCATGTATCCTTTGCGCACACCCATAGCCCTTGAAAGAAGAGCGACCCGCCCTTTACATCCGATCGTCGATTTGCCAGCTAGATCTCTATGGAAGCCCGGATCTTCGTACGCAACAAAGGCATATATAAGTATGTCATTCATGAGGATGTGACCTATCCAGCCACACCCCTGAGATTTTGCTTTGAAAATAAATGGCTGCGTATTTCGGAATCCGGGGACATCGTAGTCAAGGGATCGAATCAACAGGGCTATGCCTGGGATGGTTGCTCGCCGAAATTCAATGTCTTCGATCTGTTTTTGATTGGAACACCCGATGGTCGAAAGCATGTGATCAGCGGACATCCCCCCACTTACTTCGCCTCTCTCATTCACGATGTGCTGTATCAATTTCATCGGGAATTTGAAGTCGACCGCAAGGTGGTCGATCAGCTCTTCCTGGAGTACCTGGGCGATTTTCAACTTCGCTACCTGTATTATGCCGCCGTGCGCCTGTTCGGCGCCGCTCCCTGGAATCGCCCTGAAGCGAAACGGAGTTCCTGATGCGAGGCAGGAAGAGCTTACGAATCCGACATGCCCTATCGCGCCCCCAGCCTGTTTGATTGTAGAGAATTCCAACATCTCAAAGACATGCCCCGCTTGGCTCAAACTCTCTCAGATCGGGCAGGCCTTGAATACAGGAAGCTGAAGATCTACAACCAGTGACAGCTCTTCGGCCGGCAAAAACGCACTCAAGCAAGCCCTTCAACCTTTCATTCCCATGAAACCAATCATCTTTATCCCCAACTCTGAGGTAGGACCTGTAGACGAACGTGTTGTCCGGAACCTTGCGGAGAAATATCGGTTGGATCCGGACTTTTTGAACTTGATGCGGGCCTATCACGGCGGGGAACTGGAGAATGCCGTCATCCAGCTGGCATCAACGAAGATGTCGGTATGCTATTTTCTGAGTTTGTATGATCGGAACTCGAAACTTGAAGGAGCGCCTCGCCCCCACTTTGAGCAGAAATCGATGGATACCCGCCTCGTAAACAGCATCGATTATGTTCGGAATTATGAACATCAAAGTTCCCTCGCTCTCTTCGATGCTCTGCTTCCCTTTGCGTCCACACAAAAAGACATGTGTTTAGATCGATGTTACGTGGATCTGTTCTGTTTCGACTACCGGGAAAACCAGGAAAGCCCCGGAATTGTGCTTTGGCAAGCTGAGCAGGCAGCAGAAGCGTACATGGACTGGGATCAGCTGGAACTTGAACAACAATTTGATCATCAAGGCAACGTTCTGTCGGTGCCCTGGAGTGAATTCCTCCTTCCCGTGGCTGACTCGTTTGCTGATTTTTGTGATCGAATCGAATATCGAATGGAAACGTAGCGTTAGAATCGTTTCTCAACGGCTCCAAAGAGGAGGCCTCTGGCTACAAATTTCAACCATATATCCCGAATGATGAAGGTTTTCCTAATCACCCTGAATCTCCTATACACTCTGGTGAGCATGTTCATGTTCCTCTCGGAAAGGCTGCTAGTAGGCATTTGGATGCTTGGGCTGTATTTCTTCGCATTCGCAGGCTACGCTGTTGTTTACTGGATACCACACTATGTGAAGGCCCTACGAACCTATGGCAAACCCACCCCTCCCTTGAAGCTTCAATTGGGTGCCATGGCCCCGGAGCTACGTACCAAGGTTCAGGCACTGAGGCAGAAAGACCGAGTAACCACTCAATCCAAAAAGTTTGGTATTGTGAATACGACCCTGTTCGAGGAAACCATCGAAACCCAGGATGGTTCTTGGTACTATCAGATAGAAACCGAAGGAAATGCCATCACCGCATTTGCATGCACATTTAACTCACATAACTCAAAATTTTTAAATTTCGGCTTTCGGAAAGGGTCGGGTTATTTTTTCTCTTCTACGCACACAAGCTAAGCCTTAGATACCCAGCAAGTGATGCGTGGCTTTTAACAGAATCATGTGGATGGAAACGGGATGAAGGTGAATGCACATATTTTGAATGCAGGGCTCCAGTTCGCTATGGAATGGGGGGACCCAGGGGCACAGCCCATTCAGCCACGACTGCAAAAGAGCTTTCCCCACGTGTCCGAATCAGAACTCAATGAAGTTGACAGGCTCTGCCGAAAGGCTCTGGAACGCGCTTACGCCTTAGCAGAAAGCGCGAGCCGCGGTTTAAAAGTCAGTAAACCTTTTTTCCAAAAGGATATTGATGCTCTGCACAAAGCCGAACGCCACTTTCAGATGTTGAAAGAACAATTTCCCGATGAACTGCGCAAAGACTTCCCATGGATTGAAGATGCCACGCTCGAGCAGTTATTCTCCCAAGGCTGTTACCATGCGATGAAATAACATGGCCTAGCAGCATATCCCGGGGAGGAAGCTTGCGCGGATTAAAACCGGTTGTTCAAGGTTTTAGCATGGGGCTCTATCTGTTTGAGTTGCTCGCTTCGGGTCTCTTCAGATGCGGCGGGGTTCACTTCAATCCCCATCTCGGGATAGTGTAGGTTGAGCTGCAAGGCGGCATCTGCACGGGTGCGATAGTCCTCCGAACGAAAGCCGACCAGTAACAGCAAAAACACATCCCGTTCAAAGGGCTCTTTGTACAGAGCGATCCGCTCGTCGCTCATCTCATGCAAGAGCCGCGGCCAGACCCGTTCCAGATAAACGTTCCGGATTTTGTTCCGGGAAGTCTCATCGAGAAGCGTCGTAAAGATCCGTAAGGAAACTTCTTCATCTGTCATCTGCACACAGATGCGCATCAACTCTCTTGCCGTTTGTTCCGGGTCAGCCAATCTACATAACGCAGTGTAGTCATACTGCACCCGTCGCCCCAGACGGGGAGAAAACAGGACCACTTCGATCATATCGAAGTAGGGCTCCGGAAGTTCAAAGGCATCCGGTTCCTGCTGCAAATAGCTCATGAGAAAACGTATGCGGTAGCGTGGAATCTGTTTCCGCTTGAGCATGTCCATGGTCCGGGGCAGCAGGCTTTGCACCTGTTCAGGTTGTAGCTGATCCAGATCTAATAAACGAAAAAACAGATCGGCCCGCTCCTCGGCATCCTCAGAGTTTAGAAAAAGAAACACCTCTTCGCTTATAAGATCCCGGTGCCCCTCTCTCGCCCAGCGGTTGATCCGAACGATCGTTTCCGCCCGCTCATCCACGGAGAGGCCCTCATCCAAGATCATCTGCATGCTGGCACGTACCTGCATACGAAAATCGTCTTCGGCTCCCAGCGGGAGCAAGCACAGGGCCAGGCCAAACAACAAGGGCAACAGCTTCATGAAAGCAACCAAGCCCGAGTGATCCCGGAAGTCGATCGGAAAGCGTACTCTCCTGAACCACTTAGGTCATCAACTGCTGATCCAAGGCCTGCTGGGCCGCACTTTGTACCGCCTGAGTCCCGGCCGGATCCCCACCGGCTTCGAGGAAGATAAATTCATTGGGAGCCAGAGCTAGCGAGAGCTTCAGTACCCCATTCTCTACGGGGTACATAGCGGATTCGTAAGCAGGTTCCGCCCGGCTCCGCAACATCTCCTGCTCGATGCGACTGAGATTTGCTGGAGCTCCCATGGCCTGCCAGGCTTCGTAAGCAGAGCCCTGCCCTTCCCGAACCCAGGCCCGGGTCACCCGAAGTTCAGAACGTGTCTGCAATGCCTCCGGAAGAGGAAGCTCCAGCTCCACATCCCAGGCCTCTCCATCTACATAGGGAAACACACAATTCCACAGCAAGGCCCGGCTGCAACTGAGTTCATTGGTGATCAGCGCGCCCCGGTTTTCGCTGCCATCCTGATTTAACTCGAGAGCAAAACGCTTTCCGCGCAGTCGGTTGAGAAAACGAAAGGCGTGATAGGAGGCCTTGGGGACGCCATCAATGGTCAACATTCCGTAGTATTGATAGCGGTTCCCATAGGGCTCGACCTGAGGCCCTCCCTCCTCAAAGACATCACTGGCCACCCACCAGGCCATCATATCAAAGGCCTCATCACAGGCTGTGGCTAAGTGACAGACCGCGGCACCGGAAAACAGCGTGTTACAACTTTCATTTCCCACCCATTTGGCCTTCCAGTTTTTACCATGGGACTGGGTATTCCACTCCGTGACCAGCAAAGGAAGCTCGCCAAAACCGGCCTCGTTGAGGTCTGCCTGAATGGCCTGGAATTGGTCGATAAAATACATCCCTGCTTCACTGGGGCTTTCCTCCAAGCTGGAATAAGAACAGGCCTCATTTTGGGGGTAACTGTGATAACTCAAAAAGTCCAACGGCACTTCATGTTCCCGGCACCAGGAAGCGAAGGGCAAGGACTCCCGGGGGTTCGCGGTTGCCGGCCCTCCCACCTGTAACTCTGGATCGAAGGCTTTCAGTACCTTAGCGCAGGAGGCATAGAGTTCGTAGTATTCCTGCATGGTTCCCGACCAGAATTGCCCATGGAGATCCGGTTCGTTCCACACCTCAAAATACCAGCGTCGAACCCGTTCTATCCCGTAACGCTCAACGCTATGTTCGATGTAAGCACGCATAAAGCGTTCCCATTCGGCATATTCTGCGGGTGGGGTGACATTCTTTTTGTACCAAAACATGGTCTGCTCACCAGATGCCAATGCGGAGGGCATGGGATTGATTTCCACGATGGGATCAAAACCCGCCTCCACCAGAAAATCATAAATATGATCCAATTGCGTCCAACGATAGACGATTTCCCCGGAAGGCAATTTCTCGACCACCTGAACGTCGTCGTGAAAGGAGCCGTGAAAACGAATGTGCCGGTACCCGAACTCCTTTTGCAGAAAACGCAGATGCTCCTGCAAATCTGCCCGCAGCAATTCATACCCACGCCCAACCGTGATGGCCTGACTCCAGGGGTGCTTGAGTGGTGGGAGTTCGGCAGTCGGAGCGGGAAGAAGGCGTTCAGTTTTCATCATAGGCTTTCTTAGCCCGCTGCCGCAGAGCAGCTGAAGGAAATTCATCCCTTGGTTTGCGTTCCACGTAAAACTGCCCAGAACTCAGAGAATTCCATCAGCACTGCAGTCGCTTCCGGTAGGCGACGGGCGCTATGCCATGCTGTTCTGTAAAACGCCGGGTGAAGTAATACTCATCACAGAACCCGAGTTCCTCCGCCAAGGCTTTAATCGAAATGCTCTCTGTCAACAAACGGCGGGCCGCCTCTTCGAGCAAGAGCTGACGCCGGAATTTCCCCGGAGGCTGGCCAACGCGCTTACGAAACTGTTTCCGGAAGCTCTGGTAAGACATCCCCAGCTCCCGGGCCACCCGCTGTTCCGCATCTGACTCCTTACGCCAACGGGCAAGCAGGTTCTGCGCAGGCTGCAACCAGTCTTCCTCCACCCGTTGAGGAGCCCGGTAGGCACGGGCCAGTAGCTGCTGCCAGGCACAGACTTGCTCAAGCGGCGTCCAATCCGGGTGAATGCCACGGAAGCGCTGCATCCAATCCGCTTCCGGCGCGAGACGAATGCAGGGACGCTCCAGGTCGAATAGCCCCTGGCCGCGCCAAAGCTCAAACACTTCACCCGTAAACAGCACATACAGCTCATTCCAACGTTGGCCCGGCAGCGGGCCATAAGCATGATCCTGGCCCGGCTGCAGCAGAAAGGCGTCCAGAGTTTCCACCGGATGCCAGCCTCCCCCTCCAAGAGAAACCCGGCCCCGGCCCTGAGTCACCCAGACCAACGCATAGCAGTCCAGCACCCGCCCGCTCACCCGCTCGGTTTTATCGGTTAAGCACGCGATCGTGATCAGCTGCCCCAAGGCGGAGCTTTGTGAATTATGAAGAAACAGTTCCGCGCCCATATTCTACCAAATATCACAAAAACTTTACCAAAGGCCCCATGGAAATAGGAATCTTTATCCGATAGATTCCACCAAGAAGTATAAATCCCTACGATCGGATCATCATGACGACTCCTCTTTCCCCGGCTCCCTGTTCCAGCGGCCCCAGTTACAACGGAAGCTTTCTTTCCAGTATTCCCAACGCAATACGCCCTCTGCGGGATTCCAGCCAGTTGCGGGAAGATGGGGAGCGCTTGCGGGCACGCATGAAGCAGGATGGTTACCTCTATCTCCCCGGACTCCTGAATTCAGAAGAGGTCATGAAGGCCCGCATGTCTATTCTGGAAGCCCTGGATGCTGAAGGCATGTTGGATGAAAGCAGCCCCCGCGAAGAGGCCGTGGCCAAAGCAGGAATCGATCTCGCCTTCCGACCGGAATTGGCGACCGGGAATGCCGCCGTGGAACATCTTCTGTATGATGGAGCCATGATGGATTTCTGGGCCTGTTTTTTTGACCGCGGCGTACGGCATTTTGATTTCACCTGGCTGCGGGCCAAAGCACCGGCGGAAAGCACGGTCACCCCGCCTCACTGCGACTCGGTGTTTATGAATCGTGGCACGGATCAACTCTACACCGCCTGGACCCCGCTGGGAGCCGTTCCCTTTGATCAGGGAGGGCTGATGATTCTGGAAAACTCCCATCGTAACGAAACGGAACTGGGAGCGTACTGGAGCCTGGATGTGGATCGTTACTGTAGCAATGGCCCGGAAGCCGCAGCGATTGAATCCGGGGAGCTCCTCTGGGAAGCACGCTATCAGAACGGCAGCTTCGATCCCGATGCCCTCTCCGCCCGCTCCAGGGTGGGGGGCAGCTGGCTCTGTTCAGAATATCAGCCCGGAGATGTGCTTGTGTTCGGCATGAAAACCCTGCATGCGGCTGCAGATAACCGTAGTGGCATCATCCGCCTCTCTACCGATAGCCGTTACCAACCGGAAGGCGAAGCAATGGATGAACGCTGGATCGGGAGAACCCCAATCGCCCATGGTCCCCATGCTAAAAAAGGAATGATCTGCTGAACATGGCTTTCTAGCAGTCTGTCGGGCTTTGGACTTCGAAACAAAATTTGCGTGTTTGTGTCGGAATTCAGGCTGATTTGATGCGAATAGCGCAGCTATTTAACGAAAATAAGACTAAATTCCGGCCAAATCACGTGGATTTGCAGTCGGAGGTTCCAAAGTCCGACAGTCTGCTAACATCAGGAACATTGCAGAACGCAATGCAAGCTCCTAAGAACGCGTTCCTCATCCATCCGATTGGAACGCTTCTATGGATCCTTCTGTTCACCTTATCGACGTCCCTGCCATTCCAATGCTCGCGATCAGCATTCTCGTGCTGTATGTGGGTTCGAAGTTAAACGGAAAGGTCAAGTTCCTGCGGGAAAACTTTATCCCGCCAGCAGTCACCGGCGGACTGTTATTCTCCCTGCTCTTTCTACTCCTGCGCCTGGGGGTCAAGCTAGGCTTTCAGTTCGATATGAGCCTGCGGGATGGATTGCTGCTCGTGTTCTTCTCCACAGTCGGACTCTCCGTTCAACTGGACACCCTCAAGCAAGGAGGCAAGACCCTGCCTTTGTTGGTCTTCGCCTCTGCAGTCTTTCTGAGTCTGCAAAATGCGGTCGGCGTGGGAATTGCCACCGCACTGGGGGCGGATCCTCATTACGGGTTAATGGCCGGAAGCATCTCCTTTGCCGGAGGGCACGGCACCTCCATTGCCTGGGGGGCGGTGTTTGAAGAAGCCGGGGTAGCCAATGCAAGTGGCATTGGCCTGGCCTTTGCGACCTTCGGTCTGGTGTTCGGCGGGGTCGTCGGCGGCCCCATCGCCCGATTATTACTTCGTCGCTACCATGTGGATCGCCCCAGCGCAGAGCCCGCCTCCGAGTCCGTGGTCGAAGAGGCTCCCGAAAAAACAGAACCCAATACGGACAGAGAGCATCCCAATGCCTGGTTAGCACAGGTGCTGCACAGTCTGATGATCATCTCTCTCTGCGTCACCTTTGGCGGCATCGTGAATCAGTTTCTGAGCAAAGGCGGGATCAAACTGCCGGGGTTTCTCACTGCCATGTTTATGGGCATTCTGCTCAGCAATCTGACCCCGGCCCTCCAACGCCCCCATGCCCGTCAGACTATCGATCGATTCGGTACGGTCAGTCTGCACATCTTTCTCGCCATGAGTATGATGACCGTAGAATTATGGACCTTAGGGGGTGCCCTAAACTTTATCCTCCTCCTGCTCTGCGCCCAAGTGTTACTCATGACCCTGTTCGCCATGTTCGTCGTTTTCAACTTGGCTGGCAAAGACTACGATGCCGTTGTCATTGCGGCAGGCTTCTCCGGCCTCGGTCTGGGAGCGACTCCGGTCGCCATTGCCAATATCAACGCCGTTACGTCCAACTACGGCCCTTCGCCGAAGGCCATGATCCTGATTCCACTGATTGGCGCCTTCTTTATCGATCTCTTAAACGCAGGTACCATTCAGTTGTTCATCAGCTGGCTGGGCTGAGCTTACGCTTTCGACCAGATGCGGGTGTTCAAATTCAGGTCATCAATGAGGCCATAGATAAAGAGCAGGTCTTCCAGAAACTCCCGGCAGAGCTCGGGGTCGAGTACGCTCTTCATCACCCGGGGTTCAAAGCGATCCCGGTTACTGTCGATGGCAAGGTATACATTGGAATGATGAAACGCCACACGGAGGTGGCTCCCCCCCTTGCGATGGAACGCGAGGATGCGTTGCATCATGCTGTGACTGAGAAGATAACGGGCCTCAATCTGATCGCTGCTATAGACCACGAACTCTCGTTCGAATTCCGGGTCATCCAGGCTGACCAGCTCTCCGGTATGCCGGAAGGTTCCCTGAAATTTTTTTCCCAGCCAACCGAAGGATTTTTCAGCGGTATCGGGTAGCACCACCGTGTAGCCCTGAAAATTTTTATGGAAATCGGCAATAAAAAAGCCCCCCCTGAAAATCGTATGCCAGGTGGTCTGCCGGTTCCCTTTAGAATCACTGGACTCGCTTTTGTATTCAGTATGTAGCTCCGAAAAGCGGAATTCGGTTTTATCCTGTGTGCCCTTGAATAGGTCCTCTCCCCGGTAGCGGTCAACATCCTGTTTAAAAATCCGGCTGTCCCGGTAATCATCCTGGGAGACATATCCTTCCGGAACATACTGAATGCTTTTATCCACAAAAGAAGCAATCCGGCCCACTACTCCCTGTTTGAATGCGCGTACATAGCCCTTTCGGGCCTGAGTCGATACAAAGCCTCCTACAATGACACTGAGTACCGCAAGGATCACTCCGACTTCGAGATGACCCTGCAGGTAGAAGAACAGTCCACCTCCGATAGCCAACAGCCCACATATCGATAAAGCCAGGAGTGTTTTCGTGCGAACCTTAAGACGCTGCTGTTCAAACTCCTGTAGGACTGGGAGCAGTTTGTTTTGATAAAAACTCTGAAAGTCGGGTGTATCCCTGCGGGTGGCACTCACGACTTAGCCTCCAAACAATCCGCCGACATCCACGTTCTTGCGTTCCACTTCGGGAATCTCGAATAGCTCCCGGCGTTTCTGCCCCATCATTCCGGCAATCACGCTGCCGGGAAACATCTCCACCGCATTATTAAACTCGGTGACCGCAGCATTGAAGGCCCGGCGGGCCGCAGAAAGTTGTTCTTCAATCTCATTGAGACTGCGTTGCAGCTGTTGAAAATTTTCATTGGCTTTGAGTTCCGGATACGCTTCCACCTGTACCATCAGGCCGCCCATGGCGGACTGCAGCTGGTTGTTCAGAGCCACCGCTTCATCGGAGCCGCTTTCTGCAGAGCTGGCCTTAGCACGCAGTGCCGTGATGTTTTCCAGCACCGAGGCTTCATGCCCCATGTACTGCTTCACAGTGGCTACCAGGTTGGGGATAAGGTCATAGCGCTTTTTCAGAACTGCATCCATGCCGGCGAAGGCATTCTCCACCGCATTCTTTTTTCCAATGATGCCATTATACATGCCGAAAAAGATCAGCAGGCCCAGCACCACCACAACCAATAAAACAATTCCGACGATTTCCATGGTCTCCGCTCCTGAGTTGAGAGGTTTGTCTGAGAAAAACAATAGCAGTACAATAGGGCAAGCCTCTATTATAAATACCCCGACACTTTAGAAACCTAGCCCCTGCCGCCTCAGGCTTTCGACCAAATACGGGTATTCAGGTTGAGATCGTCAATCAGTGCGAAGGCAAATTCGAATTCTTCAAACAGCCGTCGACAACATGTAGGATTCAGAATCGATTCATCCAGGTTGACCTCAAAACGATTCATCCTTGAAGGTAAGGCCACAAAGAGCTTTGAGTTTCGAAAGGCAATCCACATGGGCAGTCCCGTTTTTTTCTGGAAGCGATTGATTCGACACATCAGTGAAGGGGACAGTAGATATCTGGCTTCAATCTGATCCGTACTGAATACCGAGAACGCCTGATCAAATTCAGGATCTTCCAAACGCACCCGCTCTAGTGAGAGTTCAGCGGCTTCCGTTGGCAATATAGCTGCAGGGCTTCGGCCTGAAGCCCTCCCTAGATCGGGTAGCAGCAGTGTTGTCCTCTGGAAGTGCTTGTGAAAATCGGCAATGAATAGAATTCCCTTAAAATCGGGCACAACCTGAGATTCGGTGACCCAGTTGGAACAAATAGAGCTGCGTTCCACAAGGTATTGACATTCTGAAAAGCGAAATTCGGTTTTCTCATGATGCCCCCAAAACAAATCTTCACCCGTGAAGCCATGGAGCTTGAGGGGTAAGAGTCCGCTTTGCTCAAACTCTTCCCGGGAAATCCAATCCTCCGGGTCATACCTACAGTTCGGCGCCACGAATCTGGCAATCTCCCCCATGAGCGTTTGTTTGCAGCGGATCTGGTAGCGCGAAGCCTCATCCCGGATATATACTTGGACCATCGCACATCCAAAAAACACGATGATCAATCCCCATAACATCGCTTCCAAGTGGAACAGAAAGGGAAGAGCTGCGAACAGTCCGAGAAACAACCCAATCCATTTCGCTACCCGGCGCCTGTGAAGTACTCGCACACGCAGCGCCTCCAATTCTTCGAGAACAGGCCGGAGTTTCTGTAGATGCTCGTTGTTCAAAGAAGCTTTCATTTCCGTAAGCGACAGAACGCCCTACAGAATGAGTAACACTTCTCGGATTTCAGCTACGATTACAAAAGGGAGCTTGGATTACAGGGCCAGGGTCTTCAATTTCCCCGGCGCCGCCGTAGGCGGTTCAGGCTGAACAATCCACCGAGGCAGAGTAGCAGCGAAGAGGGTTCGGGAATGGCAAATTGGATTTGTCCATCTCCGATATACTGCCAGCCATTATCTGCACTCAGGTTCTCCGAGCCAAAACTGCCATTGGAGATGACTTCAAGCGTCGTGCCGGGTGTCGGCGTGAAGCCGCCGTTGTTGACCTGAATGATACCGTTTCCGCTGACGTTGGCACTCACGGAGAGCACATTGGCACTGCTGGCAGAGTTCAGGACTACTTCAAAGATGCCGCCGTTGAACTGCAAATCTCCATCAATGCTGCCCGTCCCACTGATCGAGGCTCCGTTCTCGACCAAGAGCGTGTTAAGCAGAATGGAACCATCCTCTACGAAATCAAAAGAGCCTCCGGAAAGCAGTTGAACGCTTCCCCGTTCTCCGCGGTTATTCGCTTCGTTGGTTACATCAAAACGGGCCTGACCATCGGAGTCCACCGACCAAAAGATGAGCTGCCCCTGAGTGACCAGTTCTGTCGTACTTGAGCTGACAAACACCGTCTGAGCCTCCGGCCCCAACACCATAATGCCGGCACCATGCGTTTCACCAGGATCTGCCAGCAAGGGCGCAAACTGGGTGCGGCTGTTCCCGGCGAGGAAGGGATTGGCGATATCAATGTCGTTATCAAAATCACTGCCTATTCCCACAGCGTCGTAGCCCAGTTTGAACCAACGGTCATCCCGAAGAGATTCATAGCGTAGGGTGACATTTCCATTCTGAGTAATGTTGTTGGCCTGGATGACGGTCGTGGCCACCTGCTGGGTCTGGCCACTGTTACCCCCGACAATGCGAACCGTGGAATCCGTTCCGACGCTGCCCAGGACAATACCATCAGCCGGGTTATCATCATCGATGATATATCCGCCCCCCTCGGAATTGTTGGAGTTGGTACTCAATGAAAAGGTGGAGCCATCCAGCAGCGTCAAGGTGCCCCGGAGATACCCCCGCCGTTTTTTCAGTTCACCGGTAACCAGCGTGCCTCCATTCTCGACGATGATATCCAGTTCTACATGATCCGGCGGGCCGCTGGCCCCATGATACAAACTGCGTCCGTTCCCCACCGTGAAGGAAGGCGAATCCGATAGATCCAGATTGGCAATCGAGTTCCCCGGGTTCAGCTCAAGGATGCCCCCACTGTCCAAGCTAATGTCATTGAGATCATACTTCCCCTCCACCAGGGTCAGTCGTCCACCATTCTGAACCGATACCGTCCCGCCATTTACATCACGAATGGTGGAGAAGACATCATTGCTGCTGGAATCTGCCCGAATCGTCAAGCGGCCGCCAATGGCAAGGTTTGCCACATCCAGAGACAGGCTGGGCCCGGCGGAGTTGTCTCCGTCCCCGAAAATCAGATTGGCCCCGGAAAGAATACTCAGATTCCGGGTCGCTCCAATAAATGAGCCAAAGTAGGACGCATCATCTCCGGACAGGGAGGCGTTATCTGACAAGTTCACGTTGTTCACAAAGAAAGCCCGTCCACTCCCCCCAAAATTCCCCGTGCGCAGATTGCCGCTCAGATCCAGCCCTCCACTGAAGGTAAAACTGGGGTTTCCACTACTACGCTGGGTAAAAATCTCGCCGCCGCCGGCACCAATGATGAAATTATTGGTCACGGTGCGCAGCAAACTGTCGTCCCGAAAATTAGCCTGCTCGGCAATAAAACGGGCTCCGTTGCTCAGCGTTACCGCTCCTGTGCCCAAACCCAGGCTTTCCCCCTCCAGCGAAAATTTGAGGATGACCGTTCCCCCGGATAGGAAACTGCCTCCGGAGAACGAAAAAGGATTCGGATCGCTAAGCAGGCTGCGTGTCGATTGAAATTCCGTGACCTGCGAAGCGGAATGAATCAGCGACCCAGTGCCCGTGAACAAGGGGTTGGCGGACAGACCACTGAAGATGTAAGACCCGGAGCTATTATTGATCAACAAAGATCCAGGACTCACGCCACCTGCTCCTGTGATCACCGTGCCGACCCCGCTGTTGCCGAATTGAACGTTGTCCCCACTGTTGTAGGTCACATCAAAGCTGTCGGCATCGGGTTGAGTCCAGGTACTGTCCGCACCAGTCCACAGGGCTTGGCCTAAGAGCGGCATCAGGAGCAGCGAACTACTGCTGATGAAAAGAGATAGGGGTTTCAGGTGCATATGCTGTCTCCAAAATTCCGGCTTCGCCTCAATCCAATCCGTTTTCTCCCAACAGATTGTCTTTTCCACTATTCGCAACGTTAACAAAAACCTAACATAGACATCAAGGGGCATACGCGGGTATAAAATCTGTATATGCGACATAACCCACCTCGTTCCTCTCTGCATACCCGCGAAGTGGCGGTGTTGGCTCCTTTGGATGCCGGCATGGCCCGTGGCTTACGATTGTTCGCTGAAACCCAGCCGGAACCCTGGTTTTTTCAAATGCTACCCATGCATGGCTTTTCCCTGCATGCGCTCATCTCTACCTCCCGTCTCGACGGGGCTCTGGTATACAGCGGAGACGAACAACGGGACCGGTTCTTTGCGGAGCTACCGATCCCGGTCGTGGATTTGTCCAGTACGCGGAAACAGGGTCAATTGCCCCGGGTTATTGTGGATAGCGAAGCCTTTGGTGAGCGGGCCGCGAGGCATTTTCTGGAAAAAGGCTTCCAGCATTGTGCCTTTGTAGGTTTTGAAAATATGTATTTTTCAACACTGCGTTTACAGGGCTTTGAACGTGGCTTACAGCACGCATCGGTCAGCCTTCAGCATTGTCTGGTACATCAGGACGGAAAACCCGAGGAATTACCTCAGGCAGATCGGGATGAAACCCTGTACCCGTTCATTCAAGCCTTGCCCAAGCCCTGCGGGCTGTATGTGGCCACGGACACCTTGGCCTTGAGGCTCTCTGTGCTGATCCGGGAGCTGGGTTTCAGCATCCCGAACGACATCGCCCTGCTTGGTTCAGACAACCGCGAAGCCCCCTGTATGCTGGCTTCACCTCCCCTGAGCTCTGTGGCCTTTCCTCATGTCGAAATAGGCCGCAGGGCTGCTGAGCGCTTATCCCAACTTATGAAAGGCGTCCATGAGGACGAGGGTGACTGGCTGGTTCCTCCAGATCCGGTCTGTGAGCGGGCTTCTACAGACATGATGCTCATCCCCGATCCGGACCTGCAATTGGCCTTAAACTGGATTCGCGACCACGCCCGGGATGGCAGAGGGATCCAGGACATGGCCAAGGATATCCAACGCTCCCGTAGAGACTTGGAACGCCGATTCCGCCGATACCTGAACAGTAGCCCCCTGGAACTGTTGCAACGGGAACGGGTAAAGCGGGTTCAGCAGGAACTGCTTCGGGCTGAACTCAGCCTGGAGCAGATTGCAGAGCAGTGTGGTTTTGGGGATGCCAAATGGATGAGCACCGTATTCAAACGCTACCAGGGCAAAAGCCCCGCGGCCTACCGCCGGGAGCAGATGCTCCAGGCAAGTACGCGCATCCGTCAGGAATCCGAGTCGATGTGATCAGATTCCGGCCAAGCGGGCGGCCTCACAGGATGCCGGAGTTCCGTCACGCTCCGCGAACACCTGGTCATAGGATTCGGTGGGTATTCGCACAGCGCTAGCCGCATGATAATGATACTGCAGCGCACGGCGACGATCCGGACTTCGATTGGGAGGCGTCTGGTGAGGAAGCATGCCATAAAACAAGAGCGCGCCGCCGGCAGGAAGCTCTACCGGAATGGCATCCGCCGGATCCAGTCGGTCCTGCAGGATTTCACAGTCTTTGTCGTGATGATGTTTCAGCGCACCCAGGCGGTGACCGCCGGGAATCACATGCATACAGCCATTTTCCACGGTGGCATCATCCAGAGCAATCCATACCCCGACCACCGCGTCCAAGGGGGTCACATTGAAATAGGCGTTGTCCTGATGCCAGGGTTTCTCGCTGCCGATAAATGGCGGTTTGATCAAGGCCATGGACTGAAACATCTCCGGTGCCGGGCCAATCAATTCCTCCAATATCGGTTGCAGGCGCGAATGCCCATAGGCAATGCACTCCAATGCCGGATGCTCCCGATCATAGTTCATCAATTTGCGCACATGCAGCTCCAGTTCTTCTTTGCGATCCTCACTGGGTTCATACCCCGGCTCAAACTGCACAAAGAAATCGGAGTCCAGCGAACAAAAGGACAGGCTCTTACCCGCATAACCACGAAGCTCGCTGCGCTCCGAGAATGCGGTTTCTTCAATCAGGTCGCTGATCGCGGCACGGGCGTTGGCCAGCTCCGTGGCACTCAGTAAATCGGGAATAGCAACATAGCCTTGGGTTTCAAAGGTACTACGAATCGACATCATCATCTCCTAGTGGGTTTATGAATCCTACCCTAAAGGCCACAGCGCGTTTTTAACATGGACAATGCTGACCCCTTTTTGTATTTTTCTGATAAGCATGATCCAGTTCAATACCGATCCGCGTATTCATGACTGCGAGCCGGAGTGGCAATGGATTTCACCCACATTGTCCGATTATGACTATTGGTTGATTCTTTCCGGGCAGGGAACCCTGTTTCGGGGTAAAGAGAAGCAGCGGCTGGATGCAGGTTCTTCTTTTGTCTTTTTTCCTGGTGAGGCGCCTCGGGCCACACATGATCCGGATCGTCCCTTGCGGGTCTTGGCCTTTCATTTCCAACACTGTGCCGATCCGTTACCCCCGCCGGACAGCCTACCGGCCTATCGTCGAATCCGGGAACTGAACTGGATGGAATTACTGGCTCGGGAGGCCGAATGGCCACCGCTCGGAACCCGTTCAGCCAAACGTAGAGCCGAATTAGCTGCAGGATCCCTGTTGGCCCTGCATGTGGATGCCAGTGATCAGCTTCAGGATGATCAGGAACGCCTTCATCTCTGCGCCCGAGCCATCCAGAGGGCCCCCGGTCTCAAACGCAGTGTAGCCGAACTAGCCCAAAGCTGTGGGATGTCCGAAGGGCATTTCAGCCGCAGCTTCCGGCAGGAATTCGGGCTGCCACCCGCCCGCTACCGCCTCCTCGCCCGTCTCGAGCGAGCCAAACAGCTGCTCCGGGAAAGCCCGCTCAGCCTTGCCGAAATCGCGGAGGCCACCGGCTTCGGAGACGAATGGCACTTCTCTCACCGCTTCAAACGCGAATGCGGTCTGCCTCCCGGAAGGTATCGCAGGCAGAGTAGCCTCGATAAAAGAAGCTGAGCCCTAGCATCAGAACTATCGCTCTGAAAGAGCAGGAGAATACCAGCCCCGGGTGAAACCCGGG
>DIYK01000026.1:50079-62053 GCA_002429005.1 Verrucomicrobia bacterium UBA6056
GGTAGCCCAATCTTTCTGCACGCGTATTGGCTTGTCCGTCCGCGGATTGGGCTTAGGTGTAGGGTATGATTCTACTCACCAACAATCGCGAAGACAGCCCGGTTGACCTGCTGCCGGAGATTGAACGCCTGAAACAGGAGCTGAATGCGGTCGTTCTGGCCCATTATTACCAGACCGACGAGATTCAGGATGTGGCGGATTTTATCGGCGACAGCTTGGACCTCTCCCGCAAAGCTGCGGAGACGGATGCGGATGTGATTGTGTTCTGCGGGGTGCATTTCATGGCCGAAACCGCCAAAGTGCTCTCTCCCCAGAAAACGGTGCTGTTGCCGGATTTGCAGGCAGGCTGTTCCTTGGCAGATTCCGCACCACCGGAAGAGTTCAAAGCCTTCGTGGACGCGCACCCGGATCACCTGGTGGTGAACTACGTGAACACCTCCGCCGCCGTGAAAGCGCTTTCCGACTACTGCGTCACCTCCTCCAATGCGGTGAAACTGGTCAGTGGCCTGCCCTCGGACAAACCCATCATTTTTGGCCCGGATAAGTTTCTTGGCGACTGGGTGATGCGAGAAACCGGGCGGGATCTCCTGCTCTGGCAGGGCTCCTGTGAGGTACATGAGATGTTCAGCGAACAGAAAATCGCGGAGATGAAAGCAGAACACCCCGCGGCCAAAGTGCTGGTGCACCCGGAATGCCCTCTGCCCGTGCGTGCCCTCGGAGATGTCATTGGCAGTACCCGCATCCTGCTTGAAGCCGTTCAGAACGGGGATGCCAACGGCGAATACATTGTGGTCACCGAACCCGGGATCATTCATAAAATGAAGCAGGCCGCTCCCGAGGCCATCTTTCATATGGCGCCGGCCGAAATTGCAGGCTCAGAGGACGGCAGTTGCACCTCCTGCAACACTTGCCCGCACATGCGTCGCAACACGCTGGAAAAACTCTATCTCTGTATGAAAAACCAAACGCCGGAAATCCATCTCGATCCGGCCATTATCGAACGCGCCCGCCTTCCCATTGAACGTATGCTGCAAGTAGGCTAATCCATCCCTCCTCACTGGAGTTTGTTATGAAACTGTTACTCATTCTTCCTGTTTTGCTCCTCTCCCTGCTCAGCACGGGCTGCAGTCAGGCTCAAGCCGAGCCACAGACGGTCACGCTCCAAGTGAAAGGCATGACCTGTGAAAATTGCGTCAAGGGCATTGAAGGCACCCTGGAAAACACCGCAGGGGTGATGGAAAACGAAGTCTCCTTAGAGGATCGAACCGCCACCATCACCTACGATGCCAACAAATTGTCTCCGGAAAAACTGGCGAAGCGGGTGAGTAGCCTGGGCTACCCTGCCAGTGTGGAATCGGCCCAGGCCGAGTAAGCTGCCTCCCGCGGCAGGTCCCCATTTGATATTCGCATACTGCATTCCGCACTCATGAAGACCCTTCTCTCTGTTCCTCCCGCGCTGAGCTCCTGCTACCACGAGATCCGCGAGGACAGCGACCAAGTCTTTGTGACCCATGATCCTCCTGGAGGCAAACTGGGATCCGGCGGAGGGACCGCCCACCTGCTGAAATCCGCCTGGGTGGAGGCAGGAGCTTCCGATTTTGATACCTGGCTGAGCCAGGAACCCCGGGTCATGCTGCATGCCGGCGGGCAAAGCCGGCGCCTCCCCGCCTATGCCCCCTTGGGCAAAGCCTTGCTGCCCGTCCCGGTCTTTCGCTGGAGCACCGGCCAACAGTTGGATCAGACCCTGATGGATCTGCAACTCCCCCTGTTGCAGGCTCTACTGCACAAAGCCCCCCGGGGCATGAAACACGTGGTGGCCAGTGGGGACGTTCTGGTATGGAACGAAAGCCCCTTACCTGAGATTCCTGATGTGGATGTGCTCTGCGTGGGCCTTTGGTCCACGCCCGAAACGGCCACCCATCACGGAGTCTTTTTTACCCCGCGCTCTGAGCCGGGACATTTTGAATTTATGCTGCAAAAACCGGAGGTCGGGCGGATTCAGGAACTGGCCTCTACGCATCTGTTTCTGCTCGATGTCGGCATTTGGCTGTTTAGTGAACGGGCCATCCGCGTGCTCCTTGAACATTGTGGCCTGGATCCTCAGTCCCCCGAGTTCGCGGAAACGCTTCCTGAGGAGTTCGATCTCTATTCCAGCTTTGGGGAAGCCCTGGGTTCTGCCCCCAGCAAAGCCGTTCCCGGCATCTCCGATCTACGTTGTGCTGTGCTTCCCTTGAGTGACGGAGAGTTCTACCATTTCGGTACCAGCGGCGACATCACCCGCTCAGCCCTGGCCCTGCAGAACCGCGTACACGATCAGCGCCGCATTCGCAGTCCTCTGATCAAGCCGCACCCTGCTATCTTTGTGCAAAATGCACACACCCCCTGCCCCATGAGCGCGGACAACCGGGACATTTGGATCGAAAACTGCATGCTCTCTCCCGACTGGATCCTGCATGAAAAGCATGTGCTCACCGGAATTCCCGCCAATGCCTGGCAGATTGATCTGCCCAGTGGGATCTGCGTCGATGTACAAAGCCTGGCAGATGGACGTATGGCTCTGCGTCCCTATGGTTTCCATGACGCCTTCCGTGGCCAGCTTTCTGATCCGGAAACCCAGTGGATGGGGCAGCCTGCTGCGGCATGGTTCAGAGAACGCGG
This sequence comes from Verrucomicrobia bacterium UBA6056, assembly GCA_002429005.1. Lineage (GTDB taxonomy): Bacteria > Verrucomicrobiota > Kiritimatiellia > SS1-B-03-39 > UBA6053 > UBA6056. Next base: position 52,738 of record DIYK01000026.1, read on the forward strand.
TCTGAACCTGCCTGAGGATCGTGATCTACAACAAGCCGCCCTCTTTCCTGTATTCCCTGAATCGGAACTGAGCGGAGAGTTGCTCAGCTGGATGATTCATGGCGACGCCGACGAAGCGGCTAAGGCCCTCTATGAGCAAGCCGACAAATTGTCTGCCGAGGAAATCGCCACCTTGGCGGACCTGAAAACCCAGGCCCGGCTCCGTCGGGAACGATTGCGGGAAGAATCCTTGCCCGCCATTATCCGTCATGCTCACCGCTCTGTTCTCTATCAGGCCGACTTGGATCACGCCGCCCAGTTGCTTGCCGAACCGGGTGCCGAGCTGGCGCATGTACGGCCGGACCCGGCCCATCTGTTCAATCGCATTCACGACCACATGTTTCGGGCCCGTTTCCTCCATCTGCAGGGGAAAGACGGCACACATGAGGAAGAACAAGCCTTCCAGGCCCTTCGCGAAAGCATTATTGCGCCCTATCGTCATGGCAATCTCCTGCCGACCAATACCGCCTTATCCGACCAAGTGATTTGGGCGCGCTCTCCGCTGCGGCTGGACCTCGCCGGCGGCTGGACAGACACCCCGCCCTATTGTTTTTTACATGGGGGCTCTGTAGTCAATCTGGCAGTAGAGCTCAATGGGCAGCCCCCGATTCAAGTCTTCGCCCGCGTTGGCAAGGAACCTTCGATCACCTTGCGCTCCATTGACCTCGGTTTCAGTGTAACCCTCAACAGCTACGAAGAGGTAGGCGCCTACGCCGAACTGGGATCCGGCTTCTCTATTCCCAGAGCCGCCCTGGCCCTGGCCGGCTTCCACCCCGATTTTCAGCAAAACCCCTATCCCAGCCTGAAAGAACAATTGCAGGAGTTTGGCGGAGGAATTGAACTCTCGCTGCTCTGCGCCGTTCCCAAAGGCTCCGGATTAGGCACCTCCAGTATTCTCAGCGCCACCGTACTGGCGGCACTCAACGAGCTTTGCGGACTGGGCTGGGACCTCACAGACATCGGCAACCGCTCTCTTGCCCTGGAGCAAATGCTCACCTCAGGAGGAGGCTGGCAGGATCAATTTGGCGGCATTGTTCGTGGCCTGAAACTGATTCAAAGTGCTGCCGGACTGGACCAGACTCCGGAAATCCGCTGGCTGCCCGACCATCTCTTTCAGGACAGTCTTACCCAGAATCGTTTCCTGCTCTACTACAGCGGCATCACCCGGGTAGCCAAAGATATCCTCGGCGACATTGTCCGCGGCATGTTTCTCAACCGTCATGAAAGTCTTCAGGTTCTGTCCGAACTGAAACAACACGCACTGGATCTCTATGACTCCTTACAATCCGGTTCCTACGAGGAACTGGCAGCCGGCGTGGCCCGGACCTGGGAATTGAATCAGCAACTCGACCCGGGAACCAACCCGCCCGTCATTGAATCGCTCCTGGCTCCCCTGCAAGCGGATCTGCTCGGTTGTAAATTACTGGGTGCCGGAGGAGGCGGCTATGTGCTGATGCTCGCCAAAGACGGAGATGCGGCAGCCCGGATTCGGAAGCAACTGGAGGAGAACCCTCCCAACGAACGTGCCCGCTTTGTCGACATGCGCCTCTCCGATCAAGGCCTGCAGGTTACCCGCAGCTAACCCGACCCTTCCATCCTCATGAACGAATGCCTTCACTTCCTGAGACAGCTCTCCATGTCCCGGAAGGGGATTGCCCGGGGCTGCATGCTGATCCTTGCACTGGGCACCTTGTGGGCCTTCCTCGGTTCCAGCCTGCTGCCGCGCCGCGGAGCTACTGCTGAGCAGGAGCTGGATGCTCTGGAGTCCTGTGCTCAGTTTTTGCAGATGCATGCCAGCTTTGGTATCGAACGCAGCCTCAAGGTCCTGGCAGAGGCATTTCCGGAGGACCTGCCTGACACGCTGGAACAGCTTGAATTCAATATTCAGCACATGAGCCCTAGCGTACTGGAACTCTTCTGTTCAGTGGAGCTGCAGATGTACAGCCTGCCGATTCCGGAATTGCGTTCCCGGAATCTCCGGGCACAGGATATGCTGGAACATGCCCGCCTGCGCAAACAGGAACGGGAACTGGCCCTGATGGCAGAGGACTGGGTTTACCTGGAGGGGCTGCGGGCAGACCCTCTGCATGCCGAGGAGATGAAAGGGCTGTTTGATTTTCAGCTGGCCTTGGATCGCCGTCAGCCCTGGCGGGTGATCACCAGTTATGTGGCCATGGAATATATCAATCTGGACCCGGCCCTGCTCTTCCTCGCCATCTGTGCGGGACTGATTTGGTGGAGTTTACTGCTTTGTTTCCTGCCGCAACGACCCCGCTGGGGCTTTCTCCTTCTCAGTATCTGTGGCATCGTCCTGGGGGCGGCCTCCACCTTGCCAACCATTCTCAGCGGAATGTGGATGGAGGGCTGGCTGCCGGTAGACAAGATGGGCGAGTTTCTGGATGCCCTGCTCTATCACACGCTTTCGGTAGGCTTCCGCGAAGAGCTCTGCAAACTGATCTTTTTCATACCCTTACTCCCCTTGATTTGGAAGCGGAGCAGCTTGGAGGTGTTGGTCCTGGCGGCCTCGGTAGGCCTGGGCTTTGCCTTGGAAGAAAATTTGAATTATTATCGGCGAAGCGGGGTGGACGGCATCGTCGTGGGACGTTTTGTGAGCGCCAATGTGCTGCATTACTGCCTCACCGGAGTCACAGGTCTGGCCCTGTGGCGAGCCCTGAAACAGCCTTCCGGTTGGGCCGGCGATTCTTTCGTGGTTCTCTTGATGTGCATCGGGGTACACGGCATCTACAACGCCCTGCTTAGCGCTCCAGTTCCCGGATTTGGGGATATGTCGGATTTCTCCGGTACCGCCCTGATCGGAGCTGCGTTCCTCTTCTTTCGCGAACTGGAAGGGAATCAAAGCTGGAGCCCCATCACGCGTAGTGCTCTGTTTTGCTGGGGGGTCAGCCTGCTCTTCAGCCTGGAGCTCATGCTCGCCAGCTTAAGCCTGGGCTTTCAGGACGCCGTGGAGCAGTGTGGAAATAACGCCGTGGCTTCCGTATTCACCGCAGGGATCTTTCTCTACCTCGTCCGTGACCCCTTGGGCCCTTAAGAGAAGCCCGCAGGCTTTCCGGGGAACATCCGTTCAAAGGCAACAGCCCAGGGATCCTCCTGGGCTGTCTGCAACACAACAACGGGTACGCCCTCAGCGGCGGCGTTCCATATCGCGTCGGGCAAGTTTGGCACTTTCTTCAGCCTGCTCTACGCGCTCTTCGACAATTTTGATCTGCGACTCGGCCAAGGCTTTTTCTTCTTCAAGCTGACGCAATCGGGTACTCATGTCGCGGCTACGCTGGCGGAAACGGATAATCTCAATTTGCAAATCCTCTTTGCGCTGTTCGAGATCGCCTTTGCTTTTACTGCGGGGTCCCTGGCCAATTTCAATCTTACGGCCGGAACTGGACTTCTCTGCTTCGCGGATTTCATCGTTGAGTTCTTCCCATTCGTCCTCGAGACGGTCTTTTTCTTCCTTCAGACCATCCTCCACCCCATCGGTACGGGTTTCGATCAGCTCCACTTTGCCTTCCAAAGCGGCTACCGTGAGTCGCAAGGCGTGGGCCCGGAGTTCCAGGGCCTCCACTTTCACCTTCTCCTCATCGCTTTCACCCGTTTGACCTGCCACTTCAGCCGCCTGCAAAAACTGCTCAACTGCGGAATCGTAATCTTTGACCTGAACCTTCTTCTCCGCATCACGCAGCAGTCGTTCAATGTAGTCCGAGCCGGAGAGACGGCTGACTTCCTGACGCTCCTGCCCCGGACGGCGTCCTGCAGCATCTGCAGCATAGCTCTTCACTTCGGAAGCATGGATATGTAACACCCGTTTGATCGTACCAGCATCGTTCTGGCCAATCTGAATCTCAATTCCATCCGAACGCTCTGCCAGAATGGTCCCTTCGAAACGACGGCCATCCCGCAGCTCCACAAAATCTGCCTGCAACAGAGGCACACACAACATCATCGCATATAGATATTTCATCAAAAACACTCCTAATCAGATGTCCTTATGCTAGGTGAGCGCCCGAAAAAAGGAAAGCCCCAAAAAGGACTATCCCGAATGAATCCCTGTGGTATAGGGGGCACTATGACTGCTTCTGATTCCGCTCCCCTTCGTCAGATTTCCGAGCTCCCTAACCACATCGGCGAACGCGTCCGGCTACGCGGCTGGATCCGAGCCCAGCGCAGCAGCGGGAAAATCCGTTTCGTCGAAGTCCGCGACGGCAGTGGCAGTTGCCAGTGTATCATTGAGGCCAGCGATGAAGCCGCCTTCCAGGCCCTCGACGGCCAGGGCATCGAAAGCAGTCTCATCATTGAAGGAGAAATCCGCGAGGAGCCCCGCAGTCCGGGCGGGGTGGAAATGGGCGCCAACTTCGTGGAAATCCTGCAGACCAGTCAGGATTTTCCCATCTCCCGTAAAGAGCACGGCATCGATTTTTTGATGCAGCAGCGGCATCTCTGGCTGCGTAGTCCGCGACAGGCCGCCATCCTTCGCATCCGTCACCGGCTCATTCAGGCCGCCCGTGAATTCTTTGATGAGAACGACTTTACCCTCGTCGACACCCCTATTTTTCAACCCGGAGCCGCCGAAGGCGCAGGCACGCTGTTCGAAGTCGATTATTTTGGCAATCCCGCCTACCTCGCCCAGACCGGCCAGCTCTATCTGGAAAGTGCCGCCATGGCCCTGGGTAAAGTCTATTGCTTCGGTCCCACCTTCCGTGCGGAGAAAAGCAAAACCCGGCGGCATCTCACCGAATTCTGGATGATCGAGCCCGAAGTGGCCTTCCTCGAACTGCCCGGGCTGCAGGAGCTCTCTGAGCAGTTCATCAGCCACCTGGTCCAATCCGCGCTGAAACACAACCGGGCGGATCTGGAATTCCTGGGTCGTGACCTCAGCAAGCTCGAAGCCATTCAGGCCCCCTTCCCCCGCCTCACTTACAGCGAGGCCGTGGACATGCTGCACAGCCCCGAGCTACACGAAAAACTGTCGGCCGAACTGGAGGCCGAACAAGCCCGGGCCGAAGCCATGCAGAGCGAAATCGAAGAAAAAGAGAAGCTCCACAAAGCCGGTGGCAAAGCCTGGAAAATGGAAAAACTGCAGCGGGAGATTCAAGCCCTGCGTGACGAACTCAAGGAGCTGGAGATCTGGCTGCAGAATCAGCCCGCGCATATCGAAGATGCCAAAAGCTTCACCTGGGGCGATGATTTTGGCGGAGACGAAGAAACCATTCTCAGCAAACAGTTTGACCGCCCGCTCATCGTCAGCGAATACCCGGCCGGAGTCAAAGCCTTCTACATGAAGCAGAACGACGAAGACCCACGCACCGTACTCAACCTCGATGTGCTCGCCCCCGAAGGCTATGGAGAAATCATCGGCGGCAGTCAGCGCGAAGAAAACCTGGATATCCTGCTCGAGAAAATGAAAGAAGAAGGCATGGATCCCGAGCCCTACCAGTGGTACCTCGACCTGCGCCGCTACGGCTCCGTCCCGCACGGCGGCTTTGGCCTCGGCATCGAGCGCACCGTGGCCTGGGTCTGCGGCCTCAAACACATCCGCGAATGCATTCCCTTCCCCCGCTTGATGGGACGCATGCAGCCTTGAGCTCAGCTCAGGAAAGAACATGAACGCGAAAGCCGATCTCAAGAAGCTCCTCCTCCTGGGGAGCTTTCTTTGTGTTCTACTGCTGGGCTTGCTGCTCTACAGTGTTCAGTGGCACCCCCGCATCCAGCTTCGGCGTTTCTATGAGGAGCATGCGCTTGGCGAAAGCGGCTTCCCAGAACCCTACCCTTCCAAGGAGATTGATCCCGAAACGCATTGGCTGGATGCCTATGACCGAAGTGGTCGCCTTCTGGTAAACTATCGGCATCTGCACGAAGAGTATGTCACCTGGCGAAGCAGGGAACGCACACGAGTCCAGAGCGGCCAGCATGAATGGGACGACGAGACCCTGGAGACCTGGGGACGCTATTTCCAGGAGCAGCATTTTCAAGTAATGCGGGGGCTGTGGCGTCAGGCAAACAGACGTTTTCAGGAAGAGAGCTTTGAGGGAGACGCTTTCTGGCGGGTGATCCCGGAGGAAAACCCGAGCTGGCTTCCCGGAATCTACCTGCGCGGGTATTGGATCGAATATGCTTTGGCCAGGGATGAGCCGGAAGAGGCTGCGGAGATTCTCTTCGAAGTTCTGGAACTCTGCCGGGTACTCCTCTACCAAGACATTCCACAGAGACAACGAGCCGTACTCATCTACATCCTCGGAAAAAGCCTTCCCTATCTCCGGGAAGAAGCCCTAAGCCCGTGGATCCTCAACGAACACTGGCAGCGCTTGGAGAAACTCAAACAGGATTTGGAGCGGCCCCACTTTTTCCATGCCGAGATGTGGCAACTGTACAGCCTACTTCAGCAACAAAGCCGGCAACGGGAAATCCCCCTGCAAGACTGGGTTCAGCAAGCTCAGCACCTGAGCTACCACAGCTTGCTTTATTCGCCACGGGATCGTTATCGCTTAAACCAAGCCTACGCTCAGATGTCAGACCTGCTTTCATCCGGCGTCAACCATCTCGCTCTTCTGCAACATCTGGAGGAACAGCAAAGGAAATGCTCTCCGCACTTACAGAGTAGCTCAAACTTCCTGAGCTTAAGCCAGGGCATCCTACAAGGGCTGATCTGGCTGCAAGCCGAGTTGGGGCTCGTAGAAGCAGGCAGATATTGTCTCCACTACGCAGAAGAACATGGAGCGTTTCCAGAGGAGCTCCCGGCGAGCGAAGCTTTCCTGGATCCTTGGACACAACAGCCCCTTGGCTATCGCAGAACCCCCACAGGTTGCCTGATCTACTCGGTAGGCCACAACCGCATCGACGACGGCGGCACTCCGCAGATCATGGGCGACGTCACTCAGAATGATATCGTGTGGGCAGTCAGGCTAGCGGAGAGCAGCACGCCTTAAGCAATTTTTTATCTGAACCAGATGGCCTCTGGCAGCGTTGACATGAGTAAGGGAACTTCATTCCCCTGACCACATACATGCAGCCCCAAGGTTCTATCACATGACATCTCCAAAACCTGCCCCGGAACTCGTCGACATGTTCTATTTGCACATGCGTTCCGCCCTGATCGAAACCGCAGCCTCTTTCGACCGCATTCAAGCCGCTGCTGGTGGCGAAGAGGCCTTTCAGGGGGAAGCCTTGTCCCAATTACGGGAAGCCGCACGCATCGTCAGTGATGCAGAACCCAAGCGGGCGGAACGTATTCTGAAACTGCTGTCTGTTGGGGAGCTATCCGAATGAAGATCATCGAACCTCACGTCCACATGATTGCCCGTACCGTTCAGGATTATGAACGCATGGCCCGTATGCACACCGTCGCCATCTGTGAGCCAGCCTTTTGGGCAGGCTACGACCGCACCTCTCCAGCGGCCTTTCATGACTACTTTACGCATATTTCCGAATTTGAACCCACCCGGGCAGCTCAATTTTTGATCGATCATTATTGCTGGGTCTGCATTAACCCCAAAGAAGCCGAAGATGTGGGTTTCAGCCGCGAGGTGATTTCATTTCTTCCCGAGTTTCTGGAAAAGCCGAATGTGCTCGGTGTAGGTGAAATCGGCCTGAACAAAAACACCCGGAATGAGATGATCATCTTCGAGGAGCAGGTGGAGCTGGCCCTGAAGATGGATCAATTGATTTGGATTCACACCCCCCACCTGCAGGACAAATATCAAGGCACGAAGCTGATGGCCGACTACCTGATGGGACATGGACAGGTCAATCCAGCTCAGGTCTGCTTTGACCATGTGGAAGAGCATACCATGCCCTTACTCCGGGATGCCGGATTCTGGACCGCCATGACCGTGTACCCCGTCACCAAAAACTCGCCCGACCGCGTCATTGATGCCGTCGAACAGTACGGTGTGGATCGGATGATCGTCGATGCCAGTGGCGACTGGGGTCCCTCTGACCCGGCCACGCTGCATGACACCTTATTTCAAATGCGCCTGCGAGGTCACGAAGATGCCGATGTAGAACAGCTGTTCTATCACAACCCCAAACAGTTTTTGTCTCAAAAAGGAAAATTCAGCTGTAAGTAAGGGGGGGCAAGCCGGAGGACGGACTGGGTTCCCGTGTTTTAAACAGAAGCACACGGGCCGATGCTCCGCGCCGATCTATCCACGATTCCAGAAAAAAGCCGCCACGCTACCTCTACCTGGGTGTAAGCCCCATGTTTCATTGCACATTTGATCGGCACGGACCTACGGCCCGTGGGTTGAGGGGGGCGGGTAACCCAGCCCAGCTTGGGCCGATGGCCCTACGCTGGACTGGGCTGATATCGGCGCGGAGCCTTCGGTCCGCATGTAAGAGCCGCCCCCTGGAAGGGCGTGGTCCATTGTATCACTATCACTGGAGCTCCCACTTCTAGCAGACGGCATACGCAGAGCCTGTGAGCTCTGACTGCCAACTAGAATACCATTTCGCCCTCAGGAAAGCGGGCCGATGGATCCGTTCCGATATCAGCCCAGTCCGTCATCAGGCTGAAAGCCGGAGGACGGGCTGGGTTCCCGTGTTTTAAACAGAAGCACGCGGGCCGATGCTCCGCGCCGATCTATCCACGATTCCAGAAAAAAGCCGCCACGCTACCTCTACCTGGGTGTAAGCCCCATGTTTCATTGCAAATTTGATCGGCGCGGACCTCCGGCCCGCGTGTGGGTAGGGTTCGGGTAACCCAGCCCAGCTTGGACCGATGGCCCTACGCTGGACTGGGCTGATATCAGCGCGGAGCCTTTGGCCCGCGTTTAGAACGCTCTAGCCGCCTTGTACGAGCTTTTGAGCTCTGTGCTCTGTTCGCCCCCTGGAAGGGCGCGGTCCATTCTTATATCGGAACGCCTGTTTCCAGCAGATGGCATACCCAGAACCTACGAGCCCCGGTTGCCAGCCGGGGAATCCTTGTCGCCTCAGAAAAACGGGTCGAAGCACCCGTTCCGATATCAGCCCAGTCCGTCTTCAGGCTGAAAGCCGGAGTACGGGCTGGGTTCCCGTGTTCTAAACAGAAGCACGCGGGCCGATGCTCCGCGCCGATCTATCCACGATTCCAGAGAGAAACCGCCTCTCTGCCTGTACCTGGATGTAGGTCCGATGCTTCATTGCAAATGTAATCGGCACGGACCTACGGCCCGTGGGTTGAGGGAGGCGGATAACCCAGCCCAGCTTGGACCGATGGCCCTACGTTGGACTGGGCTGATATCGGCGCGAACCTTCGGCCCGCGTGTTGGGGGGGGCGGGTAACCCAGCCCAG
>DIYK01000113.1 GCA_002429005.1 Verrucomicrobia bacterium UBA6056
GAGGAGGGTTGCTGAGCATGAGGTTGGGAAGTGTTCGAACACGGCGAAGCGCCTGCCGGTAGAGCTGGTCTACTATGAGGCCTGTCGTTCCTTGGATGCAGCCCGGGATCGGGAAAGGCAATTGAAGTCAGGCTTTGGCCGGGGGTATTTGAAGAAGCGCTTGGGTTTTGAATTGGGTGAGTCCTGCCTGTCCTCCGAACTGCGAACGGAGTGAGCTGTTGGGGGATATCGCCTGCCATGCTAAAGATTCACTTTGGTGGAGATTTCGGTTCTCTTTGCGGGTTCTTTTTCAGCGATTGGATTTTCTGAAATCTCTTGGGCTCATGCCGACCTCATCTGTAAAATTGATGCTGAAACGGGCATGACTGTTATACCCGCATTCCATAGCCAGCCTTTTAATGGGAAGGTCTGTGTCGCAAAGGAGGAGTTTTGCCCGTTTCAATCTCTCATCCATTAATAAGCGGTGGGGGCTCGTGTCCAGGGCCTCCTTTATTTTCAATTCCAGGCTGCGTCGATTCATAGAGACTTCTCTGCAGATGTCCGGAACCTTAATTGCTTCATGCGCATGAGCCCGAATAAAAGCCACGGCTTTCCTGACGATTGGATCCTGCAATGCCTGTACGTTGGTCGAATCGCGAAGCTTGAGGCCCCGCGGAGGGATTAACTTCGTTTCAGGAGGCCGGGTCGGATTCTCAAGGAGTTGTTCTAATCTACGAGCCGCGTCGTACCCTACTTCCTCTCCATTCAGCATGACGCTGCTGATGCTGACCAGGGGCATCCGGCAGGTCAAATCATCGTCGTCTGCCCCGATCAGTGAGAGATCCTCTGGTACAGAATAGGGCATGTGTTCAAGAAGACGCATGAGAAAAAGAGCTTCACTGTCACTGGCGGTCATCAGGCCGATAGGTTTCGGAAGCTGTTCCAACCATGTTACGGCTAGCGTTTCGGACTGCTTCCGACTGCGGCCCTTTCCCCATATGGGGTGAGTGTGTACCCTTGAAGTTGCGACCTCTTCAAACCCGGCCAGACGTTCATCTGCATAGTGTATGCCAGGCAGCGATCCGAAGGCAAAGTGACTGTGACCCTGGTCGATGAAAAAATTTGCAGCGATTCGGCCGGCTTCCCGGTTATGTTCTCGAACCGAATTCAGCTCTGGAAACACTCGGGCATTGCTCACATCCACACATGGGATGCTGACCCCCCTCAAGTCCACCCCCATGGAAATAATCCCGTCTGCCTGCAGGAGCTTTTCCAAACCCATTGATTTGGAGAACAGGTTGAGGTCCCAACTCCGACGGGAATGCTGAAAGCGGAAAATTCCCCGGATGATGTCCCGGCAGTGTCCGACTGTGCGAGGAATGCTAATGAAAATACGGGGTCTGCTCATTCGCAAAACCGAAAATGATATTTGGAATACATAAAAAGTTCTCTCTGGTTACATAAATTAAATGCGGATAAGGTAAAAAAGACAATATTTGGTTTCTCATTATGATAAAAAAAATCTTTCGGTTTGGCTTCGTATTTCCGTTCTATTTGCTGGCGGAACCTCTTGTGGATCAATCTCCATCGGGGCTTCGGATTACCTTTGAACACGGGATTTCCCTACAATTTGCCCTTCATGGGGGCGTTGTCTTGGGGCTCCAGGGGGCGGAGTACCATGGTGTTCCGTTCTCATCTCCCGACACCGTTCTGTTTCCGCTGTTAGCAGAAGAATTTCGTGAGGACCGCCGAATGTGGCCCTTCCTGAAACTGGAAAAGGTCGTGACGGAGGCGAATGCTGTGGAGTTCCATACGCGTTTGTTGGGGAGCGCGGATGAGAGAGCTTTTCGAGGGCACTTTGTTTTTGCAGGTGACCTGGAACGGGCGAAAGCGTCGACACTGCCTCCTGAACTGGAAGTGCAACGGGAAAAGAGTGCTCAGGCTCAGGAAAAATTTGAAGCGTTGTTTGCCGAATACCCTCCCATGAAGGAATATTTTTCGAGAAAGAAGGAGTTGGAAGGCAAATCGAAGCTGTCCGGAAAAGAAGCGAAACAGCTTCGTCACATGAACAGCAAGAAGCGGGCCCGGAAATTTCGCCAGAAAACACAGGCTTCATTTTTAAAGGACAGTCCCGAAGCTGCGGCATTGCTGGCCGAATCCGAACGCTTTGAGGAGGAGTTAGGGCCCTATTCACTGGAGAACTTCGGGATCATCCATCGGGATGTGTATGATTTCGCCCATTTCAAAATGCCGGTGGATGTCAGTAAGCTTTCCTATCGGAAACACTTACTTGAACGCGTGGACTGGAAAGAAGAGGGGACCCTGGTCTGGAGGGTCGAGTCCGCAACCCATACAATCGGTGGATGGCCCTGGCGGGGCTTCAAGACATCCTATCGCTTTGAACTCCCGAGTGGCCGCAAGGTGAATGCGATTCGTCAGCTGGGAACCTGGGAGGTGGATGGGGATGCGGTTGGCGTGACCGCAATTGCCTTGCGATATCGGGGTTTGGGGCGAATTGAACAGAGTTTCAGCCAAGGACCGGAGGGAGGGATTCATGAGGCCTGGTCGACGGGTGAGGTGATTCCAGGAGCGGTGAGTGGGATTCCGATGGTCTCCCCGGTGGTCCCTCCGAGTGTGGAGGTGAATGACCGGGGCTACGCCCTCCTGCACAGAACGGGTTCCTGGATTTGTCGCATGGCCAGAGGGGCGGGGGCAAACTTTGTGGACTTTCAATTTCGCCCGCATGCCGGCCTCATTTCCTTTCATGAACGTCAGGGGAATTTACGGGCACTCAGCGAAGCCTTTCCGGGTGATCAGGTCCTGTCGTATACCGATGAGCAAATCTTTCCACTGAGCGGAAGCTATTCCAGTGAACCGCAGGTCTTCCTCATGTTGGCCGACCGGGAGAATCCTTTTCGCAAACAGGATTGGCAGACCCGTTGGCATGAAGTGGATCAGTATGTACGTGATTTAGTCAGCAAGGAACTGGGCTATCAGCAGGTTGAACCCGTCCCGGGAATTGGAATTCTGTATGAAACCGGTCGGCCAGGCGCCTTCCGCTGGCTTGGAAAAGAGGGGGCGTCCACCTTAAAGCAACAGGGGGTGCACATCCTGGTGAATCATGCCCCTGGCTGGTATTCTGGGCAGCATAAAAATGGATGGGATCAGCCAAGGACGGCTGGAGGGAACAGCAATCAGATTTGGGACTGGCATCCCACCAAAGATGTAGAGGAACCCTGGCAGGAAATGAGTCGTGCGCTTGCGAAAGAGGGTATTGCGTATTATGCCTATATGACCGGGATGGTGGCCAAGGAGAGGGCCTTCTATAACGAGGTGGGGGCCGACTTGAAATACTGGGGAGTCAACAAACCCGGAAATGACTTTTCCAACGGCTACCCCCCGACGTTGATGGGCCATAACCCGGTGAATGAACGCTTCCGTTCTCTGTTTGTTCCAAAAATTGAAGCCGCACAGGAGAACTTTGGATTTCAGGGCATTTGGGCCGACAGTTTTCAGAACATGTATATGAGTCAGCTCACCTGGGGGGATGGGACCGGAACTTCCACCCAGCGGGCCTGGTGGGAGATTATTGCATCCTGGTCCAGGCGGGGAATTCATTGGATGAGCGAAAGCCATGGATTTCCCGGTTGGAGCTGTAGTATCGAAGTGACCGACTGGGAGAAGGATGTTCTGTATTTTCCCTATGTCTGGAAATGGTTACGCGGAAATGCCCAAACCGCATACTCCGGGGAACAACTGGACGAGTTGACCTTCCGGACCATGGCGGTGAAAGGCTGGATCGGCCCTGACCGGACCTATAAGCTTGGAGAAGCAGTACCGACCCCTTCGTTTAAACGCCTCTCGGATGAATACATGGCCGCATTGCCCAGCATGCGCCGTCCTTATATTCTTGAGAATCAATCTGCCGTACTGTGGCTGCCCTACAACCGAAAGGATGAAGGGGTGCTGTTTGTAAACACGCCTCTGGAATTGCCCAAAGGAGTGGGGGCTGCAGGAATCCTAACGGAAGAGGCAGTTGGAGAGGCTCTTACCCCTCTGCATACCTACCGGGTGAAGGCCGGGAATCTACTGGAAGCCTTCGATGTGAGAGAGGCTCCGGAAGCCGATTCCCGCGAATCCTATACCTATCAGCCGAACGATTGGATGTGGTTCAGGAAATAAGCTTCCGGGCTGATATGCTCCTGGTTCTTTGGAGGCTATGCAATTTAAAAGCTGGATCCCGTTGGATGGATCCCGACCTAAGCGAAAGAGAGATGAGAATGAAACGATGGTTGATTGGAATAAGCGTGTTTTGTTCGCTGTGCCTTCAGGCAGAAGTGAAGGTGAGCATTGAGTCCATGACCTTTGATTTGGTGGAGGCTGATTACGCCGGAAGGCGGAGTTCAGGTCCTGGAAATTACAAAGTGAAAGGTACGGAACGCGAGATCACGGATACCGTGGATATGATCAAGATCAACAATGGTCTGATTGAAGCCTGGGTATGTCCTGCATATGCTGGCCGCCTCATGCGGGTCACGGATCTGAAAACGGGTGTGGAATATTTTCACTGGGAAGAGGTGTTTGAGGATTTCCTGGCCTGGCAGACCGGGGGGATGAAACCTTCCTTTCCGTTCTTTGAGCACGGGACCTTTATCCGTCAGCCTGCGGGGCACCGGATTGTACGGAATGAAGATGGTTCCGTTACCATTGCCATGGATCAGCGTTACACGCATCACAATACGAAAGCAGACCTGCAGCGCTATGGACGTTATTCTGATGAGGCTCTGAATATCATGGTGACCGTCTATCCGGACAGCACGGCCGTGGAATGGCGTCAGCGGAAAGAAAACCTGAACCCGACACCGCGTAGTGAGCGCTGCTGGAATGTGGTGCTGTTTCCACAGAAGCGCTACACGGAGGCTGGGTTCAAGTCAAAAAAAATCAAAGATCCTGAAACCGGCCGAAAGAGCTACGTTAAAGTGCCTGCGCAAGTCAGTGTTCCGGAAAAAATGGTCGAGGACACTCAATTTGTGTACCCGGCTCCCTATGTGACCGACCACGGTCCCACCCGGGTGCACACGGCCCCGCACTGGAGCCATTGGGATGAGGGCGAAAACAAAGCCAAGCAGAATGCAAACTGGAAAGTGTCGCACTTTTCCTTGTTCTCTCCGTATGGTTTTGGAGCCGTTTGGTATCCCAAGGAACACATCAACCGCATCAGAACCCACAACCCGGATCGACGTAAGGGACCTGGACTGAAACTGTATTCAGCGTATTGGCCCGATTTTGTGGAGTTCTGGGGAGGGCAGGGGATTGTGTTTGAATCACCGGATCCGTCGCGTCCAGGATTTGTACCGGTAGACTTTACCCACCACTTCTGGATCACGCAGGGCATGGGGCTGGTCCAGTATGCGAACCGGCATGTGGCAGTATCGGTGGAGGGAAATGCCTTTGAACTCATGGCATCCCGTACTGCGAAGGCGGTTGTGAAAGACGGGACGGGTAAGACCGTGGCAGAGGGACCCGTAGGTCCGTATACGATTCTCAAAGGCGAGTTTGAGGAGTCACTTGTGGTTACGCTGGACGGAGAGGAAGTCCTGAACCGGAACTTGCCGATTGAGATGCCGACCCCCTCACGGGATTTGGAATATGTGTTGAAACAAAAGAATGAAAATAAGCTGCCGCAGCAGGTATTGGAGGATTTTCAGTTCATCGTTGAGCAGCGGAATTCCAAACGTCCCGGATACTGGGAAGAAGAGAGTTTTGCGCATAACGAAGGCATGACCCGTTTAGCGGATGTCATGAAAGTCTCCTCCAACGTTCAAGGGGGTGACCCAGCGTATCTCAACAGCATGGCCAGGGCGGTGTACCGTCTCGGTTATTTGGATGAGGCGGAAAGGTTGGCAAAGCTTGCTCCCGGTCCAGAAGCGGATTTCACTCTGGGACTGATTACCTGGGAGCGTGGTGGAAAAGTCGACTTTGGAAAGGCCGGACCTGCATCCGGATATCACCGTGCTTTGCTTGAGATCCAGAATGGCAACAAAGAGGCTGCGGTGAAAGAGGTTGGGAAGTTGCTGGCGGAGACACCTACGGCCTGGTTGCCCCGCCTTGCCCAGGCCTACTGGGCAGGGGATGTGGAAGCTGCGAATGCACTGGCACGTGAAAATCCGGGATCTCCAGAGGCTCAAGCAGTGCTTCGCTTGCTTCGGCAGCCCAATGAGCTGGACCCCCTGGTCCTCAACAACCCTTCTGCGGAGGAGCATGTGATGATGTTTGAAAAATCCCTTACAAAAGGCACGTGGTCCCATATGCCCCGGTTCCCCAAGGAACATCTCTAGTCGGCACATACCTGGTTGCACGCAAGCTGCCCTGCTTCCTCAATCCCTCACTGGAAAGATGACGGCTTTACAATCGACGCTGACTGGTCATGGTTTTGGGATGACAGCTTCTACAATCTATTCGGGTTACGCGGTGGCGGAGATCACCTTGGATGAACAGGTTTCCTTAATGGGCTATGGGTTTCGGGCACCTGGTTATGATGCGGTGCATGAGCCTTTGATGATGCGGGGGCTGGCTTTGGAGCTGGGAGAGGGACCGGTGGCGGTCCTGTTGAGTCTGGATCTCTGTGTGATTCCCCGGGAGCTGGCGAGGCGCTTTCGTGAGGAGATTGCGGAAGAGCTGGAGACAGAAGTTTCGCGGGTGATGCTGGTGACCACGCATACCCATTCCGGTCCCTATCCGGAGGAAACCTGGATGCTGGAGTCCGTGTTGCCTCAGGCAAAAGATGTGGCCAAACGCGCTGCCGGCTTGACCTATCCGGTATCGCTGTGGACCCGGGAAGCTCCCTGTGGTCTGGGCTATAATCGGCGGGTGAAGGATGCGGATGGCCGGATTCAACATTGCTGGAATCCTCAGGAGTATCCGGATCTGATTCCGGAGCTTTCCCCGGATCCGACCTGTTCCTTGCTGGAGTTCCGTCAGGTGAATGGGAGCCGGCGTACGCTGATCTGGAATCTGGGCATTCATCCCGTGGTCCTGGGCAAAACCTGCCGTGTGCTGAGTGGAGATTATCCCGGTGTGGCCAACCGTCTACTTCAGGAAAAACAGATCGATCCACTCTTTGTCATGGGGGCTTCCGGGGAGGTCCATCCCTGGGTGGCGACCCAGGAAGACCCGGATCAGGCCAGCGCGATGGGCGAAGCGGCCGCGGCCTTTGTCCGGATCCTGTCCCAGGGGGGGCGCCCTGTAGGCTGGGCCGAGGGGGACGCGTTGCAAAGCGTCGCTGAGAGCGTTGCTTTCGGGGAAAATGAATTGGATCTGTGTGTATGGAAACTCGGCGAACTGTACATCGTCGGCGTTCCGGTAGAGCTGTTTGCGGAATTGGGAGCTGCCATCCGGGAACAGCTCAAGGCTCCAGTGATCCTGGCCACCCTGACCAATGGCTGGCATCAGTATTGGCCTACGGAGCAGGCTCATTATGAGGGAGGCTATGAAATCGATGCGGAGCCGGAGGGCTTCCGGGTCGGGGACGGGGAGCGACTGCTGGCCGAAGTGCTGCGCTTGGCGAAGAGCCTTAGCTGAGTTCCTTCACAAGTCATTCGGTGGGAGCTTGGCCGAAGGATCATTTTTTTGAAAAAGGCGTATGGATTTTAGTTCAGTCTTTTGAGAGGGGTTGGGAATATGACAACGAAAGCAAAAAATCTGATTTGGTTTGTGGTCGACCAAATGCGTGGCCAGGCCGTGGGCATTAATGGGGATCCCAATGTGTTTACCCCCAATCTGGACAACTTGGCCATTGCCGGTCGGAACTTTACCCAGGCGGTGTCGGGGTACCCGCTCTGCTGCCCCTTCCGGGGGAGCATGATGACCAGTAAATATGCTCATAATCATTCGATTAAACTGCACGAAGAGCGCCTGGATCCGGAACTACCCTTGGTGAATGATGTATTCAAAGAGCAGGGCTATGAAACCATCTATCTGGGCAAATGGCACATGGCGGGCATGAAGGAACGGGATGGGCGGACCGTGACCCGTACGGTGCCGAAAATTGACCGGGGCCGCTTCGACACTTGGCTGGGTTATGAAAACAACAACAGTCAGTGGGACTGTTACCTGCATGGGCATGATGGGGATGAGGATGTTCCGCATTACAAGATGCCCGGCTATGAGACCGACCACCTTACCGATCTGGCCATTGAACGCATCACATCCAGAACGGACGAAGATGCGCCGTTTTTTATGGTCGTTTCCGTGCAGCCCCCACATGTTCCGGGTTTGGCCCCCGCTGATAACCGACGATATCAGGCGCAGCAGCTGAAACTACGCGATAATGTACCGGCCAGCGAAGAGGCGAATACCCGTATTGGCTTGTCGAGTTACTATGCGCAGATCGAGAACATCGATGATAATGTGGGCCGGGTGATGCAAACCCTTCGTGAGCAGAACCTGATAGATGATACGTATCTCATGTTCTTTAGTGACCACGGAGACCAATTGGGCAGTCAGGGGCGTTTCGGAAAATGTGTTCCCTACGAAGAATCCCTGCGGGTCCCCTTTATTGTGGGCGGTGGTGTTCCCCGTTGTCAGCAGGGACAGGGCACTTGGAACAGTGACTGCCTGATCAACCATGTAGATATCGGACCCACCTCTCTGGGACTCTGTGATATTGCCGTCCCGGAATGGATGGAGGGCTACGACTATTCGCATCAATGCTCGGACAATAATACGCCTCGGGCTGCTCAGGCCCGTTTCGATGCCGAGCCGGATGCCGCCTATGCCCAGTTGATTGGTGACCGTGAATCCAGTTATGCCTGGCGCTGCGTGGTTACCCGGGATGGTTGGAAATATGCCTGTGTGGATGGCGGGGAGTGGATGATGTTTAACCTCAAAGAAGATCCCTTCGAGCAGAACAACCTGGCCTTCCATACGAAATACAAGAACAAGCGCAGTGAGATGAATCAGTTGATACGGAAATGGGCGGATCAAACCGGTGATGCCTTTGATTTTCCAGGCTGAAGGTATGGCATAGGACGCTAAAGGAGAACGGACATGGGATATTCATTTTCATTTCCCTGGATGGGAATCGGGATCGTGGTGCTCGCAATTGTCCTGATACTTGCGGCGTTTTATGTCTTCCGTGGCTCAGGGAAATCCTGAGCTGGTGACCCCGCATGGATCCGGGTCCCATCAGAATCGGTAGGCAAAGCTGAAGTTGGCCCAGTTGAGTTCACTGCTGGCGGAATCGTCCGCAGGGTTGGAGGTCAGGTAGACGTTAAAGCGGAATTCTCCGGGTCCTTTGGAGATGTGCAGGCCGCTTACCAGTTGCAAGAGATAGGGATCATAGCTGATAGAAGGCCCGTCCCCGGAGAGGTTGCCGTCGAGAAGAACGGTGTAGCCAATGGCGGTTCCTCTGAGAACGAGACTTCCATATACCCGCCAGTCATCTTCTCCGTGTTGTTGAATGACAGAATCCATAACCAGTCCCCGGCCGGCCTGATCCGGTACATCGGTGAAGCCTTGAGGCAGGTTGTAGCCGAAACGAAATTCAGTTCCGGCCTGCAAGTGGGTGAATAGATTTCCCAGGCCAAGACCGCCTCCCCAGGAGGCGTCACCCGCCCAAGACCCGGCTTTTCCGAAGCGGGCTGCTTTGCGGGAGAAGGCGTAATTGAGATTCAGGAGGAGCTCGTTTTCCACTTGGTTGTCCCAGCCCAGGGGATCTTCTCCCAGACCGAGATCATTGTGAACAAATTTTTGCACCTGTTCCGCTCCGGAAGCGGGACCCACCACACCCAAGTAGAGTTGGAATGCATTGAGGCGCTGATCATTCAGGCGGCTCCAGGAGCGGGTCAGTCCCAAGGTGCCCGCATAGGGTACATCGTTTGGGATCGGTTCTGGATCCGAGAGATCTGCCGGCGTTTGAATGACCTGCGACAGACTGGTGGATTGACGGTAGATCATCCCGGCTTCCGTAGCCAAGCCGGGGATGTATTCATGGATAAAACGACCCAGGGCACTGCGGTTTTCTTCTGTAATCTGTTCCACGCCTTTGCTGTGAAACTGCAGGCTCCAGCCTGCGCTGAAAAAATCATCCGTATCCCCTACAACATCGTTATCGAAGTTAAAGCGGAGTAAGCCCAGTTCATCCGGGGCTTCGGCATGGGCCTGAAAGAGGAGGAGACTACTGAGAAGCAGGGCAAGCAGAGAAAAGCGGTTCATAAGGAGGGAGCCAATCCTGAAGTGTGGCTTAGGTCAAATCGGATGTGTATGTATTCCTTCTTGGAAACGAGCACTCATCGCGCTTCCTCATTGATTCTCCTATGGCTTCGTCTAGCCTCCCTGAATGATTGAACTACATCCACAGCGCTCCGGAGATGACAGTGCAGCCCTGCAAGCTGCAATCGATAAGATTGGAAGTTTGGGAGGAGGACATCTTCGTTTGTGTGCGGGCCACTATCGGAGTGGCCCCCTGAAATTGGTTTCCGGATTGCACCTGGAGTTGGAAGCCGGGGCGCGCTTGGAATTTATCCCGGAATTCGAACGCTACACAGCTGTAAAAACCCGATGGGAAGGTGTGGAATGTTATGGATATCATCCCTGTATCTATGGCTATGAACTGGAAGCTGTGCGGATCAGTGGCTTCGGCGTATTGGATGGTTCCGGTCAGGCTTGGTGGACGGAATTCCGGAGGCGCAAATCCGAAAAAGTTTCTGGGCCTCAACTGAAGGTGGATCATGAGCTCAGTCGACTGAATCCCGGATACGACTCCGCAGGTTCCGGCGGAGGGGGACGGGCCAGTCAGTTTCTGCGCCCGCCCTTGATTCAATTGATGCACTGCCGGGATGTGGTCCTGGAACAATTCCGGGCGGAGAACTCTCCCTTCTGGAATACCCAGTTGGTGTACTGCGAGAATGTAAGCGTTCGTGGCATTCACATCTATAATCCTCATGATGCGCCCAATGGGGACGGCTTGAGCATCGACTCATCCCGTTATGTCCGGATCAGTGACTGCCATATTGATGCGGGAGATGACTGCCTGACCCTGAAATCCGGCATGGATGCCGATGGCCGTCGGGTGAATCGCCCGGTGGAATATGTCAGCATTAGTAATTGTACCTTTGTGCACGGGCATGGCGGGGTAGTGTGTGGCAGCGAAATTTCCGGAGGGGTGCAGCATATTGTGATCAGCAACTGCATCTTTAAAGGAACGGATCGAGGTTTTCGGGTCAAGGCCCGGCGGGGACGGGGCGGCTACGTCCGGGATGTGCGGATCAGCCATGTCGTGATGGATTCCGTTTTGTGTCCAATTGTTCTGAACAGTTGGTATGCCTGTGGTGCTTCCCGAAACAGTGAAGCCTTTTCACCGGAGCCTCAGCCACTTTCGGAACTCACTCCGGAGTTCCGGGATATCAGTATCAGCCATTTCACCGCCCGCAATTGTCGTGCCTCCCTGGGCTATATCAGTGGCTTGCCGGAGCGGCCGGTGAAAGGGCTGCAGATCAGCCATTGTATTCTGCAAACGGATCCGGATGCCGAAACTGCGAATCCGGTGATGCTGCCCAGCTGGCCGCAAACCGCTGCTGAAGGCATGACCCTGCAGCATGTCGAGGAGGCTCTGATCGATCAGGTGACCCTGCACTGTCATCGCGGGCCGGCACTGATTCAGCAGGATGCCCGTTTTTCGGGTTCTATTCAGGAGATTCCCGGAGACTTACCGAGTATTGGTTATACTCGATCCTAGGCAGGCGCGGGGTTTCCAAGAGAATAAAGCCTGGGCTCAGCTTGGTTTCATGATTGAGTTCTTTTCTCAGGGGAAGATACTGGATGTGCCTTTTCCCACTAGATGTCCTTGGAGCCCTACGATGTTCAGATTACCAGGTTTTCACAAAACCCTCTCACGCTATGCGTGGATGTTCCTGTTTTGCTTCCGTATTCCGGCTGAGCAGGGAGATGCGCGAAGCTCGCTTTCTGCTCCGGATGGTCAGCCCGCAGACATGAGCCAACCCGTGCAGGTCTTTATCTTGTTGGGGCAGTCGAATATGTTGGGTTTCGGCAAAATCAACGGAGGCGAGGGGAGCCTGCAGTATGCGGTACAAGAGAAGGGACTCTATCCGTACCTCCTCGATGAGGCGGGTGGCTGGAGCACGCGCAAGGATGTGCGCAATGTGCGGGTGATGGGCAGTGGCACCGGGCCGTCTAAGCAATTCAACAATGAATGGATGAGCATTCAGGGTAAATGCATTGGTCCAGAGATCGGTATTGGACATCAGCTTGGAGAGGCTGTGGAGGCACCGGTCCTGATTCTCAAGAGCTGTATTGGAAATCGGGCCCTGGGCTGGGATTTGCTCCCACCCGGCAGCGATTCCTTTGAGGTGACCGATAAAGAGGGAGTGACCTGGGTGTATGCCGGGTATAAAGACTCGCCGGATCGCTGGAAAAAAGGAAGCGAAGCCAAGGCCATTGGTTGGTATGCGGGAAAGCAATATGATGGGGATATCGCCCGTGCCAAAGGCGTTCTCGAAAAGCTGGGTACCTATTATCCGGGAGCTACGGAGTATGAAATCGCCGGCTTCTTCTGGTGGCAAGGGGATCGGGACAGTCGTAGCGCGGTGTATTCCGAACGCTATGAGCAAAATCTGGCTCATCTAATTCGGCAGCTTCGCAAGGATTTCGATGCGCCACAGGCGAAGTTTGTGTGTGCCTCATTGGGCCAGACGAAGGAGGGGGCCCGCAATGGAGGAGGGCAACTTCTTAAAGCGATGCAGTCCGTGGATGGGCGAAGCGGCCGCTATCCTGAATTCAAAGGAAACGTCTCCGCAGTGTACACACATCCGCTGTCAAAAGGGGGCAGTTCCGGAGGCCACTATGGTGGGAATGCCGAAACCTATATGAACGTAGGGGAGGCGATGGGGCAGGCCATGGTGGAACTTCTGAAACAGGAGCCCATGCAATGAAGGCGTTCGCCCGCTTCGTCGTTCCGTGCACATGCTTGTTGCTGTTTCCGGGACTCGTCCCGATGTTGGCTGCAAAGGAAAAAGCCCCTGAGAGTGTGCTGCTCCCTGTTGGGGAGAAGTTGGCGGCCGATTACAGCACTCAACTTCACTCTTTGAAAACAGAAATTTTCTCTGCTCTCCCGGACTTGGTCGAAGAAAAGAAAGTAGCTTATGTGCAAGCGCATCAGGCAGAACGGGCTGCGGAGTCCAAGCTGAAAGCCGCCCAGAAACAGCTGGGGGAACTGGGAACAGCGAAGGCCTTGGTCGGGCACGCCAAAGGCAAATGGATTGGAGGCGCGGATCGCGGGATTCGCCAGGCTCAGGATAAACTGAAAGCGGCCACAACCGAGGCTGAGCGTGAAGCGGCTCGGAAGGAATTGGAGAAATGGCAGCAGAATCGGGAAGATGGTTTGCGTGCCTTACAGGAGCGTCAGACTCGACTCGAGCGTGCACAGGCCCATGAAACCGAATGGCGAGCTGCTGTAAGCCAGGCGAAACTTGATCGAGAAGCGAGTAAACAGCTGACTCAGGAGGCCTTGGCAAGGCTTGGGCTGAACTCCTGGTTGAGCCGTAACGAACTCGATGCCAAGCTGGTAAAAGCTGTGCTGCTACAGGAGGCGACCCCGCGGCGCTTGGCGGCCTTCGCTCAACAAGGAGATGCTGAATATGCCTTGGTGGAGAGCTTGCTTGCGGACTCGGAATTGATGATGAGGATGCTACGAGCAGATGGAGCCAAACAGGGGCACTATGCGCAGGCCATGCACATCTACAGCACGATCCAGGAGAGCCGTCGGCCCTCCGATTCCGATCTGCTTCAACGCCTGGCTTTGGCAATTAGCCTGGAACATGCGGTGCCGATCTCCCAGAGAAATCCGAAAGCACAGGTGGATGGACCGGCAAACGTTGATCCTCTAAAACGCTATCTTCAGTACGCAGATGCTTTTGATAATGATGAGCTGGATCCAGGCTTTAAAGATTTGAGTACTTGGGAATTGCGCATGGTGGTCAATGGTCATGAACCGGATGAAACTCTGGTCTGGGGGCGGGAGATGCTGCGCAGCTACCGTCCGGATCATATTCACAATCCGGATTACCGCTGGCGCTATGTGGGGTTGGTGCGGACGGATGTGAAATACGGCTCCCAGCATAATAAGGACGATCAAGCGGAGCTGCAGTTCTTTCAAAACATTCTCATGAATGGTGGCGTCTGTGGTCGCCGTGCTTTCTTCGGGCGTTTTATTCTCCGTGCCTTTGGTGTGCCCACCACGAAACGCCCTTCGAGGGGACATGCGGCTCTGGCGCACTGGACGCCGGATGGCTGGGTGGTCTGTCTGGGTGGGGGCTGGGGCAGTGGCTGGGCAGGAGGGCCCTATAATCCGGATCTCAATTTTCTAGCGATCACCCAGGCCCGGGAGAGCGGAGAGGCTTTTCTGCAGGTACAGCGGGCGCAATGGGTCGGTGACCTGCTGGGGGAACCCCGTAGCCTTGGCCTGATTGGGAAGGACCCTGCCTTCTGGAACGGGGTGGCTTTGCATCAGCAGCGGGCCTTGATTGAGGCTGCGGCGGCGTTGCCTCTAGCGCCGGTGGGGGAGGATCTGGGGGAAGCGAATGAGTCGAAAAACGAAGTTGCCCGGGTGCAGGTGATCGTGACGGAGGCTGATCAGGAAATACGGCGTGATGAGGAGGGGGTGATCCATATTCCGGCCGTGGCCTGCAGTACGCCGACCCGCAGCACCCGGAAAATTCAGTTCATGGATAGCCGCTTGGGCGGGAAGCAATTGCATTACAACCGTCTGGGGAAGGCGGAGGCCTTTGAATACCAGATCGATCTTCCTGAAGCCGGACGCTACGCCTTGCGGGCACGGGTGGCGACCCCTAGCTGGAAGCAGCAGCTCAGCTTGCGGGTGAATGATGCCGAGCACACTCAGGAATTGCCTTTACCGCATACGCTGGGGCTCTGGGAGGAGACCGAGGCTTTGGAAGTATCGCTGGAACAGGGACGCAACCTGCTGCGCTTCAGTCGAGACAAAGATGTGCGTGGGTTGAGTATCCAGGATTTCACGCTCACCCCGCTTCCCTGAATCGGGCAGGGGCTCAGTCTTCGCGGAGGTAGAGGCTGGAGCCCGATTGGAAATAGCCCTGAATCTGTATGGTAACCGGAACGGCACGCAGTCCGCTTTCCCGGCTTTGATAACGGCGGTCCAGCAAGCGGACCGCGTGCATCCCGACTTCCTCCATGTTCTGGACGATGCCGGCAAAGTCCAGCTCCGGGGAAAGGGGATGCTCTCCGCGTTTACAGATGTCTAAGCCGATGATGCCCATATTCCCGGGCACCTCGAGGCCCAGGCGTTGCATGGCTGTACGCAGTGTGTTGATTTTCGTGGTAATGAGCACTTCCGGTTTGTGAGCCTTCAGCCACTGCTGTAGGTCCTGATACCAGGAGCTCTGAGGGGTGTAGGGACGCAGCAGGCTGGAGCTGCCTTCCTGAAAGGGTGGGGCGAGGTACAGGTCGGGAAACAGGGTGGGCAGATTCTGACTACCTGGGCAAACACCAATCAGAAGGTTTCGAATCACGATGGCCGACTGGTGATGTGTTACAATGGAACGGCCTTTGTGTTTGCGGCTGAAACCCTGGATCAGGTGGATGCCTGGCAACCGGGTGAACGGGAGGCCTTTCTCGCCTGGGTAAAGCGGGTGTTGTTGCCAGCCTCCGCGATCAAAAACCGGAACAACAACTGGGCTTGCTGGGGCATCATGGCCTCTCTGGCTTCCAATCGCATCCTACAGCGGGAAAAGGCCTTTACGCAGGATGTGCAGCGTTTGAAACAGATCCTTGATGCACAAATTGAGCCGGATGGGTCCATGCCTCATGAGCTCAAACGGGGGAAGAAAAGTCTCTGGTATACCTATTTCGGGCTGGCACCGCTCAGTGCCGCAGTGGAGATGGTCCGCAATGCTTCGGAGGAAGACCTGTTTTCCTATGAGCCGCCCAGTGAGGGGAGTTTGAGGGACGCCATTTCGTTTTTTTATGAAAAGGGCATCAAAGATCAAAGCAGCTGGCCAGTGAAGGTGGATGATCCGGTGGATGCTTCTGGAAAACATGGGGTGTTCCTGTTTGCCATGGGCCGGATTTATCAGAATCCGGAATGGATGGCGGTGGCGGAACATCCCACCTGGAGAGACCGGGGCGGGCTGGCCTGGATCTGTCCCTCATTGCTTCAGCCCGCTCCCAGTCGCAGCCCCTGAGAGGGAGCTTTGCCGGATTGTCCTCAGCTCAGCGGGGCGGAAAGCCGGGCCTGATGTAGACTGAGTTCGAAGCGGGTCCTTCCAATGTGGTCCTTATCTACGGCAAAACTGGCGGCACCCGCGTAGCATCTTTCTGGAAGAGGCATGCGTAGTTCGCCGAGTAGTTCCCAGTTTTCCTGTTTTTTGAAATAGAAACGGAATTGCCCTTCCCGGTAGTCGAGTCGCAGCTGTACCGGAAAACAGACCCCGTCACTCAGGCGATCATCCATGTTGGCATCGCCTCCACCGAATTTGGCCCAGGGGCTGGCGCCAAATTCGGGGAGCATCTTTCCAGCATGTTCTGTGCGCAGAGCCACCATGAGTTCTCCTTCGGTATCCACCCGGAAATGGACACAAGGACTCTCTGCTGTATCCTCGGCTTTCACCAGGATGCCGTTCTGGGCAAAGTGATGGGTCCGTTCGATCTCATGCACACATAACTCTACCTGTAAGCCCTCTGACGGGAGCTGTTGGTGCAGAAAGCTGGCATCATCTGCATCATACCAGACATTGTTGGCATTGCTGTAGATTTCCAAAATACCGTCTTCTCTGCGCATGGCTTTGCCTTCCTCAAGGCCGTATTGACTGAAGCGGAATCCTGTAGGCAAGGGCAGATTGGGTACTGCGCGAACATAGTACTCCGTGCTCACCCCGTCTTTTTGGAACAGAAGTTTTTGTTCACCTACACGGGGGAGGGTCAGCGTATTGCCGGAGATATCGACCTCTTCGGCAAGGATCTCCACATCCTCTACACGCATTTGTCGGCCACTGTTCATGCGGGCTGTTACGCGAAAGGTCTGCGGCACTCCGACGGTGGCTAACCTGGCGGTCTCCGGCTCAAGGTCCAGAATAAGATCCGGGACAATATGAATCTCCAGATCCTGCCTGAGCCCCTCCACAGATACCCGGGCAATCCCACGCTCGCTTCCGGTGATATAGAGCTGATCCTGAATCAGCGACAGTCCCTGCAGTGATTCAAATTCGGGATGGGCTATGGGCACTTCCCGACCCAAACGCGTTCGGGCGACCACCCCTGCAGGATATCGTTCACCCTGAACCACCTGAGGGGGGATCGAGGCCCAGCGTAGGCTTTCCATGCGGTCATCCACAAGGAGGTCCAGCAGACACTCTGCGCCATTCAGTTCCGCTTTCACCCGATAGCACCCTTCGCTACTGAGTAGGACTCCATCCGGATGGAACTCAATTCCGTTCCGGTTGCCGGAGAGCAAGGACAGTTGTGGGCGGAGTCCGCTGACGAGTAACAACTGCGAATCACGACCCCTCCAGCGGAAGCTCAGTTTCTCCCCGCAGTGACAATCCACCCAGGACCTGTGTTTTGAGATCTCTTCCTCCCCGCGAAACACCTCAACATACAGACGTTGCAGGCGATCAGGTTGGGGGACTTCCTGGGAGTAACTTTCCAATAGTCCGATGGCGGCATACTCAATTTCTGTGATGCCCAGGCCAAAGGCCGGGGAGCTAAATTGGAGACGGTAGTCATGCTGATCCTCATTCATGAACTGCGGATGAGCGCAGAGACTGTGGCGGTCAAAACCCGCCCGTTGCCACTGATAGAGAGGAATGTTCCCGTCTTTGCCCAGACCGCCACAGATATGGTAGGGGACCTTGCTCTCGAAAAACAGATTGTGATCCGCTTGACGGAAACGTCGCGGTTGCCAGTCACTGTTCCCATAGAGACCTGAACCATTTTCATGCATGATATTGTGGCTGACCTCGAGGTTGTAATTCTCCTTTCCACCCATGCTGAAGGTGTCCACTACACCACTTGTGCCTACATTGTTGTGTAAAAATCGGTTATTGAGTGCGCGGTTACCAATCCCCTTAAACGTTAACACATCATAGAGCGTTCCTTCGCCATGATGGTTGAGGTTATACACCAGATTATTTTTCACTGTCCAACCATCACAACAGTCATCAAGGTAAATGCCATTTCCGAAACTGAAGGGCAGTTCGGAATCCCGTACGATGTTATCCGAAACCACATTTCCTTCTCCGGAGCGGAATCCCTGAATGAGACCGGTGTCCTGACTGTCGAGGTTGCAGGCAAACACCTCATTGCGATAGACCAGATTATCCCGAACGTAGGTGAACCATTTGGCCATGAAGGAGGGGACTTCGCTACGATCCGGGAAAAAGGCCGGTTTGACAAAGGTACGGGTATTGGGAGCCAGCAGGCTAATGGCATAGCGAGCACTGTGGTGAATCAGATTGTTGGCAATGCAGTTTTCTCCGCTTTGCATGATTTGCACTCCGGCGGACTGACCGATGCGTCGTCCCACATGGTGGATGTGGTTATTCCGGATCAGGTGCCCCCGGTTCATATACTCTTCACTGACCCAGTCTCCGTAGGCGCGGACTCCGGTATGACCGATGTTGAAGATATGGCAGCCTTCCACGGTCACCCGCTGGGCCCGTTGATACATGCAGACTCCGTTCAGACCACTATTGTTCAGCGTGCAGTTGCGGATATGAATGTTGCTGCTGTTTTCGGTAACCAGGACCAGAGCATCATCCTGATCCAGAATCTCACCGTCATTGAATTCACTACGATCCGTTTCTGTCAGGGTGAGCCCATCGAGTTCAATGCCGGAACTGTTCCGGATCTCGACCAGATTTTTCATCATTGGCAAGACTATGCATTTGCCTGCCGGGCTGCCTCCGGGAGGGCGGAAGAACAGTTTCAGTTGCTTTCGGTCGATATAGAACTCCGATTCCTCCGTAAGAAAGGCGGGGTGATTGAGTAGAAAGAAGCGGGTGCCGTTTCCCAAAGGGAACCATGTGTCCCGGTCCAGACTAATCTGGTTCCCATGCATCTCACAGGGGAGAAACACGGAGTGCCAATTATAGACGCCCTGTGAACCGGTAGGCCACAGGAAGGCACTCATCTGTTCTCCATCCGCAAGCTCAGGAAACTCACTTCGGTCAAACAGGAAGGAGCGTTTGCGGATCTCTGTGGGGGTCGTGCCGGTGGAACGGCTGTAGCTGCGGGGAAGGGCTTCCGGTCTTTCTTTTGGCCAACGGGCCAGCTCCTGGCGCACACCGTCGCAATAGAGTTCACAGCTCCATGAGGGAATAGAGGCGGACCAGAGGCCCGGAGCTTCCTGCTGCCACTGATGGATCCGGATACCGCCGTGGAGATGAACCTTCGCCCCCGGAGCCGCGGAGAGGCTAAGCTGCTGCTTATCCGTAATCCGGAGGGGCTCGCTCAAAAAATAATCACCGTCTTCAAATTCAAAGCGGTCGCCGGCGGCGGCCTGTTCAATCAGCGTGTTGATCTCGGTACAGTCTGGATTCAGCGTATGGTTCATCAGGAGGCTCCTGGCAGGGGTGGGGCTGACGGATCAGCCTATCCTGCATCTGAACTGGGAAACAGGAGAACTCCGTATGGGCTTCAGGTTACCGTAATGATGTGCTTACTGGAGATAGCCCCATTCTGTGCAGGGCGAATCGGGATTCTCCGCTGAGCTTATGTGGAAATGGCCTACATTACTGGGCGAAAATGTATTTCCGTTTCCACGAATCCGCGTTAAAGAATCCCCTGTTTTCAACCCCATGAAAAGATCCTGCCAAGTTGGCATCGGATTGAAACCGGGCTTAAGCATCTGTTTGTGAAGTGATTATGCAGAAGCGAGAGAGCGAAAGAAGAATAGGAAGCGATTTAGTATACGTAATAATGGTAATGAAATACAAAAAAGTAAAAATGGAATCTATTGTTCAATTAAGTATGACGATTAAACGTCTAAAGGTTTTTTGTTAAATGAAATGTTTTGAATTTATAACCCCCACAGTAATCGGGAGAAGTTGACGATGAAAAGACTGCTACGTGTAATGTTGTTTGGGTGCTTGCTTGTGTCGCAGGGGATTGCGGCACCATCTTCTATCGACTCATTAGCGTTACCCAAAGCCCCATCCCAGCGCTTTGGGATGAAGGAACACGTCGAAAGTGATCCGGACCTTGAACGCTGGTACTACGCATACCGCTATTTCGAACAGGGCGGGGCAGAGATCAAACACGGTCTGGAAATTGAACGCAAACGTAGCCGGGATCGGGAGCGATTTGATACGGATTACGTGGAGAAGCGCCGGATCTATTATGAAGGTAAGGCGGCGCAACATTTTGTTGAGAGTACCTGGGTGAACGGCGTTCTCCGCAAGAGGGTGTATCACATCCAACAGGGCCTTGAGGTGGTATTGGAATACAATGCGGATGGAGCTCTGAAGCAGGGCCCCAAAGCTCATGCCCGTGGAGGGAGAGCCAAGCGTGAACGGATTGTTGCGATTTTTCATGAAGTATATGAACTCGAATAGCCCCCGGGCTTAGGAGGTTGAGATGACGACGGAAGCATTGATGGATATTCTGTGGATTCTACTGTGTTCAGGATTTGTGTTCCTGATGCAGGGGGGATTCTTGTGTTTGGAAAGCGGAGTCACCCGGACAAAGAACTCTATCAACGTTGCCGTCAAAAATATGGTCGATTTTGGTCTGGCAGTGCTCCTCTATTGGCTGGTTTCTTACGGAATTATGTTTGGGGCCTCCAAAGGAGGTTGGTTTGGAAGTTCCGGTTGGTTCTTCCAGACAGATGACTCTTTCCAATACAGTGTCTTTATCTTTCAGGCCATGTTCTGTGCTACTGGGGCTACGATCATTTCAGGTGCTACTGCGGAGCGTCTTCGGTTTTACGCATACATTTTTATTACCATCGTCTTCTCGGTCTTGGTGTACCCCTTTGTTGGACACTGGGTGTGGGCGACGAATGCTCTGGGGGATCCGGCAGGCTGGTTGCTTTCTCGGGGCTTTATGGATTTTGCGGGATCGAGCGTGGTGCACAGCACAGGTGGCTGGGTTGCGTTGGCGTTGCTGATTATCATTGGCCCCCGTATGGGGCGTTTCACGGATGGCAAGTCCGTAGAAATTCCCGGAAGTAATCTGCCCTTGGCGATGCTGGGTGCCACTTTGTTGGTGTTTGGATGGTTTGGCTTTAACGGAGGGTCCACGCTCTCCTTCAATGAGTCCGTTCCGCTGATTCTGATGAATACCTTGATGGGTGCGGTCGCTGGCATGATTACTGTGTTGATGGTGACTCCTTTTCAGAAAACCCTGCCAGATCCGGGGATGCTGATGAACGGCGCGATCGCCGGTCTGGTGGCGGTCACTGCGAACTGTAATGTCACAGGGCCGATTGCGGCGATGATCATCGGGTTGATCGGAGGCGGGATTATGATGGCTACGGTTAAGTTGCTGGAATACCTGAAAATTGACGATGCGGTTGGCGCGATTCCGGCCCATTTGACTCCCGGAATCTGGGGCACCTTGGCTGTAGCCTTTTTTGCGGATCCCGAAGTAATGGGGGTAGAGTCGATCAACCGGGGGGAATTGTTCACCACGCAGTTAATCGGAGTGGTGGTCATCGGGTTCTGGTCTTTCTGTCTGTCCTTCGTCTTCTTTTGGCTGATCAATAAAGCCTATCCCTTCCGTGTGAGTGAAGAGGAAGAGTTCATTGGTCTGAATGTCAGTGAACATGGAGCGCGAACAGAAACGGTGTTTCTGCTGCAGGAAATGGAGGCCCACGCACGTAGTGGAGATCTCTCCAAACGAGTGTATGTGGAGCCCTTTACGGAGATCGGCCAGATCGCCAGACAATACAACAAAGTGATCGATACGCTGGACCTGACGATTAGTCGGCTGAAGTCGATTTTCCATGACCTCAATGATGGTCTCATCACCTTCGGGAAAGATGGCAATCTGTTGGAAATGAATGCGGCTGCCGCCCGTTTCTTTGGTCTGGAACCCGCCATGGCTGATGGGATGTCGGCCTGGGATTTGCTGGTTCCGGAAGCCCGGGAGGATCTGGAAGTGCATCAGCGTGCCAATGAAGAACCTTTTGATCCCTTCCGGACAGGGGTGATGCAGGAATTACATTATTTTCGTCCAAACTCCCGTAAGGATGAAGTGGTGGAATTTGTGGCATCCAAGGGGGTCTACGAAGAGGAAGAAATTTACACAGGGCTGATCCGGGATATTTCAGATACGGTTCAGGTGAAGCGGAACCGCAGCCGTTTGGTGAACAAATTGTTCGGAGCCCAACAGAGTAGCTTTTATGCGCTCATGTGCCGCCAATCGCTGCCGGTGGCTCAAAACCTGGCCGAACGAATCCGGAGAGTGGCTAAAGCTCCCAAAGCGGATTTGAGCAACCCGGATCATGTTTCCAATCGATTCAAGCTGATCCTGCAGGATGCAGAAGACATCGTTCAGGTTTCCGAAGAGCTTCAGTATGCCGATGAGCATGGTGGCCTTAAAACCACGGCGGTCCCTGCGGCACCTTATCTGAAGGAGCAGATCCAGGACCTGGTGGCTTCGTCCTCCCACGCTGCATTGCGTGAAGTGCCGATCGAATTGGATATCGCGCAAAGCAGTTTCCAGATTCAGGTAGCGAACACGCCCTTTTCTCAATCCCTGGAAGCGCTGCTTTTGCTCGCGGCATACGAATGCCCGGAGGGACAGCAGGTCAGTGTGAAAGCTCAGCCCATGTATCTGGACCATGATCGGGTGGGGACCGAGGTTGTACCGGAAGGGGAGTACATGTTGATCACGATTCATGACGGTGGTCGTGGATTAGCGGATGGTCAACTGGATGAGTATTATTCCGGCCGGGAACGCGAGTATCCTGAAATTGAATTGGCGAATGCCGACTTGATCCTGCGCAGCCATGGTGGGGTATTGGACGTGGACTCCATGCCTGGACTTGGCACGACGCAACGGATCTATTTGCCGGTACATCGTCCTCTGGAAGATCCGGGTAGCCCGGAAAGCGGAAAGGCAACGATTCTGGTTGTGGATGACTTTCCGTTACAGCGTCGCCAATTGGAAGCCCTGTTCCATCATGCAGGCTATGAGGTCCTTCATTGCTCTTCTGAAGAGGAGGCTTCGAGACTGCTCTCTGCACACCAGGTGGATGCGGTGGTGTTGGATTTGGTATTGGCTCGCGATCAAGGACCTTCGGACCATTTATTCCAGTATATTCGGAAGGAGCATCCAGCCCTGCCTATTGTGGCTTGCAGTGGAGAAACGGATCCTGAGATTCTCGCCGTCGTGGTGGAGCAGGGCGCTTCGGCCTACATCCGCAAGCCCCTGGTATATGATAGCCTCTTGCATATGGTGAATCGGGAGCTGGCTGTGCGCTAAGCGCGGAAAGTTTCTGCTAATTGAAAACAGGCTGCGATGTGGTTCGCAGCCTGTTTTTTGCGCAAAGCCGAAGCCTATACATAGCTCAGAAGCTACGCTTTCTGAGTTGCATGGGGCTCCAGCTGCGACATCATCTTGCGAAGGTCTTCTCCTTTTTATGAAATCACCACGATTTGAACTGACTCACTACCGCGATCCAAGCACCCAGGTGCCGGTGACTCGATGGACCGCATCGACCTCGAATCATTTATATTTCACGAATCCAGGCTGGTTGCCGGACGGTCGTCGCATGGTATTTACCCGGGATGTGGATCAAGGCCATGAACTGTGGATCTTGGACCTGAAGGATGGGGGACAGCAAGCTCTGCTGTCTTCTGCTCATCCCTTTATGAGTTGTGTACACCCCCTCCGGAATCTGGCCTACACCTGGGTAGATCGGGATCTGGTGGAAGTGGATGCGGACAGTGGGAGCCGCCGGGTCATTCATCAGGTTTCTCCTGGGTTCGAAGGGGTGATTCCTAATGTCAGTGCAGATGGACGCTACATCTGTTTTGGTGAAAGTGAGGCCAGGCAGAATCGGAGTTTTGAAGAGATGTTTGCCGCACATCCTCGTTGCCGCATTCTCGCCCACGATCTGGAAGAGGGGCGAACTAGACTGTTACATGAGCGGGATTGTTGGATGGGACATGTGAATACCTCTCCTTCGGACCCAAGTTTGCTGAGTTTCTGTCATGAGGGACCCTGGACTCAGGTAGAGAATCGAGTGTGGGGGTATGACCTTCATGCTGGAGATCACTGGAAAATTCGCCCCATGCCGGGGCCGCCCGCTTGTATTGGTCATGAGTACTGGCTGGCGGATCAGGCGGTGATTGCTTATCATGGCTTTAACTCAGAGGCCACACCGGTTTTGGGCATGGTGGACGCCCGCAGTAACGAGGTGATCGAACATGCTCAGCCTTTCAAAACCAAACACAGTCACAGCCTGGATGGCCGTATCATTGTGGGGGATGGTTCCGAGGCCTGTCCCTGGATCCTCGTTTGGCGTTTTCGTGAGGATGCGCTTGAGGGCCCCTGGAAACTGTGCCGGCATGGCGGCGGCTGGTCCGAACAACGCCTGCATGTGCATCCGCGGATTTCCCCGGACGGAACACAGGTCTGGTTTACCTCAGATGTTGAAGGCGTTCCCTGTATCTATTCTGCTGAGCTTCCCGATTCCATCGAGTCTCTGCCTTTGGCTACTGAGCTGGGCTAGGGGAAATGGACCCTTCGCTGCTGGGGAGGGGCCCGGGTTCCCGCAGAGTCCAATAGCCGACAATGTGAGAGGTAACTTCATGGGGACTTAGTCTCGAAAACGATCCCGATGGGCCCAGAGACCCAGGGCCGGATTGGAGATGTAGTAGAAGCGCTCGCCGTTACGTTCGTTCCACCCGTCTTTCAGTTCCTCAATTGGATAGCGGGCACTCATTTCGGCTAGATCTCCCCAACTGTATCCTACAGATTCGATCTCCTCCTGAGTGAGTTTGCCAGGACAGTAGGTGACCTGGAAACGCTCTTCGCTGGAACCATGAATGAGGTGAGCTGCTGCCGAGAGGTTGTTGCGCAGATCCTCGTTTTGTTCTACCGCATCCATGACCACTGGAGTGGTGCGGTAGCCGTACTTGCGAATGAGGCGGTCAATTTCCGGATCCTCTCCAAAACTGCCAACCTCGGGTGCCAGCACAATCAGCTCGCCTTCATCGGCAATAGCCATGCGGGTGCGGTAAATGCTTTTGTTGCCAAGCCAGGTGCTGTGGAACTCTTCTGGATCCAGGTAGACCACTACTTTGTCCGGGGCTTCATCCAGCATTTGGAAATTGACTTCAAGGGAGAGCTTCGCGGCTTCCTCAAACACATCATGCGAATCACCGATGTAGAGGCCACGGGTAGCCAGCCCCCCCTGGCCATCCGGACCGACGACGGTCAGAACATACACGATGGGGAGATGCTGGCAGAAACGGTCTGCGGCTTCGTTTAGGATGCGGCGCAGCGGGGTGTCTGCTCGTCCCATCATGCGCTCCATGCCGTAGGCTGCGCCAATGAAATGACTTTCATTGATCCCTTTCACGCCACCCGTACCCACAAAGATGTTTTTGGTATAGTTGGCCATGCCGATCACCTCATGAGGCACGACCTGACCGATGCTGAGAATCAGATCATGTCCGCCCTCCCAGAGCAGGCGATTCATCTGCGCGGGCCAGGCTTCGCTGTAGATTCCTTCGGTAGCCTCAGAGACAAAGTCCGCGGGAACTTCGCCGACGGTGACCACATCATTACGCCAGTCATGTTCCCGAATCAGCGATTTGGGTACGCTGGGGTACATCCGCTCCAGTTGCCAGTCCGGCATGGGGACGTGGGTGCCCAGAGCAGGCATGACATCGCGAAGGGCTTCGCCGTAGTAGTCATGGGTGAAGCAGGTCAGAGGTCCGGCCTGGCTGTTCAGGCGGGTAAAGTCAGGTGGCAGAGCCAGCACCTTTTTTTTCGGACCGAGTGCGTCCAGGGCTTCGGTGAGGTGCTTGCGGAGATCCTCTTCGCTGAGGACACAGTCGGGGGAGCCGATATTGCAGTAGATCATGGGAGATGGAAGTTGGGAGATGGGGTATGGGAGATGGGAAAGGGGGGGGGCAGGAGGCGCTGTGATCCGGAAGGAGCATCCGGATCACTGTGGCTCAGAGGCTGAGTGAGTCATGCACCTGCTGGGTGAAACGCATATACTTGAAGGCTTCGGGGAAGGAGGTGAGGCGGATGTCTTCCTCCCCACGGATGGCACCGATGAATTCTTCTTCGACCCGCCACTGCTGTTGTTCATGATCCGGTACTTGGAGTTCTATCCAATCCAGCCCCGGTGCACAGTACTGCAGTTCCCGGCTACTCAGGTTCAGGCGAAGGCTGCCCTTGGATCCATAAAAGAGAAAGTCATTCGGGGTGGGGCAGGCTCCGGTGACCTGGCTGCAGCGGATATGATAGCTGGCGCCATTCTCCAGTTCCCCAAACACATCCAGATGATCGGGAATCTGCATCGCCTGCAGCTCGCCCTCTGCATTTTTTCGTTCGCGCACCCGGATCTGTCCCCGCGCCTGCACGCTGGCTGCATGACCGCAACTACGGGCCAATGCTTCATAGTAAATTCCCAGAACCATGGTGTTGAGTCCGCTCAGATCCCGATCCTCGCGCCAGGTCATGGGGCGTTCGGCATTGAGGAAAGCGCCTGCGTTGGCAAACACATCCACCGCAAGCAACTCGCCGATAAATTCCTCCTGGATGAGACGGGTCAAGGTCTGGTCCCAAGGCAAGGTGAAGGGGGAGGGGACGACTTGAGCCACTAAATTGGGTCGGGCTTCGGAAGCCGCAAGCATCTCTTCCGCTTCCGCCTGATTCATGGCCATCCGGGCTTCGGTCAGTACATGTTTTCCGGCTTCCAGAGCTGCGATACTGATCGGTGCATGCAGATAGGGCCAGGTGCCGATCATCACGGCGTCCAGTTCCGGGTCGGCCACGAGATCCTGCCAGCTACGGTGAATGCGGTCGATTTGCCACTCTCCAGCGACGTTTCGGGAGCTTTCTTCGCTCCGGTTGCACACTGCGTCCACACGGACACCCTCGATGCCCAGGAAGCCGGGGAGATGTTTGGCGCGGGTGTTGCCTCCTGCACCGACGATACCAATACGAACCGCTTTGCTCATATCAAATTCCAAGATTACTGAGCTGCTGACAGATGCCATTGACCACGGCGGTCAGGGAGGGATGACTGGCTTCAAAGTTGCGAACCGATTTTTGTAGGCCGGAGATGGCGTGATCCCGTAGTTCCGCATCCGGTTGGCTGCGTAAGGCCTCCCGGGTGGAATGATCCGCAAAACCGGTGATGCTTTCTGCATGCTCCGTATCCTGAAGCGTCTGCACTTCCTGTCGAAGTTCAGCCAGGAGGCTGTTCAGGGATTCCCGATTTTCCGGGCTTAGATGTTCCGCGTGTGCAATGCGGGCTTCCAGTTTCTGCAGCGTGTCATCAATCATGCCCGTCTTGTAGCACATGCATACGCGGACTGCCAATCCCAACCCTTTAGAGGCGGAATTTACCGCTCTGGGACATAAAAGCTTTGGGGTTTTCAAACACAATGTTCTCAATGTAGTCCTCGTCATGTCCACGGCGTTTGAGCTCCAGGATAGCCCGGGGGACTGCCAGAGGGTTGCTGTGACCCCAGTCACAGGCGCTGTTCATCCAGATCCGCTCTGTTCCGTAACACTCCAACATATCCACCGCCCGGGGAATACTGCATTTGGAATCAGGATAGAGGGTCATGCCTGCCCAGAAGCCCCGGTCGAGGACCATCTGAATGGTATGTTCTTCGACATGATCGATGATCACCCGCTCCGGAGAAATCCCTGGATGCGCTTCGAGAGCATCCAAGGTAAGCCGTGTTCCCTTGAGTTTATCCTCCAAGTGTGGGGTATGAACCAGAATCAATTGCTGATGCTCGGCGGCTAATTCAATATGTTTTTCGAGAATGGTCAGTTCGTTGCGGCTGTTTTTGTTCAGCCCGATTTCTCCGATGCCTAATACATTGGGTCGGGAGAGACGTTCTGGAATCAGGGAGATCACCTCATCCGCCAATACCATGTCCTCCGCTTCTTTGGGGTTGATGCATAGCCAGGAGTAATGCTGGATGTGATATTTGGCTGCCCGCATGGGCTCGTACACCGTGATCTGGTCAAAATAATCGACAAAACCTTGGGCCGAGCTGCGATCGAATCCGGCCCAGAAGGCAGGCTCCGAAAGGGCGACACATCCTGCGAGGCTGATCCGTTCGTAATCGTCTGTCGTACGGCTGACCATATGACCATGAGGTTCAATGTACTTCATGCACTCTCTCCCGCTGCGTTGTCCGGCTGAGTGGGTACTGCGCCTGCGGCGCCTTTTCCGGGCGCCTTCTCAATTGGAACTTCACTGTGATCTGAAAAATGTTCAAGAATGCGGGCGCAGCGTGCGGCACCGGATTCCTGTAGCAGGGGCAAGGCATCTTTTAGAGCCTGCAGGCGGAAATCCTCCTCCTGACCACTGCGTTCCATTCGGTCGAGGAAGGCCGCCACATCGAGCAGTTTATGCCGGGTTTCAATAAAATAGAGTTCCAGCAGGTCGTCGGCGGGCAAAGGTGGTTTCATACCCCAAGAAATAGAGCTTGCGCAAAAAGGGGGCAAGGGAAAACTCAGAGCTTGCTCCGGAAGCGGGGCGGGTCGTAAGATGCCGCTATGTCCACGCTTCCAGCCGACCTTCTCACCCAGATTGAAAAACATGAGCATTATCGGGGAGCCGATTATGCCGCGCTGGCTGAGATGCTGGGGGCGGAACGCTTACAGTCCCGCATCCGTTCCCAATTGGGTCTGTACGAACTGGATGCCTCTCCCATCCGCCGGGCCATCCGACCGGTGTACCGGGGGAGCATTCAGTTGGGTTTTAAGGTGTTGGGGCTGTTGAAAGGGGCTCAGGATCTGTGCCGGAAACCGGAAATTGTCATCCGGGATCAGCCGCTGACCCGCTTGCCGGAGGCTTTTGATGGATACCGGATCTTGCATCTAAGCGATTTTCATTTTGATTTTGTCCCGGAGCTTCCCGAGCTCCTCCCAGACTTGCTGAAAGAGTTGGACTTTGATGTGGCGGTTCTGACCGGAGATTTTCGAGGGGAGGATACTGGTCCCTACGAAAACTGCATGCAGTGTCTCTCCCGCTGCCGTTCTGCTTTGGGCGATCAGGTGTACGCAGTATTAGGCAACCATGATAATGTGGAACTCTTGCTGGAATTTCCTAAGATGGACATTCGTTCCCTGATCAATGATGCGGTCTGGTTAGAGCGGGAGGGAGCCCGCATGTTGTTGGCAGGTGTGGATGACTCCCATTATTATCGCACACATGATTTTGCCCCGATCCGAGGGCGGATGGCAGAGGCCGATTGCACGGTGCTCTTGTCTCATTCTCCGGAGGCCTACAAAGAAGGAGAGGCGGCCGGGGCCGACTTTATGCTCTCCGGGCATACCCATGGCGGGCAGATCTGTCTGCCTGGTGGCATTCCGGTGATTGCCCATCTGCACGAAACGCCCCGAGACATGATCGTGGGTCCCTGGACTTGGAAGCATCTTCAGGGCTACACCTCGCGGGGCGTGGGGGCTTCCAGTATGGACTTACGCTTGAATTGTGCACCGGAAATTACCGTGCATGTGCTGCGCTGTGTGAAATCCGTTTAAAGACCGCTTGACATTGACAGGCAGGTTAATTCCGCTATCGGAGAGTCGGTTTATTTCACTCACCTCTAACCGGAAACATCCCCATGCCAATCGCCACAACGGAACAGTACAAAGACATGCTGGTGAACGCCAAGAAAAAAGGCTTCGCCTACCCCGCGATCAACATTGTAAACCTCGAAGGAATCAACGCCGCTCTGCAGGCCTTTCAGGAATGTGAATGTGATGGCATGATTCAGGTATCCACGGGTGGGGGTGGACACGCTTCCGGTATTGGCGATTCCGCACTCGGCGCCAAGGTGCTGGCTGAAGCTGCACACGAGTTGGCTGAAAAGTACGACAACCTCATCGTGCTGCACACCGACCACTGCATCAAAGAAAAAGTGGAGCCCTTCATGGTTCCTCTCATCGAGGCTTCTGAAGCCCGCGTGAAAGAAGGGAAAAAACCCTTGTTCAACAGTCACATGTTCGACGGTTCCGCTCTTCCTCTCGAAGAGAACCTCGAAATTGGTCTGAAACTGGCCCGACGTCTGAAAGACATCGGTATGTTCATCGAAGTGGAGTCCGGCATCGTTGGCGGTGAAGAGGATGGTATTGATAACTCCCACGTGAAAGCCGAGAAACTGTACACTACTCCCGAGGATATGTGCTTGGTTTACGAAACCCTCAAAGAGGTGGACACCTTCATGTATGCTGCGACCTTCGGCAATGTGCACGGCGTGTACAAACCCGGTAACGTGGTGCTGACTCCGGAAATCCTCAAAGCAGGTCAGGAAGCTGTCAAAGCCAAGTTCGGTACCGAAGATAATCCTCTGGATCTCGTATTCCACGGGGGTTCCGGCTCCGAACCTGAAAAAATTGCAGAGACTCTGGGCTACGGCGTAGTGAAAATGAATGTCGACACCGACACGCAGTACGCATTCACTCGTCCGATTGTGGATCACATGATGAAAAACTACGACGGGGTTCTCCGCATTGAAGGCGAAATGGGCAACAAGAAAGTGTATGACCCCCGCTCCTACCTCAAAGCAGGCGTGAGCAGCATGAAAGAGCGGATCAAACAGGCTTGCCGCGAACTCAATGCCGAAGGCAGTCGCGTCTAAGTTCCATCAGGAACCTTGCCTTGAAAACGGTCCTCAGTTGGGGGCCGTTTTTTTTGTGGAGAAGAATGGAAATCCTGGGATTTAAGGCTACGTCTTGTGCCAATAGGACGAACGGTTAGCTTGCTTTTTGTGGAATAGGGAAAAGTTGTAGCAGAACAGAGATTTTTCCTTTTATCCTGCAACGGATCGGAGATGATGGACGAGTATGCGAACACAACAGGGACGGAACGAATTTTGGGTGCAGATCATTTCGCTGCTGGTGATCGTGATTACGGTGCACGCGCTGTATGAATTGAAGATTCGCCCGGACGCCCTGCGCTGGCAGCAAGAATCCGCAGCCTTATTGGAGAGCAATCCGGAGCAAGAACTCGTGCCGCCTGTGGTTATGGTGCTGAAAGATATGGAGCAGGAGGCCTGTATCATCATAATGCTATGGGGCATGGCGATTCTGGGTTACAAAGCCTTTTGCCTTCAGGGGGATATCAAATTATTGGATTTGGAGTTTGTCGAGGGAGGCGAAGGAACCCGAATCCTCCCGGAAGACGCCCGGGATCTAACCCGCAGGCTGGAAACCCTGCCGGCGAAACAACGGCGGGCCTTGTTGCCGCGTTGTTTGAAAGCGGCCCTGCATCGCTTTGAATCGACCCGAAATATTCAAGATGTCTCAGAAACGGTTGGTGCTCTCTGTGAATCCGAAGGGGAGCGCCAGGAATCAGAGCTAAGTATGGTTCGCTATATTGCCTGGGCCATTCCAAGTATCGGGTTTATTGGTACCGTACGCGGTATTGGACTTGCTCTGTCCAAAGCCCAGGCTGCGGTGGAAGGCAACATTGCTCCTGTGACCAACAGTTTGGGAACTGCCTTTAACTCAACCTTGGTATCTTTGATTTTGAGCATTATTCTAATGTTTGTGGTACATCAGTTTCAACTTCAACAGGAACGGCATGTGTTGGATGTGGAAGCCTACGTGGAATCCCATCTGGTACGTCGCCTGCATGTACGGAGAGAGAGCGCATCATGAGAGTATTGGACCTGAGTCCGCTAACCCCCGGGGAATCTGGACATCCAAGTCCTGGGTTGGCTTTGCTGAAGAATAAGAATTGGATTTATGGGGATGAGGCGCTTGCCCAGAGTCGTCTGGAGCCTCAGTCCTTGTGTTCCGATCTCTGGGACCGCCTGAGTCTGGACCCTTTGATGGGCAATACCCGCCGCGCATTGCTTGCGGTGGATCAGATTCGGGGCATGATTCGTGAACGGAATGGGGTCTGGATGGCGCTGGCGCCGGATTGCTGGGCCAAACCTGCTTTACAGGTCTTTCTCGGGGTAGCCAAAGAAACCGGGCTGGATGTGCGGTTGATGATGCAGCGTGCGGCTGCGGTTGCCGCCTTGTCGGCTCACAGTGAAAACTGTCGGGTGATGGAATGGAGTTGGAATGGCCTGCAGGAAGTGATTCTTGAGCTAAAATCTGATGGCTGGCACGTGACCGATACACGTCCGCTTCCCGAAGGCGGGGTCTTTGATATGTATCGCCGGGATGCTCAGGTGGCTTCGGATATCATTGTCGCCCGAACGCGGGTGGACCCCATGGAGACAGGCGCTTCAGACCAACGACTGTTCAACAGTTGGTGGAAATGGCGGATGGAAGGGGAGCCTTGGGTCTATGAAAGCGAAGCCGGAGAATTGACGCTCTCCGAGGATCCCGAGCGTTATTTGGTCTATCATCGTGACTGGCGAAAACGAAATTCTCTGATGGATGGACCTGAGGTCCGTTTGCCTGCTGCTCTGAAAAGCATGTTTAATTGGCAGTTGGCCCAAACGGAACCTTCGAATCTGGGGCAAATTGCGGATCGTTTTGAGCAACCCCGTGAACGCGGAACCCGCTGGAAAAGTGCAGTACCCGCAGATGCGCATCAGGAACCCCGCTTTAAACCGGGTTCCAGTGATCACCGTACGGGACGGGAACAGGCCACACATGTGTTGGTTGATAGTGTGGCCCGGCCCTGCTCCCCCACAGAAACCATTCGGGTGGGCCAATGGATTAACCTGGAGACGGGTGGCCGGGGGATGGGCATCAAAGTGGAAGTAGGCGAGTAACATGGCCCGGAGACCGTTTACGGTCTTCAGCCTGAGCTTCCTCGACTGTATTTGTTGCGGCTTCGGGGCCGTGATTTTGCTGTTTGTGCTCATGAATGCCCGGGCGACAGAAAGCCGGGAGGAATTGACCAAAGATCTGCGTGGAGAGGTCAGCAAAGTCGAAATTGAAATCCTGAAGATGGAAAAGGAAAAGGTCCTGGCCCGCAATGCCTTGGACGAGGTGGTGGATGAGCTCGCCAAAACGGAGGGCCTTAGCCGGGAACTGGTAAACACCATCGAGAAATCGAAAGAGGAGTTAGCCAAGCAGGAAGGGGATACCCTGGCCCAGGTTGAGCATGTAAACCAGCTGAAAGCGGATCTGCTCTCTCTGGAGGAAGGAATTAAACGGCTCAAAGCTGGAGCGGAATCGGAAGAACCGGGGGAAGCCCCGGTTTCGTTTGCCGGCGATGGGCAGCGACAATACCTGACAGGATTGAAACTGAAAGGGCAACGGACTCTGATTTTAGTGGATCGTAGCGGAAGTATGCTGGCCGAGACGGTGGTGGATGCCCTGCGGATTCGCAACCTGCCGGAGGAGGAACGACTTCAGGCACCGAAATGGCGGCAGCTGCAAAAGACGGTGGAATGGTTGATGGCGAAATTGCCCATGGAGGGGCAGTACCATGTAGCCAGCTACGCCCAGACCACGGAACCCTTGCTTGGACGCAAAGAGTGGTGGGATGCTGCGGACCCCAGCCTAAGGAAGGAACTGGTCGAACGCATACAGACCTTGCAGGCTGCGGGGGGAACCAGTTTGATCAACGCGACGCTCTATGCCGCGTCCATGTCCCCTCCACCTGATAACATCGTGTTGCTGGCTGATGGCTTGCCTACAATGGGTCGGGCGGTCCCGACCTTGCGTCGACCCGTCGGTGGGCGTCGCCGCTGGGGATTGTTTCAAGAAGCGGTCGGACAATTTCCCGAAGCTGTACCCATTAATACCTTGCTGTTCTACATGGAGGGAGATCCTATGGCTGCTGTGGGCTATTGGCGCTTGGCCCTGGATAGTCGTGGCAGCTTTCTCACCGTGGCGGAGGATTGGCCGTGAAGCGGAAACGTCGTGAACTGGAAATTTTCAGTCTGAGTTTTCTCGACAGTATCTGCTGTGGCTTTGGTGCGTTGATCTTACTGTTCGTATTGAGCAAAGCCGGTGAACCGATTGTGATCGAAGGGGTTCGGGAAGATCTGAGTGGGCTGTTACGGGATTTACAGGAACAGCTCTATGATCTTCAGGGGGAGGTGACGGTATTGAACCGGGAACTTCCTGGGAAACGGGAGCAGTTAAGCGAAGAAAAGGTACGGTTGGCTCGCCTCCAGGGCGATTTGTCGGAAATTCGGGGGGAATTTGCGGCCAGTGAAGATATGTCCCAAGTGCAGAATGCGGTGGAAGCCAAACTGGCCGAAGCGAAACAGGAACTGACGGAGGAGATGAAACGTCTTCTCGCTCAGGCAAACCGCCCGCCCCCCGTGGACCAACCGGTGGGAGGGATTCCTGTGGACAGTGAATACGTGATTT
Source organism: Verrucomicrobia bacterium UBA6056 (assembly GCA_002429005.1). Classification (GTDB taxonomy): domain Bacteria; phylum Verrucomicrobiota; class Kiritimatiellia; order SS1-B-03-39; family UBA6053; genus UBA6056. The sequence goes on from DIYK01000113.1 coordinate 34,477, forward strand.
TTATCATCGATACCTCCGGCAGTATGGCTCAGGGAGCCTGGCCTCAGGTGTTGAAAAAGATGGAGGAAATTCTGGATTTGTACCCTAAATTAAAAGGCATGCAGATCATGAACGATATGGGGCAATACATGTTTCCTCAGTATGCCGGGGAATGGATTCCGGATACGCCCGGACGTCGCCGGGCAGCGCTCACCGTGTTGAGAAGCTGGTTTCCCTTCAGTAATAGTTCTCCGGTGGAGGGGATTGAAGAGGCGGTTCGGCGTTATGCCAAAGAGGATCAGAGCATTTCGATTTTTGTATTAGGGGATGAATTCAGCGGCCGGGATACGGAGTCGGTGCTGGAACGGGTTGCGCGAATTAACGATGGACCCGATGGGCGAAAGGTCCGTATTCATGGGGTGGGCTTTCCCACCGTGCTCCGCGGCCCCTTGACGGGGGGCAATACCGGGCTGCGCTTTGCCATGCTCATGCGGGAATTGGCCCGGCGTAATGGCGGAACCTTTGTCGGGAACACGGAATGAAAGGCTGGGGGCTGTTTATCTTCTTGTTGATCCTGGGAATGCTCCTCATTGCCCTTGCTGGCTGGGCCTGGTTGGGTTGAAAGCCTGAGCGCAGATCAAACAAAGCTCGAGATTAGCCTGAGGAACCTTCCCGCGGCAAGGGCCGGGGTTTGTGCAGGGAGTAGGGGACCAGGCCCAAGGTGATCAGCAAGAGAAAGACGGCGACCGCCGCAAAGAAACTGAGGGCATCATAGGGGCCCAGTGCTACGCCCCCCAGGCTCCAGGATTCGGCCAGCAGCCCCAGTTCCAGAACACGGGAAATGAGAAAGAGGGTCACCGGAGGGGCCAGTTGGATACAGGCATTGGTTAAGGCGGTGGTCAGGGAGCGTTGTGCCCCGCCATCCGAGAGACCAATCACGGTGGAACTCATGGCAATCCCACTGGCTGAACTGATTAACCCGCCCAGAAAACAGAGGCTGGCGAAGTGGGGAAATGCGGGCCAGCCGGGCAGGGCATAGAGCGGGGTCACGGCAAAGAGGAGAGCGTAGCCCAAATGCGCTGAAATGAACACGGATTTGGTGCCCAGTTTGTCGACCATGCGTCCCCCGACATAAAAGCCCATCATGGCCCCGACTCCGGTGAGATTGCCTGCGAGTACAATTCGGCCTTCACTGAACTCGGCCACATCTTTCATGAGCAGGGCAAACAGGAATTGCAAGGGAGCTGCAGCCGCGGATAAGAGAAATGCGTAGCTGCAAAAACTGCGAAGTCTCGCATCCTCCAGAAGCGAGAGCAGGCTTTTCCATAGAGAGGCCTCGCTGCGTGTAGGGGGTTCCACTTCGGGAATGCGATAAAAAAAGACCAAACGCAGACAGGCGAGAAGAAAGCCCGCACTGAAGATGATCTGATAGGTAGACAAGGCACTGTGGCGATCGAGAAGCCAGGATACGCCGGCGACCAGGATAATGGAACTGAACTGCCAAGACATGCGCAGGCGTGCGAAAAAACGCCCCCGCTCTTCGGGGTGAATCAAAGGGGCAAGTAGTCCGAACCACACTGAGCCCAATAGCCCCCCGCCCAGACCGTAGACTAAGATGCTGCATACCAGCAGCACCATGCGAAGATCCTCTGGTATCCCCGGGAGCGAACCCATGCCCAGCATGGACAAGACCACCGCAGAGCAACCAATGTAGCCCAGTTTCTTTTTCCCATGGCGGTCGCCCACATAGGCCAGGGGCGGCTGAATCAGAGTTCGTACCAGGGCCAGCAAGGCCAGCATATCCAGTACCCGGGCACTGCTCAATCCCAGACGGGAGAGGTAGGTGATCATAAAAGGCCCCTGCAGCAAGACCAGAATGGGAGCGCCCACCACTTGGGTATAAATGACAAATCGCTGGGCCTTCCGGGTGTCTACCATGGGTCATCCCTACTTAGGATTGCTGGACGCTTCAAGGTTTTGTGGGGGCTTCGCATCCCCGCTTTCCTGTTGCACTTCCACGGGGACTGGGTCATAAGGGTGCTTATGGAGTTAAGCTTCTTGCGACGGACGGGACTACCCGTTTTGATAACGGTGGTGTTTTCAGTATCGGCAGCGGCCTTGTGGCAGCAGGGAATCGAGGGGTGGGTACTCATGTTGTTTGCCTCCTGGGTCTATGCCTGGCTGGCCCATCTAGCCGGAGCTCCCGTGTGGGTGCCCGCAGCGCTGCTCTGTGTGGCTACGCTGGCTCCTCAGGTCCTTGGGGTTCCGGGAGAGTTGCAGCTTCAACGAGAGGCCCTGACCTTGGCCACAGCCGCTGGGGCCTGTTGGGTGTTGTTGTTGTGGCATCCGCGACAGCTTAGCATTGCTGTGTCTGCGATGGGCTGGGGAGCCTTGTTGTGGTTGGAGCCTGCCTTGCTGCCTCTCTCGCTGCTCGCCTTGCCGAGAATGGCTCTGCTCGCAGGGGAACGCGCCCGAACCTTTTACCTCTTCGCCTGGCTGAGCCTCCTGCTTTCGATCATTGCGGGTTGCTGGTTTTACCAGTGGTATGAAACCTGGCTTCATTTCCGGGATGGAGAACGCTGGCTAGCCATCGGGACAGATTTTCTGGAACGGCTCTCTCAGTCCGGCCTGCTCTTTCTGGTTCCTCTGCTGGGGGTGATGGACCTGACGCAACGTGAGGCGGAGGAGCTGAAATTCTGCTTTCGCAATGTGATGTTGTGGGGAGCCTTTCTCTGTCTGCCTCTGTTAGAGGAAGGCTGGGTAACCTTTTGGAGTGCGGCACTTCCCTTAAGTATGGTTCTGCTGACCCGATGGGTTCTGGCTGTGCCGGGGCGTCTGCTTCGCGTGGCCGCTTCCCTGGGCTTGACCCTGTCTTTGCTCTGGCAGCATGGGGGGCTCCAGCCATGAATCTATATGTCCCGACTCGTCCTATCCCGGATAACTTGTGGTTCAGTTTAAGTATCCTGGCCGTTAGCGCGGCCTTATTGATCGGGAACTGGAACGCTGGAGTGGAGCTCTTTTCTGTGGGTCCTCTGCCTAACAGCTCAGAAAGCCTCTTGCTGGAAGGAAATTCGGCCCTGGTTCTGGATCGTTTGCTCTATTCTGCGCTTTCAGAGGATTTTGATCTCCTCTTTAACCGGCTGCTTTCTTCGCTGGGTTGTCTCCTAACCTTGGGCATGCTTTTGCGGCTGTTAGTTCGGGTGGGTGGTTTTGCCGGCGCCATGCCGAGTATGATTGTTCTGACCTGTCAACCGGGCTGGGTGATGAACCAGTGTGCCGCGGCTTCCGGGAGTCTGGGCTTTTTTCTGTTTTTGCTGGGGCTCTCCCGGGTCTTGTTTTCTGAAGACGGAAAACCCTTCTGGCGCAGCGGAGTCTGGATGGCTCTGTCCATTTTGTGGATGCCAGTCATGTTGTTACCGGTCCTGGGCTGTTTGCCAGTGATTTGGGAACGTCAGCGACAGGTTCTGAAAAGTTTTCTGATCAGTTTCGTGCTGACGCTCCTTCTCTTGCTTGGCTTCATGTTGTTCTTCCAACCGCAGTGGTTTCAATCCTTTCGCCAACCTGCATTGGAGACAGCAGCAGCGGAATTGCTGCAGGACCTGGTTCAGGGCTACCCTCTGCTGTTGGGAGCGCTGCTGCTGTTGTTGCTCTGTGGCTGGAAGCAACGTGGGGTGGTCTGGTGGGGCTTGCTTACGGCGCTACTCACTGCGTTGCCCTTGTTTGTAGTTCATCCCTTCACCCGAATGGCACTGGCCCCATTAGGCTTCTTTGTTGCTCTGAGCCTGGCTCGGATTCCCAGGATCCTGGATATTCCCCATCCGCGTATCTACCAGAGTCTCCTGTTGGCACAATTGCTTCTCTGGCTACCCGCTCTGTACCTGAGTTAAGGACATACCTGAACACGAGATCAAAAAAGAAACTAGGTCTGATTTGACTAAATGGTCAAATCTGCTATGTTGTTTTTATGAAAGGCGGACTTCCTGCTCGAGAACGTTTACTGGAACAGTTTCCCCTGCTGATCCAACAGCAGTCCCTGGCCTCGTTGACTCTGGACCAGATATGCCAGGCCGCGCAGGCACATCGGGGCAGTTTTTATCATGCCTTTGAGAACAAGCAGGCTTGGGCTGAAGCGGGCATTGAGCAGTTGTGGGCGAATATGCAGCGTCGTCTGGACCCGGTGTTTTCTCCCAGCAAAACGGCCTGGGAACGCCTGGATGCCTATGTCGATTTGTTGGAATCGACCCAATGTGACTGTGATGTGGTAGCAGGATGTCCCTTTTTTAGCCTGGGTTCTTCGCTTGGACCGGTCGATGCCGAGTTGCGGCCACAACTTCTCCGGGTGCTCTCTGGTTTGCGGCGTTACTTTGAAAGTGCCGTCCGCGATGGGCAACTGGAAGGGAGCATGCGGGAAGGAAATGCTGCGGAACTGGCTATGGCCTTATACCATTTAATAGAGGGCAGTCTCAATCAGGCGCGCATTCAACAATGCGGGAAACAGCTGCATCAGCTCCGCCAAAGTATGCGCTGGCTCCTCTCAGCTTAAGCCGCCCCTGCGATTCGTTTGTAAGGAATTGGATTTAAATTTGACTATTTAGTCAACACGTCGATGATCTCTCAACAACAACAACCCCCTCAAAGGAGTAACTCCATGAGCACAACAAGTAAAAGCGTGATCCATGTCGGATCTACTGAGGCCTTTCAGCAGGCCATCGAACAAACTGCCCTGACCGTGGTCGATTTTTGGGCCACCTGGTGCCCCCCTTGCAAAGCCTACAGCCCCGTAGTGGATGCTTACGCCGAGGCGGCTCCAGAAGGCGTGCAGGTTCTCAAGGTCAATGTCGACGACCATCAGGAGATTGCGCGGAAGTATGGAATCCGTTCCATTCCGACCAGCATCTTTTTCCGGTCTGGTGAGGAAGAGAGCCGGGTGTCCGGCGCGCTGAGTCAGCAACAATTGGCCGCTGAAGTTCAGAAACATCTCTAAAAACCCCAGCACGCAGCCCTGTTCCTAAGGGCTGCGTGTTTTTTGGGGAGCTTACACGGAGCCGCCCCCGGTTTCTCGTGTTAAGAGAGAACGCTGTAGCGGAAAAAACGGAAGTCCGCCGGGGTATTCCGCAGGGTCATGTCCTGGGCCTGCAGGCAGAAAAACGCTCCCGTAAATCGAAAGCGGGGACCATAGTCATCAGAAAGGATGCTCGCATCCAGAACCGTTTCCAGTTCATGCCAGTCCCCCTCTTCGCTGGCCCAGGCAAAACGGAGCTCCTGGTCCTGAAGGGTCGCCTTTAGACGAATGGCACCTGAGGGCAGGGGAATGTCTGCGAGCGGGTAGGTCTCCTTCCGGGAGTCTGAGCAGGTAAGACGCAACTGAGGTCCAGCCTCCTGGTCACCGCAAATTTGCAAGGCGTAGAAACTATTTTCATCATAAAAAGCGACCAAGCCGGCAGCTTGTTGATGATGTTCCGGCTGATAATCCAGCAAGGTTTCCGCTTCGCAGTGGAAATGCTGAACCCGCCGTCCGACCAGGCTCTGATCGTAATTCGAATAGAGGGAACGACGGCCGTAGAGTCGTAACCAGCCAGATCGTTCTGTCAGACTGAACTGATCTTCTCCAAGTGCTTCCCGCAGCGTTTGAAATTCACTGGGCAGAACATCCTCATCAAAATTGCGGATTTCCGGGAGAGGCGGCAAGGGATGCTCGGGAAGAGAACAGGCCGGGATCGCCGCGGCCGCCCGGCGACCGCCTCCCTGTAGGCGCAACCATCCATCCTCGCTCCATTCCACTCGTTGTAATGCGGTTTCCCGTCCAAGAATACACCGGCCGGTATCGCCAAGGGGCCTGGAGCAGAGGTGTGCGATGACCCATTCTCCGGGCGCAGCCTCGACCAGAGAGGCGTGACCTGCTTTTTGCAAGGGGGCTTCCGGGTCATTTTTGCTGGTCAGCAGCGGATAATCCGGATCCAGTTCATAGGGTCCCTCCAGCTTGTGGGAACGCGCCAAGGTCACTGCGTGGCCATAGCCGGTGCCGCCTTCTGCCAGCATAAGGTAGTACCAGTCTTGGATGCGGTAGAGATGTGGACCTTCGGAGCTGCCCAGATCACTGCCTTCGAAGATGATGCGGGGTTCTCCGATCAATCTTTCCTGTTTGGGATCATATTCCTGGAGCTCAATGCCACCAAAACGATTCCGTCCCGGGCGCTGATCTTGACTCAAGGTGACGAGCCATTTCCTGCCATCGTCATCATGAAACATAGAAGGGTCGAACCCGCAATGATTGAGGAGGATGCGTTCAGACCAGGGGCCTTCTATGGACGTGGCTGTGGTCAGGTAATTGCTGACATCCCATGCATGTTTGCTTTTACCTTTGCTGTCACTGTACACCAAATGAAAGCGTTCACCATCATGGGTGAGGCAGGGGGCCCAGACCCCGCAGGAGGCCTCTTCCCCCCGAAGATTCAGAAGGCTAACCCGATCCAAGGGGCGTGCTGCCAATTGCCAATGTTTCAAATCCCGGGAATGATAGATCATCACGCCTGGGAACCATTCAAAGGTGGAGGTCGCGATGTAAAAATCGTCCCCCACTTTACAGAGAGAGGGGTCAGGATGAAAACCGGGAAGAATGGGGTTCTGAATCATGTCCATGCCTACCTCTAGCGCATCCTGAGCCTGGGAGCAAGGGGAGGGGATTGTAGATCTGGAGCCGCGATTTGAACGAGGAATCAGGGTTGAGCTTCCGGCCTTCCTCTGTCAGATAGGGGGTATGCAGTTAGAGTTCAGCCGGGCAACCCCTCAGGAACAACCTCTCGGAGAGTTGAGGACATGAATCGCAGTCCGAACATCAATGCGCTCTGGGCCTCCATGTTAGTCGAGGAATGTGTCCGCTGCGGGGTGGACACCTTCTTTCTGGCTCCGGGAGCCCGCTGTGCGCCTCTGACCTTTGCTGTGGCTCAACATCAGGAAGTGCGCCCTGTAAAACATTTTGATGAGCGGGGCCTGGCCTTTGCGGCCTTGGGCTATGCCCGTGCTACGGGCCGCCCGGGGGTGTTGATCTGTACCTCGGGCACCGCGGTGATGAACTTTGCTCCAGCGGTCGCGGAGGCTGCGGCTGAAGAACTTCCTTTGTTACTGCTCACTGCAGACCGGCCCCCGGAGTTGCGGGAGTGCGGGGCCAACCAAAGTCTCCGGCAAAGCAATTTGTTGCCGGAGCATCTCAGCTGGCACTTTGAACTGCCCTGTCCGGATCCCACGGTGTCTCCTGCATTTGTTCTCACCACCTTGGATGAAGCCCTGCGGAGATCCTCCCGGGGGCCGGTCCAGCTGAACTGCCCCTTCCGGGAGCCTTTGGGCTTGCAGAAAGATCGCTGTGATATGGATGCGATTCTTTTTCCGGTCTACGAGTGGTTACGCAACGGTCTTCCCTACACCCGGACTTATCCTCCAGTGGAGCGGGTTGAGGAGTTGGATGCGGTTGGCTTAGAAGAACTCCTTCCTGCCCGGGCCCGGGTGTTGGTCTTGGTGGGGGGCGGTTTGTTGGAATCCGAAGCCTTGGCGGTGGAACAGCTTGCGCAACAGCGAGGTTGGCCGGTGGTCAGTGATGTGCAATCCGGATTGCATTTTGGTCCCCGGAGTGGAGAGGTGGTTCGGCATGTGGATGCACTTTGCAGTGCAGAAGGTTTTGTGAGCGGTTTAGAACCGGACCGGATTCTTCAATTCGGCAGCCGTTTTATTTCTAAATCCTTGCTGCAGGCCCTGGAAGCCAGTCCCTTGATTTCCTGGGTGTCGGTGAGCCGACGTCAGGGGCGCTTTGATCCCTTGCACCGGGTGACCCATCGATATCAATCCGAGGCAGGTAGTTTTTGTTCCCTGTTCGAAAAAGGGGAAGCGGATCCTGAGCTGGAAGTCTGGCGGAAGCGCTGGCTGGATGCAGATGCCTCTGCTGAAGCCCTGCTCGCTGAGGAGCTGGATGACCTGCATCGTCTCACTGAAATTGGGGCCGTGCGAAAACTGACCAAGTTGCTTCCTCCCTACCATGGCTTGTTTATCGGCGCATCTCTACCTGTGAGGGATGTCAACCGCTATGCCTATCCAAACCCCTCCCGAGTGCATGTAGGAAGCAACCGGGGAGCCAGTGGCATTGACGGGATCCTGGCCACCGCATCCGGCTTTGCCAGAGGCCTACAGCAGTGCTGCACCGTCCTGTTGGGGGATCTATCCACCTTGCACGATCTCAATAGCCTGGCCTTAATCGGTTCTCGGAAATTCCCGGTTATCGTGGTGGTGATCAATAACCGGGGGGGAGGAATTTTTCAGGAGTTGCCTTTCCTCGATGCCGCTGAGCAGGTGGAGGATTATTTTATCACGCCCCATGAAATGAGCTTTGAGCATGCTGCCGCCCAGTTTGGTCTGTTGTATGCCTGTCCGGAGGATCTTCCGGATTTTGAAGAGACCTACCGCGAGGCCTTGATGGAACGGAGAAGTTGTTTGATTGAAGTTCAGTGCTCCCGTGAGGAATCCCGCATGTTGCGCATGCAGTTGGCAGAGGCGCTCCAGTTGGGCACCTAAACCCGGTTCAAGGTCTCGGCGAGCCAGCCCGGTTTCTCTTTCTTGAGGACTCGGATGTGCCTCAAGGGTCCTGCAGACTTGCAGGTATAGATGCTTTTCGATATCAGACCGCGCATGAAAACGATCAATGTAGGAATTCTGGGCTTGGGCACGGTGGGTGCGGGAACGGCGGAAACCCTTTTGAAACAACATGACCTGATCCGCGATCGGAGCGGGATCGATGTGCAGCTTTCCCGTGCTGCGGATCTCAATCTTGACCGCGATTTTGGTGTGGAATTTCCCGAAGGCGTCCTCACGCAGGACGCCCGAGCGGTGATTCAAGATCCTGATATTCACATTATTGTGGAACTGATTGGCGGAACCGGCATTGCCAAAACCCTTATTTTGGAGGCCTTGGAAGCGGGGAAAGCCGTGGTAACCGCAAACAAGGCCCTGTTGGCCGAACATGGCCCTGAACTGATCGCAAAAGCGGCGGAAAAAGGCGTGGATCTCTTCTTCGAAGCCTCGGTGGCCGGCGGCATTCCGATTATCAAATCCTTGCGTGAAGGTTTGGTCGCCAACCCGGTGAATCGAATTTGCGGGATTTTGAATGGGACCTGTAACTATATTCTCACCCGCATGGAGCGGGAAGGGGTTCCCTTTGATGAGGTGCTCGCCGAAGCTCAGGCCCTTGGCTATGCCGAAGCGGAACCCAGTCTGGATGTGGATGGCTGGGATACCGCTCATAAAGCTGTGATTCTGGCCCAACTCGCCTTTGGTTTGGACGTAACGCTGGACGAAATCACGGTCAAAGGCATCCGGGGCATGGATGCGGTGGATGTGCAGGCTGCTGCGGATCTGGGTTACCGGATTAAACTGCTGGCGATTCTCGAACCCGAGGGCCGGGGCATTGCGATTTCCGTTCAGCCGGTACTGATCCCCTTGGATCATATGCTCGCTTCTGTGGATATGAGCTTCAATGCGGTGTTGGTGGACGGTGAAGTCGTCGATGAAACGCTGTACTATGGAAGAGGGGCAGGCCGCCTACCCACCGCAAGCGCCGTGGTTGCCGATATTGTGGATGCGGCCCGGGACCTTTCTCTGGAGGTCAGCGAGCGTATTCCCTTACGCTGGCAGCCGGATCCGGCTCCACAGCTCACGCCCCGGGGCGAAGTGCAGGAACGCAGCTACTTGCGTCTGCATCTCAAAGACGAACCCGGGACCCTGGGACAGGTTACGCGGATCCTTGGGGAACATGGTATTTCCATTACGGCAGTGAACCAGAAAGAAGGCCTGGCAAAAGATGGCCGTGTGCCTGTGTTGTTCCTGACCGGAAAAGCCCCTGTTGCCGAGCTGGAAGCGGCTTTGGCAGAGTTTGCTGCACTGGATCCTGAAGGAACGGTTCCCCTACGTTATCGTGTTGAAGAACTCAGCTAACACGTTTTTCTGTCGCCATAGCCCATTCCTTCCGTCTACACTGCTTCTATGACTGCATACGATTTCGCCAATTCCGACGTCCCCGTAGTGCTCAGCATGGCCAGCTCCGATAGCGGTGCCGGCAGCGGAGTTCAGGCAGACCTGAAAACCTTTTCAGTTCTGGATGTATTCGGAACCTGTGCCATCACAGCGGTCACCGCGCAAACCCCGCGTGATTTGCGGCATATTCACCCGGTTCCCCGGGATGTCCTGATGCAGCAGATTCAAGCGGTCAGCGATGACTTCCCGATCTCGGCTGCGAAAACCGGAATGTTACCGACGGCAGATTTGGTGGAGGCTGTGTGCATTGCCGATGATGAAAGTGGGATCCCCATTTTGGTGGTGGACCCACGGATGGTCTCCCATCACGGAACCCGCTTGATGGAACCCGATGCCGTAGCATTGTTAAAAAGCGAATTGCTTCCCCGTGCGCGCGTGGTGACTCCCAATGTTCACGAGGCGGAAATTCTGGCCGGGTTCCCGATTGCGGGGCAGGAGGACCTCCAGATCGCTGCAGAAAAAATCTCCAGTGAATTTCAGGTGGCCTGTGTTGCCAAAGGGGGAGACCTTCAGGGAAATACGGTTGTCGATGTCCTGGTGGATGAGGGGGAACTCCACCTCTTCGAACATGAGCGGATTCCCACAGAAAATACGCATGGAGCGGGTTGCACTTTTTCGGCGGCCCTCACCGCCAATATTGCGAAAGGCATGCTCCTGCCGGATGCCGTACGGGAAGCCCGGGATCTGGTAACCAGTGCCTTATCCAAGGCCCTGCAAATTGGGCCGCACCACCCGCTGCATCTTTCGTTCTAAGCGAACGGAGCAAGGGGGGGATGACGCCGGCGCTGTTTCCGGTTGGTATGATGCTGGCTGCGCTACTCAGCCTGTGGCTTCAGCCTCATCCTTTGTGGCTCAGTCCCGTACTTGGCCTCCTGTTTTTTTGGAAACGTCTCCCCGGCTGGCTGTGGGTCTTGCCGCTCTGTCTCCTGCTGTGTAGCTGGCGCTTGTATAAAGGTCCTTCGCATATTGAGCATCTCGTTCCGGAACAGGGGGGCGTCGTGGAACTGCAACTTCGGATCAGTGGAGATCCCAGCCGAATGGACTATCCCGGACGGGATCCAGAATGGCGTATGCCTGTTCAAGTGATGCGGATCTATCGTGGGGAATCCTCGTTTCGTTGCACGGGGCGACTGCAGCTCCGCAGTCGAATGGAGCTACCTCCAAGTTGGGTTACCGGGAGACATGTTCACTTACAGGGAGCCCTTCGCTTTCGGCCCACCGCGCATAGTGGTCTTTGGAAAGGGGTTGGGGTTCTGGACCTGGATCCCGGGAAGGCGGAATTGCTGAAGAGTCATGAACCCTTGCTACCTCTCTACGAATTTCGCCGCTTGCTGATCACGCGGATTCAACGCGGTGCCGGAACCGAGGAGAGAGCCGCCTTGTTGCAGGCTCTGTTATTGGGTGCTCGTGAGGATTTACCACGGGCGCATACCCAACGATTTGCCAGAACGGGCTTGATTCATTTGCTGGCCTTATCCGGTCTACATCTGATGTTGATCGCAAGCATTCTCAGTAAGTTCCTGCTGTTCACCCCCCTGGGATTCCGCCAACGGGTGGCGATTCTGATTCCCATGTTATGGGCCTTTACCTTAAGCAGTGGATTTCATGCGAGTACCCTGAGGGCTCTGATCATGCTGGCCTGTGTTCGTGTGGCTCCGATGCTATACCGAAAAGCGAATCCGGTTCATGCCCTGGGACTGGCAGCCGGATTTATTTTAATCCTTTCACCCGTTCAAATCCTGGCGGTAGGGTATTGGTATTCGATTCTATTGGTTGGCTCCTTGTTACTGGCTGGCCGTTGGATGGAAGTGCATGCCCGGGAGTGGTTGCAGGGAGACCCCTGGGCCCCTCCCGAGAATCAGTGGCCCTGGTGGAAGCGGCGCATCGCCCGTCCCCTGGTGATGCTCAGTTCGGTTTCCCTGTTATGCTTTGTGGTCTCTACCCCGTTAACGGCCTACCACTTCAACCTGTTCTCCCCCATCGCCATCCTCGGGAATGTGCTCGCGGTCCCTCTGGCCTTTCTCGTATTGCTCTGTGCCTTTCCCATTCTGCCTTTGCTGCTGATATTTCCTCCTGCGGCATCGTCCTTCCTGCTGGCTCCTGCGGCCTGGAGTGCAGAAGCTCTGCTCCGTTGTGCCGCTGTTCTGGAACAGGTGCCCTATGGGATTCACTGGGTGAGGCGTCCGGGTTTATGGGTACTGTTGCTGTTCTATGCTCTGTGTATTCTGGTGTGGCAGCGCCCTCGCTTGCTGCGTGTGAGCATGGCGCTCATGCTTATGCTGGCGGGCTATTGCGCTATGGAGAGTTTTTTGAAGCATCAGCGCTCCGAAGCCTATCTTCTCGATGCTGGGCGTGGACAGGCCGCCTGGTTTCGAAACGGACAGTCTTCTGTGCTGATGGTGGATGCAGGGGATGCCTTTTCCGGATGGAAAACCCGCAGAAGCTTGCAGCAGGGTGGAATCGATCGCATTGAGGCTCTCATTTTTACGCATGCAGACCCCCATCATGTTGAGGGGTTGGAGAGTTTCCTCGAAAGCCATGTGCCGGAGCAGGTATTCGTAGCGGGACCGGATGTCGGGCATAATCTGTTTGCCGGTCTGGAGGCTCAGCCCTTATGGCAGGGGGATGTGCTGGAGTTGGCCGGCTGGCGGGTGGAAGTACTGTGGCCGCCCCGGGATGTCCGCTCCCGTTCTGCCGGAAACCGTGGTCTGGTGTTACGCATTCTGGATCAGGAGGCCGCAGTGCTGCTACAGGGCGGGGCAGATGAACGGGTGGAGCAGGAGTTGCTGATGTCGGGTCAGCTCCCGCGGGCCCGCTGGTGGATGGCTCCGGCCTTGTCCCGACAACCGGCGGGGGATCCTGCCTATCTCCGGGCCCTGGCCCCGGAAGCGGTGTTTTTTTCGGGCGAAGGATTCCAGGGACCCAGTCCGGGACGGCTGCAAAGTGAAGCCCGAGTTCTGGAAATGGAACTGCCCCTCTGGCGGGTGGAGCCAGAAGGGCATCTGCAGTTGGAGCTGAAACGAGGCTGGGTGAAGGCCCCGCTACACTAGCTCGGCTCCTGGGGTCGATGACAGGCTTTGGGCAGATAACAGGCCGGAGGCCTATCCTCCTTGAAGAGGAGCTTAGGCCTCTGGCCTGAGAATGGTCTTGGGGTAGATGACATGCCGGAGGCCTATCCTCCTTTTCTGCAGAAACTTCCGGAGGGCGGGACGCTATCAGTCTTCGCGTACCCGGGTTCTCTTCCCCACCTGCGCCACCCATAGCTGGGTCAAGGGGCAGGGAGGGGGGGAGTCGGGTTATTCGCTCAGGGGTTTGAAATCAAATTTCTGTCCGCCCACGGATGCTTCATACATCAGTCCCCCGCGGGTGATGGTGAAGACCATAACTCCACCGGAATAGGAAGCCTGTGCCGCCGCACCTACATCTACAGCTACAGCGGAAACCCGGGCATCAAAGGCAAAGTTCCCCGTCTTAAAGCGGTCCAGTGCGACTTTGTCCTTAAAGAAAATATACTCTATGTAGCTTTGGCCTCCAAATTGGAAGCCGATGGAAGCCTGGGTGAGGGAGGCGTAGCCAATTCTCTTTCCACCCTCAAAGACTTGGCCGCGGCCAAAGGCGCCACCAATCCCGGCCCCGCCTTTGCCCACAGAGGGGAACACTGCATAGCCGTAAGCAGTATCGAACTGCTCCTGCAGGGTTGGATCTTTTTCCAGACCGATCTTAATGGCGTTGTTTACGTCATCCACTTGTTCGTCGCGTTTGGCCTGCGAGTCCGGGACCGTGGCGCAAGAACAGAGAAGCAAGAGGGCGAGAGTAGAAAGGAGAAGGGATTTCATACAGGCTTCATGGACTGTTCTGATGCTGACGGAAAGGAAAAAATGCGCTCCTGACTTTGCGAAAAGCAGTTTGCCTGTAAGCTGGGTGACCATGAAACTCAGCCTCGCTTCGGAACACCGCGCAATTTCGTATAAAGTTCTCACCGAATTGGTGACGCCACGCCCCATCGCATGGGTGAGCACCTTGAACGAAGATGGTTCCGTGAACCTGGCGCCCTACAGTTTTTTTAATGTGTTTGGCTCAAAACCCCCTCTATTGATTTTCGGGGCAGGGGACAAAAGCCCTGGGGTTCCTAAGGATACGGTCCGGAACATTTTACGGGAAAAAGAGTATGTGATTAACCTCGTGGATGAAGCCAATGCAGAGGCCATGAACCTTTCCGCAGCCTCTCTTCCCTACGGTGATTCGGAACTGGAACTGAATGGCTGTAGCCTTGCTGAAAGTGAAGGCATTCGAACGCCTCGCATTGCAGAAGCTCCGGCCGCCTTAGAGTGTCGCCTTCATTCCGTGCAGTTGATTGAAGAAAACCGGATTGTTCTGGGCTTGGGGGACAAAGTTTGGGTACAGGACGGCATTCTCGACCCGGAAACCCATTACCTCAATCCGGAAGCCTATCAGGTGATCGGCCGTATGCAGGGACCGGATGGGTATATTCACTGCAACGACCGTTTTCAGATGGCCTGGCCTAAAGTCTGAGACAGCCGGATTATTTGTTGTCTGTGCTGTAACTGTTCAATAGACGATTCAGATACACATCGTTCACCGGAAGATCCTGATAGTCTTTGCCCAGCAGTTTCTTCAACTTGCGCATGGCTTCTTTGCGGCTGTCCCCAGTGTTTTGTTCGTGACGGATCCAAAAGGCTTCCCACCATCCTTCCGGCTGTTGTTTGGGGCCATCGTATTCGGTAATCCGTCCCGTGGGGCCGTCGGTGACCAGACTGCCGACGGCGTCGGCTTGAGCGTAGACGGATTCAATACTCTGGTGAATGTCTTTCAGGTCCTTGTCGCTCACCACGCCATTGGACGTGGCCTTGTAGTACTGCACCGTGACCCGAACCGGAAAACGTGTATCCCGTTCGATAGGCAGCGCATCGATCTCGGTAAAAGGGCCTTCCAGTTCACCGTGACCGATCACCGCATTTTCCACATCGCTTTCCGGATCAGCCATGGGCATCGCTTCAGCAACCATGGGCATGGCGCTACCGACGGCTAAGAGCATATCCTGTTCACGACGGGGACGTCTCTGTTTGAGAGGAATCTGAATCAACAGCACCTGATTGAGATTGGGTTGTTCGGCTACCCCTGCTGTACCCTGTGCAGCCTGTTCTGCTTTGAAATCACTTTCCCGCTGTCCCTGCAGACTGGCCCGCTGCCCATTTTTATTAAAAAACAATCGTTGTCCCCAGGCATTCCCTTCAGAAAAGGCATCCCGCACATTATCGATCACGGTGGCACTGGTCCCTTCGCGGGTAACGAGGAGGGTAAGAACCGCGGGATCTCCTTTCACGGACTGATAGTTGAATAACACCGGATTGAAATCCACTTTGCCTTCTTGCGGAATCGGGAGAAAGCAGGCCTGAGCGCTGACCAGGACCTTGCTGTCCCGTTTGGGCGCATAGAGACTGCGACGTTTGTCCCCGCTCCAGGAGCCGGCATCATGTAGATAGAGGGTCGGGTTTTCCAGAAACTCTTTCAAGGTGATGCTGCGGAGTTCCTGTCCTTTTTCATTCCCTACCAACAAATGAAATTTCTCAGGGGAGATATCTCCGGTTTTGTCGCTGAAGTTCGGGGTGCGGATCACCGGCATGCACAGCGTTTCTACACCCTTCTCTTTTTTCAGGGCCACCTGAATGGTCATATCGCTGATATTGGGGCCCACCGAGGAGTTTTCAAATCGGCCCGTGTCTTCCCAGGTCAGGCTGAGGACATTCAGCCCCAGTTTCTGAGCCCGGGCCTGCAGATCGGCATCCCGGGTCATGTCCGCGCAGCGGCGGACCGTTTGCTCAAAGCTGGGAGGGGCAGCCATAAGCACATTCAAACTCAACATCGAACATAGGGCAATGGTTTTCATTACAGGATCTCCGGAAGGGGCTCTAATAACCTGATGACGAGTGGAACGGGGACTTTCTTAGGAGAGAGTGGCGATAAGATGCTGTTTCGTTGTCCCGCAGTCCCGCAGTCCCGCAGTCCCGTAGTCCCTGCGGGAAATTTCCGGCAGGGACTGCCGGACTAC
>DIYK01000017.1 GCA_002429005.1 Verrucomicrobia bacterium UBA6056
AAGGCGGACGGCTACTCTCTTATGGATCCGGCTTTTTCCAAGGGCAGTCAGCTGCTTGATTGGGGAGAGTTGTTCTGCTGGCTTGGGTTGCGGCCCGTAGCCTGAAGGCGGACGGCTACTCTCTTCTGGATCCGGCTTTCTGAGGGGGATAAGACCTGCATTACAGGCCTTCGTTCCAGAAGATGCACAGTCCGTCTTTGCCGGGGGCGACGATGTCGGGCCGGCCATTGCCGTTGAGATCTGCTATGGCGAAATGGATGCCGCAACCTTTGCCTTCGCCGAAGTCGCCGTAGCTGATGACCTGCTTGGCGAAACCGGATCCCGTCCATTTAAAGTAATAGAGTCCGATGGGGTCCCGGGTGCCAGGATCGTTCCCGTTGTGGGCTAAGTAGCGTTTGCCTGTGACGAGCTCGAGTTCTCCATCAGCATCCAAATCACAGAGCTGCATGTCGTGGTACTGAGAGTTGAAGGGATCGATCGGATACTCGGTCCAGTTTCCAGGGTGTTCCTGTTTGTACCAGAAAAGTCCGTAATCATGCGCCCGGCTGGAGATCAGTTCGGGCTGTCC
Source organism: Verrucomicrobia bacterium UBA6056 (assembly GCA_002429005.1). Lineage (GTDB taxonomy): Bacteria > Verrucomicrobiota > Kiritimatiellia > SS1-B-03-39 > UBA6053 > UBA6056. Next base: position 569 of record DIYK01000017.1, read on the forward strand.
ATCCCCGTCCACATCATGAACGAGAATCGGAATACTGCAGCCGGGCATGGACCAGTCCGGGTGATAGATCCATTCCTCTTCCCAGGGGCGTTTCGGAGCCTCCAGCCAGCCATGATTCAGCAGCAGGTCCATGCGTCCGTTTCCGTTGAGATCTCCTGCACCCAGACCATGCCCTTGTATCTGGTCGGAGACCTTGATTTTACGGAAGCGTCCCGTTGGCTTTCCATCTTCATCACGTAGGAGCTTATAGACATAAAGGCTTTCCCCGGGGAGGTTCGGCACCAGTTCAAGGTCACCGTCCCCGTCCAGATCCCAGGCGCGGGTGGTTTCGATGTGCCCGGGTTCATCGATGATCTCCTGCTCCCAGTCTCCTCCGCCTGCTTCTCCCGGGTTCTTGAGCAGAAACAGGGTTTTGCCAAAAAAGCCACCGGTGACGATGTCCGGGAAGCCGTTGCCTGTGGCATCCAGGCTGATGGTGGAAAAGTCATCATAATATTGATGACACTCCGGCGGAGTCCAGATGCGGCTGCGTTGCCTGAAATCCGGCCCATGATAACACCAGGCTCCACTGGCGATATCGAGATGTCGGGTTCCGAGGAAGGGCGCAATCCCGGCGGATTCATAACTCTGATGGGCGAGGATCTGTTTTCGGAATGAGAGGGGCATGGGCTTCTCCTGATGCTTCGTCTACAACGGGGCTTAGAGACCGGGTTCCACTCCCAGAGCAGCCAGATATTGTTCAGCTACTTTGAGATCTTTGTAGGCATCTTCCACGGAACAGTTGTCCTGATAGTCGCCCCGGATAAAGTTCAGAAAATTGCGTGCCTGGCACAGCATCGCACTCTCGGGAGGAAAGCTGGAGAGGGTGATGTCTTGGCGTTGATGGTTCAGGTCGCAGGTTTCCACCGTTCCCGCCTGCAACTGGATCATGGGACTGGGCAGTCGAAGCCGAAGCCAGGCATGGTCGAAGAAACACTCTGCGCTTTCCTGCCAGTCGATAGGAGAGCTGTGGGTGGCCATTTCCAGACAGACTGAGCTGCCGTCTTCGAGCTCTGCGATTAGCAGGCGTTGATTGCGGCTGGCATAGGTCACCTGATAGTCCTGTCCACTCAGGAAGCGAATGAGGTTTACCTGGTGAATGTAGTAGTTCACAAATTCCAGGAACTGACGTTTGTATGTTTCACCATGAATCTGATCGGGTTGTGAAATCTCCGGAAAGCTGAGTTCGGTCTGGGAGGGGATATTGCGACGGAAGCGGTAGGGTCCCTGCGTCCAATCTCCGGGAGGCATGCTCACGCGGATGTGATGTAAGGTGCCTTTCTCTCCGCTATCCTGCCAAGTGCGCAGCAGCGATTTTGCATACACGGAAGCCGGATCGCTGCGTTTGTGATACCCGATAAACACCTGTGCCCCGGCCTGGCGGATGTCATCGAGCAGCTGTTCTCCTGCAGGAATGGAAGCGGCCAGGGGTTTTTCAATAAAGATGGGTTTGTTGTAGGGAAGCAGATCGCGCACCCATTCATGATGCCGCTGAAAACCCTGGGAGGCGACAATGCCATCACAGTCTATCTCGGAAAGCATCTGTTCAAAATTGCTGAAGGCCCGGGGGATGCCGTTGCGTTGAGCAACGAGTTCGGCCCGGGTCAGGTCCAGATCCGAGCAGGCGACGACCTCGCAGTGATCCTGCAAGAGGAGATAGTGTTCCAGATGAGCGGCCTGTCCCATGAAGCCAGTGCCTGCGAATGCGATGCGGAGTTTGTTGGATGCGTTCATGGAGGCAAGCCTAAGCACTTGCCGGGCCTCGGGCAATGGATGGACTTGCCATCTATTTATCTATTCTTGCTATTTTTTCGTGGCTTAGGCAGGCTGTGGTGATGGAGAAACCTTGCTACAGAGCCTCCTCAGTGGGAGGAGGAGGTCAGATCCTGCCTTCAGCTCAGTGGGGCATGGAGTTTCATGAACATGATCATCATGAGCTTATTGTGCTCCTGGAGGGACGCATGCAGGTGCGTGGGGCTAAGGGTCAGGTATGGAAGGCTCAGGCGGGGGAGCTGCTGATCTATCCGGCCGGGGTAGCCCATGAAGAAAGCTCTGATGCGGAAGCGCCAGTGAGGACCCTGTTTTTTTCCTTTCACGGAGAGGCTCCGGAGGACATCCGTGCTTTCTCCGGAACGGGGGATCGGGTGATCACCCTGGCTCGCTTTCTTTTTCATGAGCTGATTGCAAGCTATCCGAACTTAAATCAGACCAAGCTATGTGCCTATCTGAACCTGATGGCGTTGGAGCTGAGCCCGCCCCGGGTATTGGATGTTCATGCACAGCTGGTAGATAAAGCGAATCTATACCTGGCCGACCATTATAGTGAGCCTGTGCAGCTTGAGGATCTGGCCAGAGCCTGTCACTGCAGTAAATTCCACTTTGCCCGCATCTACAAAGAGCAAACGGGACTCAGTCCCATGCGGGCCCTGAAACAACTGAGAATCCAGCAAGCCCAGGAACTGCTGCGCACAAGCCTGCTCAGTTTGTCTGCCATTGCGGAGCAGTGTGGGTTCAGCAATGAATACCACCTCAGCCGGGAGTTTAAACGAATCACCGGCCTGGGTACCCGGGACTTTCGCAAGCGTCAGCAGAGCATTCGCAGCTGAGTTGGATTGCATAGAGTTTTAGACGGGATCGGTTATCTGTTTCTTCTGCGTAAATTCGGTAAAGTGAGTAGCTTTCTACACAGGATCCTTTGTTGAAGTCATGCCGGAGTGTCTCTGAAGATCGCCTGTGAAGCGAAGCTTCAGTATCGACAACTGGTTCCAGCATGTCTGGAAGCTTGAGGATGAGGGGCGTGGTGTGTGGAGCTAAGCTTTTCGTATTCCCCGTCATAATTTTTTTGGGTGAATCCCTTTAAAAATTCATGTGAAACAGGTTAGGGTAGCAGAACTTCGATATTAATTTGCTAATAGCCGACAAGGAGTTCTGAATGGATACACAACAGAAATCTGTAGAGTCTCCCGTGATTTGGGTCCCGCTAGGGTCAGGCACGGAGTACTTCTCCCGCTTGCTTAGAGGGATTTCCCGATTTCGTCGTGAAAGAGGAAATTGGGTGCTGAACTATCCGGCGGAAGATGTGACGCAGGATCCGGATCCCGAAGTGAAAGGGGCCTTACTGTGGTCCTCGGAACAGGAACCCTATTTGAGTTTATCCCGGAAAATTCCCTGTGTTCAGTTGAGTAATTATTCCCCGCACGCTCATATCCCTGCGGTAACCGCGGATGATCTGCAGGTGGGGCGGCGAGCGGCGGAACATTTCCTGGCACGGGGGTTCCAGAGTTTCTTTTTTTTGGGGACCGATGATGCCCAGTACTCCCGGCAGCGTTGTGAAGGGTTTCGCAGAACGCTCACTCAGAAAAAATCCGATGTCAGACTGCATGTGACCCTGCATAAAACCCAACAGGCCATGAAACAGGAGAATTACCTGGATCAGTTTTTTGCAGAACTGCGGAAAGAAGAGCCTCCCTGGGCATTATTCTGCGCGGATGACTGGTGGGCTCGCTTTATTTTAGAGCAAAGCCGCCGCTATGATCTGGTCGTTCCCGGTGAGTTGGCGGTGTTGGGCGTAAATAACGAAATCAGTGTCTGCGAAATTTCCGACACACCGGTGTCCAGTGTGGATCTGCCTGCAGAGGAGATTGGCTATCAGGGTGCGCGTTTGTTGTATGAAATGATTCATGGACTCCGCCCCGAAAAAATGCATCAGGTGATTCCGGTGCAGCATGTGGTGACCCGCGAGAGTACGGATATCCATGCCGTGCCGGATCCGGTTGTTTCCAAAGCGCTGTCTCTGATGCAGTCCGGCTTGGGTATCGATCTGAATCTGGATGCGTTGGCCAGCAGTTGCGGCGTGTCCAGACGCAAGCTGGAACGTCTGTTTCAGGAGGTATTGCATATCAGTCCCTATCAACGCCTGACTCAATTCCGTATGGATCGGGCGAAGTTCTTATTACGGAGTTCCTCTCTCCCGGTGTCTGCGATTGCGGATGAGTGTGGGTTTACAGAACAGAAGCAGTTGAGTGTCCGCTTTAAACACACGCACGGGATGACTCCGATGGAATGGCGAAAACAGCATCGTCCCAAACCAAAACCCATCGCGGAGCGGGTCTGATGGGCGCAGCTTCACCGTTGTCGCATCGCCGGCCTATCCATACCGAACGCTTTCACTTCGGAGCCGCATATTATCCGGAACACTGGGAGCCAGAGTATCTGAAACGAGATGCCCAACGTATGCGGGAGGCTGGATTCAACCTGGTGCGTCTGGCCGAATTTTCCTGGCATTTGCTGGAGGTGGAGGAGGGTCGCTTTGATTTTGCATGGCTGGACCATGCGATCTCGGTGTTGGCAGAGGAGGGGATTGACAGTATGTTGTGTACGCCCACCGCTGCGCCACCCCGCTGGCTGACCCGCCGCTATCCGCAGGTCTTGCGCGAAGATGCCCATGGACGGCGCATGCAGCATGGCTCCCGACAGCATGCCTCTCATTTTTCGGAGGAATTTCGTGTCTGCAGCCGCCACATCAGCGAGGCTATGGCTCAACACTATGCCCGGAATGAACATGTGCTTGGCTGGCAGACAGACAATGAGTTTCACTGCCACTTTGCCGAGGATCACTGCGAGGCGGCTCAGCAGGCTTTCCGGGATTTTCTGAAGCTGAAATACCAAGGGGACCTCCACGCTCTCAATCATGCCTGGGGTACGGGGTTCTGGGCTCAACATGTGGATTCCTTTGACGACATTCTGACCCCTCGGGCAGAGGCACCCACTCATCAGAATCCTTCACAGGTCCTGGATTATCAGCGTTTTCTTTCCTGGGGCGTTACCCGCTTTCAGCAGGAGCAGGTGGAAATTCTGCGCCGGGCGAACCCGGAATGGTGGATCACGCATAACGGCTGTTTCGGATCGATTGATTACCGGGGCCCTTTCACGGAGGAGTTGGATTTTCTCTCTTACGACAGTTATCCCTTCTTTGATTTAGATCCGGGACAACGTCGTTTTTCTCATTCCTTTAACTTGGATTATGTTCGGGCCTATTCCGGGAACTTTATGGTGCTGGAGCAACAGTCCGGTCCGGGTGGGCAGACCGGGTATCTGCATGATACCCCTGAACCGGGGGAACTGCGGCGAATGGCCTATGCTTCGATCGCTCATGGGGCGGATGGCCTACTGTTTTTCCGCTGGCGCAGTTGTCGTTTTGGTGCGGAGGAATACTGGTGCGGTATTCTGGATCACGATGATGTTCCCCGTCGCCGCTACCGGGAAGTGAAACAACTGGGCGAGGAACTGCAACGCATTGCTCCAGAGCTTCTGGGAAGTTCAGTGCACATCGATGTGGCGGTGGCTGCCGTGGATTTTGATGCCCAGGCCGCTCACCACGCTTTGCATCATGGACTGCCGGGGCCGCGGCAGGCTGCGGAGGAGCTGCACCGGGTCTTTCATGAACAGGGTTTTGCCACCGGAGTAGTGCATCCTGCGGAGGAGTTGAGCGGGATTTCTCTCTGCGTGATTCCGCATATGCCCCTCTTCAAAGCCGAGTGGGTGCCCGGGTTGGAAGCCTGGGTGCGCGAGGGGGGGACCCTTGTCGTCGGTCCACGTACCGCGACCAAAGATGAACATAATCAGGTACTGGCAGAGACGGCTCCAGGTTGTCTTCGTGAACTCTGTGGCGTTCAGGTTCAGGAAATGGGCCGACAAAACCGTCCGGATCTACGTCCCTTGACCCTGGAGCTGGGCGGGGAGGAACTTCAATCGGATCGATGGTATGAGCAGCTTCAGGTAGATGAGGGCGTGGATTGTCTTGCGCGGTGGAACTCCCGCCATCTCAGTGGCTCCGCCGCAATCAGTTGCCGCCGGCTAGGAGAGGGGCGGGTGATTTACTCCGGATCCTGGCTCAATGCAGAGCTGATGCAGATGCTGATTCGCTGGCTGCAGAACGAGGCTGGGCTGATGATACCCGAATCGTTAGCGCCGGGTGTGGAGCGGGTGATTCGCAAACATCCGGATGGCAGGGAGCTTCACCTGTATCTTCAGCATGGGGAAGAGGCGGCGTATCTATCCCTTCCTGCAGGCATGAAGAGCCTGATTGGGGACGTCGATGCCCGGGGCGGTATCCGCTTGGAGGCCTCCGGTGTGTGTGTGTTCCTTATAAATTTCTAACATAGCTTTCCCTCTATTTTTCCGGCTCCCTTTTATAGGGAGTTCCCATGCAACGTTCATGGGATTCCTTTTTGTTTTCAGCAGGATGCCTGTTTCGATTCCGAATCGTCTCCGGGTTTCTCCCTGTATTCCTTGCGGTAGCTTCCTTGCACGCCCAAGATCTGAGTGTCCGCTACCTTCCTGAGGGGAATGGGCTGCCGATTGCCTTGGTTGCCGATGGGGATACGACGCCCTCCAGAGAAGAAGGGACGGATTTCGGGACTGTGGATATCGACGATACGGTACCCCTTATGCATACCTTTCGTGTGTCTCTCTCAAAAACGGCAAAAGCAGGGCTGTCCATTCACTCGATTACCGCAGGAACTGCATCCACTCCGGCTGCACTGACGCCGTTCCGGAGTAACAGTGACCTGTTTCCCATGAGCCTGAATCCGGGCGAATTTGCTGAATTCCCCCTCATTTTTCCTCAGTCGGTTTCCCAGGGGCTGTATATTAGAACGGTTCACTTGAGAGACAAAACCGGGGTAAGCCTTTACCGCTTCCAGATCCAGGTCCGGGTGGTGAATGCCGCGCTGGTGGAAGTGCTGGGGCGGGGAGTGAAAAGCAGCTACGTGACGATTCTGAATGGGGACGATAGCCCGTTTCCCGGGGACAGCACTGATTTTGGACGCAGTCCCGTGGGCGGGTCCTCCCGGGGCTTTTTCCGGATTCAGAACAATGGCAGTCAATCGCTCACGGCGAGTGTGAACAGTTCTCAGAACAGCTTTGCGGCCGGAGGCGTGGATATGCCGGTCACCCCCGCGGACCCCAACTATGATGGGTTTTATATCGATTTTCAACCGACCGAACGTGGCCCTCAGACAAGCGAGATCGAGGTGCAGAGTAACGATCCGGTAACGCCTTCCTACACCTTCTCTGTAAAAGGGGTGGGGGTGGCGGGACAAGCTGAAATCCGGGGGCAAAATGACAGTGTGATTGTGGCAGGAGACAAAGCTCCGGAAAGCGCAGATGGAACAGACTTTGGCAAACGCAAACCGGGTCAGGGGCGCAACCGGAGCTTCACCATCTACAACCTGGCCAGTACCGTGGAGGGGGAGCCCGCCTCCTGGACGGATTTGACCATCAGTAACATCGCAGTGGTTGCCAAGGGCAATGTCGCAGACATGTTCAGCATCACCACAGGGATCTCCTCCCTGCCGGTGACCATTCCCGCAGGAGGCTCCCATTCCTTTACGCTTCGTTTTGCACCAACGGAACTGGGTGATTTTAATGGGACTCTGCGTCTGACTTCTGATGATCCGGATTTGAACAGAGGGCACTACTCCTTTTCAATCAAAGGCCGCGGTGAGGCCGGGCAACTTCAGGTAAGCAGCCCGGATACGGAAATTGCCAACGGAGACAACAGTCCCTCCGATGCGGAAAATACCCGCTTCGGATCTGCGGTGGCGGGAACGGAACGCAGTCAGACTCTTACCCTGGAAAATGTGGGCAACGGGACCCTCAACCTCACGGATGCGGCGGTGAGTTCCGCAGCCTTCCGCTTGCAGAATTTCACCGGATCCCTGGCTCCGGGGGAAAGCCAGACCGCCACGCTGTATTTTGAAGCTCCCATCGCAGGAACCTTTAACGGAACGCTCAGCATCGACAGCAATGATCCGGATGATGATCCCTTCAGCTTTGCCGTTCAGGGCATCGCTCAGGCCCCTGCAGGCGGAGACTTTGAAATTACCAAGTTGGACATGGAAAGCGGGACGGCAAAAATCTATTTTGATTCCCGGAAGGGACTTCAGTACCGGGTCTATGTGATCACCGATCTCACGACAACTCCCTTGCAGCGTACTTTGCTGAATACGGTCAGTCCGAAAATCGGAAATAACGGGACGCAATATCTGGAACTTCCGCCCCCCCCGGCCAATAGCAGCATGGTGATTTACCAGGTTGAAGAATTTTAAGCGTATATTTGATTTAATACCTGAAATCTAAGGGCTTTCGGATGGTCCGCCGCAGCTGGATCTGCTAGGGATACGGGATGAACGTCCCTGTCCTGATTCTGTTGCTGATCTGTATGTCCACCTCCGCTTTTTCCTGGCAGTCTGCCACTCTGAATTCCGCTCAGCCTTCGCAGGCCGCCACGCTGCAGGTGGATCCCGATCAAGGGCGTTTACGTCTGGCCGTGGGCGAGGGCAAAGGAGCGGATCAATGGTTCCGGATTCCGGTTGCCAACCGTCTAAGTGAGGGGCAAGTCCTGGAGCTTTCTTTTCGTATCCGCAGCCGCCGGAATGCCGCTGAGAATGAGGATGGGCAAGGGGGGCAGAGCGGAGTGCTGGTCAGTTTTGGTGCGGAAGATGCAGAGAATGCTGCCGCGGGAGAATTGAGGCATGCCCAGATGTCCTCCATTGTGTTGGCGGCGGGAGACTGGGAAGAGATTCAGGTACCCTTTCAGTTGAAGCGTGATTTTGCTGCCGATGAAGCCCGTATTCAGGTGACCCGGGCCTATTTTGAGCAGGCGGTGGAACTGGATCAAATCCGCTTACGAATTCATCCGGCAGAAACCAAGTTGGCGACCTTGTCCCGCAGCGGAGTTTCCTATCCGGGGCAGGAAGCGGATGCGGCCTGGCGCAAGCAGGCGGCGGAGCGCATTGAGAAGCTGCGTGGGGCTCCGCTGGAAATTCAGGTGGTGGATGCCTTTGGACAGGCGGTGGAAGGAGCCCGCATCCGGGTGGAACTGGAGAAACACGCCTATCTGTTCGGAAGCTGCATCAAAGCCGGCCGCTTGATCGATGTGTACCGCGGTCCAGCGGAGGATGAGCTCCGCCGCAGGGGATTTCTGGCGGACAATCAGCGCTACCGGGATGAACTGCAGCGTTTGTTTAATTTTGTGGTCTATGAGAATGATATGAAATGGCCGCAATGGTGGAACGAAGGTCGTTGGACTGATCAGGATTCCACGCTTCGTTCTCTGGATTGGCTGGAGCGAAATGAGTATCAGATCAAAGGCCATACCTTGATCTGGGGAAGTTGGCGCAATACCCCGGAGCGATTGAAAACCCTGGAAAAGGATCCGGAAGCGCTGCAGAGAGCGATCCTGGCCCATATCCGGGATCTGGGTATGGCCCTACAGGGGCGGGTGCAGTACATGGACGTGCTGAATGAACCCATGTCTCACAAAGATCTGATTGAGATCGTGGGGATGGACGGGGTGGCGGAATGGTTCCGCACAGCCCGGGAGGTGTTACCGGGGACCCGGCTGGTGCTGAACGAATTCAATCTCATCGGCAACGGGGGCAGCGCCAAACGCCGGGAACAGTTTCTGGCCTTTGTCAAAGAACTCCAGGATCGGGAGGCTCCCCTGGATGTGATCGGGTTTCAGTCACATTTCTGGTCGCCCAAGTTGACGGCACCGGAAGAGATGTGGCGGATTATGGATGAAGTACATGAGGCAACGGGTTTGCCCTTGATGGTGTCCGAATTTGATATGAACATCAAAGATGAATCACTGCAGGCGGAATATACCCGCGATTTTATCACGGCCTGGTTTGCTCATCCGGCTTCCGAGGCCTTTATCATGTGGGGCTTCTGGGGTGGAGCTCACTGGATGCGTGATGACGGCGCCATGTTCCGTAAGGACTGGTCGGAGAAAGCGAACCTGCAGAGTTATTCAACATTAGTGTTAGAGGACTGGCGCAGCGTGGGGGAGGGGTTGAGTTCCGCCGAGGGGATGTTTCGTATGCCTGCACTGTTTGGCCGTTACCGTATTGTGGTGGAGGCGGAAGGACATGCCCCGCTACAACGTCGCTGGGAACATCGCTCCGCGAAGGGGCCTTTGTGGATTCAGGTCTTTTGATGTGAGCTCTTAGGGAGTTGGGGGACTCATCCCGCAAGCCTTGGCCATGGCTTGGGCCAGTTCCTGATAGCGTAAGACCCGCTCCGGAGTCAGGTTGCTGATGTCATTCATCTGCTCCTGAAGCTGGGTGAGTTCCTGCATAAGTTGATCCATTTCCGCGGATTTGCAGGATCCGGGAACCGGGCTGGAAAGCAATCGGGAACTGGCCGCCTGGGATTTCTGAAAGAGCACGAGCAGGGTTTCTTCCGGAGTTGCCAGTTGAATGGGTGTGGATTCAGTAAGCAGGTAGCTCAGCTCCGGCCATTTGGAATCGGGAAGTTCGACCTCGGGCATAGAAGGCTTTTTCCCTCCGCAAGCGCTGCCAAGTGCCAGAAGCAGAAGAGAAATCACGAGAAAGAGGCTGCGTCCGTTCATAGATGTCATCCTAAAAAGAAGCGGGAGTGCGGGCGAGGGCGTTCACATGCACCGTTGCATGATTCCCATGGATCCTGCAACTACGGAAGCGTTCTAACAAGAGCAGTCTCCATTATCCGTGTCATTCAAACCACAGGTAGTCCAGGGGGCCTGTTTGCCAGGATGAGCGTCCGCCCTTTGGGTAGGGGAGGATTTTTTGTGCGCTTGGGTTCTGCTGAGCTTCAATCCCGACCTGCCTACGCAAAGGGCTCACTCCTATTGAGGCGGGAAGGCCTCGGTAAAAAAAAAAACATCCACCAGAACCTGGGCAGAGTGCTGGGTCAGCGCTTTCTGCGCCGTCCGCGGTTGTTTCCTGTTTCATCGTGCAGGCTCCTCTGGTCACATCCTGTTGGTTTTAGTGTATGTGGGTGAAGATGTTTTAACCGCGTCGTCCGCGCTGTCCGTGTTTGTTTCCTCCATTGATTCAGTTTCCTTGCGATGTAGCTGCAGGGGAGGCAGTGAAAAAAGACCTGCTTCCGGGGATGCAGGTCTTGGTGTTTCAACGGATTGCGGGGACTTAGTCGTGCTGCCGTTCGTAATGCAGGTAGGGTGGGCTGTAGTAGCCTTCGTCTGTTCGTTGCCAGTAGGTCTCAATCTGTTCCTGGGGGAGGGGGACGCCCATGAGACGGGCGATCTGGCTGATTTCCGATGTGGAGTCAGGGCTGAATTCACGCCGCCGATCCGAATCAAGACCGCTGAGTTCCCAGCTGGAATTCAGATCCGCCTCCGGGCTGTTGTGTTCTTTGAGTAACTCCAGCCAGCCGGCGTAATTGCTCCAGTTTCCATTGGGTAGCCGGAAGGCATCGGGATCCACGGTGCCGTATTGGTTGTCCCGGCTGTGCAGCACACTCAGCACCCGCTGATACTGGGTAAGAGGTTCGGCTTTGCGGTCCAGGTAATCCACGGCACGACTGCCGGGCACATCACTGAGGAAGCGGTTGCGGGCGATTTCCACATGTTCCCATTCCTCCGCACTGTTGGGGCCGTGCGGATGGTCCCGGAACTTGTAGAGCAACTGGGTGTTCTTGCGGTCGGTTTCCACGTATCCGCCACCGCCGTTGCGGATGATCAGGCAGTCCTCCACCCGGCTGTTTGCGGCCATGGTAATGTAGACCCCGGTATTGTCATTTTCGGCACAGATACTGTTTCGCAGAATCTGGGGCCCACCATGGGGGCGGGTGAGTTCGTACATGACTCCCATGCGCTTGTTTCCGTAGATAAAGGAATCCTCGATGAGCACATTCGTACAATAGACATCATACCAGATGCCATTGGCCTGATTCCCTACGGATACATGACGGCGAACGGTGATGTTGTGTACGTTGCCGGATTTAAATCCGGAGGCATGCCAGCCCAGCCAGCCAGCCCAGCCACCCCGGAGGTTGTTGAAGGAGGTCTCACAGTCCTCCATCAGAATCTGCCGGGTGCCATTGCCCATGTTCATGCCATTCCCGCCATTGAAGCTGGAACGGATCCGGAGCAAGTGACCCCGGCGGCTGTTGTTGAGCTGAAAGCCGCTGGCGACGTTGCCACTGAAATCACAGTCTTCCACCAGAAAATTTTCGCTGTTGGTGATGGTGACGGCGGTGCCCATCTGTCCCATGGTGCCATGGGTGATGTTGAGGTTGCGCATCACGAAGTTGCGTTTGTTGGCTACCAGGAGCATCGGACTCCAGGAGCGGTTCTTCCAGCGGGCGACTTCGATGGAGTTCACCTCGTCGATACTCAGCCCTTCCGGTAGACGCAGGAACACCTTGCCATGCAGTTCATCCTTCACCTCCTCTGCGGTGAATACGGTGAAGGTGCCCGGATCGGGAAGGCCGCTGCGGGGATCCTGAATAACGCGTTTGTCGAAGACCAGTGTGCCGGGTTTGTTGCTGGCATCGCCTCCGGTACCTGCACCGTAGTCATCCACGCCTTGTTTTCCATCGGGATCTTCCCAGCGATAGCGCTCCGAGAGCACCTGACGCAGGCCCGTGCCATTTACCCAGATCATTTCGCTGCGTTGCATAACCCCGGGGAGCAGGGCAAAGCCGTAGGTGTTTATCCAGGGACCGCCATCTACATAGGTGTCAAAGGGCCAGTCATTCACATACAATCCGGGAGAGCCTTCAACTGCTTTCCAGGCCTGGGGTCGGAAATCGCCCAGCTGCGGGTCCTGTTCGAAAGAGCCCTTGATCGTCACCTTTCCTTTTTCGCTTCCCTCCATGACCAACAAGGTGTTTTTATAGATGTCGTTAGCATCTTTTGGGATGCGGGTGATAAACCGGATATCTTCGCGGTACACGCCAGGATAGATGAGAAGTTTGGTCGGAATGCCTGCTTTGAGCGAGTTGTGAATCTCTCCATGTGCAGCCGCAATCCGGTCAAATGGCTGCTCCTCGCTGCCCTTGCCTCTGGAGCTGGCCGAAGGGTGGGAGGGGTTGACATGGATGACTCGTTCAATGCGGCTTTCGTCCAGATCCACAAACTCCGTGGTGGCCACATACTCATAGTGAGGCTTGCGGTAAAGCGGTTCAGGCGCGGGTTCTGTGATGACAGCTGTGTTAACAGAGGCTGTGGAGCTTGAGGGCGTTGTGCTTGTTGTGCGGCTGCAGCTGCTCAACAGCCCCAATGCAGTGCACAGGGAGAGCAAGTATGGAAGTTTCATGGGAGTCCTGTGGGTGAGGGGTGGTGGGGTTAGGGAAGTTGTTCCGTGGAGACGACAGAGACGTTGCGCAATACGACATCTTTCAACAGACCGACTCTGAACTGAAGCAGGGTCGCTTCACGATCTTCCGGGAAGCTCAGAACCTGCCCGGCATTATATTCGAACGGGATTTCTACGGTTTGCCATTCCGTAGCCACCTGCACTTCTTTCACTGGTATGGCTCCTTCGAGATTATTCTTCTGAGGCCCTTCATTGCGAGGAGCTCCCAGACCCACCAGGCAGCTGCCGGGCTGGCTGGCCCGGATGTCAAAACGAAGAGTATATCGAGTTCCTCCCTGGAGATCTTTGATGCGGCTATTGATGAGCAGGTGAGCCGGTTTTTTGGGTGCTTCGGTTACGATGTTTCCCACTTTCAGATAGTAGCCCTTACCCGCCTCGCTGAGCAAGTTGTCCCCCAACGTATCGTTCTTGAGGTAGCGCCCTTTGCTGAGAACAAACCAAAAGCGGGAGCCTTCTGAAAAGGCCCCATTCTTCACATGGTTCTGAGCTTCAGCACTCACAAGTGTGGAAAAAAGAAGGGCGAACGCGAAAAAAGATAGAATTTTTGTTTTCATCATGCCCCAACCTACGGGTTTGCACATTCCTCTGTCAACGGGGTGGGGGCTGTGGAGATGGAAGTTGTGGGTAATGTATATTTGTAAAGGTTTGATGCTTAGTTGTTAAAGGTTTTTGCAACTATGCATAAGGCTTGTGGACTGAACAGGGCAATAGGCCTGATTTTTCGGAAAAAGTCATGTCGTGAAAACGTAAAAAATCTGACTGATTTCATGTTTTGTGGGGTGGAGATTTGTACTGTTTCCCCTATCGGTCATAAAGCGGAAGTGCTGATGGGCCCATATCTGCAACGATGTGCTTACTGGTATTTTAACAAGGAGATCCCTTTGGGTAGGGTGTTAGGTAACCATGTGCGAATCCTCTTTCTTCTCTCTATTGGCTGCGCTGAAATCGTTCTTGTCGTTTTTAAGGAAGTGTTTTGTTTTAACACCTTTATTAGTAGGCTTGAGTTTTGCTCAGATGCAATACACAACTGGCTACCAGCCCCATACCCGGACTGAAGCTCCAGGCACGTTGATTTACCGTTCACCAACCCCGGAACTGGGTGGTCGTTTGACCAACATCATCTATCATCAGGGCTGGCTTATGGCCGGGTTTGAAAATCCGGGAAGCGACAATCAGGCGAATGATCTGCGTTTTCGGGTGATGGACATTTCCAACCTGGAAAACAATCCGGTACCGGTGCCGTATTGGCCTTCGGATTTTGGCCTGGATTATGGAACGAATCATCTTGGCCGCGAACATTGGTACACCGGTAACTGGGGCTACCATACGCATGGACATGGAAGAACCGCTACCCATGTGCACTGGAATCCTTTGCGGGTGCCGGACTTTGGCGGGGCCGTATATCAAGGAATGGACTCTTCCGTCACCCGCTTTAATTGGGGCTGGCGAGGGATCGGGGGCGGACGCCTTCGCCGTCATTTACCCTGGATGGCCGCGGATGACTGGTCCTACAGTACCGACAATGATCCGGTGATCTATCTGTCCAAGGCCTGGCTGGATGATCCCAATGGTCCTTACAATGCCAACAATTATACGAGTAAGCCGATCGCACAGATTCCCGGGGGAAATGAAGGGGTGCGGGGTTTTGCAGATTTGCTTGGGGATACTTTTTTTGTCCTGAGCGATCAGCGTGACAGCGGTGTCGCCATCTATCGTGTGGATGATTCTCTGCTGTTGAATTATGACGAAAACGCGACGATTCCGACCATGCAACTCCTGGGCTCCGGTGCATCGGGGTTCGGCGGTTACTGGCCAGAGTTCTGGGCCAGTCGGGACGGACGCCTTTATGTAGTCAATGTTGCCAACGAAATTCATGTAGTGGACGTCACCGATTTCTCAAATCCGCAGATGCACCGGGTGCTGGATGAAGTGAATGGCACTCAACTTCGTATTCGAAACGCTGTATACCCTAAGTTTCAGGATGATCTTCTTCTCATTGAAAACGTGGTCATCGATATGCAGAAGTTGGTGGATGGAGATGCGGATCCAGTGGTCCTCGAGCTGCAGGCTCCGCCTTATGTGGATGGCTGGCGGAATGGTTTTGACCCCAGTCAATTCTCATTCCCTTTGGGTAATCTGATCGTCACAGGGGGCTATGGGTCGATCACGGGTGGGATGTTTATTCATGTACGCCAACAGGCTCCGGATACCACCCGGCCTGAGGTGCGCTATCACATCCCGCAGCGGGACCGAAGCAACTATTCCCGGGTCCTGCCCATCAGTATCCTTATTCACGAAGAATTGGATAGTCGGACCTTAAATAACGGCGTGAACTTTATGGTTCGCAAAGTGGTGGACAGTGAGCCGGTGGGGGATCCCGTGGATATGCTGGTCAATCTGGGCTCCAACAATGTGCTCAACCTCACGCCGGTGGAACCCCTGGAAGAAAACACGACCTATCAAGTGGATCTGCCCAGTAACAACGGTCTCATGGATATTTCTGGAAATCGCATCGTGGAGTATTCCTGGCGCTTTTCTACAGGCTCTACCGTAGAGCCGCCGCAACCCATCCCCTCGATCGTTTCCTTTACGGCAAACACGCTTAAACTGGAACCGGGCCAAAGCTTCCAGGGCACTGCGATTGTCGAAGACAGTTCCGCATTCGAGTATCGGGTGGATCCCGGTGATGGTTCAGGCTATGGCAACTGGATCCCTCTGGCTGCCGGTGAACATAGTCTTCCGCTAACTCAGGTCTATACCACGGCAGGACGCTATAAACCCCGCATTCAGGTCCGGGATAACTTTGATCAGCCTGTTTCTGCCAGTTTGGATGTCCTGGTGTTGAATGAAGCTATGGACAGCCTGCCCACCCGGAGCAGTCCCATTCTGGTGGCTTCAGACGGGCGGGTCTGGGTGGTGAATCCGGATGCGGACAGCGTATCGGTGCTGGCTGCCGGGACCGGGCAGTTCCTGGCCGAATATCCGGTGGGTACAGATCCGCGTGGTCTGGCCGAGGATGCTCTCGGTCGCATCTGGGTGACTTGTATGGACAGTGATGAGGTGATCCGGCTCCGTGCGGATGGTTCCCAGTTAGACCGTTTGGCCTTACCCTATGGTACAGCTCCATTCGCGATTGTGGCCTCACCGGATCAGTCTCGCATGTATGTGAGCGCCTTTGGCAGCGGCTTGCTTTATGAGTTTGATGTGCAGAATCCTGCTCAGGTTCTCAGCCTTCCGCTGGGGCCAACACCCCGGGCTCTTGCCGTGCAGGGGGATCAACAACGGCTTTATGTTTCACGTTTTATTTCCGCGCAGAATTACGGGGAAGTGTGGAGTGTGGATCTGCAGGACCGCAGTGTAAGCTCGATCCGCTTGGACTACGATAATACCGTGGATGGCAGCAATGATGGCAGTGGGGTTCCGAATTATCTCAACGGCCTGGCCCTGTCCCCCCAGGGGGATTCCCTGGTGGTGGTGGGTAAAAAGGATAATACCTTCAAAGGCTCTCTTTTTGGCAGCGATGCCCCCACCCATGAACACACCGTGCGGACGACCTTGGCGGTGATTGATGTAGCGACTCAACAGGAGGTGGTCGCGGCGCGCAGAGATTTTGATAACGCGGATTCGCCCTCCGCCACCAGTTTCACTCCGGATGGTTCTATGCTGTTTACAGCGATTCAGGGTAACAACCAAGTGCAGGTATTGGACGCGGTGGGACTTCAGGATGCAGTCAGCTCCACTGCGGTCCTGGTATTGAAAAATACCGGGGACCCCGATCTCATTCCGGAGTCTCCTTCCGGACTGGCCCCGCAGGGATTGGTGTTTGATTCGGCCCGGAACCGTCTCTACAGCATGAATTTCATGAGCCGTTCGGTGACCGTGTTTGATGTGCAGCCAGCTCTGCAGCGGAATGAATTTACCTTTACCCGGGTGCTGGAGACTTCCACGGTGACTCAGGAACCCTTGAGTGATGACATCTTGCTGGGGAAACAACTTTTCTACAATGCCTCCGATCTGCGTATGTCATCGGACTCCTATATCAGCTGTGCGACCTGCCATGTAAACGGGGGCCATGATGGCCGGGTCTGGGATTTCTCAGATCGAGGGGAGGGGCTGCGCAATACAATTGATCTTCGTGGGCGGGCCGGGACCGGGCATGGCAATGTTCACTGGTCGGCGAATTTTGATGAGATTCATGATTTTGAACTGGATATCGTCAATAACTTTCAGGGTGAGGGCTTTACTCAGGCAGTGGGGGGGCCGCATGCCAGTCTGGGCGAATCCAATGCCGGTCGTTCCGCTCATCTGGATGCGCTGGTGGCCTATGTGACCTCGCTGGACCGATCTCATCTCCCCCGCAGTCCGCATCGCGAAGCCGACGGCGCTCCCAGTCAACTGGCCCTGAGGGGATCGGAAGTGTTTATTGAGCAGAATTGCTACAGCTGCCACGACCCCACCCGCGGCTTCACCAACAGCCGGGTAGGTAACGGATCCCTCCATGATGTCGGAACGCTGCGGGACAGTTCGGGGCTGCGTTTGGGCTCGACCCTCCCGGGCATTGATACCCCGACGCTACTCGGGCTTTGGGATGGGGCACCCTTTCTCCATGATGGGTCTGCGGCGGAGCTCTCCGACGTATTCAAGGCACATGGCGGTACACAGTATCCGGCAGAGGACGCTCAGATTCAGGGAGCGGAACGCCTGCAGATGCCCCTGCAGACGGATGTGAAGTTCGCGGGTGCGCTGGAAGGCATGCTGTTGTTTGCGGATGTGGGAGACCGGGTGGATTTTTCCAATTTGCCGGGAAGTCCCACTCCCGGGCCTTCTTCCATCAGTCTGCGCTACCGCGCTGAAGCGGCTGTCAGCCTGAACCTGACCCTGAATGCTCAAACCCAATTGCTGCAGCTTCCTGCCACGGAGGGGGAATGGCGGGAATATCCGCTAAGTGGGCTCATGTTGAGCAGTGGCCTAAACAATACCCTGACACTGCAACTCCAAAGCGGTGTGTTTGCATTGGATCACATAACCCTGGCCTCTGCAGCTGCCGTAGAGGCCGCTGATCCCCATCAGCGGGTGATGCAGATATCGCAGCAAGACCGGGATGCCTTATTGCAGTACCTGAAGGAACTGGATGGTTCTGCTCCCCCCATTCGACCCATGGCTCCCCTGGTCACGCGACATCCGGAAGATCAGTTTGCCTATCTCGAGGCTTCTGCCGTCTTTTCGGTGGGGGAACTCTCCGAACCGCCCGCACAGATCCAGTGGCAGTTCCGGCCCGATCGTTTTTCGGCCTGGCAAACCCTGACTGGAGCCACGGGAACCCAGCTGGAGTTGCAGGAGATTGCTGCCGGAGACGCTGGGCACTACCGGGCGCTCCTCAGCAATGAACATGGGCAAGGCTTCAGCGAGGCCGGGCATTTGTTTGTAGGCCCGACTACGGCTGTGGCTCCCATGCCTGGAGATGCCCTCGTGGCTGCCTGGCTCTTTGATGAAGGGCAGGGGACGCAGGCCGTAAATTCCGTAAATGCAGCCCACTCCGGCGCTATGGGAGCTGCGGCTTGGGCTCAGGGACAGCTGGGATCGGCTGTGGATCTTTCCGGGGGCTCCGTTCAGGTTCCTGCGGGTCTGGATCTTGTGGGCAATCAGTTCACGATGTCCTTCTGGATGCGGCCTGGAAACAATGGCGGAACGGATCCCCGGATTCTTTCCAAGGCTTCGGGGACATCGACGACGGCCCATCTGTGGAAAGTAGGTTTTACGGGTAACCGACGTTTCCGGGTCCGGCTGACCACCGCAGACGGATTTTTTGAACTCAGCAGCAACGAGCAGGCCTTTGCCTATGATCAGTGGCAGCATGTGGCGGTTGTGTACGACGGAGCCCAGCTCCGCATCCACAAAGATGGCGTGAATATCGCATCCCGTGCGGCAAGTGGGGTGGTCGCGGTGGATCCCAGTTTGGGGGTGGGGATTGGAAATCAACCTACGGGAGCAGGGGATCGGGCCTATGATGGCCTGCTTGATCAGATCCGTATCTACAACCGGGCGTTGACTGCAGAAGAACTTCAACTTCTGCAAGAGGAACCTGCTGCTCCGGAACTGGATCCAGAGCAGGGATTCCGTGACTATTTGGATTCATTGGATGATCCTCCGCCCCATTCCTTCCGTGGCCTATTGGATGATCCGGATCTGGATGGTTTACCCAGTCTGTTGGAATTTGCCATGGGCACCCACGCCAACCGCCATGATACCGCAGTGGATCTGTTTGAGATGTCGCAACTTCCTTTGCCGAATGAGGATGCCGAGGTGAGAATCTCCTATGAAAAACGGGTGCCGGGTTTGTTTTATATCGTGGAGATGTGCACCCGGCTGACCGACCCGGACTGGAGTCCGGTCAGCGATGTAGAGGAGTTTGATGCCGCCAGCGGGATGCATTTCCGCCGCACCCGCGTCCCGGCTTCCCAGAGTGATGTGTTCTTCCGCATGCGGGTGCAGATGCCCTAAGCCTGGGGCTGATGCAAGGATCCGCTTTCGGTTTGACTCAGACGGGCAATCCCGCGTAGCTTTGGACCATGGCACGCAGGCAGGTATCCTACAGTCAGATCGCAGAAGAGGTGGGGGTCAGTCAGTCCACGGTGAGCCGAGCGCTGAATCACCATCCTCGTATTTCCAAAGCCACCCGGCAGAAAGTGATGCGGGCCGCCAAGAAATTGGGCTACGAACCTGATCCGGAACTGGGCAAGCTCATGACGCATTTG
This sequence comes from Verrucomicrobia bacterium UBA6056, assembly GCA_002429005.1. GTDB lineage: Bacteria > Verrucomicrobiota > Kiritimatiellia > SS1-B-03-39 > UBA6053 > UBA6056. Next base: position 20,529 of record DIYK01000017.1, read on the forward strand.
CGGCAGATGCGGGAAACCCGCTTCCAGGCCGTGGTCGGTTTGTTAGAACCCCCCGGAGGCCCCCGTTCCGATTATGCGGAAATCTTGCATAAATCGGCGGAAGAACGCTGCAAAGAACTGGGATATATCCCGAATACGATACCCTATGAACCCACCCGATCCGGAATCAGCACCTGCAACCGGGTGTTAAAAGCTCGTAATGTGGAAGGGGCGATTATCCTTCCACGCAACCGCGATGATGAGGCTATCCCCCGTTTGCAGGTGAATTCGATGGCCTTGGTGAGCACCACCGTATTTAAAGATCCCTTTCCGGGGCATCAGGTCCATGCGGATCATTTTGCTAACATGCGCCTCCTCTTTGCTCAATACCCAGATGCCAAACGACCTTCGCTGGTCTCCTGGGAGGGGCTGAACAAACGACAGCGCTATGCCCCGGTGATGACGCTGCTGCATATTCAGCAGCAGAGGGGCCTGAAGGATCCGGTGCCCGCATATGAATGGAGAGGCGAACCGGAGGAAATTGAGCAGAATTTTTCCGAATGGTTTCATCGCTACCAACCGGACATGATGGCCATCCCCTCCGAAGTGATCCTGGATGCCATGCATGATATTGTTGGGAAAAAGGCCCTACAGGATGTACGGATGGCAGCTTTCGGTTCTCCCTCCGAAGGCTTGCCCGGCTTGGATCAGCGCCCTGATCTCATTGGCCGGGCTGCGGTAGATATGCTGACCTCCCACATTCAGCGTTCGGAATGGGGCTGGCCCGAAGTGGGCAAACACATGCTGCTGCCCGGGCGCTGGGTGGAGATGTGAAGTGTTTCTAGATGAGATTCACTTTGCCGGAGAGCCGAAATCCGGAAAAGACCCTTGGAGGATCCGGTTTTTGAACCAGCCTGGACAGATTCTGGGACAAGTCCTAAACGGGGCAGACGGGTCTGTTAACCTGCAGCGTGCAGGATCGGATCAGATCCTGCGGATCCCCTTAGAACATCTGGGTGGTCTGCAGTCTCTTACTCCTTAGGGTTAAGGGTGGATGCTCCCTCTGGGACTGACTTTCGCCCCGGGGGGCAGGGGGACGGTGCCGGCCAAGAGCGGATCCTGCGTGTCCTGCATCCATTGATTCAGCCCCTGCCGCAAGGCAGCGGCGACCTTCGCATAGGTTGGATCATCAATACGGTTGTGCTGTTCCTGCGGATCCTTCCACGTGTCATAGAGCTGTTCAGAGGGTACCGCTTCGCTGAGGAGATCCTCGTTCAGCATCCAACTTTTGGTGGCGCCCCCATCTACATTGGCCATGGCCGGGTGATGTTCCAGTTCGTAGTTTCGGATGTAAGAATACCGTTCCGTGCGAATGCAGCGTTTCGGTTCGTAACCGGCATGATAACTGACCTCGGCAAAGAGCTCCTTGCGTGGATGGGGGGCATGGCCTTCTATCAAGGGACGTAAACTGTGCCCCTGCAGCCAGGAAGGCGCTGCCAAGCCCAGGTAATCACAGAGGGTGGGGTAGAGGTCCAGATGGGATACCAAGGCATCGGTTGTTTGTGCAGCTGCGTTTTTGCCCGGCGGGCGGATCATCAGAGCGACCCCGGTACCGGAGTCCTGCAGGTTGCATTTATAGTGCGGAAAAGGAATTCCGTGGTCGGTGGTGAAAAAGATCAGACTGTTTTCCGTCCAGCCCCCTTCTTTGAGGGCATCCCAGACGATACCAAAGGCCTGGTCCATATTGCGGACGGCGCTAAGAAAAGCTGCAGTATCCTCCCGGATGGCCGGAACATCGGGAAGTTTTTCCGGCCCCTGCAGCTGCTCGCTTTTTGCCGCGAGATCGATATCGGTTTCCGGAAAGCTCCGATGGGGGAAAAAGAATCCACATTCCAGGAACAAGGGGCCCTGTTCCGGTCCATGTCCCCGGAGAAAGGCGGCTGTGGCCTTCGCCACTTCGATATCCCGGATGGGGTCGTTCATGGCCTTGCCGGGATTGTGCGGCGCGAGGATCCGGTCGTAACTTGCCTCCAGTTCCGGGGCATGGAAGTCGAATACATGCTGAATGCCGGCCAGATAGCTTTGGAAGCCATGCTGCTCCCGGAGAAAGCGGGTCAGCAATCGCTGGGGATGTTTCAGGCGAAAACCGCGATGGGCCAGCCCGAGCATACCGCTCTGATGCGCGCTTTCTCCGGTCAGCAAGGCCGCCCGGCTGGGGGAACAGGTGGGGGCAGCGCAATGAGCCTGCCGAAAGGTAACCGCTTCGTCTGCGAATGACTGAAGATGGGGCGTGTCGGCGGGATATCCATAACAGGATAGGTAGCGGCCGAGATCATGGCAATGGAGGTAGATGATGTTCATGAGACCTTGCGTAGCGTGCGGCCTGTATTCCAGGAACCTTCGATGCGCACATGGGCCGGGAGTTCAGGCAGTCCCATGCGCTGGCTTTCCAGACTGGTGAGTAGATGCTGTACGGCGTGCCGGGCGAGAAGATCCATGCGTTGGTCTACTCCGGAGATTTCGTCAAACTCCGGTTCGACATTGAGCAGGGTAAAGCCGCAGTCTTTGGGGACGGAGATGCCCGCGTCCTGAAGCCATTGCAGCCGTTCCCGATCATAATCCAAAACACAGTCCGGTTTGTGTTCATGATACCACTGGAGGAAACCTTTGCGGCTGACTTCCTCCACCCTGCCTCCAGGTCGGAGCTCTCCACGGTAGAGAGGGAGTGGCTGCAGTCCTGGATCGTTCATGCATTCAAACAGATAACTGGCCGTCCATTGATCCCGGGCGATGCCTTGCCGCGGATTATCCATAACGACACCGATGCGCTTGTAGCCGAGCTTCCGTAACTCGTGAATCGCTGTCCGCATGCCCCGGAAGCTGCTGTGAATGACTGTATCCATGGCCACACCCGGGGGCGATTTATCGATGCTACTGCATGCGAATTCATCCCAATGAAAGTCCTCGAGAAGGTTTTCAGCAGGATAATGGTACAGCAGTAGACCCCGGATATTGCGGCTTTTCAGGATGCTTTCCAGGGAGCGACCTTTGCGCAGCAGATCCGGCACATCGAATTCGTCCACGTGATAGCCTTGGCTCCCGGCTTCGGCTTCCACGGCCTCCCAGACCCGACGGAAGCGGTAGCCCATTTCAGCATGCCTGGCTTTCGGCGTGGTATTCAGAAACCCAATGGCCTGAGTGATGTTTCGTTCTCTGCCTTTACGAAGATGTGCCATCAGTTGACGCATCGAGGGGTCCGGGCGGTAGCCCAGGGATTCTGCAACTTGTTGAATTTTGTTCCGGGTACTGCTGGGGATTTTCGGGTGGTTCCTCAAGGCATACGAAACGGTGGATTCACCGTATCCGGAGGCGCTGGCTACATCTTTGAGCGTGATGGGGAGTGTAGGGGCATTCAGATTCATCAGCGTGCTCGGTTGAAGGAGTAAGAATCATAGCGGGGAAAGTGGCTCCAACTGAAGGCTAGATGCATTAACAGCTCCCGGGTGAGCGCCTCCCGGGTTACGAGACATCCTGGATCGTCATAGAGATTGTTCCGTTCATCGGGATCTTCAGCAAGCCGGTACAGTTCGCCCAGGATCTGTTCCGGGTGCTGACGCATCTCATCGAGGTTCCCCTCGAACCAGAGAATCAGTTTCCATTCCCGAGTACGCCACATGTAGGCGGGAGCATGGAGAACTTCATCAAAACCATGACTGTGAAATTCAGCAAAAGCTCCGCGACGCATCGAGGGGGCCAACAAACTCTCTCCGGGAAGGGCATCCGGGATCGCTTCTCCGGCGGCATCCAGAAAGGTCGGAACAATATCCACTAACTCTGCCGGACGCGGATCCACCGTTCCTTGCAAGTCAGGATGCACCCCCGGGCCAGCGATCAATAAGGGAACACGGACTGACGCTTCGTAAAGGGAGTATTTACTAAAACGTCCCCGTTCCCCAAGACTGTCCCCATGGTCGGAACTGAAGAGGATAAAGGTATTGTCCAGTTCATTTTGTTCTTCGAGCGTATCGATCACCCGCCCAAATTGATCATCCACATAGCTACAGAGGGAATAATATCGTCGCCACACCTGACGCCGCTCCCGCTCTCCCAGAGCCTGCCATTGTTCAAGGATCCCATCGGAGTGCCACATATTGAAATGACGATTTCGAATGACATGATCCGGAGGGAGATCCACATCGGGTATATCATCCAGGGAATACAGGTTCTCGTAGTCCTTGGGTACGGCCAACGGTGCGTGGGGGAAATCAAAGGAAAGGTAGAGATGCCAGGCTTGATCCCGGTTATGGCAACGTTGGATCGCTTCTAATGCTTTTGTGGTGAGCCAGGATTCCCGCATGTTCTCAGAAGAGTAGGGCGCTTCACATCCCATATACCCGGCAAAACTTTCGCCACCGGAATGGGGTCCCACCTTCCGCTCATAGTCGAGCATCCAACGCATTTGTTCCGGTGCTTCATCGTTATAATAGACCGATCCACGTTCCCGTGCATTCCCCGTGGACATCCGACCTTGATAGCGCCAGTCAAAGCCCCGTGTACTTCGCTGAGGCTCCCGGATATCCCGGCCGGCTCCCGGATACATGCCCATATACCAGTGAGTTTTTCCAGAACCGATGCTTTGGTAGCCCAAACCCTGTAATCGTTCAAACAGCGTGGGAAGCGGCATGTCTTCATCTCGCTGAATCGCCTGATTATTGTTTCGAACTCCGATTTGTGAAGGGTAGAGACCGGTACAGAGCGAATAGCGGCTGGCCACGCATTGGGGGTTTTGGCATACGGCCTGTTCGAATCGGATTCCCCGGGAGGCGAGGGCATCCAGAGTGGGGGTTTTGACTTCCGGACGGACGCAGCCCAGGGCATCCCAACGATGTTGATCGGTCATCAAAAAAAGAAGATTAGGACGGTCATTCATAGAGAAGCTCCACAGGAAAAAAACGTTTTCCCAGTATATCATGATTCGAAAGCCCCATGAATCTGTACGGTGTAACCCGAATACGAAACGTGGAGAACCAAGTGGGGGGAAGGCCTGTGAATCTTGAGGATTCTGCAGGTGCAACTGTGCACAAAGCATAGGGGGTTCTCCCTGAGTTCTGCTTATAATGCAGGCGTTGCATTATAATTTGGGAGCCTGCCACACTGTGAGATGTTTGTTGTGCAGGAACTCGTTGAGGAGAAGACCGATTCTCTCCGTTCCATCTTGCGTAACAAATTTGTTTGTCCCATAGAAGGTATTGAAGCTTCGGGTCAAATAGACACCTGATTCACTTCGGTCATTAGGAAAGTATATCAACTGGAGGTTGACATCATGAGACTCTTTTTCTCTCTTCTGTGCTTGGGATTATCGGTACTGCCTGCTTTTGGCGAACGTTTCGAAGAATTGGTAGGCAAGATTCCTTTAGGAAAGGTTTCCGATCCGGGAACGATTCAAGTCCCGTTTATTGTCTGGGGAGGCGATGTTGCGACCTTTCATGCGAATGGGGGGCTGAAAACCCGTCCTGACTCGCTGATGGGCAAACAGGGCCTGAACCTGAAACTCGTGCCGGGCGACGATTTTCCGCAACAGGTCAAAGATTACATCAGTGGGAAATCCCCCTTTCTACGCGGCACCTTCCGAATGATGGGGATGGCATCTGAAGTGATTAGCCAACATCCGGAAACCAAGGGTGTGGTCCTGTTTCAAATGACCTGGTCCGCAGGGGACCATGCGGTGTCCCGTGAAAAGATTAAGACCCTCAAAGACCTGAAAGGAGCCAAAGTGGTTCTACAGAAAGGTGGGCCGCATGAGGGCTTGCTTGCTGATTTGTTGAGCGATGCCGGGCTTGGCTGGAACGATGTGAATGTGGTCTGGGCCAAAGATTTGACCGGGACCGAGGCGAGTCCTGCTGCGATGTTCCGAAAGGATCCCAGTATCGATGTCTGTTTTGTCATCTCTCCGGATATGCTGGGTCTGACCAGTGGCTTGCAAAGTAGCGGTTCGGGGCTGGAGGGAACTGTGAAGGGAGCCCGGGTATTGGCTTCTACTGCGGAACGTTCCCGTTCGATTGCCGATGTCTATGTCGTCCGCAAAGATTTCTATGATGCGCACCCTGAATGGTGTGCGAAATTCACGGCCGCGTATTTGAAAGCCTGTGAAGAAGTCGTGGATATGAAGAAGCAGTATGAGACCCGAGGGAGTCGTTCCTTTGAAGGGCTCTTACAGATGGCTCAGACGGTCTACGGAAAAGAAGTTTTGCCCACCCTCGAGGAAGATGCCTATGGTCTGATTCTGGATTGTTCCTTCGTGGGGCATCCCGGGAATGTGAAGTTCTTCAAAGGCCAGAACAACCTCAGTGGTTTTGAGGCCTTCCAGAAATCGGCTTTGGATCTTGCTGCCAGCCGGGGATATGCCAAGGTCCGCAGTGGATTCATTCCTTCCCCTGTGAACTGGCAGGCCCCTCTGTTTACCTCCTACTTGGAGAAAACCGATGCAACCCGTGATGATCGATTCCGTGCGGAAGCCGTGGTGGATGAGATCGAGGCGTTGAACAGTGGGGGACAGTTGGACGATAGCACGATTTATGCGTTCTCCATCAACTTTCAGCCCAATCAGCAGGAATTCAGCGCGATCCAGTATGGCACCGAGTTTCAAAAGCTTTCCGAACTCTCTGCGAAATACGCCAATGCGGTGATTGCGGTGCGGGGACATTCAGACCCAACGAAAGTGCTGCTGGAAACGGTACGTGCCGGCATGGAAAAAGGCGTGCTGAAACGCAGTGGAAGCCGCGGAAATTACACCTATTACTTGAATGGGAAGGTGTTGAGTCTTCAAGACACCGAAGCCTTAACCCAGGCGATTGCTCAAGGGCAGTTTGATGGAGCGCAAAACGTGAATCCTCGCGAAACCATGCAGGCGGCACTCAACCTTTCCCGGCAACGGGCTGAGGCTGTGAAAAATGCCGTGTTGGGTTATGCCAAGCAACAGGGACTGGCCATGGACCAGAGCCAGATCCAACCGGTGGGAGTCGGGGTGACAGAGCCCCTGATTGCCAAACCGACGAACATGCAGGAAGCCGGCCAGAACATGCGGGTCGAATTCCGTCTCATTCGGGTGAACCCTGAAGTGATGAATGAATCAGACTTCGACTTTTAAGGAGGGATTATGAAGATACAGCTTTTACTCTTGAGCCTGATTGGCTTTGCCACGCTCTCAAGCCCCGCCCAGGATGTCTACACAGATAATGTGGTGATTGTGGTGGATGCTTCCGGGTCGATGGCTGAACAAATGGGCAATTCCTCGATGATCAAACTGGATGCCGCCAAAGCTGCCATCAAAGAAGTACTGCGGGGGATCCCTGCAGAAACCCAGATTGGATTGCTGGTGTTCAGCTCTGCACCCAGTCAGGGATGGGTCTATCCGCTTTCTCCCCGAAATGATGCCAGTTTATATCCAGCGATTGACGGCTTGCAATATGGGGGAGGGACGCCCCTGGGTCATTTCATGAAGCTGGGGGCTGACGAGCTCCTGAAGGCACGGGAAAAACAATACGGATATGGTTCCTACCGCCTGCTGATTGTAACCGATGGCGAAGCCAGTGACACTCAGTTGGTGGATCGCTACACTCCGGATATTATTTCCCGGGGCATCACCATGGATGTAATCGGTGTGGATATGAAGTCTGCTCATACCTTGGCCCGTAAAGTGCACTCGTATCGGGCTGCAGATGATCCGGAGTCACTGACCCGGGCCATTCAACAGGTGTTTGCCGAAGTAGGTCGAAGTGATGGCACGGGAGTGGCTGAAGATGCATTCGAAGAGCTGGCCGCTCTGCCGGATGCGTTGGCTCCGGTCATTCTGGCAGGCCTGGCTCAGTCCGGCAACAAACCCATTGGTCGTTCTCCGCGACCCAAGCAACAGCCGTCTCAACCGGTGAGCTCATTCCCCAGCTCGAGTACTTCGTCAACACCCCTGCAGGTGCAGAGCTCGACTCGAGGACCTTCCCCTTTGTTTTTCATGGCGATTCTGGCTGTGCCCGTCATTATGATCCTGAATAAGCTGACCCGGGGTTAAGATGGCACGTAACGCACGCAGTATCCTCATTGCGGTGGTACTCTGGGTCGGCATCCTGGGGGCCGCAGCTTCGATCGTCCGTTATGTTATCCTGCCAAATCAGGAAGCGAAGGAACGAAAGTCTCTACTCGGTAAAACCGGTGCAGAAGGACGTTACGACCACAAGCTCCGCTTGGCTGCAGATAGTTTTTCGGGATATTTTGTTTTCCGCTCCAAAGCCTTTCAGGATCGTCTCGCCAAAGAAAGTATTCAGCTGACGGTAGAGGATGACGGCGCGGATTACCGTGCCCGGATGCAGGCTCTGAAACGAGGGGAGCTGCAACTGGCCGTATTTCCCTTGAACTCGTTTCTCCAGGTGGGGCATGAGTTGGGGGAATTTCCGGCAACCATCATTTATTTGATCGATGAGACGGTGGGCGCAGATGCTATTGTGGCACCGAAACGATCCGTAGCGGAAATTGCGGCCTTGAATGATGCCAAGGCACGGATTGTCGCCACTCCGGATTCTCCCTCTGAATTTTTGTCGCGGGTCCTGCTGGCCAGCTTTCAGCTTCCGGAGCTTTCGGAACAGAACTGGATGAAAAGTGCGGATGGTGCAGAACAGGTGTACCGAAAATTGCGTGGCGATTCAGGGAAAAGCCCTACGGCCTATGCCCTATGGGAACCCTATGTGGCGAAAGCCTTGCAGGACGATGATATTCATGTGCTGCTCGACTCCTCGAAACTGAAAGGATTCATTGTAGATGCGCTGGTCGTGGAACGCAGTTTTCTGGTGGATCAGTATGATGTCGTCAAGGAGGTCGTAGAGGCCTATGCCCGTACTGTCTATGAAAAGCGGGATCACCTGGATGAAGCCTTGCGAGAGGATGCTTCTTTTCTTCAGGAATCGATGTCCGCAGAAGAGGCAGCTCAGATGAGTAAAGGCATTCTGTGGAAAAACACGCTCGAGAATTATGCGCATTTCGGCATCAACGGAACGAATCATTCCTTGGACAATATCGAGGATATGCTGCAAAAAATTCTCGATGTGCTTGTGAAAACGGAAGCCATGCCTCCGGATGCGTTGCAGGATCCGATTCACTCGCTGTATTTTACCCGGATTCTGGAAGAGATGAAGTCGGAGAAATTCCATCCGGGACGTGAGCTGAGCCTGATTAAAGACAGTTCCATGATGGATGTGGATGAATCCATGCGGGAGACCCGTCAGTTGGAAGCCTTAAGTGCGGCGCAATGGAATCGCTTATTACCGGTTGGAGAGATGCGGGTGGAGGCGATCACCTTTGGCCGGGGAACAGCGAGGCTGAATATCTCCAGTCGCCGTGAACTTCAGGCGCTGGCTACGCTATTGGCCTCCTGGCCGGAATACTATTTGACCGTGACCGGGCGGGTGCGCCCCGGGGGCGATGAACAGGCTGCTTTGGCCTTGGCTGAAGCCCGGGCAAGGGCGGCGGTAGACTTCCTGGTGGACTCTGGAGTGGCGAAAGAACGAATTCGCCCCCAGGCTGAGGTGGCTCAGGAAAATGCAACTACCTCACAGTCTGTCTCGTTTTTTGTGGGGCAGTTGCCATTCTAACCGAACGATGAAGCAAGAGGAGATACGAAAAAAAGTGCTGATGGCTCCCCTGGATCACTGGACGTTGATTCCCTTTTTTGCGGGATCTGCGATCGGCCTGGGCGGCTGGGCTTTCTCATCCTTATCCGGTCCCTTGGCCGGGGGATCGCTTTTATTAATGCTCAGTTCTCTGGGTATCTATGCCAACCGCTTGCTGTTCGGCTGGGATCATCAACAAAACAAGGTGTTGCGTCAATGGCGGCAGCAGGTGGAGTCGAAGCGGGAAGCCGAACTGGATACCTTGCTGCGGGATTTGCGCCAGGATCAGGATCCTCGTACCCAAGCGTTGTTGCAGGATCTGCGCACCTTGACCAAGGCCCTGCAGCAGACGGAGGGGGAAGACAATTTTTACACGGAACTGGATGTGCTTAGTGATGTAGACCGTTTGTTCCGTTGCAGTGTCGACAGTCTGCGGGAATCCTTGGAGCTCTGGGAAACCGCTGCAAACATGCAGCAGGAGCACATCAAATCTCAACTCTTGCTGCAACGGGAGCAGCTTATTGCAGAAGTGGAACAGAGTCTGAAACACCTGGGTTCCTTACTGAGCCGTTTCAAGCAGGTTACCCTTCAGGGAAATAAAGCACAGGAGTTAGCCCGGCTCCGGGAAGAACTTTCTTCCCGCTTACGGATTGCTGAGGCGGTGGAGGCGAGGGTATCCGCCTTGCGCGATGGCAAGTCTGCCGACTATGACGAAAACGATTTTGACCAGATACACAGTCCCTAACGGAGAAAGCACATGTTTAAAGCACTTGGAAGATTCCTGAAATCGATTGGCTATATGCTGACCGGAAAAATCGATGCCAGCGCCAAAGGTATCAATGAAAACCCCGCGGTGGTGCGGGCTCAGTTCGATGAGCTGATTGAAAAGAAACGACAGTCGATCAAGGATGTTCGGAACGCCGTGGCCGGTTTGATTCGCAATGTGGAACGGAAACGGGCTGAACTCAAAAGCACGGACGAAGAGATCGAAAAGAAAATGCGTTTGATGAATGGTGCCAAAGCGATGGCTGCCAAGTTGTCCAAAGGCAAAAGCCGGGAAGAGGCCGCTGCGGATCCGGAATTCATTAAATGCATGAAAGCTTATCAGGATTTCAAAAGCTCCTTGGAGTTGTTGGAGCAGCGACGGGACGGTCTGTCTCAGGACGTGGAACAGTCGGAGCGTGACTCCAAAGGATATGAAGTTCAATTGCAGGGCATGCACCGTGATCTGCAGGGACTGGTGGATGAGCGGGAACGCAGTGTGGCGGATGTCGCCATGGCCCGGGAAACCCGTGCGGCGAATGAGGCCGTAGCCGGTATCGCCAACGATGGAACAGCTGAAGAACTGCAGCGCCTTCGTGAAACCGTTTCACAGGCCAAAGCGGAAGCCACGGTGACCTCCCGACTGGCAGGTACAGATGTGGCCCTGCAGGAAGCCGAATTCCTCGATATGGCGGGCAGTATGGAGGCGGAGTCCGAGTTTATGGATGATATATTCGGGGATAGCAGCCCGGCTACTCCTGAGATCAGCACAACGGAGAGTGAAGCTCCCCGTAAAGAAAGCCTTCCTGAATAAACACCCTTCTTTTTGGAGAAATCAATGAACCTGAAACACCTCATTCTTATGCTGTCCTGTGCATGTTGTGGCGGCAGCCTGCTGTCTGCACAGGATTTACCTGTGTTTACCCTCGCGGTAAGTGAATATCCTTCCTGGAGTGGAACCTTCCTCACTGGTGGGGATATCGGCCTGGTAGACGGCGAAAAAGGCAAGTTCGGTCCCCTGGAGAAAAAATGGGGGGTGGATTTGGTGATCAAAGACACGGATTATGATTCCTGCATCACTTTGTTTGTGAACGGCAATGTCGATGCTGCGTGTCTAACCAATATCGATAGTTTAGCCCCCAGTGTAACCCGGAAGGCGGTGGCGATTCTTCCGACCTCGACCAGTGCGGGTGCAGATGCCTGTATCGTTCAACCGGGGATCGAAAAAGTGCAGGATCTCAAAGGAAAAAAAGTCCGCGGGCTCTCCGCTTCCGTGTCGGAATACACCTTTGATAAAGGCCTGGAAGCTTTGGGAGAGAATCCCATGGAATATAGCTTCGAAAATTTGGACCCGGTTCAAGTCGGTGTGGTCTTACAGAGTGGCAAAATCGATGCGGGTGTAACCTGGAATCCGGTCGTGATGGAAACACTGAAAGCCAACAGCGAGCTGAAACGTCTTTTTGATTCCTCGCTGATTGAGGGGCATATCATTGATATGGTCACCGCCTCAAAAGAATCGTTGGCCAAAGAAGGCGGAGAAGCCTTTGCCTGCCTCGTTGCCGATCTGTACTACACCGTGTGTCGTCTGATGGAGGGCGAGAAAACCCGCGATCGCACACTGACCGCGATGGGAAAACGTTTCGCAGGTCTGGGCCTCGAAGAGATGAAAGTCATCGTCAAAGAAACCTCGTTTTACTCCACTCCGGAAAAGGGAATTGCCCTGTTCCAAGGAGAAGAACTGAAAAAGGTTATGAAACAGGATGTGCTGCCCTGGACACAAAGCAAAGGCTTGGTTGAAGCGCAAAAGCTACCCAGTGTGGGATACGCGGCTGATGAAGAAGTCCATCTTCTCTTCACGCCAAAGTATATGGAAAAAGTACAACAGCGCTAAGTGCGTGCTGAATCCCGCGGCTCCTGGAAATTGCTTGGGGGCTGCGGGCGTCTCGGGTTCTATTTATGATAGGGAAAAAACTCAAGCGTTCCACAGCGCGACTCTTTTCATTCGGATCGGTGCTGCTGTTATTGGGGCTCTACACGGTACTGTCCGAACGGCAACAACAGCTACATCCCGGTGATCGAACGATTCCGACCTGGTCTCAACTGTGGACCGGATTGGAGTATCTTGTAGAGCAGCCTCAGGAGCAAGAAGAGCAGGCTGAACTGGACCTGCTGGCAGCTGCTCTGGGGGAGGCGGCGCTTGCAGATGCCGAAAAGGAACCCCGAAACCTTCTCTCAGATCGAATCTTATGGGAGGCGTCCTGCAGCACGCTGAGCCGATTATTGGGTGGCCTGGCTACAGGTTTGGTCGGCGGAGTGTTGCTGGGGGTTCTGATGGGATGTTTTTTGAAAATCGATGCCGCCGTTTCGCCCATCATGTATTTTGCTTCCCGCATCATTCCCACCGCCGCCATGCCGATTTTTTTTAAACTGGCTGGCATCGAAATGGAAATGTATGTGACCATGATTGCTTTTGGCTCCATGCCGATTGTCACATTGACCGTCTCCCAGATCGTGCAGGAATTTCCGGATGAGCTCCGCTATAAAGCCTACACCTTGGGAGCGAGCCACCTCGAAGTCATTCTTACTTCAATTTTTCCCTATATCCTCCCTAAGGTGCTCGACCTGGCCATCCTCATGATTGGCCCCGCGTTGGTGTATCTCATCGCTGCTGAACAGATCGTAGCCGGGGAGGGCTTTGGATACCGGATTCGGGTACTGACCAAAGCCACCCGCTTTGAAGTGGTCTACCCCTTGATTGTGATTTTAACCCTGTATGCCAGTATCCTGACGGCGGCTCTGCGTCTGATGCAGAAAAAACTCTGTCCCTGGTACAAACTGGGAGGACGTTGAGATGGCTGGACCCATTCTGGAATTGAAGGACCTGGGCCACGGTTTTGGGGATCACCCGGTACTTCACCAGGTAAACCTGAAGATACAACGCGGCGAAATTATTGCTCTGGTTGGTCCAAGTGGTTGTGGAAAATCCACCCTGCTGCGGGCGATTGTGGGCACGCATCCCCCCCGGGAAGGCAAGGTATTGATGTGGGACGGGGATCGTCCTTGTATTGTGGACAGTCCCGGTCGGGAGCGTGGGATTGTGTATCAACGCTATTCGCTTTTTCCGCATCTCACGGCTCAGGAAAATGTAGCCTACGGTCTGATGGTGGATGAAACGGAAACCCGAGATCGATTGTTCCGTCGTGCGTGGTGGCGAAACTTGCGCAAGCAGCATATGGAGCAAGCTGCGGAGATGCTGGAACGGATGAAGTTGGAGGAAGCCTTGCACAAATATCCCCCGGAGATGTCGGGAGGCATGTGTCAACGTGTGGCGATTGCCCAGGCGCTGATCATGAAGCCGTCTATTTTATTGTTAGATGAACCTTTTGGGGCTTTGGATGAAGCCACTCGGGAAGAACTGCAGCGAATTCTGTTGGGACTGTATGCTGAAAATGAAAAAGCCAAAGCCGCGGGGGAAGAACCTGCCCATACGGTGTTGATTGTGACCCATGAAATTAATGAAGCGATTTTTGTGAGTAACCGGTTGGTGGGGCTTTCCCAGTATTGGAATTGGCAGGAACGGGGTCGCTCCTCCTGTCCCGGTGCCACCATCGTCTACGATCAAGCAACCCCCATTTTCTCGCCGGATGATGATCGGGATTTCCTGTCCTTCCGTGATCAGAAAGATGAGATCCTGAAACAGGTGTTTCACACCAATCAATTGCAGGATCCCAGCCTGTACGTACAAGCTGTTCCTGAAGAAGAGGAAACGAGTTCCCTATGACATCACCAGAATATGCATTTCGGAAAGAAGCCGCCCAGATCATCAATTCGGGGCAGTCCCGTTCTTTGGTCCTGACGGGTAACATCAGCGATCTGTTCTTCTGTGGAGGGGAGTCCGGAGATTATGTGCCCCTGATGAATTATCTGGTGGAACAATGGTCCGTCCAGGGCACGATTTTGGTCCTCTATGAACTGAATGCACCCATTCGTTTTGTGCGGGAGGAGGATGAGGCCAAGCTACGTCAGGCTTGGGATGGCTTGCATGAGGATGCGCAGCAACATGCGATCGACCTGGCCTTGGCCCGCACCCGCAAACAAGTTGAAGCCCTACGCAGTAAGCCTCGCACGAGCTTCGATGCTTGCATGAAGCGTGCCGAAGGAAACCCTACCTTTGCGCTCGAGTTTCTACGGCAGCTTTGCATGTGTTCGCGCACCCAAATAGGAGAGAGCCCTTTGTTATGGGAGGATCTGCTTATCCTCATGGAAGGAGGCGATGTCTTACTCCCGGAAGGCGAGATTTCCCATCTCGGAGATGTAGACCGCCAACGCATCAGTGTTTGTTTGGATTGGTTTTCGGATCCTGGTTTTATCAATGGGACCGACACGGTCATTCTACTCTCTGAATCCTTAAGCTTGCTCAACAATCGCATTGCCCGTCTCCCCCAACTGCTGCAGGTGGCGGTGGGGGCTCCGGATGAGCGTGCCCGCTTGCATCTCATCCATTGGGCGCAGTCCCGTGCCAAAGAAGGGCAGGAGTTGCTTCTTTGGGATAGCGCGGAAGCCCTGGCGCAGATGAGTGCCGGCCTTTCGATTCATGCCCTGTTGCAAGTGTTACGCTTCGCAGAGTACTCCCGGAAACCGCTTAGCCCCGGCGACGTGATTGATAAGGTCGAGCAGTTTATTCAGAGTCAATTAGGGGAGGATGTCGTCGAATTTAAGCGCCCCGGTCATGGACTGGAAGATGTCGTTGGATTTACCCGCTTGAAATCCTTTATGCAGGCTGAGTTTATTCCCCGGATTCAGAGTCGGGGCAAAGGGGCATTGCCTGGCGCGGCCATTGGGGGAGCGATCGGTTCCGGCAAAAGTTTCTTGCTGGAAGCCATTGCCGGTGAGCTGGGGATGGTGGTGTTGGTATTAAAAAATATCCGCAGTAAATGGTTTGGGGGAACCGATGTGCTCTTTGAACGCTTAAAGCGCATTATATATGCTCTGGATAAAACCATGGTTTTTATCGATGAGGCAGACACTCAATTTGGTGGGGTGGGGGAGAATGCGCATGCGACGGAACGTCGGTTAACTGGGAAAATTCAGGCAATGATGTCCGATCCGGCTCTGCGGGGCAAAACCACCTGGTTGCTCATCACCGCACGCATTCATTTGTTGTCTCCGGATATTCGGAGACCGGGACGGGCGGGGTCTTTGATTATCCCCATTTTGGATCCGGTGGGTGAGGATCGGGAGGCCTTTCTCAACTGGGTACTCTCTCCGGTCTGTTCGGAAGAGAAGCTGCAGGCTACGGCTAGGGATCTGGCAGCGCTGCTCGAGGGCTATTACGCAGCTGCGTATGCAGAATTGCGTGCGAATCTCCAGGCTCAGTTGGAACTCCGGGATCAGGAATCCTTATCTCTTGAAGACATACGGGAGATTCTGGAGGATTATATCCCACCCGCGGTCGAGGACACCCGGCGTTATCAGGAACTACAGGCGCTGATCAATTGTACCCGTCTGCAGCTTCTGCCCGAAGAGGTAAGCCGTGAGAATTTGGCCGAACAGAAAGCCTCCTGGTTGCAGGAGTTGCAGCAGTTGGAAGCGCGGGGGATTCGTTAAGAGCCTCTGAGGACAGGAAGCTGGTGAGGAGAACAGAAAACGCTGCTCTGTTTTGTGCAGAGCAGCGTTTGCTGTTTCGGAATTCCAGCCTGCCGGAATTATTTGTTGCTGAAACTGGCCTTACCCTGCATGGGCATGGTGGAGCTAAAAGATTTGCCCCCTGCGTTTACATAGAGGGTTCCACCTTCAGCACCATAGCGCTGGAAGATTAGACCCTCCTCCTGCTTACCGACTTCACGCCAGACGTATTGGCCATGTTCATTCCAATCATGTAAGGTGCCATTCCTGGTGACCTTGTAGTCACTGAGACGGTTACTCCATTCCATGCCGACGCTTTCCCCGGTGGAGGCGGTGTAGGAAATGATGCCGTTCTGCCAGCCAGATGCATCCAGTTTGGCAGAAGAGAGGACCTTGTTCTTAAACTCAGCATAGCTTCCGTGGCTTTGCACTTCGCCAATCTCAATGGCAAAGCCGGAAAAGTTTCCACCGCCTTTTCCTTTGGCGCCAATGGCTTTGTGTTCAGGCCATTTCTGACGTTCCTCTCGAACCACTTTACGCACGGTCTTTTCTTTTCCGGTTGCCGGGTCCTTCTCTTTGACCTTCTTTTTTACATCCTTGTAGGTGACTTTTACTTTCTTCGTCAGCTCCGCATCCTCCTGGAAGGGGCTGATGTTGATGGGATGCAAGGCCATCCAGGTTTCATCAAACTTCAGGAACGTGATGCCCTTGTCCACTTCCACCCCAATGTGATCCGGGATGACAAAGAACCAGGGGGAGTCGCCTTTGTTTACCAGCCAGATGGCGTTGTTGCGGTACTGGGCAACCCGGTTGCGTCCGGAAACTTTGCCGCTCTTATACACGGGAGAGCCGAGGTAGTGAGGATCCGGTCCTGGGCAGCCTTGCATATCTGCCACGCCCCGTTTGGTATCTTTGACCATGACTTTAAACCCACTGGCATCTCCACCATCCATGCTGGTCCCCTGGGCCAGGGAACCAAATTCGAAGCTATGCCCAATGTAGTAGGTCTCATGAGCGCTGGGTTTGGTTTTCCAGTTGCCGCGCTGAGGTTCGGCATAAGGCGGTTTGGAGTTGAGGAGCTCCCGCGGACGCTCAAAGTTGTTGATGCCCAGATTTACAATGGCAGGCGGGGGCACGTAGCTGCTGGAAAAGACATGCACTTCATCCCAGCCGAAATGATGAGTCTGGGTTGGAGCGCCAAACAAGACCCAGCCCATTTCGGCCAGACTGCCTCCAAAGGGCTGTACATGGTTGTAGTCCCGTTTGGTGGGACCGTTGGCACCACCCCGGTAATACTTCACGGCAATCGCTGCCGCGATCCAATCAATCATGGCCTTACTGCTTGCCCGCACTTCAGGATCTTTCGCAAAATCGTGGGTGTTGAAGATCGGAGCAAAGGTATGGCCCAAATAGTTTTCAGAATCCCATTCCCCGTTACCGGAACGGTAAAAGGCCTGAGCAAAACCATTGAGTTTTTGTTTGTATTTGGCGGTGGTTTCACGGTTTCCGCCTTCTTCGGCCATCAGGTAAACCGAGGTGTCACGCATCATGGTCAGGTTGTCGGTCGTACGCACATCCACCCAACTGTTTTTCGCATTGGGGCCCCAACCGGTATCGCCTTTTTTAAACGCGTGGTGAGGGCGGCGATTGGGATCCTGTTCTGTCCAGGCTGCACCGCCTTTTTTCATCCGTTCCCGATACGCGTCCGGTAACATCTCGCCAAAATAGAAATACTTCCGCATCTGATGTTTGATGGTGAAACAGGCATAGTAGTCGATGCCGGCGGTATGACGATGCCATTCTCCGGCCTGGTGATCCTCTGCATAGAGAGCCTTCAGGGGAGCTCCGGTATCTCCGGCCAGCAACTGGGACATGGCAATGCCATAAAACCGTTTCTCGTTTTCAAAGAAGGTGTTTACCCGGAGTCGGGCTTTTTTGGCCTGTTGGAAATAATAGACGCTGCGGTCACGGTACCCGTCCAGCCAGGCTTCACTGTGGATGGGATTCTGTAAGTCCGGATCGATACGTTTGGGTTGAGGGATGCGTCGTCCCTGATCATCCACCTCGATCATCCAGTCGGGCATCGGGGGAGGGGGCTGTTTTTCTTTGGCGCTCAGAGCGCTGGCAAGACTCAGGCTAAACAAGGCACAGTAGAGAGACTTCTTCATGCGGATTGGATTCTAGTTGGAGTTGCTATTGTACGATTGGAAAGACCCGTTGCTCCCCTCAGGTTGACGGGAAAACGGGAAACATAGTTCGCAACATATGACCCGCCAGATGTCGGAGTCAAGGGAATGCCGGAGCGCAGAAATCTCCTTAAAGGAACAATTTGCGTACGATGTCCAAGCCTTGGATCAAAGCCTCTACTTCCGCCTCGCTATTGTAAAAATGCACACTGGCCCGGTTGATTGCCGGATGTCCAAGATGCTTCATCAAGGGCTGACAACATACATGTCCTGCCCGGATGGCCACTCCGCTTTGGTCCAGAATCTGAGCCACATCGTGGGGGTGGACATCGGCAAACCAAAAGGAGATCGCGCCACCTCGGATGGAGGGGTGGGCACACAAGGTGATCTCAGGAACCGCTTCCAGTTGTTTGGCATAGTGATCACTGAGCGCATGGGTGCTTGCAGCAATCCGATCCATTCCCAAGGCCTGCATATACTCCAGAGCTGCTTTCCATGCAATGGCTCCGGCAATGTTGGGCGTACCGGCTTCAAACTTATAGGGAAGCTCGGCATAGGTACTCGATTCAATGCTGACTTGATCAATCATCTCGCCGCCACCCTGCCATGGCGGCATGGTTTCGAGCAGTTCGGGCGAAGCAATCAGTGCACCGATCCCCGTGGGGCCACACATCTTATGAGCAGAACAGGCGAGAAAGTCACAACCCAGTTCTCGGAAAGATAAAGGCATGTGCGGTGCGCTCTGCGCCGCGTCAATGAGGACACGGGCTCCTACATCTTTCGCCGCCTGGATGAGGGTTTCTACAGGATTCACGGTGCCCAGAGCATTACTCACCTGTGTGATTGCGAGTAGTTTACAGCGTTCCGTTAGCAGGGAAGGCAAGCTATCCAAATCCAGTTCCCCAGAAGGGGTCAAGGGGATGGCTTTCACATGGGCTCCGCAGCGCTGAGCTGCTAATTGCCACGGGACAATATTACTATGATGTTCCATCACCGAGATGACGATTTCATCTCCCGGCTGGAGTTCAGACAGGGCCCAGCTTTGAGCAACCAGATTGATCGCTTCCGTCGTTCCCCGGGTAAAGACCACGGATGTCGGGCCCGGGGCATCTACAAAATCCGCCAGAGCCTGACGCGCGGATTCGTAGTCGGCCGTAGCCTCCTCGGCCAGGGTGTGCATGCCTCGATGGACATTCGCATTGTTTTCGCGATAGTAGTGCTGGATGCGATCCAGGACCTGCTGCGGTTTTTGACTGGTTGCAGCATTATCTAAGTACACCAAGGGGCTGCCACTGGGCAACTGCCGCTGAAGAATGGGGAAATCTGCACGAATCCGGCTGAGTTCCTCCGCAGAGAAGGGGAGTGGGGAGGGCCGAGTCATGATACGTCGATCCAGATCTGACCCTCTTCTTCTTTCACGGGAAAAGAACGAATCGGTTTCACCGCAGGCAGGCAGAGATGTTTTCCTGTGCGCAGATCAAAGCAGGCACCATGCAGAGGGCACATCAGTTCATAGTCCTCAAGATCCCCATTCACCAGGGAAACTTTCTGATGACTGCACCAAGCCTCCACCGCGTAGAATTTCCCATCATCGTGTTTAAACAAAGCAATCTGCAGGTCTTCAGAGAGCTCACAGTATTTGCGGTCGGTCGCGTTAAATTCCTCGGAAGTGGCAACGGAGGTCCAGGTCATGGGGACTATCTATCCCAGCATGCCGGGCCTTGCAAAAGAAAATCCCCTGAATTGGTGCTTTCGGCTGGCGGCGCAAGGCGGGACTGTGTTAGGCCTGTTGCATGAAAAAAGCCTCTGAATCCCTGTTGTTTGAGATGTTATGTGCCGTGAGTCCCTCCGGGTTTGAAGGACCCAGTGCGGATGTATTCCGACGGGAAGCGGATAGCTTTGCGGATGAAGTCAGCCGGGACAGTCATGGTAATACGCTGGCGCAGGTGAACGGGAAGGGGACCCAGCGGGTCATGTTTGCCGGCCATTGCGATGAAATTGGCTTTTTGGTGACTCACATCGACAAACGTGGCTATCTGTGGATTGCCCCCATTGGCGGCTGGGATCCCCAGATTGCCCAGGGACAACGCGTACAGATCCGGGGAAAAGAGGGCATCGTTCAAGGCGTCATGGGTAAAAAGCCCATTCATTTAATGAGCCCTGAAGATCGCCGGAATGTGGTCCAGTTAAAAGACATGTGGGTGGACATTGGTGTCAAAACTCAGAAAGAAGCCGAAAAGCTGGTTTCCCTGGGAGATCCCATGGTCTTGGGCTACGGCCCTGAAAAACTGATGGGCAGCCGACTGGCGGCCCGGGGCATGGACAACCGGATTGGTGCGTTTATTGTCTTGGAGGCCGCGCGGAAGGTGGCCAAATCAAAGAAAAAAGCTCAGCCCACCCTGGTTTCTGTCGCGACCGTGCAGGAAGAAATCGGCCTGCGGGGGGCAACCACCTCAGCCTACAGTATTAATGCCGACTTCGGAATTGCGGTCGACGTCACCTTTGCAGGGGATCATCCCGGACTTGGCGATGCCGTGCGGGGTACCAACGAATGCAAACTCGGTGAAGGCCCTGTGCTGACCCGCGGGCCCAATATCAACGAACGCTTCTTCCGTCGCATTGTGGACTGTGCCGAACGCAACCAGATTCCCCTTCAGTTCCAGGCAGAAGGGCGGGGCACCGGCACCGATGGCAATGCAATGCAGCTCAGCCGCGGAGGCATGGCTACGGCAATTTTGAGTATTCCAAACCGCTATATGCATAGCCCATCCGAAATGGTGGATTTGAAGGATGTTCAGGCCTGTATTGATCTTATGGCTGCCGTGGTTTTGGAGATGGAAGCCGACGCGGATGTGACTCCTTTCTGATTTTCCCCGCTTTCCGGGTGAACATGAATCGAGACCCCGTGTAGGATTTACATACATGTGCTGTAGTTTCCAACGATGTTTGAGTGAGACGTCCTGTTCCCGGGACACCCTGCGCAAAGCCCGTGAGGGGTTTACGCTGTTTGAATTGCTAGCGGTGATTACCATCATTGCCTTGCTGTCCGGCATGGTGTTGGTGGGTCTGGGTGGCGGGGACGAAGGGCGCAATGTGGAGACCGGGGTCCGTAAAATGTCCTCGCTCTTCCAGCTGGCCCGTTCTACTGCGATTTCGCGGAAAACTCCGGTTCGCGTTCTGGTTCACTTTAACCAAGATGAGCCCGGAAAAATGTTACGTTTCGTCACCGTGGTGTACTACGATGGAAACGAGGCGACCGTCGCCAATCGCTGGAAGCCGGTTACCCAAGGGGAATTTCTTCCCGAAGGGGTCTATTTCAGTCCGGCTCTCAGCACCTCGACCCTGTCGCAGCCCTTAAAATCGAGCAAACTGACGGTAGACCAGAACACCTTGACCTACAGTCTGTCTGTGATGGAGGATTTTACCAACCATGCAAGCAACTACCAGTTGGCCAACACTGGTGCGGTTGTTGACGGCCTGAGTCACTTCGCTGAGGCTCAACCGAATGGATGGTATATGTTTGAGTTCAACTCCAATGGAACCCTGAGGCACCCAAACCAACGCATTGTGCTGGTGCCCGGATTGCTGAATCCAACTACCCCCCGACTTACAGTCAGTAATACGGACTTAGCTCAAGGTTTTGTGGTCTTTCGCAGCGGGAAAAGTGTCTTTTTCCAGGATATTCGGCAAATTGAGGAGGGGGATTGATGATGACCCGTAATCGCTCACGTGCTGGCTTTACGCTGGCAGAAATTCTACTCTCCATGTTGGTGTTCTCCATTGCGATCACCACGATTCTTGCTTTGTTAGCCCGTTCCATTGAGACGGTGGACGAAATTGTGATGAAGGATGAGGCCATGCGCCTCAGTTCTGCTGTAGAAGCCTTTATGGATTCGTTGGCCTTCGATTCCGTGTACCAGAAATTCGTCGTAGAGGGGCAACCCTTGGTGGTCTATTTCTATCGTGGAGACCCCAATGGGAGCTTGCGCACACGAAGTGATGCGGAAAAAGCGAATTTTGGTGAGGATTCCACTCCACCTCCTTACACCGGACTGGAGGGTAGGCCCGGGGAGGACTTTATCCTTGTGGCCAAAGCTCGGATTCCTGGTGATCCGTATTTAGCAGGGGATATCCCGGTGAAAAAAGGAAATGCCTTCCGAGTGGAACTGACCTTATCTTCTGCAAACCCTGTGGATGCGGCTTCCATGCCTCCCAGTTCAGCAACCTATCCGGCTGCGGTGTTGGTCTTTGATGCCGTGTTTAGTCCGGATAACCGGAATATCAGTCTGGCCGGGGTGGACTTTAACACACCGCTCGGTTCTCCTCCCGTATATGAATACAGCTTTGCAGTGAGGCGATAAGTATGAAGACTTCACACTCTACTCCCACCCGTGCTGGGTTTACCCTCATTGAGGTATTGGTTTCGGCGCTGCTGACGTCGATTGTCATGATCATGCTCTTTTCCGTGCTGGTCGGGACCTTGGAGGCCTGGGACGGCGGTACCAGCCGTTTGGATAATAATTCCGATGCTCGCATGGCTCTGGATATTATCGCCCGCGATTTGGAAGCGATGGTCGTCCGTCAGACCTCCACGAATCAGGAATGGCTGGCCTCTTACCCCGTGCAGGTGACCAATGTTTCTGCAAGCGCCACCGATTTGTGGACCGCGGAATCTGCCGGATTGCGAAGCAGTCAACTCACCTTTTTCTCTCCCTCCGTAGATCGGGATACCACCCTTGCAGGGGATTTGGTGGGGGTGAGTTACCGGATTGGCTTTCAAGATCCGCTTTCCGAGAATGATTATGTGCCCATGTTTGCTCTCTACAAGAGCATCCTGACTCCACAGGACACCTTTCAGTATGCCCTGGGGCAGACGGATATCATTACGGGCTTCTGGTCGGCCTTGTCTTCCACGACACCTTACACGCCCCTGAACCGCAACAATCTTCTGATTCCAAATGCGGTAGACTTTCAAGTGGAATGGTGGATCCGCAATAACACCAGTGGGAACCTGATTCGGGTACCCTGGACCTGGATGTTGCGTTTAAACAATAGTCTGGGCACTCAGAATGTGGGTGGAGGATCTTTTGCGCTGGTTGATGGACGCATCGAAGCGGCTGAAATCCGGGTTACTCTGTTGAGCGAGGAAGGGGCCCGTCTGGCACAGATCACCGACCCGACCTCTGCCCGGATGACGGAGATCATCGAGCAGCATGGAACGGTCTACAGCCAGCGAGTGCAGATTAATTATTAAGATTTTCCTGAGCTATAAAAATAACCTATCCGTGTAGCTTTCGGGAACGAATTTTTAACGCAGAAGTCTTGCCAAGACTAGGGCTTTCAGCTTAGGTAACGCTTACCTAATGACTGCCTCTGATTCGAATTCGCCCATTCTTATTCGCGCCCGCAACTTGGAACGGGCTTATCGTACCGGCGAAGAAGTGGTATACGCCATTCGGGACATTGACCTCGATATTCGACAAGGTGAATACATCTCGTTGATGGGGCCTTCCGGATCCGGCAAATCCACCTTCTTCAATATGATTGGAGCTCTGGATACGCCCACAGGAGGCAGCATTGCCATTGGTGGGCGAGACCTGCGGCAGCTCAAACCCGCTCAGTTGGCCTTTTTGCGCTGCGTGAACATCGGCTACATCTTTCAGAACTACAACCTGATTGAAGTGGTCAGCGCGATGAAGAACGTCACGCTGCCCATGCGCTTTAAGGGTCTCACTGAAAAAGAAGCCCGGGACAAGGCTGCCATTTTGCTTGAGTCGGTTGGCTTAGGCCATCGTATGGATCACTTACCCGGAGAACTTTCCGGCGGACAACAACAGCGTGTTGCCATTGCCCGAGCTTTGGCGAACGATCCCAGTTTGTTGTTGGCGGATGAGCCCACGGCTAACCTTGATAGTAAAACCGGGCTTCAGATTGTAGAACTTCTCAGCGAACTGAGTGCAGAACGTGGGGTGACCGTGGTCTCTGCCACGCATGACCATAACATGCTGGCGGTGAGTGACCGGGTGGTATATCTGCGGGGCGGGGAAGTGGAACGGGTCGTTGACCGAGAAGATTTGGATATTCAAGTGGGACACGTGGAATGAAGAAACTTTCCGGTTTTCTATTAGGCCTTGTACTGATTTTGGTGCTGACGCCGATTGCGCAGTTCAGCACAATCGCCATGACCAATCATGACCTGGAGACCTCTGCGGCCTCCGGATGGGTGTTTGGCCTGCTGACCACTTTGGTCTTGGTTTTGGCTGGCTTCCATCTCATTCGCAAGAGCCGGGCAACGAACCGTCAGGGGTTGGTCATTGTGTTCTGCATGCTGTCCATGGCTGTTCCTGTAATGAACCTGGGCTTTTCGCGGCTTCTAATTCATGCCCTGAATTCCGTACAGGACCATTTTCTGTCTCATGGGGTAGATACTTACCGACGGGCCTATCAGGAACTCGACCCGGATTGGTATCCCGTCGTTCCCACAGCAGAAGGACTCGCTGAAGCGAAATCGGATCAGGCTCTGAAACTCCTTTCGGATTCTTCCGTGTTGCAGGCCCGTCGGGGAACCTTGCAAACCCTATCCCTTTCTTTGCAAAGCACGGAGCGTCGCCTCGCACGCGCTGAGACGGTGCCGGAAGACTTTGTAGAGCAGTGGCAAAGCCTCATTCCGAAACTGGGCATTTTGGAACTGGAAAGCCTTTCCCGTGAAATGCTCCGTTATGAAAAAGCGGTTGCCGCATTGGGCGAGGATGCCAATCTCGAGCCCCGCATTCAAACGCTCCGCGAGGCGAGTGCCGAGGCCTTAAGCGCGTTGACAGATTCTGTTCCTGACGAAGCGGAGTTGTATTGGGTTCCCAGTATTTACAAAAACCAGTTGGATCAGGCGACCCGCAAGCGTTTGGATGTGCAGGAAACGCTCATGACTCCTGAAGAATTTGCCGCTCTTAAAGCCAAGGCACAGGCGATAGAAGGGGATTCGCTGAACAGCTTACGTACTCAGGTCATGGCCTTGAGTAATGCAGACCACAGTCAACTGTTGAGCAGCTTGAGCGAGGCCTATCTCCGTAACTGGGAAACGCTTTCTGAGGAAGAAGTCGCCCATATCCGAACCGATTTCCTGCATCGATTACGGACCTCTGACCGAAAAAGTGTTTTTTCGGGCGATGACGAGGATATGTCCACCTTGAAGGAAAGCGTGTTTAAGGATTCCGCTGAGTTGGATGCGTTCCGCGAATTATCGGCACCTGAAAAACTCAGTACGGTTTGGGGTCAGATTCCCTGGAAACTGTGGCGGGGGCCGATCATCCGTTGGTCTGCTGTCGCTATTCTCTTTATTGCCTTCTTCACCTTTCTGGCGGAATGGCTGCGTCGCAAATGGGTCGAACGTGAGAATCTGGCTTTTCCCTTGGTCGATGTTGCGGATAACCTGATCCGTCATGATTACAAACTGGAAACCGCAGAAGACCTCATGCATCCTGAACCGCGTAAGAGCTTGTTTTCAGGAGCTTTCTGGATGGGTTTTGCTTTAGGGGCCGTGATTCTGCTCGCAGAAGGCATCAGTTACTACCGAGGTGGAGAAGGGGTGATGGCCCTGGATGTGACCAAACGTCTGTTTAGCTCCGGGACCCTGCAGCAGTTTAATAAGTTTGTTTTTGTGCTCTCACCAATTCTCCTGGGATTGTTTTTCCTCGTGAGTCTGGAAATTTCCTTCTCTGTCTGGGTGATTTATCTGATCTTCCGAGTGGCGTTTTTTATGATTGGACTCGGCAGTCAAGGGGGCATTCGGGATTCGGCTTATGTGGGCTGGGCTTCACGTAGTTTTCCTTTTGAACAGGAACAAATGCTCGGGGCAGGAGTCTGCATGGGTATCCTGTTGCTGATTAAGGCTTGGGGAGCCGGAAAAAAACAGGGTTCTGCATCAAATGCCAACGAAGATTCCGGTCGTGCTTTTCCCGATGTGGTGATGATTGCGGGTTTGGTTGTTACCCCGATTCTACTGATGATGCTGTTTTGGGATCTGGGCATGCAACAACCGCTGCTCTTCCTGATCTTCTTTGCCGTTCTGGTTTTGTTGGCCATCACAGCGGCCCGGCTTCGGGCTGAAACGGGCCTGCCCCTGCAGCATGTGCACTATGACTTTACTCGAATTCCGCTGATCCTGGGGCTTTCCCGGATGACCTCGGTGAAAAGTCTGCTGAACTTCATTCCGCTGGTCTTCCTTCCGGTGACCTTGATCACCCGGATGCTCCCCCAGCAATTGGAAAACTTTGAGTTAGCCCGACGCCACCAAATGAAGGGCCGTACCGTGGCTCTGGCCGGCTTCGCTGCCGCTTCCCTTGCGGTGGTGTGGGGATTGATCTCCTTGTTGACGATGAGTCACTGGATGGGTGAGGAGGTCCTGGGAGGCGGAACACAGGCGGGCCGCGCAACTTCCGGTATTATGGCTTATCCATTGTGGGTGTTCCATTTCCTTGGGGAGCAAGGTCTGGATTCCTTTACAGGTCTGCATGAGACCCGGCTCTGGTTCGTGGTCATTGGAGCGCTGACCTTCGGAGCTCTGACCCTGGTCCGGAACAAAATCCTGGGCTTTCCGCTTCACCCCCTGGGCTACATGCTGTTGCTATTCAGCGTCTATTCCAGTTGGCTTTCCCCGTACCATAAGAGTGCAGAAACCGCGAATCTCGATGGAGCCTCCTGGCTTTGGGGATCTGCGTTTGCTGCATGGATGATTAAACGTCTGATTATTAAATATGGCGGAATGAACAGTTATCGTGCCGCCAAACCGGCCTTTGTCGGATTGATTGTCGGATCCCTCTTTGCGCTTTTCCTGATGAACAGCGTGGACCTGTTGGTTTCTGCGAACACAGACCAGAACGATTCAGATCCCAGCGCCTTGGAAAAGACGTTCCTCGAAAACCCCTCTTTCTCGCCGAAGGTGTACTGATCTGATGAGGATGTCCCTGCAGCCCTGTTTGCTTTGTTTGTCGTTTCTGTTGGCGCTCCGTGTGGGAGCGGCGGATTTACGGGAATCGCTTTCCGATGCACTGAGTCTGGATCAGCGTCGTGCGCTGAACAGTTTGAATGCGTTGAGTGCCGGTTCCCTGAAAGATCTGGAAAATTTTGCCGACCCCAAGGCCTTGGAATCGGATGTAAACTCCATGTGGGAAGCCACTCGCTTCGCGCTGAGTTTGCGTTCTGAGGAGGATTTACCCCCGTCTGAATTCCTTCGTACGCGATTGGAAGGCATGGAAGGGGTTCAGGTTCTGGGTGAGCTAAAACAACCCATTCCCGTACCTGTTCAACAGCAGGAAGCGCTCTTGGAAGTAGGCGAGCAGCGTCTGCCTTTGTCTCCTTTCTGGCCCAATGGAGCGTTGCCCAATGCCGCACCTCTTGAAGGACTGAGCGGTCCCTTGGTCTATGTTGGGGACGCGGAATGGGACGATTTACGCGGAAAAGATCCTCGGAATGCCATTGTGGTGATGAACTTCAGTGGTGGACGTAACTGGAGTCGCGTTTTTTCTCTTGGGGCTCAAGCTGTACTGGTGTTGGAGGATGACTCGGTCAGCCGCCCCTTAGCGGAACGCTTTTTTGCCGCCACCCCTTTGCCCTGTCCACGTTTCCTGGTTCGCAAAGAGTTTGCAGAATCGTTGAAGGCAGCGGAAGGCCAGGATGTTCGTTTGCTGGGTGGAAATGCATATGAAGCCCGAACTGCCCGCTCTGTATTCGCCTGGTTACCTCCGGATGATTTCTTGAAGATTGAGGTCCGGGAAGGGGACCTGCTTGAGCGTATTTCTGCGCAGTTTGGGATTCAAGCCCGTGATCTGCTGGACGAAAATGGTTTGGACTCTGCAGTCTTGTCTGTGGGTCAGAAACTGGAGATTCCCGGACGGGATAAGCCCTATACCGTTTCTGAACAGGACCTGCTCAAACGACTGGCCAAGGAATATTCTGTTAGTGTGGATGCTCTGAAGGGGCAGAACGACGGAATGGATCTCGAATTGCCGGCTGGCACCGTGCTGGAAATTCCTCCTTTGGTGGATCCCATGCTGTTTTTGATCCGAATGGATGGCGTCAGTTCTGTGCCGGGTGAAGCGCATGGAGCTTCTGTTCTGGTAAATGTTGTCGCGGGTCTGCGCCTACTGGAGCAGGCCATCGCGATGCCCGAGGGAAGTCGGCGTCGTGGAATGTTGATTGCCTTTCTGGAAGGGGATAATCATGGCGGACGCGCCAGCCGTGCCTTGGTGGAAACCTGGCTGGAACGGGAAAACAGTATCGGCCAGGCATTGGTTGCTGAAGGCGATGATGCCGATGAAGCTGTGGTGTACGGCTATTATCAAACCTTGGCCGAATGGTGGTTGAATTCGGAGCGTGAGTTGGATGATTCCGCGGCATTGTGGTTTTCAGAAGACTGGCTTTCTAATCGTCTTGAGACGTATCGGGTATCGATTGCCGAAGCCCGCGTGGCTGCCATTAAAACCTTGCTCGAACCAGACCTCGATCCCGCGGGTGAGGTCTACCAGACTGCACTGAGTACTCGAAAAGCTCTGGAGGCACAGCTCAACCGTTTGGTTGAATTCCGGAAAAACACGCTGGGCAATAAAGACATCAGTTCGGTGGAGCAAATCCGCGGCTTCCTGAGTGGTGTGGATGAAAATCTGGGCGATGTTGCCGGGGTCTCCGGGATTACAGCGGAAGCTCTCCTGAAGAAGTTCAGTGCTGAACTGACTCAGGAAACACAATCCCGCAGTTTTGAAGCCGAAAACCTGGCAACCCTGAACCGTCTGTTAGAAACGCTCTATCCTGAAGGTCGAGCCATGTCCTCCGATAATCCTTTGCTTGGATATTGGATTGATCTCTCAGACGGGAGCCGCCATCTGTCCCTGGAATCCTTGGATGATATGCGTGGCCTCAAGGTGGTCCGTGCCAAAGCTCACCGGGCGATATGGACTCGCTTGGACAGTGTGTATGCGCTGGCATCGTTGCAGGCAGGCTGGAATGAAGAGTGGTGCTTTGTCGGACCTGGAGTCGAGGCCCTGTTTCCGGTTCTTCCTCGAAGTGCTCCTCCCTCCTACAAAGAGTTTTGGGCAGCATTGGGTGTTGGCCTGCTGGATTTACGTACGGTCAATGACACCCGTCGCCGCGTGGATACGCATCTCGATGTTCCTGAATTGTTGCGCTATGATCAATTGGCGATTCAATTCCGTACCCTGATGCTGCTCAGCCGAGTGGCTCTGGAAAGCGCTCGGGATGGTGAATTGTCCGGTCGTGCACCTTCACGTCCTTTTAGTCGCCTGGTTGGCATGACCACCAAATTCAATGTGCGAAGCGGGATTGATGCGAAAGATCCGGTTCCCAGCAGTTTGGTGATGCTGCCTTCGATTCCTGCCAAGGTCAGTGCAGAAACCGGTTCGCACAACACCAGTACCTATATGGGCAACCGCATTGCGGTGATGAAATATTCCCGCTTGAATGGCCGTTTCAGTATGCCCATTGAGACCACCTCTTTTAAAGAGTTGGGTTCGGTATTTGCCTATCGGCCGGATCTGGAGGAAGGGCTGTTTGAATATGTGATGGAAGGGGGCCAGATTGGCACGCAACGTCAGTCTCAGAAGATTCAATACATCGAGGGTCGGGATACCTGGAAGAATTTGATTCTGTATCCGATGTACCCCTTGGTGGTCAGTCCCGGGGTGGAGCCGCTTCAATACTCTGCACCCAATGAAGGCACCTTGCCCGATATTCAGGACGCGGTGCTCAAGGGAACCCCGCGACACCTTCAGGTGGAACATCCCAAAGCCAGTTTTCGGGAAGAAGAACTGGATGGCATGATCGTCTACATGGAACCGGGCCGGAAAATGGTCATGTTGGACAAACGTCAGGGGAGTATCCGCGGACTCCTGCTCGGACCGCTGGATCCGGAAAATGAAAATTCGTTGTCCGGAACCGGGGTGCCGGTTGGTCCACTCGAGGACAACCGCAATGTAGTGCTTCCTCTGGCTTCTCTCGAGATTGCGACCAGCCTTCAGGAGGTGAACGACCGCCGGGAACGCATTTATTCCAATTTCGGTATCCGCGACACAGGTTTGTTTGAAGCCTTGGAGATGAGCCGACTGAAGATTGAAGAAGCGGAAGCCTGGAAAGAAAAAATGGACTGGCAGCGTGCGGTGGGTGCATCACGTGAAGCCTGGGGTTTGTTGATCAAAAACTACCCGGGCATGCTGAAACTGGGCCGTGAAGCTGTGCTGTCTGTGGTTCTGCTCATGGCATTGATGGCGCCAACCTGCGTCTTTCTGGAGCGTCTGGTCATTGGCAGCAAACATATTATCAGCCGGCTTGGATTTGCGGTACTCCTCTTTGGGATTGGTACCGTTTTCCTGAATTTCTTCCACCCGGCTTTCATGATTGCCGCTTCACCGATCATTGTGGTCATTGCCTTTGCCATGATCCTGATGGCTGTGGTGGTGCTGGGCATTTGTTATCAGCGATTTGAAGTGCTGGTGCGCCGGGCCCGCATTGAGGGTGGGGAAGCCGAGAGTGAGGAAATCAGCCTCGCCTCTACCTTAAACACCGCGTTCAATCTTGGGGTCTCCAACCTCAAGAAACGGCCTACCCGGACCTTCCTCACCGCCTTTACCGTGACGGTGTTGACCTTTTCGATTGTTTCCTTTGTCTCTGTGAAAGGAACAGACACCTTGTTCCTGCGTCCGGTTCCGCTGGATCTCCGCGTCAAAGGGGTTGAATTGCCCGCAGATCAGATTGAATCCCCGGCCTATGAAGGGGTGCTCTTCCGTGAATTCAGCTGGGCCGGAGTTTCCGGATCCTTTATGGATGCAGTGCAGACCGAGTTTGGCTCCCGGTATCCGTTGGCTCGCCGAATGCATTATATTCAGGCCGCTGGTGGAAACAATGCGACCAAAGAAGGAACGAACCAGATCGAAATCCGTGCCAGCGGAAACAAAGAGGCCAGCATTGTCACTGCGCTGATGGGCTTTGAAGCTGTGGAAACGGAGTTCTCCGGTCTGAACCGTGCTGTGGCGGATGACCTGTGGTTCCAGGAGGGAGACCGCAACCACATTATTCTGCCCAAATGGGTGGCTGAGGAACAGGGGATCACGGCCGCAGATCTGATTCGCGAAGATGGTACGCGTCGTCCTGACGATGAACTCCCTGAAGTGTTGATGATGAGTCAGCTGTGGAAAGTGGTTGGTATTTTGGACAGTGAAAGCGCTGACCGCATTCGTGATGTAAATGGAAAACCCTTGGCCTTGGTCGATTATTTGGCTTCTGCGATTACCCCGTCGATGGGCAGTGGACGTTTGGAGACGGAAGACGATCTGGTGCACATGAGTTGGGAAGATCTGGCGATCGTTCCCGTGTCTGCTCGTCAGCAAGTACGTGGAAGTTGGAATTCGCTGGCGATTCGTTTTCCGGAAGATTTTGATTTCGCGGCCTTCCGCAACGAACTGGCCCGCCGAACGGACCGGGCCATGTATGCGCATGTAGATGGGGAGCTCAGCCTGCTCTCTGCCCGGAAACAAAGCAGCGTAGGGGGCTTGGCCAAGGTCTTGGTGCCCATTGTGCTGTGCGTGCTCATCGTCTCCAATACCATGATGGGAACGGTAGATGAGCGCGTGGGGGAAGTGCAAATGCTGGGTGCGATTGGATTATCCCCCTCGCAAATTTCCTTCCTGCTCCTTGCAGAATCTACGGTCTTCTCTTGTATTGGGATTATTTTTGGAACCTTTTCTGGATTAATGTTCTCTAAGATTGCCAGCTTCTTCCCAGGAAGTCTGGGCGAACTGAGTTTCAACTTTACCTCCTTAGCGTCCACCTTCCTTGCGATGGGTACGGGTGCAATTGTGTTGGTCGCAACCTTGCTGCCTGCAAAACGGGCCGCTGCCTTAGCGGCCCCCAGCGGGATGGATAAATGGAAACTTCCGGATCCCGGTGAGGATGGCATGATTCACTTCGAATTGCCCTTTACGCTGACCCGTGGAAACGCCGTGGGTATGGGGGCGTTCTTCCGCCGCTTTCTGCTGAACCATGTGGATAGTAGCTCCGCGGACTTCATCAGTAAGGGCAATCATCTCTCCCACAGCGAAGCTGCCGGGGACGGGCTGGGGCTGGATTCCCATATGTGGCTGGCACCCTATGACCTCGATGTGGCCCAGGATTTGAAATTGGATATCGAACCCACCGGACATGAAGGCGTGTTCGGGGTGACCATTCACCTGAAACGGATCAGTGGAACCGAAGATGCTTGGTTGCGGACCAACTACGGCTTCCTCAACCTGGTGCGAAAACAGTTCCTGCTCTGGAGAAACCTCGAGCCGGATCTGCGTAAACGCTACATTCAGGAAGGCTCGGTTGCCCTGGAAAACCGTCAACCGGAATCCGGAGCCGCATCATGAGTGATTCCCCAGCTAAAAACGAAAAGAAAAAAGGTGACGACGCCTCCTTCTATGATGCCAAGTTCGGCATTGAGGCGATGCAGCATGAACCCTGTGAGAACGGGTTTACCTGGCGTTCGATTGTCGGCGCGCTGTTTATTGCCTTTGTGATGTTCCCCGGCATTATCTTCATGGGTCTGATGATCGGTGAGGATATGGGGAATGCTGCCGACTGGGTGGTGATTATTCTCTTTGTGGAGATTGCCCGCCGTAGTTTCATGACGCTGAAGAAACAGGAACTGTATATTCTCAAATATACGGTCAGTCAGTTGAGTTCCTTTTCCGGAGGTACGGCCTTAGGTGGGGGAATTTTTGCCTTCCTGGTCTACCAGCGTTATCAACGGAACTCGGAGGACTTTGCTAATTTCGGTATCGCCCAGGAAGTTCCCAACTGGTGGGCTCCTTATGGCGACGCCGCTTTTGAGCAGGGCTTTTTAGGTGAAGTCTGGTGGCCGGTCCTTGCGGTAACCATCTTTGGCATGTTGCTGAATAAGTTGGCCCAGCTGTCTCTCGGCTTCCTCGCCTATAAGATCACGGTGGATGTGGAAAAACTTCCCTTTCCCTTGGCCCCCATTAACGCGGAAGGGGCGATCGCATTGGCGGAAAGCAGTGCCGACAAAGATAAAAAGGGCTTTCGTCAGTATTGCTTCAGTATTGGGGTGATTTGCGGAGCCGTGTTCAGTATCTTCTACACAGGGATCCCAATTTTAACGTCGGCTTTCTTTGGCAAATCGCTTCAGTTGATCCCTATTCCCTTCCTCGACCTGACTCAGGCGATCGAAGGCGTGATGCCTGGAGCAATTCTAGGTATTACCCTGAATGCCGGATTGTTGTTTACTGGTTTTGTCATTCCCTGGCGCATTGCCGTGGGCATGTTTACATCCACGATATTCTTCCAGGTCTTTTTGAATACCATTTTGCAGCAGACGGGCAACCTGCCCAGCTGGTCTCCGGGAAAAGATGCGATTCAGACCCACGTGGCTGCGACCCTCGACCTCTACCTTTCGGTGGGGATTGGCACCAGTTTTGCCATCTTTGCCGTTGGTGTCTGGGGCATGGTGAAAGCATTACGCCGTTATTCAAAAGCGAAGAAAGAGGGTGGGGATATCGGTGAAGGCTTGGATATGTCCAAGTTCTGGTACCATAATAAAGAGCGCGGTGACCCCAGTACCAAGCTGATGATTATCGTCTGGCTTGCCGTGTCTGTGGCCTTCGTTCTGCTCTCGAACTACTTAATTAATGCGGGTCTGGAGCCGGATGAACGCTTCCCCATTGGGTGGTTAATTGGTTTCGCCTTCATCTGGACCCCGATTAACACCTACATCAATGCCCGTATGAGTGGTATTGCCGGACAGAATGCCGGGGTGCCCTTTATCTTTGAGTCCGCCATTTTTGCTTCGGGCTACCGGAAATTGAACATCTGGTTCGCGCCGATGCCGCTGGGCAACTACGGTAACGTGGCGGACATGTTCCGGGTATGTGAACTGACCCGGACCAAACTTAGCTCCATCTTCCGGGCTGAATTGCTGATCTTTCCGTTGATGTTATTCGCCTCCTTTATCTTCTGGAGCTATATCACCGGTTTGGGTCCTATTCCTTCTGACCAATACGCCTATGTGCAGAAATTCTGGCCGATGCAGGCTCAGATGAAAGCGCTGTGGGCCTCCGGCATGCAGGAAGGGCAGTCCCTGCTGCTCGATGCCTTGAAACCCGGTGTCATTGGGGCTGCGTTTACCGTAGCCGTGTCCGCCTTTGCTGGATTCTCCTGGTTGGGCATCAGCGTTCAGTACCTCTATGGTGCGATCGCAGCGGTGAGCTCCTATCCGCATATGGCGGTGACCATTTTCAGTGGGGCTTGCCTCGGGCGATACGTATTGGCTCCCAAGTTTGGTAAAGAACGCTGGCAGAACTTCGCACCGATTCTAGCGGTTGGCTTTGGTGCCGGGTTGGGCTTGGTGGCGATGTTATGTATCGCATTGAACTTCCTGTGGGTCTCAATTGGAGTGAATTACTGATGAGTGATCAAGTTCAAGAACAGGTCGCTGAATGGGAAGTCGGCAGTCTTACGTTGGTTCCGGAGGTGGTGACCTCCATGGCAGTGAACAGTCTACGGCAGCGCGTGAGCCGGGCACTCCTGACCCTGCTCACCATCGCCACGGCCACTGCATTTATGATGTATCTCCTGACCATGCCCCGCAGTACTGATCCGGTAGATCAGCAGAGCTGGGGACTCATGATGGTCCTCTCTTTGGTGGTGAGTGGTGCCGGGGTACTCAATACCATGCTCATGTCGGTGACCCAACGCTACCGGGAAATTGGAACCATGAAATGTTTGGGGGCTCTGGACAGTTTTATTCTCTATTCTGTTCTGCTCGAGGCCGCGATTCTCGGACTGGTCGGGGCTTTGGGTGGTGCCATACTGGGCATCATCATCTCCATTTTGTTGGCCGTAGCCGATCACGGTTCTCAGGTGTTCTCGGAAATGGCGCTTAGCGGTCTGCCTCTGAAGTTTCTTTTTGTATTCTTCATCGGGATGTTGCTCACC
Organism: Verrucomicrobia bacterium UBA6056; assembly: GCA_002429005.1. GTDB lineage: Bacteria > Verrucomicrobiota > Kiritimatiellia > SS1-B-03-39 > UBA6053 > UBA6056. The sequence continues at coordinate 55,732 of DIYK01000017.1, forward strand.
ACCTTCGGTGCCTTTGTTCCCGCGGTGATCGCCTCGAAAATGCCTCCTATGGAAGCGATGAGAGGGGAGAAATAATCATGACGGAGTCTTCACAGCCAGAATCTGCAGAAGAAGTCAGCGCAGAGCAAACTCCGCATTCCGCAGTCACCACTCCGAATGCCGCAGCCGCTACGTCCGCGTCAGACTTTGACGATACCGTGGAGTACACGGTGATGACCCGGGATGTGGTTAAGGTTTACGGAATGGGCGAGACGGAGGTCCGTGCTTTGGATGGCGTAAGCCTGACCATTAGCAGCGGGGAGTACATTTCGATCATGGGTCCTTCCGGATCCGGGAAAACCACGCTGTTCAATGCGATCGGCGGACTGAGTAAACCGACCTCCGGAAACGTGTTTATTGATGAAATTGATGTGGCCCAGTTGGACGCCAATGAACTGGCATGGTTGCGTTGCCGTAAAATCGGCTACATTTTTCAGAGCTATAATATCGTTAAGGTGATGACCGCCTTGGAAAATGTGACCTTGCCCATGTTGTTTGGTGGGGTACCTCCGGATGAGGCTCAAGACCGTGCGGTGGATATTCTGAAGCGTGTCGGTCTGGGCGAGCGTCTTTTGCATACTCCGAAAGAACTTTCCGGGGGTCAGCAACAGCGTGTGGCTATTGCCCGAGCTTTTGCCAACCAGCCTGCGATTATTCTTGCGGATGAACCCACCGCGAACCTTGACCTGCATACCGGTGAAGAAATCATTGATCTCATGAAAGAGATGAATGAAGAGCGGGGTGTGACTGTGATCTGCTCCACCCACGACCATAAGATGCTCGATATCTCCGACCGCATCGTGCGCATGCGAGATGGCCGTTTAGAGAAAATCGACCGTCGGGATGAGGTGGATATCCAGATCAACACCATGCAGGAAAAGCACTGAAACGCATTCTGTGGATCTACTGTGATGAGCTTCGGGCGGATGCGCTCGGTTGTTATGGTGGACCGAAAGGGCTGACGCCCAACCTGGATCAACTGGCAGAGCAGGGAACCCGTTTCACCGAGGCCTTTTGTTCCAGTCCGGTCTGTGTGGCCAGTCGTTGTTCTGCGCTGACAGGCAAATCTGTTCAACGAACGGGAGTCTATCACAATGAGGCGGCCTGGCCGGATGCGGGGGATCATGGTCATCTGCGCAGCTGGCTGGAAGCCTTTCATCTGGCGGGCTGGAGAACGGCCAGTGTCGGCAAGACGCATTTGCCCCGGGGGATGCAACCCTTTCAGCAGAACCTTCCGGAGGGCGGGGGGATGCAGTCACTGACGCAGCCTTTTGATCAGCAGACGCTCCACACAGTCACGCCACCTGATTTCCCGACTTTGATTGGCGGACAATGGCCTGCCGGCCGTTCCTATCCTCCGGAACAGGTTACGCAGAATGCGCTTCAGCTGATCCGGGACTCCGCGCAGGGTGCCCCGATGCTGCTCAGGGCCAGTTATCTTCAGCCTCATACTCCGGTGTATCCACCAGAGGAACTTCTCGATCGGATCCGGAAATTCCCCCCTCCGGAATTCCAGCTCGATCAGGTAGGCCCCTCCGCTTTCGAACAGCGTTTTGCAGAGAATCTGGGATCGAAACACATGTCCCGGGCCGATGCGGAATATGCCTGGCACTGCTATATGGCCCTGGTGCACTGGGTAGATCTCCAGGTGGGAATTCTGTTGGGAGAATTGAAACGCCTGGGAATGGAAGAGGAAACTCTGGTCCTGTTCACTGCCGACCATGGGGCCGCTTTGGGAGAGGACGGTCTCTGGGCCAAACAAAATTTCCGCCGCTTTTCCCACCAGGTGCCTTTGCTCCTCCGAGGGCCGGGGGTTGCCGCCACATCCCTCCAACAGGGCCTGAGTGATTCCACGGATATCGGTCCCACTCTGGCGGCCTGGGCAGGACTCTCTTTGGATGAGAGGCTCGATGGCATAGATCTGTTGGCTGAGGGAGAATCGCGTGATGCCCTGATTTCGATGATTGGCTATGGGCAGGCGGATAGTTTTCAGTTCCCGAACCGGCGCTATGGCCGTTATGTCGACGACAAGGGCTGGCCCCGCCGGGCCTGTGTGCGCACCCGGGACTGGCGTTATGAGCGAAATGTGTTGCTCGACGGAGAACCTCTATCTGCAGCAGTTCCTTATGCGGATGCCTGTCTGATACATGCCTCGGATCTGAAGGAACATATGAATGTGCTCTCCGATCAAGTAGAACTTGCCGATGAACTGGAAGAGTTGCTTCTTCACGCTGTGAAGCAGATGATCTAGTGGGCTTTATTTTTCCCCAACTTAGGTGAAAGGGGTTGCGTTCCATGCCAGCAAGATCATTCCTCCATACAATGAAATGCTGAACATGAGAAAGATGGAGCAAAGAACATTGGAGGCTGTCCGGCTTTTCACGCCGGTTAATTCCATCCACTTGATTCCCAATTGGCTGTTCAAATACCAATCCGGAGCACGAATGACGGCATACGAAACTCCTGAGTAACAACCCACGAAAAAGGTAAGGGGTAGAAAAGATAATGTTGCCAAACTGCGAATGATGGCATCTTTCACGGTGATGTCTTTGAACAGGATTAAGATGAACAAGGTAAACAGCGGAATAAACAAAGTAGGGATAAGAATACCGATGATGGCGCTTCGGTACATCCGTTGTCCCGTTTGCTTGATTACAGGGTGAAATTTTTCTGGAATGCCCTGCAGTCTCCATTCATCATCTTTTGAATACCGGCCAACATCCCTGGAGAATTCTTTTAGGATTCGGATATAGCTAACAATCGTAAACAAGGAGGAGATCACACTTTGCTTGTAAGTGGATCTCCCTTGTTATGCACGATAAATCATACGCACAGACTTAAACCTGTGCGGAGAGAAATCAGTCGAGGACGGGATTGGCCACGTAGTTTCCGCCACGGCACTGTTTGAGGTAGTTCAAGGCATGCACCTGACCGGTCATCTCGAGATCGCCTTTGTACACGGGATCGTGCCAGCCTTCGATGTCGATGCAGCCCTTGAAGCCGGCACGCCGAAGTTCGGTGATGATGTCGCTCCAGTTACTGTCTCCGAAACCGGGAGTGCGGTGTTCCACAAAAGAAGGCGCCAGCTGTACGGGCAGATCGGTGTTGGGGTCTGCATGCACGGAGGAGTGGATGCCGTATTTATGGATCACGTCCCAATGAATGGTGGCGTCTTTACCGTGCACATGGAAAATTTTATCCACCCAGGCTTTGAGCTGGGGCATGGGATCGATCAGGCTGACCATCTGATGGCAGGGTTCCCATTCCAGTCCCATGTTGTCCAAGGGGACCGCATCGAACATGATCTCCCAGGCTATGGGATTGTGGGCGATGTTCCAGTCGCCATCCTGCCAGGTACCGCCCATGTCACAGTTTTCGAATGCGATTTTCAGGCCTTTTTCTCCGGCTTTCTCGGCCAGGGGCATAAACACCTCACGGAAACGGTCCCGGCTTTCGTGAATGGCTTTACCGCGAAGGCGTCCGGTGAAACCACAGAGGATGTCACACCCGAAAAGAGGGGCCGCATCGATGAGTTTTTCCCAGCCTTCGCGGGTTTTGGCTGCGGCTTCGTCATCTTCCAGGGGGTTCCCGAAAATGCCGAGGCTGGAGACAATGGCGCCGTCTTTGGCCAGCACAGGTTTTACTTCGTCTGCAAGTCGTTCTAGATCGCAGTCACCTAGGGTCTGCCAAAAGGTGAGGGAATAGGATTCGAAGCCGTGTTGCTGAATCTGGCTGATGTATTCAGGGGCTTTCTGTCCGGCGCCCACGAGGGTGCCGATGCGGATATCTTCGTTACTATAGGACATAGGATAGGTAGGGGATGGGGTGGGGGGATAGCTTAGTTGCGAAGTTTGACGTCTCGGGATTCTTCATCTGAGGTGAAAGCCGCATCCAGAACACGCTGAACTTCCCAGCCGCGGCGGAAATCCGATGCGTCGTTTTCGCCGCTGCGGATGGCTTTCAGAAAGCGTTTGTGCAGATTCGGAGTCTGCCGGGATTTCACGGTTTTAAATTTTGCTTTTTTCACGTCTGCGCCCAGGCAGACTTCCAGCTCCTGTCCGGATTCGTCGAGGTCAATCCGGATGGCCCCGGTTTCTCCGTACAACTTCAGTTTCAGGGAGTTGATCTGTCCGGTGGCCCAGCGGGTGGTGGTGATGCTACCCAATCCGCCGCCCTTGAGTTCCACCCGCATGAGGGCGGAATCATTGGCGTCTAGCTTGTATTCCCCAATTTGGTTTTTCGGAGCTTTGGGGAAACATTTGAGTTGGCAGTTTACGGAACTGACGGCTTCATTTGCTACATAGGTGGCCATGTCGACAATGTGCACACCGATGTCGCCGAGAGCGCCTTTGGAACCATGGTCCTTGGACAAACGCCAGAGCCAGCCGGGGCTCTCCTGCCACACGCCCCAGGCGGTGTTGGTCAACCAGCTCTGAAGATAATGTGCTTCAAAATGAAGGATACGTCCGAGTTTGCCTTCGCTAACCAGTTTCTGAGCATGATGCAGGCAGGGATTATTCCGGTAGGAGAAATTGATCATATTGATCACGCCGCTTTTCTCCGCGGCGTTAACCAGTTTTTTGCCTTCCGCTGCCGTAGGGGCAATGGGTTTTTCACAGAGCACATGCTTCCCGGCTTTGACCAGGGGCAGGGCACAGGGAACGTGGGCTGCGTCTGTGGTCGCGACCACCGCGGCGTCAAAATCGCCCCACTTGAGCAGCTCTTTGACACTTTGAAAGCGATGTGCGATGTCAAATTTGTCACAGTAGCGGTTCAAGTTATCTTCCATGATATCAACCCCGGCAACCAGCCGGTTTCCAGGAAGAGAGTTCAGCATGTTGGCGTGGGCATGGGCCATGCCTCCAGTACCGATGATAGCAATTTTGATCATAATTCAGTCTCCAAAAGGGGTGAATGAAACAAAGCATACGGGGAAGCCTTCTGAAACGTGATGAGGAAAAATCTATTTATTCAGGGTGAAAATAGTATTATTCTACGCATATGAGCTTGAAAGAGGAAATTTTAGACACGGTTCCCCGTTGGAAAGAACGCTGGTTGTCCGGGGAGGGCGTTATTAAATTGGCCCGAACCGAGTTGTTATACGAAGGCGAAGCCGGGCAACATGTGCATGAACATCCTGAGTTGTTTCTGCAATTGGAGGGCAGTAATCACTTCACCGTTCCCGGTCAGCAAATCCGGGTGAATAAAGGGGAAGCTCTTCTGGTTCCTGCCGGAGTGCCCCATGCGGAACGGGCTCGACACGGACGGGATGCTGCCTTTCGGATGTTTGTGTTCGGGCTGACCCCGCAATGGTTGACCTATATCAAAGGCTGTAAGGGGAAGCTTCCTTTCCCAATGATCGAATCTGTGATCCACAGTCCGAACCCCAGCCCCCGGGCTTTAGGCGAACTGATCTCGGCTGCCACCCGTTTATTAAGTGAGCCATCCGGGCGCAACTTAGGTACATCGGTCATGTGCAGCATTCTCGATTTTGTCACCGAAGGGGTGGAACGCGGGCCACGGGAAGGCTTTTTAGATGAATCCGATTTTTCCTCCAGAGTGCTGGCGCTGCTCCGTTCACATTACATGCAGGCGGATTGCAATGTCGCACAATTGGCCCGTGAATTGGATATGAGCCCAAACCATTTGTCTGCCCGTTTCCGGAAAGAGACGGGGATGCGCTTAGGGGATTTGATTGTGGAAGAACGGCTGGAGCACAGTTGTCGACTCCTGGGGAAGGAGTCGATGCCCGTGGCAGATGTCGCTCAACGATGTGGCTTCCGGGATGCGTCGTATTTCATTCGCTGCTTCCGCAAAGCCTATGGGGTTACACCTTTGTTATACCGAAAGCGCTCCAGAAAAGAAGTTGAAGCTTCTCACTGAACGAAATACCCCGTTATGACGTATAGTGAGTACGTTATGAAATGCCAGCTGCTGATTTTTCTGTGTTGCCTCTCCCTGAATCCATTTCTGCATGCGGAGGAGGAGGCCTGGGAAACCTTTCAGGGACCCCGGGGGCCGATCGTGGCCAAAATCCTGGATGTAAACCTCAGCGGGGTTCGTTTGAAGCTGAAGGATACGGATCAGGAGTTTACCGTACATCTGGAACGTTTGCATCCTGCGGATGTGAAGAAGGTCCAGGATTGGGATATGGCGAACCAGGACCGTAAACAACGTGCTGCAAACCTTGCTGCAGAAGGACCCGGGCCTAAACCGCGTAAACTGTATCCGATGAAACCTTCGGACGTATTGGCTCAGATTGAAATGATTAAAGATCGGGAAGCCGATGATGGGGTGGACCGTGAAGCGCAAAAGGCTGTGAACGAGTTGAATGTATACCGTTTCCTCAGTGGCTTGCCTGCGATCATCAAAGTATCTGATGATCGAAATAAAGGGGCTCGTCGAGCTGCCCGAACCTTTGTGGAGCAGGGCGAAAAATCCAGAGAGGTGGATAAGTTGCGGGAACATTATCTCTTTGTAGAGGGGGAGGAGGATCTTGAACAAATGATTCCGTATTTCCTCGAAAACGGGCTGCGTCAACATCGCGCTACCCGCCCTTGGCGTGCGGAAATCTTGAATCCAGGCCTGAAAAGTACAGGTTTTGGCGCACAGGAAGAAGAGAATGTCTGTGCGATGCGCATTGCGCCGATTTCCTATGAAGGCCCTGAGTTCTGGGCCTATCCCGGTGCGGGCTTTCAACCTTCAGAGTATTTCCATGGACGGGCTTGGAGCTATTATCGTACCCGGAAATTCGGGGAGGATCATACTCCGAGGGTGGAACTGTATGAATTGAGTCGCGTACCCGAAGAGCCTTTTGCCTGGGAGGATCCCGTGCCTGGTAAGATCATGCCGGTACGTTATATTTCGGTCGATCAGAATGCGGTGCATTTCGAACCGGAGCGTGTTCGTAAAAAAGCGGTGTATTGGGTTCGTTTGGAGGTCAGTGGGCACCGAAACCAATATATGGTTCACTTTGACTGATCCGGCATCCGGATCTAGCTATCCCATCTTCGGAACCTGGAGCTGTGCCCGCAGGAGTTCCGGATCTTGGACAAGTTGACGTAAGGGTTCCGAGTAGGAAGGGCCTTTCTCAGAAATATATTCCATAAACTGTTGATGAGGCATTCCCTGTGGACCATCAGCCACATCGGAAACCTCCCGTAAGCTGAGAAAAGGAAGTTGAAGTTCCCGTGCCAACAAGGCCAGCGCAGCGCTTTCCATGTCCACTGCCACAGCATCTTTGGATATGTGTATGGAGCTGTCTACAAAGCGGTCGCCCGTAATCAGGCTGCCGCGGATCGGAGCCGGGGAGATGCCCAGCTCCGGGGATCCCAGTGCCAAAGGACAGTGCATCCCGTAGCCATGTCCAATAGGAACATCGAGATCCCCCAGATAAAAATCCCATTGATGGGTTGAACTTGCTTGAATGAGGGCGCCCTGGGGGCTGCCATTGAGGCCTCCGCAAAAGCCGGTGGATATCAGGAGAGTAGGGCGTTCCTCCAAAATTGCTTTGGCAACCTGTGCTATGGCCAGGACTTTTCCGATACCGGTTTGGACGAAACGACAGCTAGAAGGAAAGTCCCCACGGGGTTTTTCCTCCGGCATGGCGTAGCTGATCAAAATCATATCAGCTGAGCAGGGCGTTGAGAGCAGGACGGAGATCCTCGTCGATGTAGGCTCTCAGGCCGGAAGCGCTTTGTTTGTCCCCGTTCACGGTTTTTACAGCTTGTTCAATGAGCACATCCAGATGGGCTTCCAGGTCCACATCTTTCAATAACGCTGCAGAAACAATACCGCGGGCGGCATCGGTTCCCAGGGTTTTTCCCGAGCTACCTTCCTGATCCCGGGTATCGAGAATGTCGTCGGCCAATTGGTAAACCGTTCCCAGCAAGTACCCGGATTCACGGAGCACTTCTTTTCGATGCTCATCTCCATCACCGGCGATCAATGCCACAAAAGCGAACAGAGCACCGGTTTTCCGGCGGGCAATGCTTTGGCAGAGCTCCAGTTTAGATTGGCTGTCATCGAAGAGAAGTTCCTGTTCGGATTCCGCCTCACAGACTTCGCCGGTTAATTTGACCAAATCATGGGTGTAGCGGCCATCGGCCACCTGGCATATCAGGTCAATGGCTTTGAATAACAACAAATCCCCGACGAGAATGGCTCCTGCGGCCCCTTTTTCAACCCAGAAGGTGGGCATGCCCCTTCTGAGTACGCCCCCATCAATGACATCATCATGGAGGAGGCTGGCGGTATGGATCATTTCCACAGCAGCTGCTCCATACACCAAGAGATCGTTGTCGATCCCATTGGCGCGGCCCACCCGGTACGCGAGACGGGAACGAAGCATTTTTCCGCCCAAACCTATGAGGGAACCGGAATCTTCAACCAGGTCTTTGACGCGGGTTTGGAGCAGGGTGTTCGCCATCAAATGTCGAACCTGATCCAAAAAAGAATTCAGGGTATCCGTGTTGCTGGTAAGAGTGGATGTAGTCATGTCTTGGAGCAGTATCCGAGGGAGTAGGAAATCTTCAACCCGCTAGCTGCCAGAATTTTCAGAAAAGTCTGAAATACCGATCCAAACGCCGTGTGCAATGTAAAAAGCGGAAGGAATCTGCCCGACTCAATCCTCTGGGAGGAGTCCTTTGGGGATTGCGCTCCCATTGAGTATTGGTTTATCCCAAGAGCCCTCCAGCGTTGGATGTGAAGCGCCGCTATGTTGGAGACTGATCATCCAAAAGAGCTGCGCATCCTCGGTCTGGCTCTGCCGTTTGGCTCCCTCCAATTCTGCGGTAAAGGAGTCCATGAGATTCTGCTGGGCTCCATCCAGAATCATATCCGGGGAGCTGACATCAATGCCGGGGCGTTTTTCGGGTTCCGGATCCATGATCAGACGCAAGGCCCCACGGGGATTGTTATTGTCATACATGCGAAACCCACCCTTGAGTGTCGTGGAGGGCAGGGCCTGAATGAAGATACTGCCTTTTTCCCCTTCGCGTGATTCCCGGATTTCCATGGAGTGTTTCCCGGGGTGCCATTCTGAATTTTTTAGATTTCCCTGCAGGGCCAGGCTTATGTGTTTGGGATCATCCTTAGAAAATCCTACAAATCGGTCCCGAACCAAGAGCACCAAGGGCGCTCCCAAACTTCCATCCGCCGCACAGTAGATGCTACGTTCGATGATCTGTTTCTTGTCTGGAGAGAGCTGCCGTAGTTGGGCGCGATAGCGTCCTGGAGCCTCGGCCTGCTCGACCTGTAGCTCCTGAGGAGGGGCCAATTCCTGTCCCGGTACCCAGATCCGGGAACGGTAGAGCTCCTCGGCATCCGGACCACTGCTGTCCACCCAGAGTTGGCGGGTCCGGCCGAAGGGACGGCATCCGGCGATCAACAGTTCCATTTCTTCCGGGCGCAGGATCAGTCCCCGGGGCCTTTCATGTTCAGACAAGGGCGAACGAAGGACCCAGGTCTTGGCATCAGGCTGTTCGAAGGGGGATCTGCTGTCTTCTGCCGCTTGGGCCGGATCAGCACGGTTGAGCAGAACCATCAGCATTTCGCTGGGGCGTCGGGAGTGCCAGGGCTGGCTTCGGTCCAAGGCGCGGGCCTCCGCTGCCCGGTCCCCAAGAAAGGGAATGGCCCCCTGTAACTGTAAGCGGATACTGTGCGTGTCCACCAAGGCATCCAGGTGCCGGGCATAATCCGGAAGCAGGCTGAGCTGTTTGGGCAGGGCCTGCGGCAAGGGGCGGCCAAGTCGCTGACTGGCACGGAGAAAAGGCCACTGATGTTGGGGGAGCGTCCAGCTGCGCCAGCCCTGTTCATCCTGAAGCTCTAGGTAACGCTGCAACACGGCATCCGTCTCGCTGACCCAGTCGAGCAAGATATCCGGTTGCTCCTGCATCCGTTTCTTCGCGAGCTTCAGCGCATCAGCCTGTGCGTTCAGGCGTTCTGCATCGAGGCGTCTGAAGTGAGGGGCTTGAGTGGCATAGCCTCCGGTGAGGGGCATGTGAACCATCCAGGCATAGCGACCCGGTTTGAGGCGTAAGCGCTGCCCATCCACGACTTCGATACCATTCAGCCACATCCGAACCTTGCGCGACTGATGGTAATCATTGGGGTGCGCAGTCCACTCACCTTCCTCGGAGACCTCAACGACAGTGTAGAGCACCACCGCCAGCTTGGTCCGGTCACTGCGGCGGGCTGCCAGACGTTTTTGCACCCGCTTGCCTGCTGGGTAGCCGTTCCCCGTAGAGGAGGTCACATATTTCATGCAGTTTCGAGGGTAGAATTTCGGGCTGATCTCCTCTTTCCAGGGCATGGTGGCCCGATAGTTTCGAAAATCGAGTAACTCCTCCTCATACGGAATGATCACTCCGGGAACCGGGCGGGCCTGAGCCAGCCCCCCTATGGAGCTCAACGGATCTTCCAGGGCCGCATCGAAGGGCCCATTAATCAGCCATGATTTTGGGTACACGCCATGGGTCAAGGGATGGACGGGAAGACCGGGGGCCAGATCCTGCAGTGCTTCCGGGGAAATTTCCAAGGCCTTGGACTCACTTTGGATTAAATCAAAGGGAAGGGCATCCTTGTGGATGGCGAGCGCGCCGAGGGAGGAAGCGAGTCGGTACCGCACGCCATTACTATGGCGTTCATGCCGCAGGAGGCTGAGAGTTTCCGAACCATAGCGGAATCGCTGTTCCGGATCCCAGAGGGGCATGTCCGCTTCGGCTTCATGGTATTGTGCCGTCTGACGGAACAGAAAATTATACACCTGACGCTGAAAGGCTGGATCCCAGGCTTCTCCGCAGAGGTCATAGCTCAAGGCGACCCCGAGGATGCGGTAGCTTTGACGCCATTGGTTTTTGTTGGCCAGTGAACCATACATGGCCGACCATACATATTCTGCTGCCTGTTCCGCCCGTTGGGGATCTCCTTCCAGTTGATAGAGAAAGGCTTCGCCCACCGCCCATAGGGACTGCATAAAGGCCTCTCCTCCGCTGTGGAACGAAAAGCCTTCTGTTCTGGCCAGCTGCAACTGTGCTTTCAAACTCTCCAGAAGGGGTTCCTCTTTGAGGGCTTCCCGCAAGCGGGGCAAATCTTCTTTCGAAAAGAGGAGAAAGGGGTGCTCTGCGGAGTAAAGCGAGGGCAGCGTAGTTCGGGATTGCTGCGCAGTGCTTCCCGCAGTCTTTGCGGGGGGAGCGGTCGGGGGATCTTCGTCCAGAACTCGAATCAAGTACTCATCATAGCGAAGGGAGAGGGGGCCGAGGCTGAGAAAGGCCTCTTGATTCTTGGCGGGGATCTTCAGGGCGGGATGCGTTTTGCCCGCAACTTGGGCGGTGATCACTAAGACGCTTTGATTTGCGCTTTTGGTTTTCAGCATGGGACTGCCCATGGAATTGGAGGTCATCACCTGTTCCAGCCTCTTCCGTAAGAGCTCGCCATCCTTGAGATTCAGTTTGGGGGTCTCAATGTCCAACTCGAGATCGAAGTCATTGGATCTTCTCAATTCGGGCATCTTTTCTTCAGGAGGCGCACTGACCCAGATATCGGCATAGGCCGATCGTTTTCCCGTCGCGGGGACCACATCCACCCGTTCGGCTCCCTGTCCGGCGAGTTGAATCCGTACCGAGGCTCCTTTTGACCCTTTGGGACGAACGTATAATACGTTGCCCTCTACCTGCAGCTGTTCAGCGCTGAGTTTGCCGAGTTGGATGCGCCAGGAAACCGGTCTGTCCAGAAAACCCACATGTCCACCGACGATGACCATAGCTGCGGCTGCGCCGCTGCGTCCATCCGTATCCATCCACAGCGTCTCCCAGCTTCCACCCCCATAATCCTTCCGGCCTTCAATCCGCTGTTTGCCGGGACCGACATAGCCGTATTGTTTCCAGGAGACGGAGCCGCTTTCGCGAATCCGGGTCAGGCTTGGAGCGCCCCGGCCTTCGACCCCGCGCAGGCGGCTGTTGGCTTTGGCATGAATCATCAGGCCGCTGTGTTGTCCGTAGCGCTCGCCCCCGTGACGGAGGAAATCCAGTCCATCCAGGCTCAGTTCAAGTTGCGGTTGCGACTGCAGCTCCACGGCGAGGAGAGAGGGAGGTCGATCTCCTTTCATTTCGAAACGCATGTCTCCTGCAGGCTCCAAGGGAGCTGCAGACAACAGGCTGGCAAGGCCTGCACAGATCAGGGCCGGAATCATCTGAATTTTCACAAGTCTGGGTACCTATCGGGATCGAAAAAAGTATAGTATACTATGTCAGGTTCTAACAGTTTTGACGTCATATGAGTATGAAAAACCTCAAAAATCTTCTCCTCTTCTGTATCCCCGTCATAGTTTCTGCGGATTGGTTGCAACATCCCATCTGGGAGGATGGCCTTGCCGAAGTGAGTATCTATGAAGGGACAGATAGTCATTACGGTGTTTCCCGGCCCTCTCGCATCGAACTCATTACCGTTCGGGAATTTTTCGATCCTGATAAGTTGGTAAAGACCTCTCCCCGACCCGGAAAAAAGACGCTTCCGGTGATGAAGCAGAATCTACTGCAGAACACCCGCACCGGCGTGTATGAATACCGGCAGATGAGCAGTAGTTTCATGCATCGGGAAAAGGGGCAGCTCCTTCGCTTGCGGGCTAGCAGCCAGGAATGGTGCGGTGCGAGCTCCGCGGATCTGGTGCTCAGTCCAAGCGGGGAGTACCGTTTGGAACTACGCAATTACATGGACAACCAAGGCGACTCTGTGCAGAAGCTTCCTGCAGAGCAGGGGAACTGGTCCGGGGATGCTTTGATCCTGACTCTGAAACAGAGGTTGGGGGAACTGAAACCGGGCCCCTTGGGTTCTGGAGTTCAAAAACTCCGCTCCAATAATCCGCAGGCTCAGCCACGGATTCTGGAGGTCCTGGCTGTGGAAGAGATTTCCTATGAGGCCCCGGGGGACATGGGAAGCGTGGCGGCGATGAAAGTGACCTTGAAGCTGAACTCCGGGAAACAGGAATATGTTTTTGAAAAAGATGGGCCCCGTCGGCTCTTGTACTTTCGGAAAGCCAATGGGGATGAAATGCGTCTGGTCAAAACCATGCGTCTGGATTACTGGATGAGAAACCGACCCGGTGATGAACGACTCCTCGAATACGACAAACGATAAAAAGGCCTTCAAAGATTGGTTTGACCGTAGCGCGGCCCAAGCCTTGGCAGAGCAGATGCTCCGGGGGGATCCTGATTTCCCGGTGGAGACCTTTGTCGATGAGGCCAGCCGGGATCTTGCATCGCTGGAGATGCAGGGAAGGGTAAAACAGTTTTCCGGAGCCCTGGAACATGCACTCTCGGGTGATTTGCTCCAGCGCATGCAGGTGATTGAACGCAGCCTGCCAGCCATTCTGCCGGATTGTGAAGCGGTGACCGACGGCTGGTTACAGTGGCCTGTAGGGCAATGGATTGCAGAGCATTGCCTTCCCGAACCGGAAGCTGCGCTCGAGTTGATGGTAAAGTTCACCCAACGCTTTTCGGCTGAATTTGCCATTCGTCCCTTTGTTGAACAGATGCCGGAGTGGATCCTGCCCCGCTTGTTGAAGCTCTGTTCACATCCCTCTGCCCATGTGCGGCGGCTCTGTAGCGAAGGCATCCGGCCCCGGCTGCCTTGGGGAAAGAAGCTGAAAGCCTTGGAGGCGGATCCGGAACCGCTCTTTCCGATCATCGCTGCCTTGAAAGATGATCCGGAACGTTATGTCCAACGTTCGGTGGCAAATCTACTCAACGACATTAGCAAATGCCATCCGGAACGGGTGATTCAGGAGTTGGAGGGCTGGAAGGCGTCGGAGGGAAGTTCCCAGCGATGGATCCAACGACACGCTCTGCGCAGCTTGTTGAAAGACGGTCATCCTGGAGCCCTGGCACTCGAGGGCTTTGCTCCTCCGAATCAGATCGACGCCAAATTGAAGCTGGGGGTTTCCGAGCTATCCATTGGCGAAAAGCTGCCGCTGCATGCGCGGTTGCACAACCGCAGCCGCCAGCGGCAACAGCTGATGCTGGATCTGGAAGTCGGGTATCTCGGCGCCCGCGGTCAGAGCCGGGCCAAAGTATTCAAATGGACGACGCTCGAACTGACTCCCGGGGAATCGCGCGAGCTCGAAAAGAAGCTGCCCTTTGTGATCACCACCGTGCGGAAACTCTACCCCGGCTCACATCGCATGACCCTCTTGCTGAATGGAAAGCGTATGGGGACCGAGTCGTTTGAGCTTCGTTAGTGAATTCACTTTCCGTGTTGCCAAGAGGCGGCCCGGAGGGCTGAAGGGGTCTAGGCCGGGGTGACAACCCCGGTATTGCCACAGAAATACAGCTGCGCCCTGGAGGGGTGCCGGCACGACCTTCGTTGTCTTTGCGGTGAGCCATGGTGCTTTCTAAAATCTGAGAGCTCGCATCGTGGCCTGCAGCCCTCCGGGCCGCTATTGAGGGAGTACCTCACTGCAGTGGAGCTTCACACTGCTGAACGCAGATCCTGTCTTGCACCGATCCTTTTATCCGCGTAGATAGAGGTATGTCTTCGGAAGATACACCTATCAATCTGCTCGATCTGGATTTGCCCGCTCTGACGGAGCAAGTCAAAGCCTGGGGCCAACCTGCCTTCCGGGCAAAACAGCTGTGGCGACAGCTCTGGATCAAACTTGCGGATTCCTTCGAAGAGATGTCGGATCTGCCTAAGGGCTTTCGGGAGCTGCTCGCTCAGAAAGCCGTTATTGGCAATTTGCGTCTGCTCACCGTGCGCCGCGGGGATGGGGGATTGACCCGCAAGGCGGTATTTGCCTTGCCCGGAAATGAAACCGTCGAGGCGGTTCTCATGGTCTATCCGGGTCGGGCTACGGTCTGTGTCAGCAGCCAGGCCGGCTGCCCCATGGGCTGTACCTTCTGTGCCACCGCCCGTCTGGGATTCCGGAAGGATTTAAGTCCGGGGCAGATTGCCCATCAGGTGCTCTGGGCCCAACGAATGCTCTTGGAGGTGCCAGAGGATGTGGACGCTTCCGGAATGGAACGGCACCGCTTCGATGGGAAAAGCGATATTCCCGGACGCTTGACCAATGCGGTGTTCATGGGGATGGGGGAACCTTTCAATAACTATGACCAGTGGCGAGAATCGGTGGAGTTGTTACACGATCCAAGCGGCTTTAATTTTGGAGCCCGGAATTTCACCGTATCTACTGTAGGCCTGATTCCAGGGATTCGGAAACTGATGGATGATCCGCTGCAGGTAAATCTCGCGATCTCCCTGCATGCGGCGGACGATGAAATCCGTTCGGATATGATGCCGGTGAACCGGCGCTATCCTGTCGCGGATCTGATTGCGGCGACCCGGGAATATACGGAAAAGACCCATCGGCGGGTATCCTTTGAATATGTGCTTATCGACGGGAAAAACGATGATCTTCAGGAAGCAGAAAAGCTGGCGGACGTGCTATTGGCCGGCGGAAAATTTCCGATGCATGTGAATCTGATTCCCTTGAATCCGGTCAGTGACAGTGGAATGACCCGCAGTAGTCGTCAACGCGTGAATGACTTCCGCAATTACCTCGAAAGCCGGGGGGTACCCGCCACCGTACGCATTCAGCGAGGGGTGGACATTGATGCCGCCTGTGGGCAATTGGCAGGCGATCTGGCCAAAGAACTGGCTTCCTGAACATGTAAGATCTCTGTCTGCTTCGCTAGCTGCCATGTCTATCAGGCACAGCCCTGAGGGAAGAATAAAGATGGGGTTGAGTTGCTGTAGTCCCGCGCACCCCGCGGGAAATACTTGGCTCAGCGTTGGTTCCGGGCCGGGACGGACCGCATCCGATTGAGTTCTACAGCAGGACGCGGCGCGCCCCGCGCCGCTTTCCCACAATCCAGTAAAGCGGCTTTGAGAAAAAAAAGATGGGGTTGAGTTGCTGTAGTCCCGCGCACCCCGCGGGAAATACTTGGCTCAGCGTTAAATCCGAACCGGGAAGGCCTGCTTCCGATTGAGTTCTACAGCAGGACGCAGCGCTTCCCGTGTCGCTTTCCCATAATCCAGTAAAGCGGCCAACTCGAAAGTGGATTCGGGCTGTTGCTGCGGGGACGGAGGGGAGTCAGCAGTGATGTCAAATCAAGTCGTTTGAGTGGCCTTTGAAACGAATAAGAACCAGGGGCATGCCTCTATCTTAATAAAGCTATCTCGTCGTCGAGCAATGGGGTTAGGCGCAGAACGGCTCCTTATGCCAAATACCACACTTGAAAAGCAGTGCGTCGCATGGGTATAGAAAAGCAGAACGACGGTTGAAGTGCAATGGATAGCGGATCGATTCCGGATGGGATATCATACAACTGCATCCCGAGCCATCAGTAAAATAAGGAAACCGGAAAACCGAAAGATCCACTTTCACGTTTCTTTTTGTCTAGGTATCTTTAATTTCGCACCTTCTAGAAAGCAGCTTTTCACTTTAGGTGGCTCATAATGATGCAAGGAAGCAGGCGCTGGCCTGGTGGATCAAAACCCGGACCTCGGTGACAGGCGTTTTTTTGTGTAAGCGGCTATTCATGGGGCATCGCAGCAATCTGTCCCGGGCATTGGCGCGGTTCCGGGACTCCAAGGACAAGGAAACCCGAGAGTTGAAAAAGATTCTGAAACAATGCACGGGCTGTCCCTTTTGATGGGGTTGATATCCTGTAGTCCCGCGGTCCCCGCGGGAAATACTTGGTTTAGATAACGAGGTGTATTCGGTTACCGGCAGTTTAGAATGGTAGTAAGCGAAGGGCTTTCAATGAGTAGGTGAAGGGAGTCCCACAGGCTACGGCTAGCGATCCGCCATGAGGGAATGGGCTCTTTGGGCCCACGGGGTGGTTTTCAACCGCGGAGGGCGCGGACAAAGCTTATGGGCTATCTGCCCGTTACAGGATACAGAGCTGCGTCCACCATCCCTCTGACCGTTGTCGTATACACAATCCAACGGTCTTGATCCACAAAGCGAGGATGGGGATCAACATGCCATAAATGCCTTCCATCCGGAGGAGCGGGCATAGAGGAGACGATGGATGTTTCAAGCTGCTGCTCCCTGTCATAGAAGAGAAGTTCGCAGGGGGTTGGCCAGTGATACGGGCTTTGATCCGCCACCCAGAAGCGGCCGCTGTGATCACAATGGGCATGACAGAGCGGACGTGGCCATACGGAACGGATCTCCCTGGATGCTACATCCATTTCATAGGCGCCATCCTGGTAGCGAATCCAACACAGACGACCGTCTGAGGCCCACCATTCATGGCTCACTTCATTCCCCCGTTGGGACGGGGCGTGAAAGGCTCCGGGTTCCGCAGCTTCGAAACGTTCTCCATTCAGGGTCATCAACCAAACCCGAATATCGTACTCCCCCGGGGCTCCGGAAACCGGATCCCGCCAATGGTCCTGTGCAATACAGAAGAGCTGAGAATCTACCGGGGACATCTGCGCATGGTTATAATGGCGTGAGAAGGTTTTGATGACGTTGAACGCTTTGCTCTCCAAGTGAAGGGTAGCCACGTACCATTGATTTCCGACTTTTCCGTCCCAAAGCAACTGTGTCCCGTCGGCAGAAATCGTGAAGTGGGTTCCCACGCGACGGATACTGCGATGACGTAAAAATTCTTCCGGCAAGGTGAAGAGCTGTTCGAGATTTCCTTCTAGATCCATTCGCCAGATTTCCGGCTGGTTCTCAGCCATGCTGAAAATGACCCTGCCCTGATCATCCAGCACGGGTGTTTCCGCATGACAGGCTGCCTGTGGAAAATGGCGAATCATCGGACGGTCTGGGTCCAGATGTACCGCAGCCAGGTGTTTGACCGGGTTGGGGGGATACGCCGTTTCCAACCACAGCCACTTTCCATCCTGGCTCAACGAGCTGTTTACGAAATAGAACGCTTTCTGGAGGGGGGCCACGCGTTCCCGCAGGAGGTAACTCACCAGACCACTCTCTGGATCCTGCCAGGCTTCAAAATAGGGGTGATCGATTAATTCCTGCTCTGTCACGGCAACCTACATGGCTTCAAGCGAAAAAGCTCCAACCTGAATCGGAGGTTTATTCTTGTTCATGATCTCTTGTGTAGAAGCTGCAATTACTGGATGGTAGATGAATGATGGCGGCGAGAGTGTATCGCCAAACCAACGGTTGCTAGTGCAAACAATGCTAGGGAAGAAGGTTCAGGGACTAGGACAATCTGAAATCCAGCTACTCCGGGCTCTTCATCTCCCTGAGAAAGGCCATTTTGAGCCGCAGTAAGGGCGCTTACCGAAAAATTCTGATTAGCACCGGTCAACCCGGAGAATTTGACGTACGTCCCTTCGGTAATGCTCCCGAAACTTTCTGAAGATGCCAGAAAATGACTGTTAACGGAAGTATCGTTAGACGGCGTTGCGATGAAATACGTCGTTGAACCATCGGTGACAGTTGCTCGGCGGGTTCCCCCAAACGTGTTTGTCAAATAGACGTAGATGTCATATTCAGCATAAGAGATCCCTCCCAGGCTAAGCGAAAGGGGACTGTCACCCCGGTCACCCGGAGCAGGCCCTCCCTTCATCAGACTGTTATCACCAGCACCGGGAAACGAATGGCCACCATTTTTGTGGTCAAAAAAGTGTGTTACAGAAACGGAAACCCCTTCGAAAGTCCCTGAGTCTGTCCCGCCCAAGCCGCCAATTTCCAGATTGTTCCAGTTGGTGTCGGGTACTACACCCGCATCAATACCAGAGCCGATCACTCCAGTGGTGCCACTCGTATCAACCGAGTCAAAGTTGATCGAAATGACTGCAGCACTGGCCGTGCCTGCCAGGGAGAACGATACGATGGAAACCGGAGCTGCAACAGCCCACTTTACCAAAGATTGAACATAGTGTTTGAGCATTTTTTCCTCTTCGTGAAATACGTTTTAGGCTGATCTCCACTAGCGACCTTAGCAGTGTTCGTGACGAGGAGATATACTTGCATGCGTAAATGTTTTTGGTATTTGCGTAAATATGCCCAGTGCACAGAAAGTCTTTATCGGGATTGAAACCAAAATGGTTTTCGGGAGGGAATACCTGCGGGGAATTTCCGCATTTCAAAGCGCACACGGTTTTTGGGACTGTAGATTGAACCCGTGGCATCCGCACCTTCTTCCTCAGGATGCTGAACACTTTAACGGTGCCATCATGAGGATACGCGACCTAAAAGAAGCAGAGCCCTTTCTCCGTAGAGGTATTCCGGTAATTAACCTAAGCGCTTCTTCCCCAAGCCCTCTCGCCTTACCCACCCTGATGGTTGACCAGAAAGCTGTGGGACAGAAAGCAGCCTCACATTTTCTGGACAGAGGGTTTCAATCTTTTGGCTACCTGGGTGTCCGGGAGCAATATTACAGCGAGCAACGCTATCTGGGCTATGCAGAGAGTATAAAGGCATCCGGGTTGCTTCCGGCGAAACCTTATTTGTTTTATGGAGATATTCTTAAAAAAGAAAGCTCTCTGGTCGACTATGTCCTCCAGCTCCCCAAACCGCTTGCGATGTTTTGTGGAAGCGATTTATATGCGTTTTACCTCTTAGAATTGTTACAGGAGGCGCATGTTGAGTGCCCCGATGATGTAGCCATTCTGGGGGTGGATAATGATCCCTATATCTGTCAATTTTCCAACCCCCAGCTGAGTAGCATCAACCCGGCTTCCTACAGCACCGGTTTTCAGGCCGCTGCCTGGTTACAGCAGCTGATGGAACATGGCTTTTCCAAAAATGAAACCCTACTGAAAACCATACCTCCCGGAGAGGTAGACGTACGGCAATCCACTTCAGTCTACGCGGTTCCGGATGCAGCTCTTCAATCCGCTTTGACCCTGATTCGAAAAGAACTCCATACTCCACTTCGCGTTTCGGATCTTGCCACGTATTCAGGTGTAAGCCGAAAGAGCTTGGAGCTCAAGTTCCAGCGTTACCTACAGCACAGCCCCGCCGAGGAGATCAGGCGGAGACGCATGGAGGAAGCCCGTCGCCTGCTCCTGCAGACCGAACTCCCCATGAGTCAGATCGCGGAACGCTGTGGGTTACCCAGTCAATCCGCCTTGAGCAGCCTGTTCAAAAAATACCAGGGCTGTTCCCCGCGGAGTTACCGGAAAAAAGATCAGTTAATATTAAATGCGAAGACCTCCGGGGGGGGGAGTTAGAAGGGCTGTTAGAAGGGGCATTAGAAGGCCGTGCATTGATGCATTTTTCTTGTTCGGATGTCTGGGAATCACGCCCCCTCCGACCCCAGCCTGCCCGCAAGGTGATCCCCCCGAATGCGCCTCCGGCGCACAAGGCCCCACCACCTTCCCGGCAGTCCCAGCCCGCCTCCTGCGGACAAGCCCTGGCGGTATTCGCCCAGCTCACAATTGAGTTCTGGAGCGGGGGAAGGGACCGGGTTTCCTGCCTGTGGAAAAGGTTGTGCCATTGGGGGATTGGAGATCGCATTCGTGGATCCTCTATGCTTGAACGGCGCCTATGGACGCGACTACCAAACTGCAGGAGCCCAGGGAACTCCGCCCCAAGCCCCCTCCAACCGGATCTTTTTCCACTTCCATGGTGGCGAGTCTGGCCTCGGGAAAACTGCGGGTGGTTCTGCTGGGCGTGGTTCTGGCGGCTCTGTTATTGGGTGTGGGTCTGGTCACACATGCTCTGCTTGAGAATGCCTTGCGCCGGCGTATGGATGAGTCCCTACAGACCATGTTGTCTTCTCAGGTCAGTGGGCAATTGGAGTGGCTGGAAGCTCAGGAAGCCCTGCTCCAGGTGATGGCGGGCCTGCCTCAGCTGCAACAGGCTTCGGTAGAGTTGCTGGCGGCACATGAGGAGGGCCTGCGCTACAACCCGCAAGCGGCGGCCCCCCTGCAGGAGCAGCTCTCTGAGTTGTTTGCCCCGCTGTTCAGTCAGGGGAGTTTTACCGGCTATGGCCTGATCTCTCCTACCGGACTGATTATGGCCCACCAGCACGAGCAGGCCCGGGGGCTGCAACTGAACGTACAGTACCGGGATCAGCTGGATCAGGCGATGGCCGGCGAATTTCTGTTGGGTCTGCCCAGTATACCGGATCTGGCCAAGGATCTGGAGCTCAGTGAAGGGGATTCGATGATCACCATGTTTCTCGCAGGTCCTGTGCGATCACCGGAGGCTGCAGAGATTATCGCCGCACTCTCGCTGGAATTTGATCCGGCGGGCAGTTTTACGGAACTGTTACGGGTGGCCCGTCAGGGGGAGTCCGGAGAAACCTATGCCTTTGACCGCAAGGGGCTGTTGCTTTCTGCCAGCCGCTTCGAAGATCAGCTCCTGGATCTTGGGCTCCTGAAAGAAGGGCAGTCCAGCGAACAGCATCTGCTGCTGCGCGATCCCGGCGGGGATATGACCCGTGGTTTTGAGCCGGATCTACCCCGGCTGAATATGCCTCTTACGCTGATGGCCGCGGATGCTCTGGATCCCCAGGCCCGGCCGGCCTGGCCGGAGATCCACAGCAATGTACGGGGCTATCGCGATTACCGCGGGGTCCAGGTGGTGGGAGCCTGGACCTGGATCGAGGCCTATGGATTCGGCGTAGCGACGGAGATTGATCAGGCCGAGGCCTATGGCCCTCTGAGCATTCTTCGCGGCATTTTTTACGGCTTGCTCAGCCTGATCGCGATCGCCGCGCTGTCGATTCTGTTTTACGCCATCCGGGTGCGTCATTTGCGGACACGCATGCATGATGAGTTGCGCAAGGCCAAGCGGCTGGGACAGTATGAACTGGAAAGCAAAATCGGGGAAGGGGCCATGGGCGAGGTCTATCGGGCCAAGCATCAGATGCTGCGTCGTCCGACGGCGATTAAACTGCTGCCTCCTGAAAAATCCAGCCCGGAAATGGTGGCACGGTTTGAGCGGGAGGTACAGCAGACCAGCCGTCTCAGCCACCCCAATACCATTGAGATTTATGATTACGGCCGCACCCCGGACAATGTGTTCTACTATGCCATGGAATTTCTGCAGGGGCTGACTCTTCAGGACCTTGTACATCGTGGAGGGCCGCTGCCCACCCCCCGGGTGATTTTTTTGCTCCGGCAGATGCTCAGTTCCCTGAGGGAAGCCCATGAGATGGGGCTGGTGCACCGGGATATCAAACCACAGAATATTTTCGTGTGTACCCGCGGAGGCCTCTACGACGTGGTCAAGGTGTTGGACTTTGGACTGGTCCGGGATAACAAACATGAGGAAAACACCATGCTGACCATGGCGGGACAAATCCGGGGGACGCCGATGTTCATGGCACCGGAGGTGATCGAATCTGCAGCACAGGCCAGTCCGGCCAGTGACCTCTATGCGGTTGGCTTGGTGGGATACTTTATGCTGTCCGGAAAGATGCCCTATTCGGGCAGTTCGGTGATGCAGTTACTCATGCTGCAGGCCAGTGACACTCCGGAGGATCTGGATAATTTTGAAGGGATTCAGGTGCCTGGCGATATCAAAGCGGTCATCGAGCAGGCCATCCAGAAGCTTCCCGAGGATCGTTTTGCTTCCGCCCAGGAGATGATCGCTCACTTGGATGCCTGCATGGATGCGCAGCAGTGGAATGAAGAACGCAGTGCCAGCTGGTGGCAGGAGAATGAACTCTCCATGGGTCAGCCACATGGCCCCAAAGCCCCTCCGGAGGATATTGATCAGGGGGCCATGACCCTGTAATCCGCTTTAGGTACTGTTCGTTCGGAAGGCTGAAGGGCTACGCCCCACGTATTTGACAAACATGCGGTGAAACTGGCTGCGGTTTTGATATCCGCAGCGGGACATCAGGTACTGGATCGTGAATTCCGGATTGGACGCAATCAGCCGTTTCGCGGTTATGACCCGAATCTGATGCAGGTAGCTGATGGGGGAAAAGCCGTAGGCCTGTTTGAAGCCATGTTGCAGGGTGCGCGGGGCCCGACCCACCGCCTGTGCGATGTCCTCCAGACGCAGACCGCTTGTTTTGTGATGTTGATCGATGTAGGCCCGGGCGTTTTCGACCCAGGGCGGAATGCGTTTACTCTCTGCAGGAAACAAACCCTGTTGAAAACCGCAAAGCACATAGTGGCTGAGCAGATCATGCAGGTAGGCGGTGCCCAGGAGGGTTTCTTCATCGCTCTTGATCTTGCTGTGCATACCGGAGATGCTGCCGAGGATCTCAAGCAGTCTCCCGCTGTCCGGGTAGGGAACCGGGCATAGATTCGGCAACACGGCGAGGGGAGACCGGGGGTCGTTCGGCGAGAGAATGACGACCTGAAAGCGGCAGACCCGATTGCCTTCCTGCAGATTTACCTGCACATAGCCATCATCGCTGGGTTGTAACAGCAGCATGTCATGCTTCTGCAGTTCGCAGTCCCGCAAGCCGCTGCGGATGCGCGCATGCCCTTCCACCATCACTACGAGTTCCCAGTGATCTTTGGTGCCATGGTAGGGACGCTCCGCTTTCGTTTCCTGCCAAATACCGAAATGGCGGTTGGCCCGGTAGGAAAATTCCTTCCAGTCCCGGTAAAAATCTTCTGGCAGCGTGTTGGGCATCAATTGGGATTCGTATTGCGGTATTCTGTACATTCTATGCGGGATTCGCAGTATTCGAAAGTAAAAACTTTATGTAGATTCTATGTATGAATTGTTCCCATTTCCTTTTCCCACTTCGCGTCCTTCAGGCTGTGTTTTCTGCGTTCCTCTTACTCAACAGTCCGCTTCTGGCCAGTTCAACGATCTGGGATGGGGTTATCGAAGAAGGAACGGACAGCTCCATTCGTGCGCGTCTGAATTTTTCCCCGTATTCGTCGATTCAGGGATTACTTGATGCGATGACCTATAAAGACGGGACCTATGATACCAAGTGGTTTTCGCATGCGGAGCTTGGCATGCTGACCACGAACAGCAAAGTGGGTGCCTGGTATATCGATGAGACTCCGGTTCCCTATGAAGCCGTGCGCCCGTTTCTGGTGAGGGGGCAGCGCTTTGCTGCTTTTGAAAATCGATCTCTCTTCTATTTTACCCATATCCCCACCCGGAATCATGGAAGCAAGCTGGGCTACGTCAATGCAGTGGGTGAGGACTTCATCGTCATTGAGCGTCCCCAGACCAATTCGGGGGATTGGGGAAGTGGGGGGTACACGCTCTCCAGGAATGGCACCCCGGTAGGCTTTAACTTTGATGATTTTCCGAACCGTGAACATACGGTGGTCATCGAGGCGAATGCCAGGGTGATGATTGAGGGTGCGACGTATCCGTGGAAAGGATGGGTACAGCCTGCACCACAGAATCTGGCCAGTCTCTCGGGACTGAATGCAGCGAATTCCGTCCTGGTGCAGGAGGGGCGCAAGATGCGGGTCGAACTCGATCTGCCGAATTGGGGAAACTGGTCTGAATTGGTTAATGATCGAGCGGTCGACCCCGTAGGCGGGGATCAACGACAGCTCAGGGGCAATTTTTACGGAGTCATGATGTCTGACTCAACAGAAGTGAGGACGATTCAGGATTCACCTTATCACTGGCCGACCTTTCCCGAATACAATGATAGAAACACCTTTCCGGCCTGGTTATTGAACGGAGGACCCGAGGATCCTGGAGGGCCGGTGTATCGCGGAATCTATGAAGACAACCCGCATGCGGTGATCGACGGACATTTCACCCAGGGCCGTCCATTCTGGAACGACTGGCTGGCGAAGGGGCGACACTATGTCGCTGCTACACGGCGTGTTCGAAGTGACATTGGCTCATTCATTATGTCATCCGAGAATCCCCTGGCCTTTGGGGAAATTACCGCGATTAACGGGAATGAAATCACCCTTTCGGCCCCTCTCATTACCCATCCGGATTACGGTACGGTGGCTGCATCCGGGCTGCAGGTAATCACTCTGGATGCTGACGCAGAGTATTTTCATCTCGGTGCACGGATTCAGAAAGAGGGCGTCCTCAAGGTCGGGCAACTCGTAAAGGTATGGGCTCCCCGCCCGCAGACCATCCTGTTTAATAAACCGTTGGGAACGAACCCGTTGAATGTCCAGGTGAGTGGCGCTGTGGAAGAGGGTGCTGGTGACATCACCTTTGCCATCACGCGGGCTGGAGATGCTTCTGGAGCGCTCTCCATTCCGGTGCTGCTGTCGGGTGATGCGGTTGCGGCGGATTTCAGCGTCTCTGGAGTCACGGGCTATGACTCCGGAACGAACAGTGGCACAGTCGATTTTGCGGATGGCGTGGCGACCGTGCATGTGACCCTGACGCCTGCCACGGATACCGCAGTAGAAGGAAACGAATCGGTAACCCTGACCCTGCAAAGCGGATCAGGCTATACCTTGATCCATGCCTCCGATACCACGCACATTCTTGATGCGGACAGCGATGATGCACCGGTGATCACCCTGGTTTCGCCAACAGAGGCATCCGCCACGCACGGGCTTTATCCTGCTGCGATGCAGTTGGGCGTGACGGCCACCGATGATAACAATACGGCGATCACCTATGCCTGGAGTGAGGTCTCCGGCCCCGGAACCGTGAGCTTTGGTGATGATTCAGCGGCCATGACCTCCGCCACGTTTTCTACGGATGGAGAATATGTTGTCCGGGTGACTGCCACGGATGCGGGGTTGAACAGTAGCAGTGTGGACCTGACAGTGAAGGTGTTGCCCGCCAACACATCGCCCACCGCGGATATCTGGTTTTGGGAAAACTACTTTACTTCCGGCCCCACTCGCGTTCTGTTGTCGGCTCATGAGGCATCGGATCCCGATGACGACGAATTGATGTACACTTGGGATTTTGGAGATGGCAGCAGCCTCGAGGGCAGGAGGGTATATCATGAGTTTGCTCCTGGCACCTATACCGTGACCCTTAGGGTCGATGATGGTCGTGGGGGAACGGATCAAACCCAGATTCCTGTGGTGGTGGACCCCGACCCCTCGCTGACGACCTGGGAAGAGACCTTTGATGAATGGGCTAATGGAACGACCTCAGACACAGGGGCTACCCCCTGGTCTGCCTCAGGCGCCAACATGTCGGTGCAGGATGGAAAACTTCAATCCTTCGACTCTGTAGCAACCTGGACATCGGGCCCCATTGATATTTCTCTCGGGAAAGCCATGGTTCTCATGGATGTGGCATCATCAGGTAACCTGGAAGTCGAAGATACCGTTTTGGTCTCCTACCGAATCAACGGAGGTGCCTGGACAGAGCATCAGACCCTCTCCAAGCCGGAGTTGGAGGATCTGGATGGGGTGGGGAAGTCTTACGGTGTGATCATCCCGGGGCTGATTGGTTCAAGCGTAGAGCTGCGCGTCCGAATTGAGACATCGAGGACCAACGAGATGATCGAGTTGGATAAGGTCCGGGTCCTCATCACATCGGGAGAGCCGAGGTTGTCTGTTTCAGTTTCTGGAACGGCGAACGAGTGGAACCCGCAAGGAGTGGACTTCGTCATTGATCGGATTTTGAACACAAGCGACGCCTTTACGGCGAATTTCTCACTGGGTGGAACCTCCGTGGGAGCGGACTACACTGTAACCGGCGCTACGACCTGGGACTCGGGTTCACAGACGGGAACGGTGCAATTTTCAGGCGGCGAGTTGCAGAAAACCATCACGGTGACGCCGATCAATGATTCATTAACGGAGGGAACGGAGACGCTGCAACTGACGCTGCAGTCGGGTACCGGCTACACCCTGGGCGTTTCTACAGCGCAGGTGGATATCCTGGATGCGCAGACGAATTACGCACCGTTCATTACGCGGGTGAACCCCACGGAAGGCAGTCTCAGCCTGGCCAGCGAAAACGAAGCCGCGAACCTGGAGATTTCTGCAGGTGATGACCGCTCGGCTGTGTTGACCTATCAATGGAGCAAAGTGAGTGGTCCAGGTACGGTGACCTTTAGTGCGGAGACGTCCGGGGCCACCTCAGCCGATTTCTCGTCCTTCGGTGAATATGTCATTCGTGTGACTGTGACGGATGGCGATAACCTTGCTGCCACTCAGGATTACGCGGTTACGGTGATCGACTCGTTGAATACCGCACCTACGGCAGTGATCAGCAGTGATGTTGTAGCGGGGTCAGCGCCATTGAGGGTGGCCTTTGTCGGAACCGGTTCCAGTGATCCGGATGGGGACACATTGAGTTACAGTTGGGACTTCGGGGACGGCAATAGTTCTACCGAAGCCTCGCCGAGTCATACCTACAGCAGCCAGGGCGTCTACAATGCCAGGTTGACGGTCAGTGACGGCCGCACTGGCAGTGACACAACTACGGTGGTGATCAATGTCGCTGCTCCTGCCGCCCCTGGGAATATCATCTGGCAGGAAACTTTTGCCGGCCTGGCCAATGGCAGTACCGTGGATAATGGAGATACCGCCTGGAGTCTGGATAAAACGACTGGTGCCCTTTCCGTACTCAATGGTGAATTGCACGGCAGCAATCTGGATTCGGTGTTCACCTGGACCTCAGAAGCGATGGATATCTCCGGAGGGACGGCCAATTTCACGGTGGACCTGAAGACCCCGCCCACGACACAACTGGAGGATTCTGATCTGCTGCGGGTGAAATACATCCTCGATGGCGGGGCTCCCATTCTGTCCCAGGAATATATTGGCCGTGCCATCGGTGATAACTGGATCACCATGGTGCAGGGGAATCTTCAGGGGAACTCTCTGCAGATCGTGATTGAGGTCATTAATTCCTCCGGGGCGGAACATCATATGATCGACAACATTACCGTTCGGGTGGAGGCGCCTGCAAATGGATATCATCCAGGGGTGTTTAATGGCTGGATGGCGGCGCTGCCCCCGGAAGTCATGGTGGAGGGTAGCTTACAGGGCTTCTCGGAACGGGCCAACGGACAGGTGCAGAATGGCCTGTTGTTCGCGCTGGGGATTAACTCATTGAATCCTGCGGATGCGCTGGGCAAACTTCCCTGGCACAGCATAAAAGAGGAGGGAGGGAACCAATATCTGGTCCTGCATTTCCGTCGAAGGGTGGGGGGCTCCGGGACCTCCACAGATCTTGCCGGTTACGTGGCGGATCAGGTCCGGTATATTGTCGAATGCAGTACGGACCTGACACAATGGGATACCGGTGCGGTCTTACTCGAAGAGGATGGAAGCGAGGACAATGGCGACGGAACCTTTACCCAGCGTGTCCGCCTGAAGCAGCGGATTGCCGATGACGCGGATGGGAAAGAATTTTTACGCCTCCGCGTGGAGCCGCTCTGACGCTTAGAGATGTTTCTGTTTCCATTCTGAGGGTGTCATCCCGCTGAGCCCTTTGAACCAGCGGCTGAAAGAGGCCGGAGAGGCGTAGCCACAGTCATGACTGATAAAACGAATGCTGTGGCTGCCTTTTCGAATGAGGTGTTGTGCATGGGTGAAGCGAAGCTGATCCAGATGCTGTTTAGCGCTGAGGCCCATATGGGCCACACAGAGTTCATCCAGACGGCGCTTGCTGATACCGGCCCGTTCGGCCCAGCTGCTGGCCGTGATTCCCTGAGGGAAATGTCTCGCGGCAATCCCGAGGATCCAGTTCAGGCGTTCATCGATGGAAGATTCCTGTTGCGGCTCCTGCATCTCCAAAGTCTCCAAGTACAGGAGGAGCCAGGCACTCAGCTGAACATGAGCTCGGTAGCCGCCTAAGGATTTCATCCAGAATTCCCCTGAGGCCAGCTGACAGGTACGCAGGGTTTCCTGGAATAATTCGTCTGGAACCCGCAAGGGAATTTCCCTTCCGAAAGCCTCGGCAGCGCGGGGCTGTTCCTGCAGCACTTTGTAAATTTGTCGGCCTTCGTCCCGCTGCGTTTCCCGTCGCAGCACCCCGAAATCGAGCCAGGAACATTCACTGATGCGGGGGATTTCCAGTTCGTAGGCCTGTCCCGGTTGGAAGAGCATCGCTACGGGGGCTTCCCAACGGTAGCTTTCTCCGTTCAGGCGAATCCGTGCATTGCCGGAGCGGATGGCAAAGAGGCTGTAGAAGCGGAAGGGGCCCGGCCGAAACTGCCTCTTCTTCCCCGTGCGACCGCGATAGCGTTTGAAGATCCCCCCGGAGAGAATTTGCGGGGAAAAATCCCATTGATTGAAGAGGTTTTGCGTATTCTGCATGATATAGCTTATTTTGTATCATAAACGTGTTTGGGTCAATGATGTATGTTTTCAGTAGAAATTCACGCCCTCCTAGGGGCGCTACCCACACTGACCTTGATGAAAATGGATTCGTTATGAGACTTGATGCGCTGTACCCCTTCGCCATTCGCAGAGTGTTGTTTCCTCTCCTGCTCTTACTCAGCCAGCTCTGCAGCCTGCATGCGACAGAACCCTGGGTGGATGGACTGGAATTGATCGATGGCGGTGCCAACGATTTTATGCCCCGTTTTACGGAGATCGAGTTGCCTCAGCATCCTAATGGTCGTTGGATTCTGGAGCTGAATGGTCATGGGGAATGGTGGTTCAGTGTTCGGGATGGACGTGTGGGGCAGGGAATCTGGATGCATAAAAACGGAAAACCCATCAGCAGTAAATCCTACCGCTGGATCATGGCGAGGGAAGGCGATGCCTTGTTACTGCAGATGCGCAATGTGGTGGATGGTTCCGGGTACCGCTTTACGGCCACGGTAACGGATACCGGGGTGGTCAGTGGCACCTGGAGTTTCCGGGAACAGCATGACCAGCAGGACGCGGATGCTTCGGGAGCGTTGAGCGCCCGCAGTCAGCTCTGGGAGGAAGCACGCAGTGCAGAGATGCCCTTGGCGGGAGAATTGTGGCCGGGCTATGCTGGTCCGGTTCAGCGCTTTTACAGCCGACCCCAAGGTCATGATCTCGTGGATGATATTCGGAACCTACGTCCGGTTTGGCGCAGTGAGGCGCTGCTGCCCTCCGCCATCGGTTCGATATCCCGTGTGGCCAAAGGCCGGGGCATCCGAAAAAACACCCATGCTGGCGGATCAAGCTCTCCGATCCTCGGTGGGGGAAACCTCTACCTTTCCTACTTCAAGCCGGGGGTAGAGGTGGCCGACAAGATTTCGGATTATACCGAAGCCTTGTATGAAAATGGGGAATCGATCTTCGAGCGCTACGAACGACTTTGGGGTGAAACCTATGGTGCACGAGCTGTGGAGTTTGAGAAACGGCGTTGGGCTTTGGAGGGCAGGGAAGCGCTGATCTGTATCGATCCGCAAAGTGGCGAAACTCTTTGGGATATCGACATGGGACCGACCCTCAACCTGCAGGGGCATAAAGGCGGCCCCAACAACTTTACCCCGCTCTATTATCAGGGCAAAGTGTACACGCTGAGCAATCTGCGGCAGATCAGTTGTGTGGATGCGGCCAGCGGTACACTGCTTTGGCAGACGGAGCCTCAGGCGGGCATGTTGTCCACGCTACGTCAGGCCTTGGAAAGTAAAACCGTCTATGACAACAAACGCTGGGGCCGTACCGCGCCCATCGTTGCCGGAGATCGCCTCTTGGTGGTTCGCAATGGCCTGGAATGCCGGGACGTGACCAGTGGGCAGCTGCTCTGGAGCCAGTCTTCTGTGGATATGGTTCCAGCCATCTGGCAACATCAGGGACGGCTTTATGTGATTACCCGAAAAGGGGACGGTACGGTATTTCACTGCATCGATTTGCTGACCGGTCAGGTGATCTGGGAGGAGGATTCGTTGATTCAAGAAGCAACTCAGAATCTGACCTTGGGGCTGGAGGGGGATTCCTTTGCTTTTTATGAAGGCTCCCAGGATCTGTCAGCTACCGTGGTTCTCGGAACCTTGAGTCTGCAGGGCATGTCGCAGACCCTGCGTACCCCTCAGGCCGGGGAAGTGATGAATGCGATGTATCCCGTGATCCGGGAGGGTCTGGCCTACATTTCCGCTGCCGGGGGAACCTATGTCTACCGCTGTTCAGATGGTCAGCTTTTAAAACATGAAGCGGGGCTGACCATGAGGAGGAATGGCCATTTCCAGATGCATGAGGACAAGATCCTGGTCGTGGAGGATGGACGGCACGGGGTGGGTCCTTTTTATTGGGCCGATTCGGATGTGAACGCCCTGAATCCCGGCTCGCTGTTCACTCCACCGCATTATCCCACCTCCGCCTACAGTGTAGCGCCCATGCATCATGCCTACGCAGATGGTCGCTTGTTTATTCGTGGTTCGGATGGTCTGTATTGCTACGATCTGCGCAAAGCATCCGCTCAGTCCAATCAGACGCCCGTTGCCGCGATTGCCTCCCTGCCCGGGATCCTTCTCTCCGGAACCCTGCTCGATCTGGATGGCAGTGCTTCCAGTGATGTGGATGGCTCGATCGCGGAATATCGCTGGAGCTTTGGCGGGGCTGCAGCGGATCAGACGGGCGCATCGGTCATGCAGCGATTTGATCAACCAGGCCAATACCGGATTACGCTTCAGGTCACGGACCATGAGGGACTGTCCGCTCATGCAGATCATTGGATTACGGTGTTGGATGCCAATACCAATGCTGCTCCAGTGGCTTTGGTTTCCGTAAGTCCGAAGATCGGCAGCTTCCCCTTGATGGTCGAGGCGGATGCCAGTGCCTCCTATGATCTGGATGGAGGCACGCTCCAGTTCACTTGGACCTGGCCGGATGGGGAAACCACTACTGGGGCTCAGACTCAACGGCAGGTGGATCTTTCCGGCTCACAGAGTCTGCATCTACTGATTGAAGATGGACAAGGAGGGAGTACGGAACACGTTACCTTGTTGCGCAGTAGCCTTGAGCCTGTGGAACATGTGATCTGGCAGGAGGACTTCTCCGGGCTGGTGAACGGAGCAAAACAGGACAGTGGCGATAGCGCCTGGAGCTCCACCGGGCCCGGCTCGGTTCAGGGAGAGGTCTGGCAAAGTGCGGGGGGAAGCTCCGAATGGCTCAGTGAAAGTATTGATGTGAGTGCGCTCACCGAGCCCGCATTCTCCGTGAGTCTGGATAGCCCGGATATCGGAGCGTTTGAAAGTAGTGATGTCATTTCCATTGCCTGGTCTTTGGATGGAGCCCCTTTTGTAGAGGCCATTTCCGTATCCCGCATTCATGGCTTGGAAGCGGAGGCCTTCACGGTCCGGGTGGGGACTGGAAACCGTCTGGTGATCCGGGTTCAGGCCTTGTCTTCTTCAAGCAATGAAATCTATGAGGTTGAGGATGTGCGCGTGTTTGATCTGGTTCAGCCTGTGCCGACCAAACCGGAACTCCGTATGTCCTGGAACGGTACTTCGACAGGAGCCGAGGCCGGGCCGGAGATCCTTCGGGTCCGTTTTGAACGCCGCTATCTGGAGGAACTCCCCGTGACGCTTCAGTTCTCCATAGCTGGCGGGGTCTCGGATGCGGATTTCAGCCTGGCCGGTGCGGACAGTTTTCGTAACGGACAGGGGACCTTGAGCTTCGCTGCAGGGGAACTACAGAAAGAATTCGTGCTGACCCCACTGGATGATGGCTTGGAAGAGGGCACGGAATCGCTCCAGATCAGCCTGTTGGAAGATGCAGCCTATGAGCTCGCCGAGGAGCAGGGACGGCTCTCGGGGGAAATCCTCGATGCCCAAACCAACTATGCTCCGCGGATTCACTTATTACAGCCGGCCAGTGGTCAATTGGAACTGGCGGATCAGTTTCAAAGTGGAAACCTAGCAGTGTCTGTGCAGGACGACCGCACGGCGGCGGCATCGATTTCACTGCTCTGGAGCACGCAGGCAGGGCCGGGTCAGGCGCTGTTCGAGACTCCGGATGAAAGCAGTAGCTCTGTCAGCTTTCCCAGCTACGGGGAATATACTCTGCGGATCACGGCTACAGACCGTGATGGACTCAGTTCCTTTCGTGATGTGGAGGTCTTGGTGATCGACGGGTTGAACCAGGCCCCCAATGCCTCGTTCACACTCAGCTCCACAGAGGGAGAGGGGCCTCTGGAACTGCAACTGGATGCCAGTGCTTCCTCAGATCCGGATGCTGATCCCTTGAACTATGCCTGGAGCTTTAGCGATGGAGGGAGTGCCTCCGGTGCTCAGGTGACCCACACGTTTCTCAGCCCGAACACCTACAGCATTACCCTAACCGTTACGGATGGCCGGGGTGGTTCGGACCAGAGTCAGCAGAATGTCGTGGTCACCCCGCCTGTAGCCAAAGGGGAGGTGATCTGGAAAGAAGACTTCAGCCTGGCCAACGGCGCCCAGGAGGATGACGGGGATACGGCCTGGAGTCTGAACCCTGCTCAGGGCGCTTTGAGTGTGCTGGAAGGGGAACTGCATGGCAGTAACTTGGATGAGCTGTTTACCTGGAGTTCCGAGCTGATTGATATTTCTGCCGGAAAGGCTAATTTTTCTCTGCAGGTCCGGGGCAGCCCAGTTCAGGAACTGGAGGATTCCGATCTGCTGCGCGTGTTGTACAAGGTGGATGGCGGAGCCACCGTGCTGGTGGGCGAGTGGAAGGGCGCTGCGATTGGTGATGCCTGGCGGACGATACTGCAGCAGGACATACATGGGGATACCCTTCAGATCCTGATTGAGTTGATCAATTCTTCGGGTGCGGAGCATCATTATATTGATAACGTTACCGTGCGTATTGAGGCTCCTTCCACGGGCTACAGCCCAGCGCAGCTTTCCGACTGGCTGGCTTCGGCTCCACCCGGATTGAATATCGACAGCAGCTTGGATGGTTTTTCTGAGAAAGCCAACGGCCTGACTCAGAATGGGGCCCTGTTCGCCTTCGGCATTGAGTCGCTCGATCCCGCGTATGCCCAAGGTAAATTGCCCTGGCATAGTTTCCATGAACAGGATGGAAATCTGTATTTTCAGATTCATTTCCGCCGCCGCAATGGAGGGGACGGAAATGCCGCGGATCACGCAGGCTATGAGGCCGATCAGGTCCGCTATATTGTGGAGTGCAGTACGGATCTCATCGGCTGGGACGGCGGTGCAGAGGTTCTGGAACTGGCCGGTTCTACGGATAATGGAGACGGTACGCATACAGATCGGGTCCGAGTGAAAGCGCCCATTTCCGATGATCTGGATGGCAAAGAGTTTTTGCGGGTTCGTTTGGAAGACCTCTCCTCGCAGCCCTGAGGGTCGTTGGGGAGTTGCGTAGTCCCGCGGTCCCCGCGGGAAAAATGTGGCTTGGTATTTTGGACGGGCCGAGACGGCCCGCGTCCGGCTTTATGCGAAAGATATCCGGCAGGGACTGCCGGACTACGTGTGTCGTCCCGCGTCCGATTTTATGCGAAAGATATCCGGCAGGGACTGCCGGACTACGTGTGTAATCCCGCGTCCGGCTTTATGCGAAAGATATCCGACAGGGACTGCCGGACTACGTGTG
>DIYK01000102.1:0-9759 GCA_002429005.1 Verrucomicrobia bacterium UBA6056
GGGAAAAGCCTCTCTTCAATGGAGCGCGTGCTTCCAGCACGCGACCAGAACTCTGTAGCCCGGCTCTGCTCCCCCTCCCCACCGAAAAAATCAGCCTGCTTTGAGAGCCGATTTCCCGGAGAACCTAAACAGGCCGGACAATGCTGGTCCTGAAAATGTCGCCACTCCAGTCTGCAGATCTAAGGGAATCGGCAGGAGATGCCGATTTGACTTTTTTTGGGCACCCGGGGTAGGATTTTGAAGTACCTTAACCCACTCGGAGGATTGTGTGATGAATCGAGCCCTGAAATCGTTCCTCGTGATGAACTTCATGCTCAGCATAGGCGTGTTGGCCATGGCAGTTGTTGTGTTTCAAGATCGTGAATTGATCAAAGGCCGAGCTCTTCTGTTAGAACAGGGTCTCGATCAGATTGCTCAAAACCTCGACTGGGGGGAAGCTGTTGCCTGGGAGCAGGCCGAAGAGCGACGTCTCAGCCCCTACTCTGTGTTGCAGCCAGGCTCTGCGGAAGAACTCTCTCAGCTGGAAGAAAATATCGATAGTCTGAGTCGTTTCGCAACAACCCGCGTAGCTCAGCTCAATCAACGCTACGGCGAACTGGTGCATACGCAACAGACCCTCAGTGATACAGAGGATACCCTCGCGGCCCGGGAACGGGATCTCGATCATACCCGCCAAACCCTGAGCTCAACTGAAAACATGCTGGCAAACACTCAACAGGACCTGCGCGAATCCCAGCGTAACAACGATGAGCTGGCTCAGAAAAACAAAGGGCTGGAAGGCACAATTGCTTCTCTCGAGAAGGATAATAGCGAACTGAACAATCAGATCGGAAACCTCGAAGTCGATCTGGAAGAACGCGATGGGGTGATTGCCCGCCTCGAGGATATGCTGTATGGCGATCGGGGTCCTGCATCAGAGCTGGAAGGCGATTCAGGTCTGGTCCTGGCCGTTGATTCCGAATGGAACTATATCGTGATCGATAAAGGCTCCGTGGACAATCTGCCCTTGTACATGGAAGCGCTGCTGCACCGCGAAGGAAGTTTCCTGGGCAAAGCCCGTATTGTCAAAGTGGATGATACCGTAGCCGTCGCTGAACTGATGAACGACACCTTGGCTGAAGGCACCACCATTCAGGTAGGTGACCGCTTCTTCTTCTAATTCGTTTTCGAAGCCTATTCCTTGCAGCGCCAGCCTCCGGGCTGGCGCTGTTCTGTGTAGCAGGAGACAAAGCTGCCTCCCCTCACCCATTGACTTCCCCGATGCAAAGGGCAGGATAGAGGACATGACGCCACTGCGCTTTCCATTCGCCTCACGCTTCCGGGTTCTCCTGGTTCTATGGATGAGTGCTCTCGCCCAGCTTGCTGCAGAGACTTGGCTCTTTCCACCCACAGCTGTAGCCGATTTAGAGCGGCTGTCCCGGGATGCGCTCTTCGAAAAATGGAACCCCTTGGAACTGGCCGCGGGGAGCGAACCCCAAAGTAATGGGGAATTCGTGCTCTACAGCCATGGCAGGCTCACCTACTACTTTGGCCCCTTTGCCAATGCCGCCTTTGCCAGAGCCTCCCACAATGAACTGCAACGTATTCGGGAACAGCTCATTGCTTTGGATCCAAAGTTCTCGAGTAGCCAAACCGAACAGGTCAGCCTGAACAACCGCTCCTCCCCATCGGATGCTCCCAGGCCCGAAGCCACTCCCGTTCCGGAGGCCAGTCCGCTCCCCAGCCCACCGGCCATACCGACCGCGACAGCCACGCCCACAGCTGAACCCACCGCTACCCCGCTACCCACCGCCACGCCGCTACCCACGGCAGAGCCGGAAGCCAGCCCAACTCCGGAGATCCAAGCCACTGCCGAAGCAGATCCATCACCGGAGTTGCCCGAATTTCCAATTGAGATCCCCCGCTCCCCCAGCCTCTTCTGGATCAGCAGTCTCTGCATTCTCGCCCTCTTCAGCCTGATTCTCTTCCTGAATGGGGGAAAACAGCGTTAAGGTGCAGGGCAGGCTTCTATTCGCCGGCGCTGGCCAGTGCCTGGGCCTGCCGGCGTTTCGCGGGATCCCCCGGTGAAGGAACCGATTTAAGCAAACGCTGCGTGTAGGGGTGCTCAGGGGCTTCCACCACCTGTACAGCAGAACCTGCCTCCACCACTTTCCCCTTCTGCATCACCAAGACCCGGTCACAGATCCGTTTGACCACAGAGAGATCATGGGAAATGAACAGGTAGGCCAGATTATGGCGCTCCCGTAAATCCAGAAGCAAATCAAGCACCTGAGCCTGAATGGTTACATCCAGGGCTGAAACGGCTTCATCGCAAATGATCAATTTGGGCTGCAGGGCCAGAGCCCGGGCAATACAGATCCGTTGACGTTGCCCACCACTGAACTCGTGGGGGTAGCGATACATCATATCAGGAGAAAGACCCACTTCCTCCAGCCATTGTGCGGCGAAATCCGGATCGGATTTATCAATGAGCCCATGCACCACAGGCGCTTCGGTCAGTAGATCGAGAACCTTGATCCGTGCATTCAGACTGGAATAGGGATCCTGAAAGATCATTTGCATCTCACGGCGGTATGGGCGCCATTCCGAGTTGCCCTGTAACTGCCCCAGCGAAGTATCCTGATACCAAAACTCGCCCCCTGTGCTGTTCTCCAGCCCAATCAGCGTGCGGCCCAGCGTGGATTTACCGGAGCCGGATTCCCCAACCACCCCGAGAGTTTCTCCGGCATGCAGGGTAAAGTCGATGCCATCCACAGCCTTCACATAACTCTTCTTAGCGAAGAAGCCCTTCTTGATCGGAAACCAGGTCTGCAGGCCTTTGGCTTCCACCAAGGGTTTCCCTTCAAAATCCGGCAGAGCTCGGGAAGGCGGATCCTGAAGCTTGGGTACCGCGTTCAGCAGTTTCTGAGTGTAGGGATCCTCAGCGTTGGAGAAGAGCTTGTCTACCGTCCCCTCCTCCACCAGTTTGGATTCTTTCATGACCAATACGCGGTCACAGAGTTCCCAGACGACGCCCATGTCGTGTGTGATAAAAATGAGAGAGGTTTTCTCTGACTTCATTTCCATCATCAGATCAAACACCTGGGCCTGCAGGGTCACATCCAGGGCCGTGGTCGGCTCGTCGGCGATCACCAATTTCGGCTCCAGCATCAGAGCCATGGCAATGGTAACCCGCTGACGC
Organism: Verrucomicrobia bacterium UBA6056; assembly: GCA_002429005.1. GTDB lineage: Bacteria > Verrucomicrobiota > Kiritimatiellia > SS1-B-03-39 > UBA6053 > UBA6056. The sequence goes on from DIYK01000102.1 coordinate 3,182, forward strand.
ATCCCGCCACTGAATTGGAAAGGATACTGATGCTGGCGCAGTTCAGGATCCGGGATCCCGACCTTGTCCAACCATTCAACCACGGTAGAGCTTTTCTTTTGCTCAGACCAATCTTCCCGATGCAGGTCCAGTAATTCTTTCAGCTGATCCCTCACCGTTTTCAGCGGGGAGAGTGCCGTCATCGGTTCCTGAAAAATCACAGAGATTTCAGAACCTCGGATTTCCCGCAACTCCTCTGGCTGTAGCTTCAGGATATTCCGGCCTTCGAACAGGATTTCGCCACTATCATAGCGCCCGGGAGGACTGGGCACCAGACGGATTAAGGACATCCCGGTCACAGTTTTTCCGCTGCCCGATTCGCCGACCAGCCCCAGCACTTCGCCGGGGTAGACTTCAAAACTCAGGTCATCCACCGCCTGCACCGAACGCTCTTCGGTATGAAAGCTGATGGACAGATTGTTTACGCTTAGAATCGGTTCAGACATTAAGCTTCCCAGTGGGCCTCCCGTTTCGGGTCAAAGGCAGCCCGAAGTCCTTCGCCAATAAACACACCCATCAGGATCACCGCAAACAGGGTCAGAGACGGATACAAAATCAACCACCAGGCACTGCGGTGGATTTGAGCCTGCCGCAAGAGTTCACCCCAACTGGGGGTCCCCGCGGGCAGGCCAAAGCCCAGATAGTCCAGGGAACTCAAGCTCCCGATGGCCCCTACCAGGCTGAAAGGGAAAAAGGTGATGATGGGCACCAAGGCATTCGGCAGGATATGTTTCCACATAATCCTCCGACTGGGCAGACCGAGAGCTTTCGCCGCTTCGGTGAAGGGCTGGCTACGTAGCTTCAGGAACTCGGCTCGCATGTAGTAGCTGATGCCAATCCAGTTAAAAAACGCATAGATCAGCAACAGCAGCATGAAACTTCGACCGAAGATCGTCCCCAGCAGGATCATGACATACAGAAACGGAATGGCCTCATAGATCTCAATGACCCGCTGACCGACCAGATCCAGGGTTCCGCCAACAAAACCCTGCAGCCCCCCGATAATCGTGCCAAGAATCATGCTACTGAACACGAGAATAAAACCGAATAGCAGGCTGATCCGGGTGGCGTAAAGGATGAGCACAAGCACATCCTGTCCACTTTCATCCAGCCCGAAGGGATGACCTTTGACCGGGCGAAACGGAAACTGCACGGTTTCCTGGAGGAAGGAAAGCTGCCACTGACGCTCCTGTTTATCACTGAACACCATCGGCTCAACGGGAATCAGAGACGCCCGCTCCATTCTCTCCTCGGCTTCGATCCATAAGTCCTCAGGCAATCGCTCCCACCACTCCGGTCGGGAATGCTCCTCCACCTTGTGTAATTCTGCTTCGGCATCTTCCGGAAGCTTTTCACGCATAAGAACACGCAAAGAACGGGGTGCACGGCTCCTGGGTTCATATGCAGAAAGGGACCATTCAAAGCGGCCACTGGCATCCAGCACCCTTACGGTTGGCATCGGTTGGTTGGCGTAGCGCTCCTCCATCGCTTTAAGGAATTCTTCTGGAAAGACCGGATCCTCCCCTTTGAGGAACCAGTCCGCAGCTGAACCTGCTCGGAATTTTCCGTCCGGCCGGACACGCAGTTCCTCCACACGTTGCAAACGTTCAATCTTCAGGGTGAGACTTCCGGAGATATCAATCTCCTCTGCCTTCAGTTTGGTGGAGGGACTGAGCCGGATCGGTGCCCAGCGCATGCGGTTCTCGTTATTGGATGCAAACACCTCATGTTTGGCCAAGTCCCTGTACACAGGAGGAGTCATCACGCCATCCTTCAGGAAGGTATCCTGTGGGATCGGGTTACTGCGCAAGCGCGGCCAGTAACTTTTCCCTTCAAAACGGACATGCCAAGGGACCTCGTGAGCAATCAATTCGCTAAACAAGCTGACCACGAATAGGATCACCAGAAGCCAGAAACTGACATAGGCCCGACGGTGCTTGCGGAAGCGTTGCAGTTTTTCAACGGTATTCGGATGCAGCTTCAGCATCAGCGATTCCCCCCAAAATGAATACGCGGGTCAATCAGGATGTAACAGAAGTCAGACAGCACTCTTCCCAGAAGCCCCAGAATGGCCTGCAAACTGACAATTCCCAGAAAGAGCGGGTAATCCCGGGTAACCGCTGCATCCAGGCTGAGCCAACCGATGCCACGGATATCAAACACCTGTTCAATCAGGACAGAGCCGGCAAACATGATGGAAAGAATACCGCCAATACCCGTGGCCAGAGGAATGAGAGCGTTGCGAACGGCATGTTTCCACACCGCATGTTGCAGGGTGGCCCCTTTCGCAAGCACGGTTCGAACGTAGTCCTGGGAGATCTGATCCAACAGAGAGTTCTTCATCAGGAGGGTCATCACCGCGAAATTCCCAATGACATAACAGGTCACCGGCAGAACCATATGCCAGAGCTGATCCACCCATTTCTCCCAGAGACTCAGTTCCTCAAAATGGGGTGAACGGAAGCCGCCTAACGGGAAAATATCCAGGCCCCACTCCACCGTGCCGGAAAAGAACATTTTCAGCAGCATGCCGAAAGCAAAGGCTGGCATCGCATACATGGTAAACACCACGAGACTGCTTACCAAATCGAAGGTCTTGCCGTTTTTCAAGGCCTTGGCAATCCCCAGAGGAATACAGATCATGTAGGTAAGGATTAGACTGGGGATGCCGAAACTCAGCGAAACCGGAAAGCGTTCAGAGATGAGTTGCCAGGCGGTTTTGTTCGTGAACTTTGTGGAGGTGGCCTGCATACCAAAACGGTCTTCCACCAGCCAAATCCAAAACCGCACCGGGAGGGGTTTATCAAAGTGAAAGCGTCGCTTCAATGCCTCCAACTGTTCAGGAGGAATCACCACCGCCTCACCACTGGCTCCCCCTTCCGCGGAACCCGCTCTCATTTCAGCAATGTATTGTTCAATCGGACCACCGGGAACAATCTGGGTGAACAAAAAGGTCACCATCATGATCCCGATGTAACTGACCCCCACCAGCATCAGGCGGCGGAGAAAATATTGTAATCGGTCGCCCATGCGAAATCCCCGTTAGCGCTGAGGAGCGGTGGCACCTTCGCCTTGGAACACCTTATTGAAATACACATCCACCGGACGCGAAGGCAGTTTTTCCCCATCTTCGCGGGCGGCTTCCAAATCTGCTTCCAAATCGGGGTCCAACCACCAGTAGCCTTCCGAAGAACTTTCGCTACCATATTTACCCAGGACGTGATCCGGAGTTCCGAATTTGTTCCAGTACAGCAGTCGGGTGTAATCGATGTGCCAGAGAAGGACATAGGGCTGATTGGCAACAAGGATGGCGTCGATTTTTTTCACAACAGCGTGTCGTTTTTCGACGTCAAACTCCCCTTTAATACTATCGATCAGCTTATCCACTTCCGGATCCTGAAATCCGGTAATATTGATTCCGCTTTTTTGATCGATAAATTTACTATGCCACATGGCTTCCGGATCTTTAAACACCCCGGCGCCCCAGGCAGCCCAGGTCATGTCATAATCAAACTCATCCAAGGCCTTCGCCCATGCAGACCAGTCTCGGCGGTCAATCTCCAGATCAATCCCCACTTGATCCAGGGCCTCTTTATAGATCAGCAGGAATTTATCTGAATCAACAGAACGTGTGAGAAATTTGATCTTCAGGGGCATGCCGTCTTTCTCCAGCCGCCCTTGTTCATTCACCGCCCAGCCTGCTTCCTTCAGTAAGTCACGGGCCTTATCGACATTAAAATCTACCAGAGCATTCGGATTTCCTTCGGGATAGATGTCTGGGAAGAAACTGGCAGTGAGTGCGTACTGATTGTAGGTCAGCGTGCGGTTCATCCGCTCCCGGTCCAACAGATGAGCAAGAGCTTTACGCACATTGAGATCATCGTATGGTTTCCGACGCATGTTCATGGCAAAGCCCTGAAAGCCCACCGCGTTGTAATTGTGAACACCCTGTTTCACGATCCAGTTTTTATCAAAACGTTCGCCATCGGTTTGCGTAGCCCAGCGTCGCGCGGTGTAAACGGCAAAGAAATCAAAGTTCCCCCGCAGAAAATTCTCCCAGGCGTTTTCCCGGTCTCCATAGAAGAAATACTCGATTTCATCAAAGTTCCCCAAACCTTCATTACGTGGATCGTCTGCGGCCCAGTAGTCCTCCCGACGCTCCAGAAGAATGGAATGCGGTTCCTTGAGACTTTTGACCTTAAAGGGGCCGGAAACAACCGGGAATTCGAAGTTTACCGTATTGAAATCTTCTTGTTTCTCCCACCAATGTTTCGGGAGGATATTGAATCCACCCGCAGACCAAATATTGCTCCAATGCAGCTCTTTTGCTTTAAATTGAACCGTGCGTTCATCCAGGGCCACCGGAGCCTCAAAACGGCCCAGACCCACTTTATGAGCACCGGTAATATTGTCGGGATTCATCACCGCTTCATAGGTCCAGATCACATCCTCAGCGGTGATGGGCTTGCCATCACTCCATTTCGCATCGGGATGCAGGTAGAACGTGAAGGTCATCTTGTCGTCAGAGACGGTGACCTTTTCCGCAAGTGCAGGTTCCGGTTGAAGGGTAAGCGCATTCTGACCAATCAGGGACTCAAACTGATGTCCAAACAACTGAGAGGAAAACACATTCCGGTCCAAGTAGTAATTAAAGCTTTTAGGGTATTGCGAGGCGAAGGCTTTCATCCGCCCACCAGGCTCTGCCCAGTCGGAGGCTAAGGGAGAGGGTTCCGCTTCCCATCCTGCGGGGGGAATGGTCAGGGAGTCGGCCCAGATTGCGGCCGGGAGCAAAATGAGAGTCAGGTATTTAAGCATAATGGGTTGTGGGTAAGGGTTCCCAATACGAATGCAAGCGAAAGGAAATTCACTCTAACGAAATCTGTACTGCTCATACACCTCAAAGCGGTCTGATATATGAGGAATCCTGAGAAAGATTACATCAGGCCTCCAGATACAACAATAATGTACGGCTGTTTATGGAATATTCTATGAATGCATAGACTCCTCAGACCTATATTGCGTTCAAATGACAGATTGCGCTTCTGCTCTTGCTCTGAAGACTGCTTAAGAACTGCGCGGTATGGCTTTCCTGCTTTTCTCTCCTGACAAGGGCATTCCGGGGCCATAAGCGTAGCTGCCATGCAATCCTATGCGTTGAATGGCCGCCTCTCCGCCCTGGAACTGGATCCAGGAGAATCTCTCACCCTAATCGACTCTCCATCCGGTCAGCGCTGGACGCTGGAGCTGCTGGCCGCCGGGGTAGCTTCGCCGCAACGGGGGCCCCTGCCCTATGCTTCTGACCGGGAAGGCATTACCCAGTATCGCTTTCAAGCCACATTCCGACTCAACGGGGTCGAATTGAATCTAACCCGTAGCATTCCGTCTCAGGACAATTTCCGGGACCCTCCCTGCGTGCAAGGTTTAAACCTCTGGCTCGATGCCACGGGAGATATTGGGGAGTATCTGGGTACACACGGCCCCTCCCGCCGTTGTTTTCCGAAAAAGGCCTGCCGCATAGCTATCTGGCCAGCAGGTCAACGCATCTGTCCGCAACGCCTTCATCCCTGGTGCCCGCTTCCTTCCGGAAGCTTGCGGGTAGAGGACTGCTATCGGGGGGAAGATGTGTGGATGGGCCCCTATGACGGCGTCGAATGCCATGGAGGTTTGGACATCAACCATCCCGCAGGAACGCCCTTATGGACTCCTTTGGCCCTGCATGAACAAGGGAATTTCCAACGCCTTGGTGTAGAGGGTGCGAACAACAACCGCTGGCGGGGCTGGCATCACTGGCCGGATGGGGAAAGCTGGTTCCTGCAATCTCATCACCACAGCCGCCTTCTGGTCGAGGAAGGAACTCCACTCGATGCGGGAGTCCAGTATGCCGAGGCTGCGGGGGTACTCAATGGCTGTCATGAACATAGCCATTTTGTGTTCGGCATCCGCCATGCTGATGGGCAGGAAGTGTTGATTGATCCTTGGTTGTTATTCCGTCAGATGTATCTCGATCTGGAAACAGCCTTCCGTCGCGCTTGAGGGACGGCGCTCCTCAATAAAAACCAAGATGCGCCTCTTCGCCGGGCATGGCCCCCAGATATCGAACTTCTCTGTGTAACTCGAAGCCAAACCGCTCACGAACCACTTGCTGCATGCGACGTGCCAGTTCCGCCACATCGGCCGATCGGCACTCTGCGTGAGCTTTCACCGGAATATTGGCATGTTTTCGGAATAGAGCGGCTCCCCCCTGTTTCAGATCTTTTGCGCCGGCCTGTTCCAGAAACCAACCTGCGGCCTGTCGACGTTCTGCGGCAGAACTGGGTTCAATGTTCCGGAAAAAGCTGCCAATACAGGGTTCCGCTCGCCAGTCCGGATGTTTATCTTTCCGAATCGCCAAAATGCGCTCCCGCTCGGTACGCAACTCAGCCCGTGAGCCCCGGTGCAGTTGCAGAGCAACCTGTTGAATCCAACAGCCTTCCCGCTTCAAGGCCGAATCCCGGTACTGAAAGGCACAGGCGTCGGCAGAGCGCTCTATCCCCCCCCCC
>DIYK01000102.1:9827-56317 GCA_002429005.1 Verrucomicrobia bacterium UBA6056
CCCCCCCCCTGATCATCGACAAGTCTGACGGCCTGAATGAGATCCCCGACTTGTTTCCCCCAAGCTCCAGCATTGCCGGCAACCGCTCCGCCCAAACTCCCCGGAATGCCACTAAAGGCCTCCATTCCCGCGAAACCGGCCTCCACGCAACATGCGACGAGATCATCGAGATTGATCCCAGCTGGAACCCAGATTGACCCTTCGTCTGGTTGCCAGGAAGCAATGGGTTCGACCAGCCGAACCAGGACCCCTCGCCAGCCTTCATCGGAAAACAAAATATTACTCCCCTCTCCGATCAGCAGAGAAGGCATATCCAGATCAGCCAGGGCCGCACGGAGTTCAGGTAAGAGTTGCCCGTCGCTTACATCGATCCCCAGTTGAACGGGGCCTCCAAGTTGGAAACTTCCCCAGGCGGCGAGTCGTTGTTCCGGACAGGGCCTGCATCCCGGTTTGTGAAACAATCGGGACAAGGGCTCCGGATACCTTGTCCCTGCAGGTTCTCCGTCAGACTTCGCCAAACTCAGGCCTCAGTTCAGGACCCAGAAAAGGGAGTAGAGAATCAGGCCCAACACCACAACCAGGAAGATTATCCGGTTGCGATGCACCATGGGGTCCGAATCACGCATGCTGTTTTTACTGCCCAAGGCCTTACCGGCCCCAAACTCAAAATAAGAGGAAAACTTTTTTTGTTCCTGCTGGGCAAGTGGCAGTGGGCCAGCAGAGCCTTGTTTGCCTTTCGTCAAGCGGGGCGTTTTCCGTTTACCCCGCCCACGATTCTGGCGCATGGCCCATCCGAACAATCCGCCAAACACATCCACATGTGATTGATGGACACGGACATAGCGTTTTTCTTCGCTCAAGGGCTCCAGCGTCTTGTGCCGCACAAAACGTCGACCGGAAAAGGTCCGATCATCGTTATCAGGTTGGTGCGGGGGGTAGGCCATACTGTATTATTAGGCCCGAGGGGAAATGCGGTCAAGCGTTTCTCCGCGGCATCCATCCTTCAGCTCCAAAAATGTACAAAAGCTTGTTTTCGCTCATAATCAGCGTAGCTGAAGTATATGGCACGATCCTTCGCTCCTCAGAAAAATAACGAACCTCTCTACTGGTCCATTGGACTGGCCATTCTGGCCATCTGGTGCTTCCGGGATGGCTGGTATCCCCCCATGAGCAAACTGGAAAAATACCCCGAATTTCCTGAGGAGTTCTGGTCTTTTGGGTTAAACTACGAGTTCTACCGCTTCAACCGGGTCACCTCACTTATCTGTGCGCTGGCAGCCATCGGCCTGTTTGTGATGCATCGGGTGATTAACAAAGGCGCAGGAGCTTCTTCGTGATTATTGTACTCAAACTAAATCCGACCTTCGAGGAAGTGGATGAGGTCGAACGTCATGTGCGTGAATTAGGCTACGAACCCCATACCCTGCGGGGAGAAGTTCGTACCGTCATCGCCTGTATTGGTGATGAAACCGGGCATCGCGATCTGCAAGCTCTGCTGCACCTGAAACAGGTGCGGGAGGTCATGCCCATCCAGAAGAAGTACAAGCTGATCAATCGGGAAATCCACCCTGAACCCATGTCAGTGAGCATTGGGGGATATCGTTTCGGGCCAGGCTTATTTGAAGTGATCGCAGGTCCCTGTGCGGTTGAATCCTACGAACAATGTTTATCCACCGCAAAAGCGGTTCGAAGTTCCGGCGCCAAACTTCTGCGGGGCGGGGCCTTTAAACCACGCACCTCTCCTTACGATTTCCAAGGCCTAGGCCAGGAAGGCCTGGAGATCCTGGCTGCGGTAAAACAGGAAACTGGCATGCCGATAGTCACGGAACTGGTCTCAGAGCGGGATTGTGAAGCGGTATCTGCCGTGGCCGATGTTCTGCAAATCGGTGCGCGGAACGCGTTGAATTACGCCTTGCTCACCGAAGCCGCAAAGAGTGGCAAAGCCATTCTGCTCAAACGCGGGCTATCCGCTACCGTTCAGGAATGGCTGCTTGCTGCGGAATACATCGCCAAGCAGGGCAATGCCAATATTCTGCTTTGCGAGCGAGGCATCCGCACCTACGAAACCGCCACCCGCAACACGCTCGATCTGGGTGCCGTGGCCTACGTCAAACAGGAAACCGGATTGCCCGTGATCGTGGACCCCAGTCATGCCGCGGGACGCCGGGATCTGGTCGGTCCATTGGCCAAAGCAGCGGTCGCTGTAGGCGCAGATGGATTGATTGTTGAAGTCCATCCGGATCCGGAACATGCTCTGAGTGATCAGGCGCAACAGTTGACCTTCGACGATTTCGAACAGTTCATGAACGACCTTGCCCCTTATGTCCGCATCGCCCGAAGCTTGGATTGATTTTCATTGGCATCCCGTGCAGTGCCGCATCCCTGCGGACTGGGAACAGCTGACCTACAGTTTGGACCCCACCCACGGGCGCTTTGAATTTGCGAACCGGGAAGCTGTCCAAGCGGTCCTGCGGCGCTGCCCGGCCTCCCGGAAAGAACAAAAAGATCCGGACATTCCCTGCATCGGAAACGAACGCTGGTTTTGGGAAATCCCGGAAGGATCGAATCAATCTGCAGATGAACTTCAGCAGCATCTGCAGTCCCAAAAAAGCAGCACCTGGCACCGCTTCGACCTACATGGCATTCCCGCCCGGGTACCCGCAGGCTTTCACCCCGTGCAAGCCGAGGTATTTCCTGCCAATGTGATGTTGGCCTGTGAAGGCAGTGATGGGAGCCGGGCGGTGTACCGACGCTGGGGCTTACCTGACACCGTGCTCGCCGGTAAAGACGAAGAAAGCTTTCACCGCAGCTTGCTCCAGCAATTGCGATTCCGGGTAGAAGAACGGGTGGAAGGCGGGCATCACCGTTTCAGCTGCCGGGGCTTACTCCCGGTTCGGCGCATGCTCCTCCAACGGGCTGAAGGGCATGCCTGGATTTGGCGGGAGGATGAAGGCTATCGGCTCTGCACCTTGGAGTATCTGAGTCATAGCCGGGAAAATCGGCCTAGTAAGAAAGAGCTTTGGCATGCTAGGTAAGCGCGAATTCGAAACCCTTCCTCCCCCGGGTCACAAATTGGAATCCCTTCTCCAGGTCATTCCCGTGCACAGTGATCAGGTGACTCGCGAACGGGAAGACGAGCGCGGCATCCGCTTGAGCTGGGAAGGACCCCACAAACGTTTGAGTTTTGATTTGGACCCCATGGGCTCGGAACTCTATCGGCGCATGGATGGATCAACCCGTTTGGGAGAGTTGGTGGAGAACTATGCTGAGGAGCACCGCCTGCGCTTTTTCGAGTCTGCCGCCATTTGGGTAGCATACACCCGCATGCTCACCCAGCGGCAGCTCCTCGAGCTGAAAGAAGATTAGTACCCTTTCAGCTGCAGAATCTCTTCGAGCAGATTGCACTCCACCTCATCAATCGCCTCGAAGAATTCCAAGGGGCGAAGCTGTACCTCCTCCCCATCCCGGAGGAAGGGAGCGCTTTGATTCTGATCCGCGCCCAGCTTGAGCAAGATGGGCAAAAGCTCTTTGCTGACTTCTTTTGCATGAAACAGTGCCGAGTGGGCGCCTAAGGAAACCAGTTGAGTGGGCCATACCGGCGCCGTTTCAGCCGATCCCGGAATTCGCTCACCTACATGATTAATGTCGAGGCCCCGCTCCAAAAGGATCTGCACCAATTCAGGTTGGTTAAATTCCACGGCCAGATGCAATAAGCTACTCCCTTGGAGCGGAAAGGAGCCGTACTCCAGATCTAAGGGACGGGTTAAGGCTTCCGGATCTTCATCCAGAGCTTTGATTAGCTTATCCGCAGAGCCTACATGGATGGCCTCCACCGCAGGATCAGGAATGCTCGCGCCGGCATCCAAAAGCAACTGTACACAGGGGGCATGCAAAGGAGAGCGGTGATGAGTCTGCAGGAGATGTTGCATGGCATTCCGCTTCCCCTCCAGACGCAGCACCCGTTTCCGTGGATCGGCTCCTTTTCGTAACAGAAAAGATATGCCATTCGGATTTACATACTCACAGGCTGGAAACAGCACCGTGCCATAGTCTTCGCGGAACAGCCCATTGGGATCGGCGCCCTGCTTAATCAGGAACGAGGCGGTGTTAAAATGACTTAAGGCGGCAGCCTGCGCAAGGGCACGGTTCTTTTCGTCCTGGTCTGCAGAAGTGACTAACTTCTCCACCAATTCGTAATCTCCGGCGGAGGCGGCGTAAAAAAGTTCGGAATAATCGTTGTCCATCATGATGTTCTTGAGATGAATACCCCATGAACGACGGGAATCAAGCCAAGGAGGACACCTGGCAACGGCTGCAGCGTGAGATGAACGCGATCGGGTTGCGGGAACAGGACCTGGAAGAGCGCTATGTGCTCTCTTCAGGAAAAGGTGGGCAGAAAGTGAACAAAACAGCTTCTGCTGTCCAGCTCACCCATTTGCCCAGCGGCTTGCGTGTGAAATGTGGGGATGAACGTTCCCAGCATGCAAATCGGATGGAGGCTCGCCGCCGTCTCCTGGAACAACTGCGAAGCCGGGAAGAGGCCCGCAGAGAAGAACGCCAGCGAGTGCGGGCTCGAATCCGCTATCAACGTCGCAAACCTTCCAAACAAGCCAAAGCCAAACGGGTGGAACAAAAACGCGGACGGGGGCAACTGAAGCAGAATCGCCGACGCCCCTCTGCGGAGGACTAAAGCAAACGTTTTCTAATCCGATTTCGGTTTAGAATTCGTCCTGGGGGCGCTAGGAATGTCCCTTATGCCTCTTTCTCAGTTATGTCAGTTGGCCTGGATCGGAATGCGCCGTAGTATGTCCGCGGGCTGGCATGCCCTGTGCGACCTGCCTAAGATTCCGAGCTCCATGCGTCTGAAACGCCTGTTCTTGCTGCTGTTGATCTTGCCTGTGTTCCTCAGCTGGCAATTGGCGTGCTGGATCTGCCTGCTGTTGGACGAACTCTTCTTTCCGGGATACCGTACCCTTCGGATTCAAGCGCCACTCTGCGTCATGGGCCCTCCCCGTAGTGGCACAACCCATTTGCACCGGGTCCTCGCGGAGGACCGGGAACGATTCAGTACCTGCAGCGCCTTTGAACTGATGCTGGCCCCATCCGTTTTGCAAAAAAAACTCTGTGTCTGGGTGGCGGCAGTGGATGCCCGGGTGGGATCCCCATTACGGAAAGCCATCATCTGGATAGAAGAACATCTCCTGGGGGGCCTCGATGCCACCCACCCCAGCTCCCTGTTTGATGCCGAGGAGGATTTTTATTTTCTGATTCCCCTGCAACGCTGCTTTGCGTTATCCATCCTCCTCCCCCGCTGGCAGAGCTTATATGACATGATGACGGAATACAGCTACCGGCAGGATCGCTTGCAGGCCCTGGACTTTTACAAACTCTGCCTCCAGAAACATCTCTATGTGATGGGGCCAGAAAAAACCCTGCTCTCCAAAAACGCATCGTTTGCCGCCTGGTTACCGGAATTTATGGAATGCTTTCCAGATGCCCGTTTATTGATCTGCGAACGCCCCCCTTCCAAGACCGTCGCCTCGATGATCAGCTTGGCACAGGCCAACCGGGTTGCCGCGGCTGCAGGTGGCGACGACGAGCACTATTTCAAGCAACTCCGCGAGGTGATGGCCGCTCATTATCAAGGCTTGGCCAATACGCTGCCCTCGCTGCCCCCCGAAAGCTGGTGGCCGATGCCTCAGGAGCAACTCAAAACGAATTTGCAGCACTCTGTGGAACAGGCCTACCGTCACTTTGGACTCGAAATGACGGAGAGCTACCAGCAAGGGCTGCAGGAACGTTCGGGCAGCTCGAAACAGTTCAAAAGTCGACATCAGTATGCCGCAGAGGACTTTGGGCTGAATCCTGCCGAACTCGACCAGTCATTTCCTTGTATTCCCACCCATCCCGGCTTATGAGTGTAATCCCTTTGGTTTTGAGACTGTTTTGAGCGAAAATCCTCCCATTTTACCATTTCTTCCCCCTTCCCACCCTGAGGGAGAGGCCGAAGTACTCAAACATCCTCCTGCTCTCCGCAATCTGCCGGAAATGCGCATGATGATCCTCTCAGATGCGATTCCAAACCGGAACGGGGTGGGTACCTATTACCATGATCTCATGGAACATTTACGAGATCACATCGGGGACTGCGGAATGATTCCTGCAGAAGCCAATTGCATCTTTCGTCAAAAGTATCTGAAAATCCCCTTACCAGGCGACCGGACCCAGTTTCTGCACTTCCCCCATTTTGTGCGCATCCGTAAGCGGCTTAAAGACATGCAGCCCCAGCTGATCCTCACCCCCTCCCTGGGTCCCTTCGCTCTCCTGACCTGGTTACTCACCCGGGGGAAGAAACGGCCTGCCATGGTCATGGGCTACCATACCTCCTTTGAGAAATTGGCCTCGATTTACTGGAAAGACTTTCGGGGGAAGTTTCTGTTTCATTTCCTGAAAAACCTCAGCAGCCTGCTGATTCGCAGTTCAGATTTGGTCATCGTGAACACAGACGATATGGCGGATGAGGTCTCAAAACTTGGGGCTACCCGGATCCTGCGCATGGGCACCAGCCTGGCCAAACCCTTTGTTCGAAAAGAAACCACGCCCCCCAGTGGGGAATTACGCAGCATCCTCTATGCGGGCCGACTGGCTCCGGAAAAGAACCTGGAAACGATCGTGGATGCAGCCCGGAAACGCCCGGAGCTCCACTTCAAGATTGCAGGCGAAGGTCCCTTGCGTGAAAGCATGGAACAGGATGCCAAAGATTTGCCGAACCTGACTCTGCTGGGCTGGCTGAACCGGGATCAATTGCTGGAACAGGTCGATGCCTGTGATATGCTGATTCTGCCTTCCCACATTGAGTCCTTTGGCTCCGTAGCCCTTGAAGGGATGGCCCGAGCCCGCATGGTACTGGTCTCCTCGGAATGTGGAATTCTCAATTGGCAGGAACTCGCACCACATCTCTTTGTGATGCAATCCGGACAATGTCTGGCCGACGCCCTTGAGGATGCCGAGGCCATGCCCTTGGCTGAACGAAAACAGAAAGCCCTCGCGGGGTGTGAAGCCACCCGGGCGATGAATGACCTGACCATCAGCCAGTGGCTGGAAACCCTCTCCGGCTTTCAGAAGCCGTAACAATCGCATGCTGCGGGTTCATCTTTCCATTCATGATGTGGCACCGCATAGCTTGGAGCAAACCCAGCGTCTCTTAGATACTTGTTCGGCGCAGGGTATCGAGCAGCTGATGCTGTTGGTGATCCCCGGCTTGGATTGGAGTGACCGCGATCTGGAACAGCTTCATGCATGGGTCCGCCAAGGACATCTGTTGGCCGGACACGGCTGGCTACACCGGATTGAACGCATTCGAAATCTGGGCCACAGACTTCATTCTTTGCTGCTTTCCAGAGATGTGGCGGAGCATCTGGAACGTCCCCCGGAAGAACTCCCGGCCTTTATGCTGCAGAACTATGACTGGTTTGCCCGACAGGAGCTCCCCTCCCCCCGCCATTATGTCCCTCCCGCCTGGGCACTGGGCCGCATCTCCGCTCAGGCCTTGGAACAACTGCCCTTCCAAAGCGTGGAGGCGACCACAGGAATCTATTTTCGTGGAAGCGGGTGGAAACGAATGCCCGTGACCGGATATGAGGCCGATACCGCGTTACGGCAGATGCTGTTACGCATGAGTAATGCGCTGGCCTGGTTTCTCAGTTCACCCAAACGCCCCTTACGCATTTCTCTTCACCCCTATGATCTGGACCTGAGGCTACAGTCGGATATACTGCAACACTTAGATCAAAAGGTCAGCTGGGTGGCCGATCCGGATGATCTTTTCCCCTCTGCATGAAGTTCTGTAAAAAAACTCTGCTCCGTGGCGCCTTGTTACTGGGCTGCATCCTTCTCTTCCTGATTGGTTGGCAAAGCGGCATCCTGGAACAATTGCAGGATCCCGAAGCGATCCGCGATGGAGGCTGGAAAAGCTGTCTCTTCTTTGTGTGTGCCTTTATTTTATTGGGTGCGGTGGGAGTCCCGCCCATGCTGATGATTCTACCGATTGGGGAGGTCTGGCCCTTTGCCACAGCCATTCTAATGTCCTTGGCCGGAGGAATGGGCGCTTCCTTAGTAGGGTTCTGGATCAGCCGCTACATTGCCCGGGACAGCCTCTACCCGAAGATCCCTCCCAAACTCATGCAGTATGAGAAACGAATGGAAACCCACGGATTCAGCACGGTCATCGTGCTGCGCTTGATGTTTTTCCTCTTCCCCCCCGTAAACTGGATGTTGGGAATCAGTCAGATTCGGGTCCGAAGCTTTTTGGCCGGCACCTTACTGGGCTGCATCCCTGGTACGATCGTCTTTGTCAAAACCGGTGACGGGCTTCCCGGCTTTCTCCTTTCCCAGCCCCCCCACATTATTGCGGCCCTCGTGGTTGCTTTTTTGGTTATGGTCGCCATTTGGTGGAAAGTCATTCTTCCAAAGTAAGTTATGAATCTGCTCAAACATATCCACCCCGACTGCGTGTTCACCGGTTTGGAAGTAGATAGCGTCGAAGAACTCCTGCGCATCCAAAGTGAGTCCATTGTCCAACGCCTCCCGGAGCGTTACCGGGAACAGGTAACGGAAGCCTCCCTGCTTGAACTCCTTCTGGACCGGGAATCCAAACAGAGCACCGGCTTGGGTGATGGCATTGCGGTTCCTCATGCCCGAATCAGTGGGGTAAATCACCTTGGCCTATCGATCGCCATCCTCAAGAAGCCCCTGGACTTCAACAGTATTGACGGAGAACCCGTCCGCATCGCGTTTATGGTGGTTGCTCCCGCGGAAACCCCCAACATTGTCATTAAGATTTGGTCTACCTTAGCCAGACTGCTCACGGATCCCGCGGTGCGCCAATATTTTTTGCAAGCAGACAGTCCACAAACGGTCTGTACCTACCTGGAGGAACGGGATCTCAACCTGGATCTCACGGTCACCGCTGCAGATATTATGGTTCCGCAACCCTATCGCATTACCCCGGATATGCCGATTCAGGATGTCACTCAGCTTATGTACCGACATAAAGATGCCAGTGTCGGAGTCGTTGATGAGGAGGGCCGCTTCCTGGGCCAGGTGAACAGTGACACCATTTTCAAGTTTGGCATGCCCGACTTTTTCTCCCAACTCCAAAGCGTATCCTTCGTCCGACACTTCAACCCCCTGGAAAAGTATTTCCAACAAGACATGGATTTGCACGTCGCGGACATCATTCATACAGAATGCGCCAAGCTTCCGCCCAGTGCCACATTGTTGGAGGTCATTTTCCAACTAACGGTCAAACGCCGTTTCAAGGTGTACATCGTCAACGATCAGGGTAAATACCTTGGAGCTATCGACCGCCTTTCCATGATTGACCGGGTGATCAATTTCTAAGGAAGCTCATGTCCGAAACTGTTGCTGCGTTTCTCCCCTCTCTGATCGTCTTTCTGGTGTGTTATGTGTTTATCGCCACAGAAAAGGTGGATAAAACCATTGTTGCGATCCTGGGGGCCTGCCTCTTAATTGCGACCCACCAGATCCATCACCATGCCGCCATGGAGAAGATTGACCTCAACGTCATCTTTCTACTCATCGGCATGATGATGATTGTCAATATTCTCGCATCCACGGGGCTGTTTGAATGGATAGCCATTCTTACCGCTCAGAAAGCCAAAGGAAACGGGCCGACGCTCCTGGTGCTCCTGCTTTTGGTCACGGCGCTGCTTTCGGCTTTCCTGGATAACGTCACCACCATTATCCTGATTGCTCCGATCACCATTCTGATCACGCAATTACTGGAAATCCCAACGGTCCCGTTCCTCATCCTGGAAGCCCTGTTCTCAAACATCGGAGGCACGGGAACCTTGGTGGGTGACCCCCCGAATATTATTATTGGCTCCAAGACCCACCTGAGTTTTAATGATTTTTTGATCAATCTGGGCCCCATCGCTTTATTGATCATGGGCGTGATGTTCCTCATCGTCCGTTACCGCTTTCAACACACCTTTGTGGTGTCTGAAGAAGCCAAAGCCCGTTTGATGCAAGCCGAACCAAAACGGGCGATTATCGACTCAGCACGTCTTCGCCGGGCCCTACCCGTTCTGGGTATGGTTATGCTGGGATTCTTTGTCAGCCATAACGTGGGCGTGGAAACCGGCATCATTGCATTGGCCGGCGGATTTTTCATGTGCCTGATCTGCGGTGAAAATGTACATCACGCCCTGGCGAAACTGGAGTGGAACACCATCCTCTTCTTTATCGGTTTGTTTATGTTGGTGGGCGCGCTTGAGGAAAATGGCCTTTTCGAGCTTCTAGGAGAATTCATGCTCTCCTTTACGGAGGGCAATCTCATGGTCACCTGCCTGGTGATCCTGTGGTTCAGCGCGATCTGCTCTGCATTTCTGGATAACATTCCACTGGTGATCTCGTTTATTCCCATTTTGAACGCAATTATTCCGGAATTTGCAGGATCCATGCAGCTGGAACCAGGCTCCGAGGAAGCCCTGCGTCTGATCGCAGAACCCCTCTACTGGTCTCTGGCCCTAGGTGCCTGCCTGGGTGGGAATGGAACTATGATCGGCGCATCGGCCAATGTGGTGATTACCCAGATTGCCCGCGACAACCGTTATGCGCTCAGCTTTGCAGACTTTTTCAAACTGGGTTTTCCCTGCATGCTGATCAGCGTCGTCTTTGCCACGGGATATGTAGTGCTTCGATACTTCCCACCTTGGGGGTAATTTAGCGTAAATAGGGTAGGAGTAGCGCGTGTTCTAAACGAATGGTGAATACCTCATTTCCACCAGGTTCAAGAAAGCGGTGAACCACATCCACTTCCCCATCTCGAAACAGAGCCATGTGCTCGTCATGAAGATAGGAATCCCGTGTAATTTCTTTCATCTTTTGCTTAAAGGCCTCCATATCCCCACGAAGCTGGTACTGTGAAATTTCGTGATCCACTTGAAGTTCACGCGGCCCCACAACCCCAACAGAACGAATCCTGAAAAGATTATTTGGGTCCCAAATATGAGGCTCCATTTGGGTTTGTTGCACGAGATAATTCAACTCATTATACTGTGCCATATCCCGTGCACGATGAAAGACTGGGATGGCCAACGCTACCAAAGAACCTGGAAGAACAACACTAAACAGGATTCCTGCAATCGCTCCCCCTAGAATTTTTTTCTTACCAAAAGTAGCCACTCCTTTGAATGCGATGATGGCATTCACCAAACCAATGGCACAACAAATCAGAAAGATGACGCCTAACACCAAAGAAACACTAGGCTCCTTGATCATAGCTTGCAGCAACATGTTTCCAAGCAAGGCTCCAAAGGGAAGTCTCCAACTCAGTCGTGCGGCCTTTTCATATTTCTCTTTGCTCATACCTGATCTCCACGTGGCATCAACAAGGCCACATCACTAAAAAATAACGCAAACAAACACTGGACGCAGGTAAAACACTTTTGCTGACCAGTGCAACACTAACTTGCAGAGAATGAGCCCTGCCATCGCAAAGCATCATCGACAGCTGAGGTAGGCTAACCTCGGAGAAAAGGCAAAAAAATGCGCCCTGAACAGGGCGCATTGACCATTTAGATGGACACACAGGATTCTGTCTGTGCCCCCGGTATTCTAGGCTCCCTTCGCCCCTACGCAGGTTCAGCGAATAGGGCGTCAGCCACTGGGAGAGCTATCCACCGGAGCCACAGCGAAGGGAGCTTTACTCCCCTGCTTTTTCGGGGCTTGCCTCAAGCGTTTCCATCTTGCCCTCAGGTCGAAGAATAAACAGTGCCTGGTTGTCGACATCGAAGTATTTCTTCGCCGTGGCCTGAATCAGTTCTGGAGTCAGCGAATTTACATATTCCTCCAAGCGGAGAATCACCCGGGGATCTTCGCCGTACTTTTCATAGAACGGGAGGACATCCGCCCAGAACCGGTTTTCTTTGATGTCGACTTCACGTCGACGACGCTGAGTCTGCTGAACCGTTTTGATGTAATGCTCATCCAAGGGCTTGTCCATCACCTCTTGGACAACCCGCCGCACCTCAGCCACCAGTTCTTCAATTTTATCTGGGTCACAGCCAAAGGCGACGGTCATCTTGGCCACCGGATCCGGGCGGGCCTGAAGGTCTGCCCAGGCACCAATGGAATAGGTTCCGCCCTTTTCCTCGCGAATCACTTCGCGCAGACGGGTATTGAGAGCGCGGGCCATGCTGCGAATTTCATAACGGCTCTTATAATTCCATTCGAAATCAGGCTGAGTCCAAATCATCCGTACCTGACTAATGGGATCCAATCCGGCACGCATGCCACGCATCATTTCGCCCTCGGGGAAACCGGGGTCAATATAGACCGCTTCCTCCCTGGACTCATCGGTAGGCAGGGAACCCAACCAGCGACTCACCAAAGGCTCCAGTTCTACAGGATCAAAGGATCCAACAAACAGGAATCCAAAATCTGCAGGATTGGCGAAACGCTGCTGATACAGCTCAAAGGCTTTATCCAACTCCAGGGCTTCTACATCCTCCAGGCTGGGAGGGTCAAAGCGGGGATGAAACTCATTCATGCTCCGGGTAATGAGGTCCGAGAAGCGGGTACGCGGATCCGACTCACGGTTCCGCATGGCATCCATCATGCGTTTTTTCAATGCAGCAAAGGCATCCGGGTCCTTACGGGGTGAGGTGAAGTACAGATGGGTCAACTGCAGTAGGGTTTCCAGATCTTTGACAGAGGAACCCCCTCGCAAGCCTTCTTCGTCACCAGCAATGAAGGGACTCACTCCGGCAAGTTTTCCGGCCATGAGTTTCTGCAAATCCACAGCTGAGAAATCAGCCAGTCCCCCGGAGAGAATCACATTGGCGGCCTGACTTCCATTCGGGAGCTCCGTCAAATCCATGAGATGGGTACCGCCGGGACTCCAGGCACGCATCACGATCTCATCCTGTTTAAAATCCGTAGCTTTCACCATAATGCGAATGCCATTGGACAAGGTCCAGTATTCGACCCCTAATTCATCGATGCGGTCTTTCACCACAACCCGACCCGGTTCAGGAAGTTCCTTCACTAAGGCTGCATCGGAGAGAGCATCCACATAGGGTTCGACTTCCAGATCTTTAGCATGCTCCAACATCGCTAGGAGATTTTCTTCTCCGGGAAGATTGGATGTGCCGTCTTTTTCCGGTCCCTCCACCAAAATCACCCGATTGTTGGGTTTCATCCAACTTTTGAGCATTTCCTGGAGCTCGGAGGTTTTCGCATCCATTAAGGCTTCCCGCATCAGCGCCAGTTCCTGTTCCGGGGCCAGTAACAGCGTGCCATCGGTAATATGATTCACCATTTGGCCAATCCAAGCCTGGGAGTTGGTGTTGGCTTTTTCCAACACCCGTTGTTCCTGACTACGAATCATGGAAACGACAGATCGTTTCAGTTCGCCTTCGGTAAAGCCATGTTGACGGGCCCGTTCAATTTCGCTGAGCAAGGCCACGCCCGCATCCGCAGCCGCGCCTTCCCGATCCTCCAGTCCAGCATAGACCACGAACACCTCACCACCGTTGGTGTAACTGCCTCGATATCCGCCCGCTCCCAAAAAGGGCGCATCCGCTTTCTGAGAAATTTCTGCCAAACGCTGGTTAAACATGCGCAGCAGCAATTGTTCTTTGACGTGGCGCTTGTAGGAGGCTTCATCTTTGGGCGGATCCCAGGGATGCATCCAGAAAATAGCCAACTGGGAATCAGTCAGTTCCGGATCTGTAAATACCCCCGCCCGGGTGCCTTCCACTTCCGGGTGAAAGTAGCGTTTGCGTTCCCGGGGATTCTCCGGCATGGCCAAATCCTTGAACAACTCCTGAATGCGTTTTTCCGTCTGTTCCACATCCATTTCACCCACAATCACCACAGACATCAAATCGGGACGGTACCAGTCCTTGTAGAAATCGCGCAGCCGATCGAATTCAAAATTTTCCAACACCTGCATGGTCCCAATGGGCAGGCGTTCCGGATACTGGGATCCGGGAAACAATAAGGGGTACTGTTCATCACGGACTCGGGCACTGGCCCCGCGTCGTCCACGCCATTCTTCAATAATGACTCCCCGCTCGTCGGCAATCGCCTGATCCGTATTTGAAATCTTGCCGGCCCATTCTGCTAAAATCTGTAGCCCCGTGTCCACAATTTCCGGATCCTCGGTGGGCACTCGCAGCTGATACACGGTTTCATCAAAGGACGTATACGCATTCAGATCCGGGCCAAAACCAACCCCAAGGGACTCCAGGAATTTGACCAGGGCGTCCTTTTCAAATTTTTCCGTACCGTTAAATGCCAAATGCTCCAAGTAGTGAGCCAGTCCACGTTGGTCCTCATCTTCCACAATCGAACCCACCTCGACCACCAGACGCATCTCCAGGCGACCGGCCGGTTTTGCATTGGGTCGGAGATAATAGCGGATCCCATTTTCCAGTTTCCCGGTGACCCAATCCGGGTCTTTCAGTTCTGCACTCCAGGCGTGGCAACTCAGCAACATACATACAAAAGCGAATGCGAATTTTTTCATAAGAACCTTTCGACTCCCTTCAGAGGGAGGTGTTGAAAAAAACCTATAAAGGAATGAAGGCCGGTCAACCGTTATGTCGGTTGTGCCCGGCCTTCACAGAAGGGGTCTACAGAACTGAAGCGTCAGCGCTTTTTATATTCAGGACTTTTCCGTAGCTCATTCCGAATTTCTTTTTCGGTCCAGCCCTTCTGCATCTTGCGTTTATAGTTTTCCATCCCCGCAGCATCCGGTTTTCGACCGAGCACATCTTCATAAGCCATGGTAATCGCCCGAACGTGATATTCTTCGCTCTTGCGGAGTTTCTTTTTGATGTCCTCCTCACTCCAGCCTTTTTCAATGACTTTGCTGCGGTATTCCCGCATTCCAGTGTCATCTGCTTTTCGTCCTAATACTTCTTCATACGCATTATTCACCACCTGCTCGGGGGATTGAGCCATCAAAGGTGCTGAGAGCAAGAATACACAAACACACAGTAATCGTTTCATGAGGATCTCCAGGTTGAATGAGGACAAGGGCAAGGGTGCTTCAGTCTTCTAAAGGAATATAGTTCACCTTCGGATGCTCCGGGTCCAGTTCGATTTCACAAAAACCTGCAGCTGTCCCTAGGTGAGCCCCACCCCACCAGCGCCCACACAGCGCTCCCCCGGTGACGATCTGTATGCCCCGCCAGTGAATCTGTTCAAACACATGCAGATGTCCCTGCAGCACGAGCTTCAATGAATGTTCCCGAAACAGATCCAGCACTTCCACATTGTTGATCAGGACCCGGGCCTTGGGAGGAGCCAGCGCAGCGCCTTTGTCCGCCTGAAAGCGTACCGTTAACAGTGGCATATGCGTCATCAACAGCAGGGGTTGCTTCCGGTCAGTACGGGCTAACTCCTCTCGCAGCGCATCCAAGTGATTCTGCTGAACCCGGCCCTCATAACCGGGATCCTCTTCGATATGCGGAAAAACGGAATCCACGGAAAAAAATTTCCATCCCATGCTCTCGGTAACCCTCAAGCTGGCTGCATCTCCCAGATGTTCTTGAAACTCGGACCAGGGATTGGCCGAAGCCTGACCTTGCTGAGGACGGGCTCCAACCAGATCATGATTACCTGCAGTGGCCATCAGCGGCGCTCCCAAGGCATCTATCACGGGACGCAACAGCTTCCAGTGAGCCTCCATCGTGCCGGCGGAGGACCAAAACCCACCTGAAATCAGATCGCCCCCAGCCAGCCAGGGGGTCCCCCGCCACTCTTTCAGCTTATCCGCTATGGCTTGAATTCGCTGGGGGATATCCCGTTCAGGGCTGGCATGCAAATCTGTGAGAAACAACAGCTTGCCCGCACTCTTTTCGCTATTCGGAGCCGAAAGAGCAGGCCATAACGCCGCCGCGGGCAAAGCTTGCAGCAGAGTTCTTCGTTTCATGAGCAGCGGGATTTATGCAGGAGGCAGGTACAATTCCTGGTTGGAAAGTTCCAGCAGATGCCCTTTTTCAATCAGCCAATGAAAATGAGACACCATCGTGGCCGTGGGCTCTTCCGTATTCCCCTGCACCGCCATCAGAGCATCCTTGGCATTACAGCCCGGATTGGCAGCCACATAATCTACAATTCCCTGAATCTCAGCCACGACTTTCTGATCCGTAGGCAAGGGATGAGGACGATGTCCGGACACCATTAGGTTGCCGTCAAAACGGAACAGTTCCAAACGCATGTGTTTGAATGCGGGACGCAGGGCAAAGATAATTGAACTGGGGTGCCGATGTTCGCGTTGCAACAAATGCTGACAAAGACGGGAGAGCGGCGAATCCGGCATGCGGCTAAGCAGCACACCCGGCATGATCGCTTTGCGACTTTTGGTCATCAATTTCGGCATGACCTCCGTCATAAACAGAGCTTCAGCCTCTTCTTTGCTCAAATCAAAGGGGCGCGTATCTTCCTCAGCTTCTGTCTCTGCCGGGGCTTCGCTCTCCACAGAGTCTTCGCTCTCCACAGAGGCTTCGCTCTCCACAGGGGCCTCGCCCTCCGCAGGGGCATCGCCTTCTGCTGGAGTTGGCTCCGCCGCGGCCTCCGTAACGGCGTCTTCCGATGCAGACGCTTCGCTTTCCGCCGCTTCCTCAGCAGAGGCTTCCGGGGTTGCTTCGGGAGCTTCGCTTGCTTTAGGCGTTGCTTCCGCTTTTTCAGGTTCGGATTTTGCGGCTTCCAGTTTCCGGCGGTAGAAGAGCTGACGGGATTGCTCCGTGCGCCAGGCTTCAATATCTTCTTCTTCGCGGGACATTTCGATATCAGCACTGAAATGCTCCGGTGCCTGCCCGGGTGCGACCTGCTGGCGAAGCTCTTCTAAGCGAATCTGGTAGCCATGCCAGTTGGGCGGACCAATCAGACGGCCACTGCGACTGTGCTTGCCAACGCAAACAAAATTTCCGGCTGGAGGATCCACAGGACGCTCTTCACATTCGAAAAAGCTCTCCATGCCCCGATCCAGAATATAGGCCTCACAGGCTGCCTGTTCCAGAAAGACCATGCCATCGGCACGGCACTGATAGAAAGTCACATCCTGTTTAGGAGGAGCGGCCTGCTCCTGCGTGGCATCGCCCTTCTGTTCGGGACGTTTGGGCTGGCGGGGAGTAAATTTCACCGAAACAAAGGCCGGTTTTTCCATGAACATCCGGGCCACTTCCTCCAGAGGATACACCCGGCCCGATCCCCGGATCACTTTCACCACCCGACTGAGACAGCTTTTATCAGGAATAAAGTCTACATGAACCGGCAAACGCGGAGGGGGTGCTGGACGCTGACGGTAGCCCCCCTCACGTCGATCCCCTCCTCCACGATACTGACCACGGTCGCCACCACGTTGATCGCGCCCCCCACCATAGCCGCCACCCTGCCCCCCTCGGGAACTGTCCTGTTGGCCACCGCCGCCACGGGGGGCCGCATCACGGCGGGGTTTCACCCGGACCCCCTGTAGGTTTCGACGGGAGGATTTACCGGGAGCCCGGGGGCCTCGGCGTTGTTCACGGGTATCGCGGGGAGCGTCTTTCTGGACACCCGGGGCTTCCCGGGCCCAGTCAGGGCTAAAGTCCAAACCGCCTAGCAGGCTGTTCAAATCATCAGGCGAAGGAGCATCGGCGTTGGATTCATCACTCATGGGGACGGCATTCCATTGAAAAGGATGGGAAAGCGTTTACACTCCCCTTCTCTCACCCGAGAAGCCTCCACAAGTCAACAAAGGAAATGTGATGTTTCACCCCAGTCCGCAGCCCGAACAAACTTTGCAGAAGTATTCCAGCGCCGTTTCACTATCGGATATGGAGATATTTGTGTTCCCGGAACTGCTCTTTTCTCTAGTACTGGCCAACATCCTTTCTCCTCGAATTTGGCAGTGGCGGGAGCAGGATTGGATGCGTAAAGTGGCGAATAAGACCCCATATCGCCGCATTCAGCGCATGAAACAGTTCATTATGGACAGTTATGATTTCAACCTCGATCTGGACACCTGGGGTCTGACCACTCAGGAACAGGAGCTGGATCGTTTCAAAGAATTTATCGACCCAAAGATTCTTTCCGAGTCCAACGCGCTCTTCGGCTATGAAGGGGATAAATATTATTTCGACCTCGATATTCGACGTCATTTCGGTCTCGATCAGTACACCGACAGCATTATTCCCTATTGGAAAACGGAAACCATTGAAGCCATGGACGCCTTCCGCTTTAAGGAGGGATATCGGAATGGAGCAGGTGAATGCGTTTCCCTTTCTACCTTGTATGCTGCGGCTCTCTATGTGGTTGGCGGGGCAGATCTATCCGATGTATACCTGCTCGCCACCCCGCTGCATTCTCAGAATTATGTGAATATGCAGGGGGGCTTCGTGACCAATAACCGTCGCATCGTGACGAAAAACATGTGGTTCAATGGATCTGAGATCACCTGGAAAGCCCAACGGGCCCTGCGGAACGAAAAAGTGACCATCGTCGCCAATAACACGGGCTATATCCATACCATGTATGATGAAGCCACCATTGACCCGGCTTCCTATGAAAAAGGAATGCAGTCCCTTCAGGGCTATCTGACTACGAAAATTGACATGGAGATTCTGGCGAATTTCCTACGGCAGCATTCCGAACTACAAAGCTGCTTCCAAGTCCGTCATGATTACCACGGAGGACATCGCTATCTGCCTCTGGAGAAAGCCTATGCCTACGAAAACTCCAGTTCCTACCGGATGAGCGATCACACCCGGGAAAAATTACTGGAGGACATCGACACCTACGAGTACTACTGTCAGCCCATTCAAGGGAAGATCGTGCTCAATAACTTTGAGGATTTCTTCAAAGCGCATCCCAATCTGGATCTGAACAAAAAAGCGGATCTCTCGCTCATGATGGACGCCTTCTCCTGTACCAACGCCAAGGCCCGGAATGTGGGCCAGTTGTTGGTAGATTTCTGTCATATACAGCCGCGGCTTCCTGAAAACCGCCGCTTTGTTCCTTCTCAACCCATCAACCTGGAGCCCGGCTGGAGCCGGGAGCAGGTTTTTGAATATTTACAGGATTTGCGAAAAGAACACCCCGTAGCCGATCTTGCCTTTTATGCCTACCGGGACATGCGCTATTGTGATTGGCAACCCTTCCTGACTGCGGGTCTGGAACGGAACCCTGTGGTGGTGGATGCCTTGAAACAGGAAAAAGAACAGGCCGCGGTTCAACAGATCGCTGCGTTGGCAAACGAATCGATCTATGATGGCCCGGGCCGATTGGCTCAACCGGATGAGGTCTGGAATTTCCAACGTGGCGATGGCGTGGAGCGGGCCTTTGCCATTGTGGACCTACTCAAAGCACGTAAACCGGAACGCAAGGTTACCCTGGATATCCAGAAAGACCGGGTGCGGGTGGCCTGGGATCAACAGGATATCGAACTCCCCTCCAGTAAAGAGTTGGAATACGCTGTAGAGCTCTGAGGACATGATGCGCGACAGGCTCTATCATATCATCTTTGAGGCAGAAAGCCCGGCCGGCAAAGCCTTTGATATCGGCCTGATCATCGCCGTGCTGCTTGCGGTCGCGGTGACCCTGCTGGATTCCGTCGCAGCGGTCAACGCGCGTTACGGCGAACTGCTGTGGAGCTTGGAATGGGTGTTCACCGTGCTGTTTGCACTGGAGTACAGCTTGCGATTGTACTGCGCACCCAAACCTTGGCGCTATGCCCGTAGTTTTTACGGCTTGGTTGATCTGATTGGCTGGCTACCTACCGTGCTCAGCTATCTCGTTCCAGGAACCCATGTCCTGACCACCTTCCGGGTAATCCGGGTGCTACGGGTATTCCGGGTCCTCAAGATGGCATCCTACCTCAAAGAAGCCACCATGTTATCCGAAGCGTTAACCCGCAGCCGGCGTAAGATTCTGGTCTTCTTGTGTTTTGTCCTCACCCTAACGGTTCTGCTCGGAAGCCTGATGTACATGATTGAGGGACCAGAGCACGGGTTCGCAAACATTCCCATCAGTATTTACTGGGCCATCGTCACGCTGACCACCGTGGGCTATGGTGATATTCACCCCGTCACCCCCTTGGGACAGGCCCTCTCCTCGCTGGTGATGATTCTAGGTTACGCCATCCTCGCGGTCCCCACGGGCATTGTCATCAGTGAAAACCTCCGGCAACAAGAGGATACAAAACAACCCGCAGAGCGCCGTTGCGCAAGCTGCGGGAAGGAAATCAGATACCCCGAGGCAGATTATTGCCCGTTTTGCGGGGCCGCACTCGACAAGGAAGGCTGCTGAGGGGAGTTAAAGGTATTAATGATGTTCCCCACCACGCCGCGAAGCTCGCCGCGGGGAACGACGTGGTCGATTAAGCCTTTATCCTGCAGGAATTCAGAACGCTGAAATCCTTCCGGAAGTTCCTGCAGGGTGGTTTCTTTAATCACACGCGGGCCGGCAAAACCAATCAAAGCTTCTGGTTCGGCCAAAATGACATCGCCCAAGGTTGCAAAACTGGCCATGACCCCTGCAGTCGTGGGGTGGGTCAGGATGGGCATGTACAAGAGTCCGGCTTCAGCATGACGTGCCAGAGCTCCACTGCTCTTTGCCATCTGCATCAGACTCAACATGCCTTCGTACATCCGGGCACCGCCAGACGCACAAACCAACACCACGGGCAAGCCACGTTCGGTGCTGTTTTCAATCAGACGGGTCACCTTTTCTCCCACCACAGATCCCATGCTGGCCGCAAGAAAGCTG
Organism: Verrucomicrobia bacterium UBA6056; assembly: GCA_002429005.1. GTDB lineage: Bacteria > Verrucomicrobiota > Kiritimatiellia > SS1-B-03-39 > UBA6053 > UBA6056. The sequence continues at coordinate 30,609 of DIYK01000102.1, forward strand.
AAGTCCATGACCCCTAGACCCAGGGGCGTTCCGTCCAGTGTCGCCTGGCCAATGCTAATCGCATCTTTTCGGCCGGTTTTTTCCTGATTGGCTTTCAGCTTGGCCTCGTAAGAATCCGTCCCCTGAAATTTCAGGGGATCCTGACTCTCCATCTCGGCATCCCATTCCTCAAAACTGCCTTCATCGGACAGCAGTGCAATGCGAGCCGGCAAACTCAGGGGAAAATGGTGACCGCAGGCCGCACAGACCTGATGGTTTCGGACCAAATCCTCAGCATACAACATCTCGCCACAGCTGGGGCATTTGCTCCATAGCCCCCCGGGGATGTCTTTTTTGCGGGATCGGTTAAAACCAAAGGTGCGGGAGAAAAATGATGACATGTGTTTTGCGCTATCCGCGGAAACTCCGCCTGTCAAATACCGAAGACTCGCACTCAGCTCTTCTGGGCGGCCGGCAACTTGGCGGGGTATTTCAGCAGGTCACGAACTTCTTTGGGGTTCAATTTCGCAACAGCAGCTTCGTCCATGCCCAATGCAATCAGACGCTCACGATGTTGACGCTGACGCTGATTCTTCGCAGTACCGCCTTTACGGGGGCGGGTGATCACAGTTTTGGTAAATTTACGTCCAATGCCCATGGCATTCTCCTAAAAGATAGTGGAAAGGTTTGGCATTATGGCGCAAGCGAGTGGCTTTGACAAGAAAACTCCACGGTAAAGCGAAGCGATATCAAAATAAGGGCTTAGCGTAGCCACGGGTTATGAGACTCGGAAAGGATCCGGGCCGGATCCTGAGGCTTCCGCGGATCAATCCGGTGGGGGTTCCACCCGAGATCGACATCGCCCATGGGGAGCTGCAGTCCATGTTCGCACCAATCAACCTCAGCCAACACCTGATCGCCCGAGCTGCGCTGCACTTCGGCGATCAGCTGACCGGCCGAACCCAATGAAAGGCGTACATCACGCTCTCTCAATCGGGGGATCATCCGGGAGGTGGACGAAAACTGTAGGTAGCGAACCTCCCTTTGGGGAATCCAGCGCTCCGTCCCATCTTCAAGCTGCAGACCCAGTTCAGCTTCACGAATTCCGAGCAGGGTTCCCCCCAGCTCGTTGCCATCCCGCAACAACAACTGCTGTTCAGCCAAATCGATTTCCCGTTGCTCCGGCAGAGCCCCCACCCAGTCGCTGACTTCCATATCATGTAAGACCACGTGCCCGGCCTGAGGTCGGACATAAAAATGTGTAGGCGATCCTGGGGAGGGTAAATTGACCTCCCGTAACAACCATTGATCATTCAAGCGCATGGACAGCGTTCGAGCTTCCCGGTCCACAAACCACTCTAATTGCGCAGGTCGTTCACCGATCCAGGGAGCCACCGCCTGCTGCTGATTATCGTTCCCCAGGCGGATATTTGCGTTAAAGGGACTGAGCAGGATGGAATTGGGAGCAGAGGTTTTCCTCCGCTCATGACCAAAGGGGGAAAAGCTAATCGAGCTCTGAACCGGGGCCGTGAACACCAGGCGGACCTGATAGCGATCCGGCAGCTCTTTTTTGTAAGGACGCAGCATATGAACGCCCCGCATCATTTGTAGATTCCCCTCCGGCGTCACGCTAGGACGGCGCTCTTTGCCAAGGTTGGCGCGATGCGGAATACTTTCCCACTCTTCCAGGGCCCCCAAATTGGAACGTTCAGCCTGCTGTTCTCTGGAAATCCAACGGATGGAGCGAAGATATCCGGTGTCAATTTCGAGTTCCTGGCCCCAAGGGCTTTCTACCCGAATCAGATCAGCTTCCCATCCCAACAGGCGGGCCAACATCCAGTCACCCTGACTCCACTCCAAGCGTATGTGATCCACGTCTGCAAAGGGGCTTTTGCCCAGATCATGTGCGAGTCGGTTCCGGAGTGAAGCGACCCGGTTCGCGGGGATCTCCAGGGGGGCATCCAACAGCGGGGATTTCACGTCCAGCCAGCCATCCTCGCCCAAACGCCAACTCTCGACCTGAATCCGGTCCCCACTCAGCAATTGTAAGCGACCTTGCAGGGCAGGATCATCCAACAGTTCTGATCTGCGATACGGTCGAAAGCGGATGAGCCCCACCTCCGCCAGTGGAATGCGGGCGGAACCCTGCCACGCATCTCCACTCCCCAGCACATGTCCATCCTCCATCCCCTGTAAAGCCAGAGTCATCGCAGCATGGTGATCACGCAAGCGCAGCTCAATGTCTTCGCGACGACGCCGGGGGAGATGCCCTTTGTCCGCAAGCCGTAAGCGTTCCACCGCCGTATGAGGTAAGGGCGCAAGCTGTTCCTGACCGACATTCAACATCCAGGTATCTCCCTGAACTTCGACCAGGTTGCCTGGAATCATATCCCCATTGCGCAACTGAAGGGTTGGCGGGGGGAGTTCAGCCGGCAGCAATCCCGACCAGGGGTTCACCTGCACCGATTCCACCACCACACGTTTTTCGCCCATCACCTGCAGCCCCAAGCGCCGCCCTACCGTCGCAAACATGCCATCCGCAGCTGGCATAATCCAGCTATGCCACTTTTTACCCTGAGCAAAGAGATGGAAGCGCCCCTGATCCCAGTCGGAGTAGAGTCGCAGGGTCAAGCGCCGTTCGATCCCACCGGGAGCTTGTAGGTTGTTTTGGATGCGTTGATTAAATTCACTGCCCCGTTGATAGAGCCGAACATGCCGCTCACTCCAATGAAGGCTGATTTCCCCTGCTCCGCGCCCGGGGCGGGGGCTATTCCCAAAAAATCCAAACTGAATTCCCGGTTGTCCTTCAGGAAAGCGCAATGTGATTTCAATGGAGGATTGCGGCCCGGGAATCTCCAGCATCCGGCTAATGGCCTGATTCTGGCTTCCATCCAGGTATAGTTCGGTCGCCATGCGTGTGAGTGCGTGAGTCTCTCCCTGGTTTCGTATGGCAGCAACTTCCCAGTCCGAAGGGTTTTGTTCCGTGCCCGGAAGCTTCAATTCTTTCAGAAATTCCTGTTTCAATTCCAGACGTTGCCCCCAGGGACTTTTCCCCGCGACGCCTTCCTCTGTCACCTCCAGGCTACGCATCGGAAGGTGATCGCCGTTGAACATCCAGAATTGCACGCCCCGGTCAGCCTCAGGCTCCTTCGCAGGATGGAGCAGAGTGTACCAGCCATCCAGTTGAGCCATGGGACTACGCAACACGGTATCCGACCAGGGCAGACGGCACAGCAAATCCTCGCCTTCCACTCCCAACAACTCCAAGGGGAGGCTGTCCCCATTGCTCCAGAATAAACGCCCTGTGGACTCCGCCTGGCTCGTAATCAGACTAAGACAGCTCAAAAGAAATACGCAGAGAGGCTTCATGGCAACACCCTCCCTTTTGGATCCAGGGGTTGCCAACGGGTTCCGACATCCAGCATATGCGTGTTGAAGCGGATCGCTCGCAGACTCGCCAAGGGCACTTCCACTTCTTCTGCAAAGGCCTCATGACGACCACGCAGTTTTCCTTGATCGAGCTGACTAAGTTCCAGGGTAATCTCTCCTCCACTGATTAGATACAAGGTCACATCCCGGGCATGAATCCGGGGTACGGCTTTTTCCTGACCGGAAAGCACGAGTTCCAGGAGTCCGCTGTGTGGGAGATCCACCTCCCCAGCACCTTGCACTTCAAAGCGGATGCTTTTTTCATTGGCCGAAAGAAGTTTTCCTTCCAGAAAATCTCCATTGGTCAGCTGAATCCGATCCAAATCAGAATCATGATCCGGTTCCAGGGCTTCCGGAGGAAAGGGGCGCAACCAGAAGCGGGCGCTTTTCACCTTCACATACTCTGTACGATAGCCAGACATGCCCAGAGATACATAGCGGAGCGGGTCGAGTTCTCCATCTTTCCGCTGATGAGGTCCCTGCCAGTCAAACACATGGATATCTCCTAACCAAAGACGAAAGATACCACGCTGAGGGTCGCCATCCAGGCGGAAGCGAACTTTTGAGGGTTGCTCCCCTAAACTTGGCCGAATCAATCCGGTCATCGAATCCAAGCGGGAACCGATTTCACCCCGGTTTACGAACTGAATCCGATTCGGACTCATGTTGAAATTCAAAACGGGTTTATGCAAATCCTCCATGGTCTGGTAGAAGCCCCGAAAATACCAAGAGGGAAAGCCAAAATCGACATCCAGCAACAACTCCATGCGAAAGGGACCGGGGGCCTGATCGAGTTTGCGAACCAACTCACTGTTCCCAGGGATGTGCATGACTCCCGGACGAAACCTGGGCTCACTAGCGGTACTGTTCCGGTTTAGCTTAAATTCCCAACTCTCCGCTTCTTCCGTTTGCGTCCATAATAAACCCTCCCCTTTGCGAAAAAAGGCCAGGCTTTCTAAATACAGGGGGTTCAAGGTAAGAGATTGCCCCCAGCTACTCTGCCAGGTCCAGGTTTCCTCCCCACCGCTGAACTGCCCTAACAGAAGGTTGCTATTCCGGAGCGTCAGTTGCTGCGGGTAAAGCTCCGGGGTATCCGGCCGATCAAACATCAACCCCTCTACCCGATTTAAAGGAACCTCCAACTTCCGATCCGGAACCTGAAGTCGATCCTGTTCAATCCGAATGGCTTCTGAGACCCTAAGATGATCTCCTTCCAACAACCACAGCTCTGCGGCAGAGGCGGACAAAGACAGAGCGGTCAGCAAAAACAGGAAGCGCAACATTATCGTCCCTCCCAACGAAGCACCCGGATTTCATCCGCCGGAAATAACAGGTCTTCGGCAAAACGGGGATCCTTACTTTTCAATCGCCCCTCCGACCACTGCAACTGCTGAGCAAAGCGCAAACGGTCACCCGGCATTCCTGAAAACAGGCTCCAGTGCTCCGATCCAGGAAAGGGTGCTGAGGCTGTGCTACCGTAACGGAACTCATCGACATCCATAAGTTCCATTTTTTTCCCATTCACCAGCAGGCTTCCATCGCTTTCGCTGAGGATCTCATTCACCTCAACAAGTTCTCCATTCATCAGCAAGAGTTGTAGCTTCCCAGCACCCGGCCCCTTCGATTCCGGAGCGTGCATCTCTCCCCCCGGCCAGCGCTGTACATCCAGCTTCGAGATCAGGATGCGGTCCTGCACCTGAGTCGAGGTGAAATATAAGTTGTACAGAGGACGCAACTGCTGCCAGGTGAAATCCTGCTCGCGGAGTTTTTGTCCATTCACGAACACCGCGATGCGTTTGTTTTCCTCATCGATGTAGTAGCGGAGTTTCAGCTTCTCCGCTTGCCCATTCTTAAATTCATAATTGATGGCCTGCATGTTCTTCCCCTGAACCCGGGGTAAGCGGAAGTTGACCCGTTCAGGATGAAAACTGCTGTAAATCATGGAAGAAAAACGGCCATGCTGGTTTTCTCGCTGGATACGGAACTGAAAATGCATTGGCAGATTCTCCAGCAAATCGATCTCCATATCGACACGAAGGCTGGAGGGCGCAGTCCACTCTTCCGAAACCAGATTACTGCGTTTTCGGTCGAAGAGAAGAGATCCAGCAATCCAGTCAGGTTGCTGCCATTGTTGCGAATAGACCCGACGGTTCAGTTGCTGTGTCCGTTCCGCTAGATTGGCCCGGGGATCCTTCCATTCATTCGGACGCAGCAATCCGCCATGAAGCAAACGCTCCGCGGGTAACAAGCTGGCCCGCTCCATGCCTTGCCAGCGTAAAAGCAACTCCTGCCCCCATGAACTTCTCAGACGGAGGCCTTCCGAAGTGGCGCCCAGCCACTGCCCTGTGACTTGGTCCCCTCCAATCAAGGCCACGCGGATCAGATCTCCCGAGAGCTCCGGATGACTGCGAAGGCTTTCCAAGAGGGACACAGAATCCCACCCGAAGTCCAAGGCATCCTCCACCCAGCCCGTCTGCAAGGTCAAGCCCTGGGAGGTCAACTCGTTCAGCTCGCCCCTCAGACTGGACCCATCCCGAAGAAAAAGCCCAACAGACTCTGGGAAGGCCTGTTGCGATAACAGGGCGAGAAACGTGAAAAGGATAAAAAGGATACGCAGAGACATGGCACAAAACCGCGAAAAAGGGGCTGAAGGAATCAGAACTAATCCCAAAAGCTTAGTACCGAAGGCTTTGAAAGCAAGCTGTCAAGACTCCGGCGGAGAGGAAATCGGGTCCCAATAACGAGTTTGTTCTCCCCGATAATTCCTGAGTACAAGATAGTCCCCATCCCGTTCCTGGAGATACTGAGGACCTACAGGCACTTTCCCTCCCCCACCCGCGCAGTCCACCATATAGGTCGGCACCGCATAACCGCTGGTGTGCCCATGCAGGGCTTGAATGATTTCCTGCCCCCTGGCCACCGAAGTCCTGAAATGTGCCGAGCCCTCAATCGGATCACATTGATGCAGATAATAGGGTTTACAGCGTACCCGCAACAGTCCCAGATTGAGCGCTTTCATCACCTCAGGGTCATCATTGACCCCTTTCAGTAATACGGTTTGCCCTCCGGTGGGTACGCCGGCATCGGCCAAACGTTCGCAGGCCTGACGCACTTCAGCAGTCAGTTCCTCCGGATGGGTAAAGTGAATACTGATAAACAAGGGGTGAACCTCCCGGAACAGCTGAAGCAGTTCATCGGTGATACGATAAGGAAGCACCGCAGGTACCTTGCTGCCAATACGGAGAAATTCCACATGAGGAATATCATGTAAACGGCGCAGCAACCACTCGAGACGCCCATCCGCCAAAATCAAGGGGTCTCCACCACTGAGCAGCACATCCCGAATCTGCGGGCGTTCGCGGATATAGTCCAGAGCCCGTTCCCACATATGTTTCTCAGGCAGAAACTCCCCCTGCCCCACCATACGTCCACGGGTACAGTAGCGACAGTAGGTGGCACAAAAATCTGTGACCAGAAACAGCACCTTATCCGGATAGGTATGCACCAGACCGGGCATCGGACTATGAGCCTCTTCTCCCAAAGGATCCCGGCATTCATCTCCACTGCGTAGAAACTCCTCCATACGGGGGAGTTTGGTGCGGCGCAGAGGCTGTTCCGGATCATCCGGATCCAGCAGGGCCGCATAGTAGGGAGTGATGCCTAGAGGCAGACCACCATCCCGGCTTCGCTGCTGAATGGCTTCCCGCTCAGAATCGCTCAGGCGAAACAGCTGTTCGGCCTGTTCCAGAGAACGGATCCTGTGGCGCAACTGCCATCGCCAGTCACACCACTGGGCGTCCTCTACCTCCGCATAATGGCGTTCCCGGAAACGCCGTACAACCGGGTCGACGATGAAATCAGTCAAATTTTGTTTTCACGTTCGTAATGTTGTCTTCGGCAGCCGTATCCCCGGCCAGCGTGCCAAAATTCCGGCTGGGACCCGCGGAAACCACCACCACTTTATCGCGGTGTTCGTAATTGGTTTCATTCAGGTATTCGACTTTGCCGTCGAGATTCCGGTCCAGGATCACCCGGTACTGCGTTCCCCAGGGATCAAGAAAACTGCCATTCACATCGCCGCCATCCACACTCAGGTAGATTTTCTGACGAGGGTTAAGTGCATGACCAGCATTGTCTCCCGCATCCGTGGCGGTCAAGGTTTGCACAACTGAGCGGGAAATCGCCTCGGTAAAGTAGGTGGAGACTTCGTCCGTATTCAGCCCCTGCACCGTAATGGGCACCGGCATCCGGCCATAGTCATTAAAATAGAGCGCAATCGCGGAGGCAAAATTTGCGGCTTCCGTCCGGGCTTTGGCTTTTTTGGCCTGCAGGAGGGCTTTATTGATCGCGGGGAACAACAGTCCGGCCAAGATCGCAATAATGGCAATCACCACCAACATTTCAATCAGGGTGAAGCCGTTCTTGGAGGATCGGCGACGGCGGGAATAGGAACGAAAGGTCATCATCATCTTAAAGGGCTCCATTACGGTTGGTGATGTCGTCTCCACGACCAAAGCTGCTGGTGTCATTTGGATCCCCATCACTGCCCCAACGGCCATCCGGACCTTTGGAACCGATGGCATAGACCAAGGGATTTGAGCTATTCCAGTCATATACATAGGGATTTCCCCAGGGATCCACGGGGTAACGCTGGTTACTGGACTCAGCTACTTCCGTCGTTTGGAACTGAGTTCCCACGTATTTTTCATCCTCATACCAGGTAAAAAAGGCTTCGCTGAAGGTCGGCGTCCCGCTCACACCACGGGAAGGAGGGTAGCCCCCTTTATCCCCTTGGTATTTTTCCACTTCCAACATTAAATCTGCAATCTGCGCTTTCGCTTTCGCCTCGGCTCCGCCTGACTGCACGGCCCCGGCAATTCCGATGACCAGCCCCATCAAAATGGCAATAATGGCCATGACCACCAGAAGTTCTACCAAGGTAAAGCCCTCACGTGAAAGAGGGGTAGCCTGGGAAAGGCCTGTAAAGCGTGTTTCGTGTCTCATAAGCAGTATATAAATCCTCGTTCTTTCATCCTACCCTAGGAGCGCGCTTTCGTATAGACAATAGAAAAGTCATGGCGGAGCAGGTGGAAACAGAACAAATTAGCGGGCATGTGGAACGGGTCACCTTTCATAGTGCCGACACAGGATTTGCCGTGTTGCAAATGAAACTGCGTGGACAGCGGGATCTGGAATCCGTGATCGGCAAGATTGCCGATGTACAGCCGGGCGAGCACGTCGTTGCAGAAGGCCGTTGGGTGATGGACCGTCAACACGGGCGCCAATTCAAAGCGGAGATCCTGAAAAGCACGCCCCCCGACAGTCCGGAAGGCATCGTGAAGTTTCTGGGCTCCGGTTTGATCGAAGGGATCGGACCGGTGTATGCCAAAAAGCTGGTAGATAAATTCGGACGTGACGTACTGGAGGTGATTGAGCATCGCAGTGCTAAACTTGAGGAAATCGACGGAATTGGCCCCACTCGCCGGAAACGGATCAAAGAAAGCTGGCAGGAGGCAAGACAGGTCCGGGAAATCATGACCTTTCTGATGAGTCATGGCGTAAGCACAGCCCGGGCTTTTCGCATCTACAAGAGCTATGGAGACAAGGCCATGACCAAGGTTCAGGCCGACCCCTACTGCCTGGCCCGGGACATTCGTGGCATCGGTTTCAAAACCGCCGACCAAATCGCCTCCCATTTTGGGATTGATGCGGCCTCCCCGCTGCGAGCCCGCGCAGGAATAGAGTATATGCTGCTGCAACGTAGCCAATCCGGCCACATTGCCACCCCCCGGGACGAATTAGTCGATATCACCCACCAGGAATTGGATATCCCCCGGGATATTCTCGAAGAGGCTCTCTTGCATGGTTTGGCCAAAAAACGGTTGATGTTGGAGACACGGCTTGCCGCGGATGCCCCCTTAGTCTACCCCGCGCATTTGCATCGGGCTGAACTCGAATTGGTTGAGGACCTTGCCCGTCTCATGGCCCAAGAGCCGCCCATTGCGGATGCCGATGAAGACAAAGCGCTTAGCTGGGTGCAGGAAAAAATCGGACTGGAACTCGCCCCGCAGCAGCTGGATGCCCTTCGCATGGCCCTGAGTAGCAAAGTCATGATTATCACCGGCGGCCCCGGCGTCGGTAAAACCACCCTGGTCAAAGCACTGATTCAATTGTTCAAAGCTCGAAACCTGAAAGTCAGCCTGGCGGCACCCACCGGCCGCGCCGCGAAACGAATGAGCGAAAGCAGTGGATCCCCTGCCCGAACCCTGCACAGACTTCTGATCTACGATCCTGAAAACGGTGGCTTCAAACATCATCGGGAAAACCCACTGAAGGGGGATATCTGGATTCTCGACGAAGCCTCCATGATCGACCTGCCCTTAGCCTCTCAGGTATTACGCGCTCTGCCGGATCACGCGGTTCTGATTTTGGTAGGAGACGTGGATCAGCTCCCCTCCGTAGGCCCCGGCTCTGTGTTACGGGATGTGATCGACTCGAAGCGCATTCCGGTTCAACGATTGACGGAAATTTTCCGCCAAGCCGAAGGCAGTCAGATCGTACAGAATGCCCACCGCGTCCAACGGGGTGAAGCGCCCTTAAGTTGTACGCCACAATATCCCGGTGATTTTTACGTCATTCCCGTGGAGGAAGCCGACGCCGTCTGGGATCGCATCCGCGGTCTCTATGCAGGCAAACTGAAACAGCGCTTTGGGTTGAACCCGCTCCGCGATGCTCAGATTCTCAGTCCAATGCAGCGAGGTGGACTTGGGGCACGCGCCTTCAACCAACAGGTGCAAGCTCTCATCAACCCGCGTGGGGATCAGGTGGAACGCTTTGGAATTATCTTCCGTGAAGGCGACCGGGTGATGCAATTGCTGAACAACTACGACAAAGAGTGTTTCAATGGAGATATGGGAGAAATTGCCGGCATCGACCGTGAAGAACAAGAGCTCTGGGTAGACTTTGGCGGCCGGAAAGTCACCTATCGCTTTCATGAACTCGACGAGCTTCAACTCAGTTATGCCGTAACCATTCACAAGTCACAGGGATCAGAATACCCCTGCGTCATCCTCCCCCTGCACACACAGCACTTTGTCATGCTGCAACGAAACCTACTCTACACTGGCATCACCCGCGGCAAGCAGCTGGTCATTCTGGTCGGGTCCATGCGGGCGATTCGAATGGCTGTACAGAACCAGGACAGCACTCGCCGTCTCTCCTGTCTCAAAGCCCGACTGCAAGAACGACTGTAAGCCCATGCCCCTCCCTGAGAACACTTCGCAGCAACGTCAATTGGCCAAACGCTATGAAGCCTGTTTCCGTGCCTACGGAAAAGGACTCGCCCTGCATGCAGGCGGCCGCTCGTTGAAAGAAGACGGCGTGGAAGTCTACGCCGCCCCGACCCAGAATGTGTTTAATGCTCATCTCCCCCGGGCCTGTGCACAAAAACATCTCAAGCACCGCTTTGCACAGACCCTCCGACTGGGAGCACAACAGCCTTCGGGATTAGGAATCTTGGTAGGGCCTTCTGCTTCTCAGGAAGGATGGGCGGACCTGTTTGCTGCGCAGAAGATCCGCTGCGGCTACTGGGTCCCCTTTATGTATCGGGACCTCTCTCAACCCATTCCCCCAAATCCGAAGATTCCAGGCATACACATGACCAAGCTCACGGATTTCTGTGTGTTTCAGGAACAGCCTCACCCCTATATCGGTAAGATCAGCACCCCCCATCGCATCGCCGAACTGTCTTACGCGGAGAAGCTTTGTGGAATGGGAAAAGCGATTCAGTTCATCGCATGGCATGATAAGCTACCCGTAGGCGGGGCCACTGTATTTCTGCATCGGGGAGCCGCTGCAGTCTTTAATGTCGGGGTGTTGGAAGCCTTCCGCCATCGCAAGATCGGCGGGACTCTGATGCTGGAATCCCTTCGCGCAGCCCGCGAAGCCGCTGCCGATTGCGCTGTACTCAGCGCCGCCAGCAAAGCGGTTCCGGTCTATGAACGCGTCGGCTTTCGCGATGTAGGGCATTATGGAAGCTACTACGTAGGCAAAGCCCGCCTGCAGCGTTTGGTCGAATCCCTGGACAGCGAACAGCTTCACTCCTGACCCTCATGGTATTTTTTTGGAATTTTTTCCCAAGCTCGGCTCTATGAGAAGCGTCATTCCTGTAGAATGACAATCAATGCAGGCGACACAGACCTGCGCTTCCCTCGGAGACCCGGTTATGAACACACTACGTGGATGGATGGTGATCGCTGTACTCGCATGCAGCCTGTATGCACAACAACCCGAAGAATCCACCGCGCGAATAATCGCTCCCCCGGAGCGCCGGCCTCTCCCGCCTCCGACCTTAAAGGTGGAGGCAGAGCGCCCCATTGAACTGCGTTCACTCCAGGTAGAGGTACAGATCCGTGGCCTGCAGGCAGAAACCAGCCAGACTCTGGTCTTTCATAATCCCAACAACCGCCAGCTCGCTGGAGATCTGGAATTTCCTCTTCCGGATGCTGCCACCGTCTCTGGTTATGCTCTGGATGTGCAGGGCCGCATGGTGGACGGCGTCGTGGTCACCAAACAAAAAGCCCGGGTCATTCTGGAAACCGAACAACGCCGCCGAGTGGATCCGGGGCTGGTGGAACATGTGCGGGGGAATCAATTCAACACCCGGGTCTTCCCGATTCCGGCTCATGGCCAGCGGACGATTCGAGTCACCTACGTGTCCGATCTTCGTTTCGTAGGCGATGACGCCCTCTATGAGCTCCCCCTTCCCCGCGGGACCCGCATCCCCACGCTTGAGATTGAGCTGAATATTGCCAAGGGTCCGGTGGAGCCGGAACTGGGTAAATTCGGGAATCTCAGCCTCACCGATTGGAACGATCGTTGGCAGGCAAACACCCGTATCCAAGATGCGGAGGTATTGGAGGATTTACAGATCCGCCTGCCCAAACTACCCCGCAGTTGGTCTGCGCTGGAACACTTTCAGCAGGAGACCTTTGTGGCGCTGATGGATCGGCCAGCCCTCACAGAACAGACGGATCTGGCCCAGCCTCCCTCCCGCTTTGCCCTGGCCTGGGATGCCTCTGGTAGCCGTTCATCAGATGCGGTGAACGCGGAATTAGCCCTGTTGCGGGTGATGCTGAAATCCTGGCCCGATACCACCGTAGACCTTATGGTCATCCGAAACCGTCCCGAGGCAGTTATCGCCTTCAGCGACCATAACAAGCTGCTCCGTTACTTGGAAGAACTCCCTCGGGACGGCGGAACGGACCTGGCGGCAGTCGACTTCCGTAAAGCCGCCCTCCCCCATAAAGAGGATGCCTTCTGGCTACTGGTTAGCGATGCACTGTACACGCTGGGAGAGGGTCTTCCCGCTTTTGACAGCGTACCCGTGTACGGCCTCAGCGCAGAAGGGACGCGTGACCGGGCTCTGCTCCGTTTTCTGGCGGAGGCCACACAGGGTCTGGTTTTTGATGGGCGGCGAAGCCGTCCGGCTGATCTGCTGCAGGGCATTCTCGACCGCAACCGCGTACAGGTAGAGGTTGAGGATCCTGAAGGCATCCTCCAGGATCTGCAACAGGAGCAAGACAGCAGTTCCGCAGTCGTCCGGGTCTACGCCAAAGCAGCCAAAAGCGGCAGCGTCTCCCTGGTCTACCGCCGCAATGGCCAGGAGCTGGATCGACGGGATTTTCGACTATCCCTGGATGAGGCACAGGAAGGCGCAGTGCTGGCCCGGGCCTGGGCAGCCCATCAGGCTTTGGCCCTGAGTGTCTTTCCGGAAGAGAATGCCAGCAAACTGCGCCACTTAGGCAACCGCTATCGGCTGGTCACCCCCGGCACCTCGCTCCTGGTGCTCGAATCACTGGATCAGTATGTGAATTACGAAGTGGAACCTCCAGCCAGTTGGCCGGAGATGCGGGAGCAGTACCATGCCGCTCTCAAAAGCCGCAACCGGGCGCAGGCTCAACGCACATCGAACAAAATCGACACCGTAGTCGGCTGGTGGGAACAGCGTGTCGCCTGGTGGGAAAAAGACTTTAGTCACAAAAATATCCAGCGTCGCTTAAACAAATGGGAAAAAGGAGGCGGTTTCGCGGGTGGGCTCAGATTGTTCGGAGGCCAAGCAGCACGGACTCAGGCGGAATCCGCTCCGCCACCGCCCATGCAGAGCCGCACAGGAAATTTTGATCCCATGGATGACGGAATGGAGATGGTCCTGGAAGAAGCGGCGCCCGCAGCCCTCTCCGTTGGAGGAGCGGCAGACTACTCTTTTGATGGACTTTCAGACGGAGAAGTACTGGGGCGGCAACGCTTGTCGAAAGAAGTAACGAACGAAAGCGGGACAGCCCAGGCCCGGGTTGCCCTGAAAGCCTGGTCCCCGGACACCCCCTACTTGAAAGCTATTCGCATAGGCGATCCAAAGGGCGCATACCTTCGCTACCTGGAACAGCGTGAGGAATACGCCAAAAGTCCGGCCTTTTTTCTGGATGCTGCCGGGGAGCTGCTCCAGAGCAACCCGGACATGGGTCTCCGTGTCCTTTCCAACCTGGCCGAAATGAAATTGGAGAATGCCGGATTGCTGCGCATTTACGCCTGGCGCTTGCAGGAGGCAGGGAAATTGGATCGTTCCATTGAACTGCTGGAGAAGGTGCTGGGGATGCGTCCCGAAGAACCGCAGAGCCTTCGTGACCTCGCTCTGGCCCTCATTCTCCGCTACGAACAGGCAGGAGATCTGGCCGATGCGGAACGCGCCGCTGAACTTCTCTATGATGTCATTGGCGGTACCTGGAGCCGTTTCCGGGAAATCGAATTATTGGCCTGTGTGGAACTGAACCGACTGGTGGCATCTGTTCCCGCCAAACAGCGGGAGCCCTTCGACTATATCGACAAACGTCTGCGCAAAAACCTGGATGTGGATCTGCGCATCGTGCTCTCCTGGGATGCGGATAACACCGACATTGATCTTCATGTGGTCGAACCCAGCGGAGAAACCGCCTTTTACAGCCACAACCGTACCCTCATTGGCGGGCACGTCAGTCGGGATTTCACCCAGGGATATGGACCGGAGGATTATTTTATCCGTAAAGCCATGCCCGGCAGTTATGAGATCAAGTGTAAGTATTACGGCTCCAGTCAGCAGACCCTGATCGGCCCCGCCACCGTCACCGCTACCATCTTCACCAATTACGGACGGAAAAACGAACAGCGGCAGGTCATTACCCTGCGCCTGGACAAACCCGATCAGATGATCCGCATTGGTACGGCCGAAATCGGATCGAAGCCGGCCTCGGTGACTCGGATTCAGAAAAAGGATCTGAGGAAGCTCAGCAAAGGTGACAGCCCCAAAGAGGTCACCCGCAAACTGGGTGACCCCAGCCGCCGTATCACCGCTGGCGTGGAAGTGTATGAGTACAGCTTGGCGGATGGGGGACGTGCCCGCATCGCCTTCGGACCTGACCTACTCTGGATCAAACTACGGGTGGACGGCGCGGAACTTGATTTTCTGTAAGCAGTGTCCGCCCGGAGGATTTTAGGGTGCCCCAGGGAGCTTGAGCTCAGCGTTCAATAATTTGGCCTGCAGACTGCGCAGGGTGTCCTCCAAAGCCAGATCCTCTTCAATAAAGGGGCAGAGTTCAGAAATCTGTTCGCGGAAAGCCTGAGCTTCCGGCGGCAAGGTCGCCGGGTCCAGTTCGCCCTGACGCACACGTAATTCGAAGGCCTGATGTACCGTGACTAATTGTACAGCACAGACCTGTGCCAACAGTTCGACGGCCCGCATGGCATCCCGGGCCGAATGGGTGCCCATGCTCACCTTGTCCTGGTTGTGACATTCCGTGGAGCGGGAGAATACGGAAGCGGGCATACACAACTTCAGCAGCTCGGCGGTAAAGGAACTCTGCGCCACCTGCAGGGCTTTTAACCCATGATAAATCGGGCGCGGGGACCCCGACAAATTGGCAGGAAGGCCTTGATTCCGTTTGGGGTCGAGCAGAACAGCCATTTGACGATCGAGCAGATCCGCAAGATTGGCCAACAAGGTTTTCAGGCTGTCATTCAGGAAGGACATATGTCCACCGTAAAAATGTCCTCCGTGATAGACGCGCTGACGCTCCGCATCCAAAACCGGGTTGTCATTAACCCCATTCAGCTCCGTTTCCAATTGCTGCCGCATCCAGGGAAGCTGATCCAGCAGCACCCCAATGACCTGCGGCGAACAACGGAAGGAATAGGGATCCTGCAAGCGTCCGGCAGCTTCCGTTCCCGGAAGCACGCGACGGATCCAGGCTGCGGCTTCTGCCTGTCCCGGATGGGCCTTCAACTCCATCAGCTGGGCTTCATAGTGAGCGGGATTTCCCAGTAAACCCAGGACGGCCCAGCCACTGAGGATACACGTGAGATGAGCCAGGTATTCGCTGTGGGCCAGAGTAAGTAGGCTCACACCACTCATAGCGGAGGTCCCGTTCATGATCCCCAGAGTTTCCTTCGGTCCCAGGGCAAAAGGTTCTTTCCCCGCGGCCTCCCAGATTTCCGAGGAAGGCACCCGTTGCCCCTCCCGCCACATCTCCCGCTCTCCCATCAGACAGGCTGCAATGTAAGACAGAGGGGTCAAATCCCCGCTGGCGCCCACGGAACCTTCCTGAGGAATGCGAGGGACGGTATCGGCATTAAGCCAGTCGCACATTGTTTCCAGAACCGCGATACGCAATCCGGAATAACCCCGTGCCAGGGAGAGCAAGCGGGAAAAGAGGATCGCCCGGCATTGCAGCGGGCTGAATTCCTCCCCCATGCCGCAGCCATGCATTCTCGCCAACATGCGCGGCATTTCGGAGACATCCTCGCCCTGCACCCGTTGATCGACGGAATCCCCCACTCCGGTGGTCACCCCATACAGGGAGCGACCACTGGCAGCCATCTCTTCGACCATACGCAGAGAGCCTTCCAATCGACTGCGACAGTCCGGATCACGGCTCAACTGGACCGGGCGGCCTTCCACCACCACTTCAAGGCAGGATTCCAGGGAAACAAACGAAGCATCAAGAATAAGAGGAGTCATGGTCATGTAATCAACTGGGGTTCCTGTAGAGAACAGGGCGGAAGTACGAGGAAAATGTCAGAGTCTGTTTTGCTCTATACGGCGACAAAGCAAAAAGCGGAATCCAAAAGCACAATCGATCCTAGAGGCCGCTCAGCCTGCCCTGCTAGAAAGTACCTATGGATATAATTGGCTTCTAACGTTTTTTAGGATGCCATTTCCAGTCGTTTTCTGTCAGGTTGAGTTCATGGCCGCTTTATCTTCTTCAGCCATCAAAACCCGAGCGCTCCTCCTCATGGCGCTCCTGTTGGGCGTGCTCTCCGGGGCGGGCCTCTTCACCATGGATTATGCAGAAGGTCTTTCCTACTTAAGTTCCGATCCCGCAGCCTGTGCAAACTGCCACATTATGCAGCCGCAATATGACTCCTGGCAAAAGTCCGGACATCATCACGTAGCCACCTGCGTGGATTGTCATTTGCCTCATGATTTCGTGGGCAAATACATCGCCAAGGCGGAGAACGGCTACCACCACTCCGTGGCCTTCACGGCTCAGAATTTTCACGAACCGATCATGATCAAAGAAAAGAATGCCAAGATTCTGCAGCACAACTGCGAATCCTGCCATTCGGATATGATCCATGACATCCACGTGATGGCCGCTCCGGAAGGTTCTGCGGAACCCGTGAATTGTGTGCATTGCCATGCCTATGTTGGGCATGGACCTCCGGGAGGCCTCGGCGGCCCCCTCCGACCGGAAGAACTTGAAGTGAACGTAGAATAGAAACCAGAGAAGGTTCTGACATGACCCAGAAACAGAAAACCCGACTGCTCTTTCTTGCCGTATACATTCTCAGTATCGTCGGCACGGTGGCCGTATCGGCCTTGATGATGAATATTCAGCAACGAAAAGCAGAGGCAGCCCGTCCTTATTTGCGTCTGGTGGAGGTGACCGAAGACACCACGGACCCCGCTGTATGGGGACAGAACTGGCCCAAGCAGTACGATCTCTATCTGAAGACCGCCCTGCCCTCCCGTACCCGCTTCGGCGGTCATGGCGGTGCGGACAGCCTGCCCCCGCAGAAAGCGGAGATGTTTCCCTGGCTGACCACCATTTTTCAAGGCTATGCCTTCGCCATTGATTACCGGGAGCGCCGGGGCCATGCCTACATGCTGGTGGACCAGGAAAACACCGAGCGCCAGTCGGTGCCCCAATCCGGTTCCTGCCTGCACTGTCATGCTTCGGTGATGCCACTGTACCGCGATCTGGGCAACGGCGATGCCATGGCTGGATTTGATGCCTCCCATAAAATGTCCTACCACGAGATCAACGATAAGCTGCACGACATGGGTCATGCCCACCCGGTCAGCTGCGTGGATTGTCATGATCCCGAGAATATGCATCTCCGGGTCACCCGTCCCGGTTTCATCCGCGGTATCCAGGCCCTGGCCACATCGGACGCCGAGGTGCCGCATCTGCCTTCCATTCAGATCTGGCGCGAAGGCAAGCGCCTGGAGGAATATGATCCCAACCGGGATGCCACCCGTGGTGAGATGCGCTCCTTTGTCTGTGGTCAGTGCCACGTGGAATACTACTGCGCCAGCAACATGCCGCTCACCTTTCCCTGGGGCAAAGGTCTGACGGTGGAGAATCTGGAGGAGTTCTGGGAGGAACAGGTCTTCCCGGATGGCAGCGAGTTCTATGATTTTGTGCACAAGATGACCGGAGCCAAAATTTTCAAAGCCCAGCACCCGGAGTTTGAGGTGTGGAGTCAGGGTACCCATGCCCGCGCCGGTGTATCCTGTTCCGACTGCCATATGCCGTATATCCGCGACGGGGCCAGCAAGGTGTCCGATCATTGGGTGCGCAGTCCCTTGCTCAACGTGAACCGCAGCTGTCAGGTCTGCCATGCGGTGGGGGAGACAGAGTTGCTGTCCCGGGTGGATGCCATTCAGGACCGCAACTTCGAGTTGCTGCAGAATGCCGGACAGGCAGTGGAGGATCTGATTCACGCCCTGGTGGAGGCCAAAGAAGCCGGCGCGACTCCGGAACAGCTCAAAGAGGCCCTCGCCCTGCAAACCAAAGCCCAATGGTACCTCGATTACATTTCCTCGGAAAACTCTATGGGCTTCCACGCCCCTCAGGAAACCGCCCGGGTGTTGGCCAATGCCGCCAACCTCGCCCGTCAGGGTCAGGTCAAAGCCATCCAATGGGACAACGAAGAGTCGGAGGCGTCGGAGGAGCTGGAGGAAGCCGAATCGGTCGAATAAGGTCGGGCTCCCGCGAAAGCGTTCACGCAGTACTCCGGCAGGAGTACTGCGTTTTTTTCCGGTTTCCCGCTCATTTCCCCTTTCAGGACGAGCGCATTCGGGTAGGATACCGCTTTCCGACCTCTTTCCCTTGTAGACATCATGTATTCTGAGACGATGACCATTCTCCTTCTGATTGCCATTGGCTTTGGCACGTGGAAGGGTCAAAACAGCATGCAGACCCAAATGCGAATGATGTTCAGCATCGAGGGGATTCTGCTGCGTAGAGAATGGATAAGACTCCTCAGCTCTGCGTTTGTGCATGCCAACTGGATGCACTTTGCAGGGAACGCGCTCACCATCTACTTTTTTGGGAGTCTGCTTGAACAACAATTCGGCCCGGGATTCTTACTCGGTTGTTTTGCCTTTTCCGTTTCCGGGGGTTCTTTACTCAGTTTCTGGCTGCACAAACCACAGGAATACCGGGCTGTTGGTGCTTCAGGAGGTGCACTTGGTTTACTCTTTTCTTTTATCCTTCTCTACCCGGGTTGGGGCATTCGGTTTTTACTCATTCCGATCCCCATCCCCGCATGGATCTATGGGGTTGGCTTCCTACTCTACACATTGTTTGCGCTGAAACGTGGCGGGCATATCAGCCATGAAGGGCATTTAGGAGGCATGCTCAGTGGGTTGATTTTCACCATCCTCAGCTACCCGAGGCAATCGATCCAGCAGCCGGTCCTGTTGTTTGCTCTCCTGGGTCTTTCGACACTTGGCTTGGTCTATTTTCATATCAACCCAGCTGGGGTCCCCGGTTTTTTCAAATACAAATTCAGCAGCTGGAAATCCAATAAACGCTATGCGAAACAACAAAAGCAGACTGCCAGCGTAGACGAACTTCTGGATAAAGTATCCAAACAGGGAATCCACAGTCTGAGCGCCCGGGAGCGGGCCATGCTCCAGGAAGCCTCCCGTCGCCAGAACAAGGGAAGAGGTGCATGAAGCGGGGTCCTTTTCTTTCGATTACCCGGCTCACGCTGGTTGAAATTCCCCGACAGCCAGCCTTGCTCCTGCTCAGCAGCACTCTCCTGCTGCTCATGGCCAGCCTCCCCTTTCTGATCACGCACAGTCTGGGCGAAACCGGAAAACTGCAACGTGACTCAAACTTGGCTCTTCTCTTTCTGGGTAGTTTGCTTCTGGCGGTTCCGGCAGCCTGTGGCGCCTTAGGCAGCGAATTACGCAAAGGGAGGATTGGGGCCTTGCTTAGCAAACCCTTAAGTCGGAGCTCCTTTCTCATGGCGAAATTTCTGGGAGTTGCCGGAGTCCTGCTCGCGTTTCAAATTATGGCCATTCAGGTCACCATCATGAGCGACCGTGCCTCGGCGATCGAGTTTGGTGTGGGATGGAAGTTTATTGTGCCCATTTTCGTAGCGGCACTCCTCGCGTATGTCGTTGCGGCTCTTTTGAATTTCGCCACCCGCCGCCCCTTTGTATCCTCTGCATTTTGGCTGCTGTTGCTATTCATGAGCTGTGCCTTCATCTACACGCTCTTTCTGGAGGGGGGCGGTGATGGCATGATTGACCATGGCGGACACAGCCATGTCGACCCTGCCGGCGTCCAGGCGATCCCGGTGCGCTGGGATTTATTGATTGCCGGGATTCTGCTCTCGCTTGCGGCATTGATGCTTCAAGCCCTGGCTCTACTCTGCGCCCTGAAACTCCCTACTCTCCCCGCACTCTCCCTCTGCAGCGGCTTTTTTCTGCTGGGACTGATGTCCGACTATCTGCTGGCAGAACGAGCGGAGCAGATGCTATGGGCAAAAGTCCTGCATGGGATTCTGCCCAATTGGCAGCATTTCTGGATGGCAGATGCCCTGACCGGAGGCGGGTCGATTCCGCTGAGCTACTTGCTGCCAGCCACCTTCTATGCCCTCTGCTGGGCTGGCGGCATTCTTCTTCTCGCCATGGCCTTCTTTGAACGAATGGAGCTGCAAGCATGAGTGACCCTATCCTAAGCACCGAAGATCTGGGTAAAACCTTCCGGGACTTCTGGAGGCGCCCACGGGCCCGGGCGGTAGATAGCCTTAGCCTCAGCCTCGAACCTGGTGAAGTCTACGGATTGCTGGGGCCCAATGGTTCAGGAAAGAGCACAAGTATTAAGCTGATTCTGGGACTCTTACATCCGGATAAAGGCCGCATTCGGGTTTTCGGAAAATCACCCCGGGATGTGAAGGTGAAACATCGCATTGGCTATCTTCCGGAAGAATCCAACCTCTATCCCTACCTGGATGCACGGGAAAGCCTGCGATTCACCGCGGCTCTCTTTGGCATTGATCCTGAAGAACGTGAATGGCGCATTACCCAATTGCTGGAAATGGTCGGCCTCTCCCATACCGGTCGCCGCCGTATTGGGGAATTTTCAAAAGGGATGGCCCGACGAATTGGTTTGGCGCAGGCCCTGATCAATGATCCCGATTTGGTGATTCTCGACGAGCCGACTTCCGGCCTCGATCCCTTGGGAACCCGCCAAGTGAAAGACATCATCCGCTCTCTGGCTGAACGGGGCAAAACCGTTCTGCTCTCCTCCCATCTCCTTGCGGATGTTGAGGATGTCTGCGATCGAATCTGTATTCTCTACGGCGGGATTGTCCGCGCCGAGGGTCCCATCCGTGAACTGCTTCAGGTAGCCAATCACCTGCAATTACAGTTGGAGGATCTGGACCCCGAAAAACGGAACCAGTTATTGAACCTGCTTGAAGACATGCTGGGCAAACGTCCTCAATTGGAACCCAGCCGAAAAGATCTGGAGACCTTTTTCCTCGAAGTGGTCGCCAAGGCCCGCGAAGATTCCGGAGAGGCCAGTGGAACCCGTAAAGAAGGCGAGCTCGCCGAATTCCTCGTGTAGATTCCGACGATAGCACAGGGACTCCCATCAGATTTCACCCTAGCCATGACCGCCTTTAAAGCTATTTTGATCCATCATCTCCGCGCCATGTTGCGGGAAAAGGTGGCACTGTGCATGTTGCTGTTGCTCGCAGGCCTCCTGATGTTGCTGCCCTCTTCTCTGCGGGATGACGGCAGTTTGGATGGAGCGCTTCGTCTGCAAACACAATACAGCATGGGACTGGCTACCGTCCTCGTAGCTTTCATGACCCTGTGGTGCTCGGCCTCCGCCATTTCCGCAGACGTCGCGAACAAACGTTTGCAACACATTCTCAGCCTTCCCCTGCGCCGGAGTATCCTCTGGCTTGGCCGCTGGACAGCGGTGATCCTGCTCTCCTCCACGTTACTCTTCATCAGCGCGGGAGTGACCCTCTTTCGCATTCACCGCTCCGTTCAGCGGTATTCCAGTCAGAAAGAAGCGGCCACCCTCTTACGGGCTAGACATCTCCTTTTCCCGGAGGCCAGGGATTATGATCAATTGGCTAAAGAATTTATTGAGATTGAACGGCTGAAAGGTTCCGTACCGGATGAGGTATCCGACGAAAGTCTTATGCAGGATGCTCTGGCCATGGCTCAGGCACAAAGCACCTCAGTTCGGGGCGGAGACTCGCTGGACTGGAACTTCCAGTTGGAGCGGCCTCTCCGTGGTATTCTTCATATCGAAGCCACCTTCGATCGCAGCGGCATCTCCGCACGTCAACTTCCAGGAAGTTGGCAGATCCTGGATGAACGTGGTCAGGAACGCTGGGCCAGTGAAGAACAGGTCAGTGGCAGTGGCCAAGTGTTTATTCCGGTGGATCCGATCCCCGCAGATCTGACGCAGTTCACCCTTCGCTATCGAAACCTGTCTCCTGACCCGGCACAGGTCCTCTTCTTCCAGCCCGGCAATGGAGTCCGGCTGGTTCAGCCAGCCGGCTCCTTTACCTGGAACCTGTTGCGGGCCACCTTACTGCTCTGTGGGCTTCTGGCCCTGCTTGCTGCCCTGGGCATGAGCGCCGGAGCCTTATTTTCTCTACCCGTTGCCTGCTATGTCACCGCCATGTTGTTGTTGCTCGAACTCGCCTCAGGTACGCTGGAGCGTGCGGTAAGTGAAGGAAGCACCTTGGTGGGAGATGCTCCGAATCAATGGGTGGAACGCCTCGATCAACTCACCATTGGAACCTACAAGCTCCTACTCCCCATCCTTCAACCCCTGAACATTGGGAATCCTCTGGCCCAGGTGGCTGAAGGGATTTGGATCAGTAATCGCCTACTCTGGGGCTCTCTCTTTCTTCGCTTTACCCCCCTGTTCTGCCTCCTGGCCCTGATCGGCATACTCCTCTTTTCCCGTCGCGAGGTGGCGTCGCAGTCATGAGTCCTTCCCGTCGTAGTTTGATGATGCTGCTGAGTGCGCTCCTGCTATTCTGCGCGGCAGGTTTCTTGCAAAACCGTCTGTTGACCCTGCGGGAAGAACAACAACTTCAGGCGGTTCCTCCCGGAGATACCACCCCTTTAGTGGCCATCACCACGGTCGCCTTCGGTGGCTTCCGAGGCTTGGTGGCCGATGCCTTGTGGATCCGGGCACAGGAATTGCAGCAACAGGGGCAATTTTTTGAACTGGTGCAGCTGGCGACCTGGATTACGCAGCTGGAACCCCGTATCCCCGAAGTCTGGTCCTTTCAGGCATGGAATTTGGCCTACAACATTTCTGTGCTCTTTCCAGACCAGGAAGACCGTTGGCGTTGGGTATCCAGTGGGATTGATCTTCTACGGGAGGATGGCCTGCAACATAATCCCAGATCCGCCAGTTTGCATTGGGATCTGGGCTGGCTGTATCAGCACAAGGTCGGGATGAGCTTTGATCAATCCCACCGCTACTACAAATGGGAACTGGCCCATGCGATGAATCAGATTCTCCCAGGCGGACGTCTAGCGACAAGTGACGAGGAAGCTCTCCGCAACAGCCTCCAGGATCACTTCCGCATGGATCTTGCCACCATGCAGAAACTGGATGAGCGCTTTGGCCCCATTGACTGGAGGGCCCCCGCAGCCCACAGCCTCTACTGGGCAGAATCCGGCCTCGCCTTCAGCGCTAGCCCCTTCACCATCCGCATGTTGCAGCGAATGAAACTGCAAAGTCTCATCCGGATGATGATCCACGGACATCTACGTGGCGATATTGAATCAGGCAACTATCTCAGCCTCTCGCGACCGGAACTCATTCCCCTGATCCGCGAAGATTACCTGCGGATTCTGGAAGCAAACAATCAAAACCAAGCCATGCGCACCGGCTACATCAACTTTCTCCGCGAGGCCATGGTGCTGCTCATCCACTCCGAAAAACTCCAGGATGCCTGGCAACTCTACATGGAAGTCAGCCAGGACGAGCCTCAGGATTTTCCTCCCGGACGACAGGCTTTCGAGGCTTTGATTCAGCAAGCGCTGCAACTCTCCCCGGCCGACTACAGTCCGGAGCAGGCAAATGTCCGGGTCATCGCCCTGCTCCAACAGGCCAAGGAACTGACCTTCATCTCCCCTGCCCGTGCCAGAGGATTACAACGCATCGCGGAACAGACTCACCGTCTGTATCAGAATAGCCGCACAGATCAGGAACATCTGGAACGCACCGGCCTGCTTCCTCTTCCCGAAATCGAGCGCATCCTGAACGATTCAGCTTCCCAAAACGAACGCTGAAAGAGTAAAGGAGCGGCATGAAACATATCCTGCAAATCGGTGCCGGCGGCGTGGGCCGTGTGGCTGCGCATAAAATTGATCAACTGCCCGCCAGTTTCCCGGAAGTGACCCTGGCCAGCCGTACGCTGAGTAAATGTGAAAGCATTGCGGCTGAGCTAACGCGGAATCCCCGGGTCGCTCAGGTGGATGCAGATGATGTGGCCGCCACCGCCGCCCTGATCCGGGACAGCGGCGCAGATCTGGTACTTAACCTGGCCCTTCCCTATCAGGATCTCAGCATCATGGAGGCCTGTCTCGAGGCGGGGGCGCATTATGTAGACACAGCAAACTACGAACCCCGTGACGAAGCCCGCTTCTCCTATGAATATCAATGGCCCTATCATGGACGTTTTGCGGAGAAAGGGCTCATGGCCCTGTTGGGGAGTGGTTTTGATCCCGGAGTCACCAATGTATTCTGTGCCCATGCTCAGAAACACCTCTTCGATGAAATCCACTATGTAGACATACTCGACTGCAATGCAGGGGACCATGGCCTTCCCTTCGCGACTAATTTCAACCCCGAGATCAATATTCGCGAGATCACCGCAAAGGGACGCTACTGGGAAGGCGGCTGGAAAGAAACCGAGCCCATGGAAATTCACCGCAGTTATGAGTTTCCCGTGGCGGGAGAGAAAGAAATCTATCTGCTCTATCATGAGGAGATGGAATCTCTGAGCAAGCACCTGCCTCATCTCAAACGCATCCGCTTCTGGATGACCTTCGGTGAGTCCTACCTGACTCACCTCAAGGTGTTGCAGAATGTAGGCATGACCTCCATTGAGCCGGTTTCCTTCCAAGGTCGTGAAATCATCCCCATTGAGTTCCTACGTACCCTGCTCCCCGATCCAGCATCACTGGGCCCCCTGACCAAAGGAAAAACGGTCATTGGCAACATCATCAAAGGGATCAAAGACGGAAAAGCCCGCAAGGTTTATATTTACAATGTGTGCGATCATGAGGAGGCCTTTCGGGAAACCAACTCTCAGGCGATTTCCTACACCACAGGCGTACCCGCCATGATTGGAAGTAAACTCATGATGGAAGGCACCTGGATGAAACCCGGTGTCTGGAACATGGAACAATTGGACCCGGATCCCTTTATGGCAGACCTGAACCAATACGGCCTGCCCTGGCAGATCGAAGAACTGGACCCGGAGAGCCCGGATCTGCTTGCTTGATTTAGACGCCTCCGTCGGGTCTCTTTCCCGTAGCTTCCGTAGTCCGGCAGTCCCTGCCGGATATCTCTTCCCGCAGGGACTGCGGGACGACTCCAGATATCCAGCTCACTCTGACGCCATCCCGTAGTCCGGCAGTCCCTGCCGGATATCTTTTCCCGCAGGGACTGCGGGACTACTCCAGATATCCCGCTCAC
>DIYK01000104.1:0-107895 GCA_002429005.1 Verrucomicrobia bacterium UBA6056
CCCCCCCCCCCAACTCGACCCGTTCCTGAACGGTTTCCAGAAGTCGGGTCTGCTGCTCTGTGAGCTGTTTAATGCTCTCGACCGCTTCCGGCATTTGTTGAGAGCTCTGCAGCAACATCTCCTGGTTGTCCCGCATGGCCTGTACCAGTCCAACCAGCTCACGGAAGCCTCCCTCCATGTTGGTCATTTGACGTTTCTGGCGGGCGGCGGGGCTGATTTTTTCCCAGGCGCTGTATTTGGGCGGGGGCAGCTTCACTGCAGGCACAGCGGGAGGCTGATGCTCCGGCTGTTCTGCAGCGGCGGCGGCCAATTCCTCTTCCGTTTCCTCCACGATCCGAACCTCGGGTTCATCCGCGGGGGCAGCCTGTTTGCGCTCGCTCCGGGTACGTTTTTCCCGGTCGCGCCGACGGCCTTTGCGTGCTTTGGGCTGTTTTTCCTCAGGGGAGGGTTCATCGAGGTTCATAAGGGCCTTTTCAGCTTACGGTGACTTTGATCATTTTGTCGCCCTGCTTGATGCTGTCGACCACATCCTGGCCTTCCTGCACCCGTCCGAAGACGCTGTGTTTGTTGTCCAGCCAGGGGCAGGGGACGTGGGTAATGAAAAATTGGGAGCCGTTGGTGTTCGGTCCGGCATTGGCCATAGAGAGGACTCCGGGACCGTCATGTTTGAGCGCGGGGTGGAACTCATCCTCGAACTTATAGCCCGGGCCTCCGGTACCCCGTCCATCCGGACAGCCGGTCTGTACCATGAAGTCATCGATCACACGGTGAAAAATCAATCCATCGTAAAAGCCTTTTCCGGCGAGGGTCTCAAAATTTTCGACGGTTTTAGGAACCTGCTCGTCATAGAGGTCGAGGACGATGGTACCTTTGTCTGTCTCAATGGTGGCGCGTTTCATGGGGTCTCCTGAGGGAGGGGGGTGAGGACCTCGAGGGTCACGGTTCGGTTTCGGACTTTATCTGCCGGATTGGCATTGGAAAAGGGCGGATCTACATCTCCGGAACTGGTGGCGCTGATATGAACATCATCGATCTCGAGTTGTTCTTTCAGATAGCTGACGACGGCATCTGCCCGCAGCCGGCCCAGATTGTCGTTGCTTTCGTAGCGACTGCCAGGGCGAATGGGATCATTGTCGGTATGCCCGATGACCACAATGATGGCTCCGGGGGCGGAATCGTAAATCTTACGAGCCGTTTGCAGCAGCCGGGGTTTCTGGTTTTCATCTACGGTCGTGACCTGACTGAACACCGGTTCTTCAAAAATCACCCGGGTGGCTCCGGCGACATCGCCAACGCGAACGCCATCAACCGAAGCCAGAGCTTGCTGCCAGCCGGAGTTGGGGCTGGGGACGGGCGTGGCCCGAGTCGGTGGGCTTTGGTTCCCGGAATTGCGCGGGGTGGCCGTCGCTACAGGATCCTGACCTGGCTCCACGGGATCCGCTTTGTCTCCGTTACTGAAGGCGTTCACGATGTGAATTCCTGCCCAGATCACCAACAAGGCAATACCACCGACCACGAGGATTGCTTTGACCGGGGAGGCGGGTGGCGGAGAGGGTAAATCATCCTCCAGCAGTCGGCTTAAGCCTTGTTGACGTGGGCGGGCGCTTGGGCTTGCGCTGCTGCTAGCGCCTTCGCTGGCCGAGCTCGTGCCAGATGAGGCGCTCTGAGTCGCTTCCGTCCCGCGGGGGGAACCTTGGTTGCTGGCGGCGTAGAGTCCTGCCAAAGCGGCGTCTTCCACTCGATACACCCTCACGGGCACCGCTTCGATGCCTACTTCGCGGGCCGCCTGGAGTCGGCGGAAGCCGGCAACCACTTCATAACGATCGGGCTCGCCCGAAACGAGTGGCCTCACCAGCAGGGGTTGAAGAATGCCATAGGTGCGGATCGAGTCCAGCAGGGCGGGTGGGACTTGGATACCCGACGGGGCGTTTGGGGCTTGCCCCAGATCCCCTGGAGCGATGGAGAGAAGACGTTCACTGCTGGACATACACTTTTGCATATGCCTCAGCTCAGGGACTCTTCCAAGAGTATTTGCTGGGAAAAAAGGTGGCAGAACTGAACATAGCACCATAGTGTAGTGTCTCTCAGAATTGTAACCGGAAAAAGCTATGCGAAGATTTCTTGCGATCATTACATTGTTAGGTGCGGGTTTGGCCTGGAGTCAGGAGCCTGCTGAGAACCTGGGCCCAGGTCCCAAAGCTGCTGATATCAGCAAAAACCTGGTAGAAGCACTTCCTCGGGAGCATATGAGCCATGAGCCTGTGTCTGAAGGGCTGATGCGTCGTACCCTCGATAACTATCTGCGATCGCTGGATTACGATCGCAGTATCTTTCTTGCGGATGATATTCTGAGCTTTCGCAAACAGGCTGCGGACCTTCAGGCCCAACTGGAGGCCGGGGACCTGAGCTTTGCTTTTGATGTTTTTGAGCTCTACAAGGAGCGCGCGGCCGATCGGGTTGAGAAAGTTCTTGCCCAACTGGAAGCCGGCTTTGAGCTGGAGAACGATGAAACCTACATCTGGAAACGAAAAGATGCTTCTTGGGCCGAAGATGAAGCTGCTTGGGACGATCTCTGGCGCAAAAAGACCAAGCATGAGTATGTAGGTCTGCTCGTGAGTCAGGAACTGCGCAAAATCGACGCAGAAAAAAAAGCGGCCAAGGCAGATGCTGAATCTGATGCGGAAGCCACTGCGGAAGAGGCGGCAGAAGGGGATGCTGAGAAGAAGGCCGAGGTCCTTTCTCCCGAAGATCGTATCCGTAAACGCTACGAACAGTTTGTGACCGTACTGAACAGCCATGACTCCGAGTATGTTCAAGGGCTCTTCCTGAACAGCATGGCTCAAGCCTACGATACCCACTCCAGCTACCTCTCTCCCCGGAATGAAGAAGACTTCGATATCAATATGAAGCTCTCACTCACCGGAATTGGTGCGATTTTGACCAGTGAAGAAGGCGCTGCCAAAATCGAGCGTTTGATGAAAGGGGGCCCTGCCCAGCGTGATGGCCGTCTACAGCCTGGCGATAAAATCATTGCTGTGGCGCAGGAAGGGGAAGATCCGGTGGATATTCTCTACTGGCCTCTCTATAAGTCTGTCCGTCTGATCCGGGGTGAAAAAGGCTCTACCGTCTATTTGCATGTGATCCCAGCCCGGGACCCCACCGGATCTGAGGTCGAAATCATCGACATTGTGCGCGATGAGATCAAGCTGGAAGAAAAAGCCGCCAAGACCAAAGTCATCGACTGGAAAGTGGGTGAAGAGGACTACAAACTGGCGGTGCTCTTGCTTCCCGATTTTTATGCAGATTTTAGTGAAAAAACCGGCGAAGAAGAACCCCGCAGTTCCTCCGCGGATGTGCGTCGTCTGTTGGAAGAACTGGATACACAGGATGTGGACGGCATGGTGTTTGACCTCCGCAACAATGGCGGGGGTTCCCTTCGCGACTGTGTGGAAATGACCGGGTATTTCATCGATCGCGGTCCTGTGGTTCAGGTGAAATCCGAACAGCGCGTGCGTGCCCTCGGCGATCCCGATGGGAAAACCCTGTTTAAAAAGCCTCTGGTGATCTTGGTAAACCGATTGAGTGCTTCGGCCTCTGAGATTCTTGCAGCCGCACTGCAGGATCATGGCCGGGCCGTGGTGGTGGGTGATATGAAAACCCATGGCAAAGGCTCTGTGCAGTCTTTGATGCCCCTGAATAACGCAGATCCGGGCCTGGGAGCCCTGAAAGTAACCACTGCGAAGTTTTACCGTATCGATGGACGAAGCACCCAGCTCAAGGGAGTGTCCCCGGATATTCATCTGCGCAGTCCTTCCGATGTGATGGAAATGGGCGAGGAGTATCTGGATAACGTATTGCCTTGGTCCTGGGTAGCTCCGATGCGCTATGCGCCGGTGGAAGATTTGCGTGAAACCAATGAAGTGCTCCGCGAAAAAAGTGCGGCGCGCCTTGCAGATGATGAAGAATTTCAGAAATATCTGAAACAGATTGATCGTCTGGCAGAGCGGGTAAACCGCCGCGAGGTGCCTCTAAGCTATCAGGCTCGTTTGGATCAGGCTCTGGCAGATCGCGAACTCGATCGTTTGCGTGAAGAGGGGGTAAGCATCCCCGGAGGAGCTGACGAGGAAGAAGAAAATGCCGATGAAGAAGAAAACGAAATCGATCCCGAGGACGATCTCATTCTCGCTGAAGGTCTGAATATTCTCGTGGATTGGATCGAGCACAAAGAAGAGGGTGGCGAAGAGCCACAAGCTCCGGCTGAGCCGAAACTGGATGAACTGATTCAGGAAGTTCAGCAACAGCAGGAAGGCTGATTCTTTTGTGAATACCTGTTGAAAGCCCCGCCCTGTGCGGGGCTTTTTTTGAGCAGGACCTTAGGCATGCTTCGCAAAGGGGTGGTTGTAAAAGCTCAAGCTGCTACGACGTGGATCTTTGTTCGCTCCTGGGTTGTATCAAGCTGCATGCTGCATCGAATTCCCAGAGTAGCCCCGACCGATTGTGACGTTATTCAGGAACGCTTGAGTCCTGCGAAGGACGGGTCCAGGTGATCCGGTCCAAAAGCTGATGACGTTCGTCCAGGACCTGTGGAAACTGATCTGCGGGGATCTCAAAACTGGGAATGAGCACCTTCAGCGTATACATGCTGTTGTCATCCTTTTGCTCGAATTCGTGCTCCCAGTGCAGGGTCTTACTTTGATGTTGGCCTGCTTCCAGCTCGGCTAAAGATCCAGGGTAGATCAACTTGCGCTGATAGTGCCGGGGGTAAGCCATATACATGGGGGTTTCACGGGAGGCCTGGGCATGGATGTTGAGGTAATAGTGATCCCAAGGAGATGCAGAAATGGGGTGAGAGCCGCTGGGAAGGTTCCGGGTATAGTGGAGCTCGAGCTCCAAGGGTCGTGAACTGTCTTCAAGGTGCTTCACCTTGACCTCTTGAAACTGCATGCGAATCCGTCCGTTGGACAGTTCCCGGTGAAGCCATTGTTTGTGATCCTCCAGTTGCTGGTCGATTAAACTGCTGCGGAAGGCTGAGGCCGCCAGGCCATGTAAGAGGACCCGCTCCTTCACGAGAAGCTTGTTGTCCTTCGCAGCTGCTAGCACTTCCGTGTGCACGTCTACCCGGTAATGCTTCGCTTCCGGATTGGGTAAATCCACGATCCGAGCGTTCTCCGGATCAAGGACCAGTGCCGAACGATTGCGACCGTACAAGGGCGGAACTTCCATCAGATTGGAATGTTTGTAGGTGCAATCGATGAAGGTTAAGCCATCCTCCAAGGCCACCACATTGATCATGTGATCGAACTGATCCAGGCTGGGCATGTCCTTCTGAAGTGGTGCATCCGTACAAACCAAGGCCAGATGTGAGCGTATACCGGCTTCACGTAACAGAGCCTGCAGGAAAACGGAGTGATCTTTGCAGTCACCATATTTCCTTGCCTGTACCTGGGCCGGGCTGTGGGGGATGATGCCGCGAATCCCGAATTCGATTCCCTGATATTGAGTATGTTCTTGGACATAAGCTGCCAGACGGGCTATTTTTTCTTCTTCGGTTTGCGCTCCTTCGCAGAGGGTGCTGGCGAGCTGGCGTAGGCTACTCGTTTCAAACTTCTGTTCCTTCAGCTGTTCTAAATACTCGGAGGATATCTCTTCCCAACGTTGCTTGGCCGGGGAGAGATTGACCAGATGAAGAAAGGTCTGGGCATCGGGCTGATGGGGTTCCCATTGGTAGGGTGGGAGATTAGAGATTTTCCAAACCAGATGGCGCTCAGATCGGGTGGGGGGATCGAGTTGGAACTGTTTAGAATCAATCTGTTCGAGATCCCCCTCCAAACTCAAGGCACTGAAACGAACCAGGTGAAGCCGGTTAAAATAAATATCCTCATAGGGGATTCGGTTTTCCGTACATTGAGTTACCCGGGTGATGTCATATTCCAGAATGCAACCGGGCTGGAGTGCAGGGACAGGGATGCTCAGTGTTTTCTCAAAAGTGGCCAATTGCCGATCTTCTTCATCCAGAATGAAGAAACTGCTTCGATCTGCTTCAGCAAGTTTGTTTCCTTGCGAATCAAATACTTCCAAGCGGTTTAGGTAGACCTGCTCACTTAGCGGATTGAAGTCCACTTCGATGGTGCTGAAGAAGTTTACAGCCTGTTTGTCGGTAATCCGCACTCTTCGTAAGGTGCTGCTTTTGAGTTGGCCTTCCTTTTGCCAGCGGCTCAAGCGAACAAAATAGCTGAATTCTCCCTTGGGTGACGCGGGAATATCGGCCTCGGCACTTATGGCGGCTTGCATGCCCAGTTCGACTTCCTTCGGGGGGGTGAGGGGGGGGATCTCTTGTCGAACGGAACTCGCCTCACCTTGACCCAGGCGACTGGCCACATAACGTAACTCGTCTTTGAGGCTGAGATTATCCGGAGAAAAGCTCAGGCCCTGTTCCAGGATGCGCTTGGCATCCGGGTATCGACGCAAGCCCATATAGGACTGAGCCATGTGGTAGCAGAGGTTGGCGTCCTTATATCCGGCGTCTTGGAGTTGGGTTGCCAGCTCAAGGGCCTCGCTGTAACGGCCTAAATCATTGAGGGCATAGAGACGTGCAAGGCCCACGTCCTCTTGAACGCGATCTGTTTCATCTCCCTCCAGTCGATCCAGTTCTTCCAAGGAAGCCTCTGCATGGCCATAATGTCGGAAGATGCGAACGGCCTCCATCATGATACTTCGATTCGGGAAGTCGTCTTTATACTTCTGAAAGGCTGCCTGGGCTGCCTCGGGGCTCTCTTCCAAGCTGAGGTACATGACGAGCAATCCGATGAGGTCATCATCACTACGGTAGTTGTCTTTGGCAAAGAGGTTTTCGTAATCCTGAAGGGCCTGTTCCCGCAGTTCTTCGTCGGAGTGAAAGCGGTGCCAGGCTTCCCAGGCTTTTAAGCGGTTGGAGCGTGCATCCTGATTCGGAGCGTAGCGTGCTACCCAGTCCATCGCCTGTTGGTGCCGACTCAGGTCGTCCAAGGTATTCATGGCGTTCAGCAACACAATTTCCGGAGGCTCTTCACTGCTGTTCAAGGCTTGTTCATACCAAGAAAGGGCCTGTAAATTGTTGCCCTGTTCGGTGTAATACATTCCCGCCTGATTCAGGCGCATGGATTGATGCGGGGTCGAGGGTGCAACCCATTGCTCAGCCGTCAAGGGAGCTTTGGGCTGAGGGTGGAACGCTTTTCGAAGCTGTTCTGCAGTCAGCTCGAGCTGGCTGTCCTGTATGCCGCCGTATACCGAAAGCATCGTCGCGTAGCGCTCTCCCAGAAAGGCGTAATGTATATTGCGAATCGGCTCGTCGTTGCTTTGGGTGCTACTGAATACGCTGACTCGGAACTCACCCTCAGTTTCCCTGCGCAATAAACGGATGTTTGAACCAGGGTAGGGGATGTCCTCGTTGTAAAACAGCATCCGGAGCTGTACTTCATCTGAGGGGGGGACGGAGGGGAAACTAACAGAGGAGACGACAAAGCCATGTTGAGCAGAGGTTGCCGCGGCATCCAGACGAGGTAAACCGGCAAGAGTATCCACATCCCGAAACCAGGTGTTGGGCAGATCCTGGAAATGCCAGGGCGTGCTGACATTATGGGCTAAATAGTTGTGAAGCTGTGAATCCCCCTTCGTTTCGGGAAGTTCGCCAATGAACTTCATTTCTTTGGTGAATAGATTCATTTCCCGTGTGAGCTCCTCCCGGGACATCGAGGCTGGAGCCAGCAGATTAATCTGGTAAATCATCGGCCCGATACTGAGCGCACGGTATAGGCCTTGGCGGGGAGGGAGCGTGGGGAAGCTGGCAAAACAATCCAAGGCAGCCTTTCCATCGATGCTGCTGCTTTGAATTTCGCTGAAGCTCTGGACCTGATGCAGCGCGCGTAGATTTTCTTTCACCAGACTCATGACTTCATCATTTTTCAGCGTGTATTCCGTACCTAAATTTTCTGCGATCACTACGATAAGCGCTTTGTTCGAGGGATTGAGCAGGGAAAGGATCGCTTCGGGGTTGACGCTGGAAAGATCGTAGTTGCGGTAGCCTCTGGGAAGTTGACCCACTTCGAAATAGTACTCGGGGAAACGATAGGAGTCCGAGCTCACCAGACCAGGCCCGCCAGCATAGGCTGTGCGCTGGGGGGGGAGCCCGAATTGAAGGCTGAAGGCTCTGAACAATCCGATAATCATCAAGACCAGGATGCAAAGGCTGCCGATGCATCGTTTCATTCCTTTAAGGTTTTGGGATAGATTGATTTCCCGGATACCCCAAAGCGTGAACACAAAGATGGCAAGCATCAATTGAATGCCCAGGGTCATCACGACGCCTTGACCAAATGGCAAGGTCTCCACCCTCAGCTGTTTCAGGATCCAGGTTCCGAGCCTGAAGAACATCATCGTCAGGGCGACCAGGAGCAGGGCTACACTGGCTTTTGTGCTTTGCCTGGGGTTCCGTAAGCCACGGATACTGATCAGAAGGAGGAGGGCGATAAACAGGAATGAAGCGAAAAGAGCTGGGTTCATAGGGGATCAAACAATGATTTCCCCTTTTGCTGTCATTCTTTATGCCACTGCCAAGTCAATATCTCTCCCCAAAGCAGGAAAAAAGACCTGTTCTACAGAATCGGACAGATAGGCTTTTTTCCTTTCTCTTATGGGGCGGGTTGACAATCCCGACTAAATTGATAGACATACTGCACTATGATATCGAAGAAGTGTTCCTATGCCCTTCGGGCCGTGCTGGCTTTGTCCAGAAACACAGGTGGAAAACCCCTGACCATTCATCAGATTGCAGAATCTGAGGGGATTCCTGCCCGTTTTCTGGAAGCGATTCTGCGCGACCTGAAGCAGAGCGGTTTGACCGAAAGTCTGCGGGGCAAAGAGGGGGGCTATCGATTGCTGGGCTCCCCCCGGGAATTGTCGGTCGGGCAAGTGATCCGTGCCGTGGAGGGTCCCTGGCTTGATGTGCCAACGGAGGCTGCCGATGAAGTGTTCTCTCCGATGTGGGAAGAACTTCAGAATAACGTCAATGAGCTGGTGGACAGCCTGACTTTTCAACAACTGCTCTCCCGCGAGGACACCCTGCGTCGCTCTGCGGTAAGCGATTATTCCATTTAACCCAAGAATACACACGACGGAGAACTTCCATGGAAAACCTGAACCTTGAAACGGTAAACCAAGATCTGGAGCAGATGACTCCCCCTGAGCGCATTCGTTGGATGCTTCAGCACCTGGATGGGACCCCGATGGTCTCTACCAACTTCCGCCCCTTTGAAGCGGTGATGCTGCATCTGCTGGTGCAGGAACGTCCGGACATTCCGGTGCTGTGGGTGGATCACGGCTACAATACTCCCGCCACCTACACATGCGCTGAAGCGTGCATTGAGCAACTCAAGTTGAACGTAAAACTCTATGTGCCCCGCCGCAGCTCTGC
Organism: Verrucomicrobia bacterium UBA6056; assembly: GCA_002429005.1. Lineage (GTDB taxonomy): Bacteria > Verrucomicrobiota > Kiritimatiellia > SS1-B-03-39 > UBA6053 > UBA6056. The sequence goes on from DIYK01000104.1 coordinate 9,449, forward strand.
ACACCGGGACACCGTTCTGGGCGGTATTCCGTCCATCAACGAAGAAGAAAAGCACAACCTGTTCACCGAAGAAGTGAAACTGGAACCGTTCCGCCGGGGTCTGGCTGAACTGAAACCCGGAATTTGGTTCACCGCATTGCGCCGGGTACAGAACCCCAACCGTGAGAGCATGGACATGCTTAGCCGTACCGGTGAAGGCCTCTGGAAAGCTTCCCCGCTGCTGGACTGGACGGACGAACAGATGCAGGAATACATCGATCGCGAAGGTCTGCCCAATGAGTTCAATTATTATGACCCGACCAAGGTGCTGGAAAAACGGGAATGTGGCTTGCACCTCGATTCGGCAAAGCTATAACACGCGCTTTCGCGACCTACGTGGAGATCGTTGACTGATGAAGAGTTACAAACAAACCCACCTCCAGTATCTGGAAACCGAGTCCATTCATGTCATGAGAGAGGTAGCGGCGCAGTTCGAGCGCCCCTGCCTGATGTTCTCTGGCGGGAAAGATTCCGTGGTGATGCTGCGTCTTGCGGAAAAAGCCTTCTATCCTGCACGGATTCCCTTTCCGCTGCTGAACGTGGATACGGGTCACAACTTTCCTGAGTTGAACAACTTCCGGGACAAGCGTGCGGAAGAGCTAGGCGCCAAACTGATTGTTCGCACTGTGGAAGATGCGATCGAGAAAGGCATCGCAGTTCCGGTGAAAGGGGAGCTGAGTCGCAATCGTCTGCAGATCCCCACGCTGCTGGCTGCTATCGAGGAGTTCGAATTTGATGCGGCCTTGGGTGGCGCCCGTCGCGATGAGGAGAAAGCTCGTGCGAAAGAGCGTTTCTTTTCGATGCGGGATGAGTTTGGACAATGGGATCCGAAAAATCAGCGTCCGGAACTGTGGAACCTCTATAATGGCCGCGTGACCCCGGGTCAGCACATGCGGGTGTTCCCGCTCTCCAACTGGACGGAGATGGATATCTGGGAATACATCGGCCAGGAAAAACTGGAACTGCCCAGCATCTACTACAGCCATGAACGGCAGGTCGTCCGTCGCGGTGGCCAGTGGTTGCCCGTAAACGATTTGCAGCCTCCGAAAGAAAATGAAGAGGTGCAGACTCTGAATGTACGTGTGCGGACCATTGGTGACATTATGACCACCGGGTGTTTTGAGTCTGATGCCACCGATATTCACGATATCATTGCTGAAGTCTCTGCGGCCCGTGTCACCGAGCGTGGCGGTCGTGCAGATGATAAAGTGTCTGAAACCTCGATGGAAGACCGGAAAAAAGAAGGTTACTTTTGATCCGCTGCCTGAGCACAGATTTCAAAAAAACACGATTTTAGAAAGAATCACTCATGAGTACCGAAACTGACCGCATTGAATTGCTGCGCTTTACCACGGCCGGCTCTGTGGACGACGGCAAGAGCACCCTCATTGGACGCCTGCTGCACGACTCCAAATCTATTTTTGAAGACCAGTGGGAATCCCTGCAGCGCTCAGCCGACTTGGCTGGTGGCGCTGAAGTCAACCTGGCTAACCTGACCGATGGTCTGCGTTCCGAACGGGAGCAGGGGATTACCATCGACGTGGCTTACCGCTACTTTGCCTCTCCCCGCCGTAAATTTATTATCGCCGACACCCCCGGGCACGTCCAGTACACCCGAAACATGGTGACCGGTGCCTCGACTGCCAACATGGCGCTGGTGTTGATTGATGCCCGGAACGGGGTAGTGGAACAGTCCAAACGACACGCCTACATCTCCAGTTTGCTGGGCATTCCCCATATGGTGGTTTGCATCAACAAAATGGATCTGGTGGACTACAGTGAGGAGCGCTTCCGTGAAATTCGCGAGCACTTCCACAGCTTTATCCCGCGTTTGGATATTCGCGATATTACCTTTATCCCCATTTCTGCCCTCAAAGGCGACAATGTGGTCGAATCCTCCAAGGAAATGCCCTGGTATCACGGTCCCACACTGTTAGGTCACCTCGAAGATGTGTACATCGCGAGTGACTGGAACCTGAAGGATTTCCGCATGCCCGTGCAATACGTGGTGCGTCCGCTGCGTGATGAGTATCATGATTTCCGTGGCTTCGCGGGTCAGATCAATGGCGGCGTAGCGAAAAAAGGGATGGAAGTCGCCGTACTGCCTTCCGGGAAACGCAGCCGCATCAAATCCATTCATTTCCATGAGGAGACCTTCGGAGAGGCCTTTGCCCCGCAGTCCGTGGTCATCCAACTTGAGGATGATATCGATATCAGCCGCGGTGACATTCTCGTGTCCCCGGATAATCTTCCCTACACCACCCAGGATCATGATGCCAATATCTGTTGGATGCATGAAGAACCCCTGGCTCTGGGCCGGAAGTATCTGATCAAGCACGGTCCCAACTTAACCAAGGTCATGTTCCGCGAAGTGGTGAACACCATTGATGTGGAAACCCTCGAAGAGCAGGATTTCAACAAAGGCATGGGCTTGAATGATATCGGCCGGGTCAAGTTTAAGACCATGGTTCCGCTCGTGTACGATGCCTACAAGAAGAACCGGAATTTTGGTAACTTCATTATTATTGATGAAGCCACCAATGCCACTGTGGCGGCCGGCATGCTGCGCAGCCCCGAGAAACCCGCACCGGTTCCTGAACACCGGGACTACGAGATTTGAGTCTGACCTTACGTATTGCTGCCCGTAGCTCACCGCTGTCGCGTCTTCAGGTTGTTGAAGCGACGCCAGCGCTGAAACGCGTGTGGCCGGAAGCGGAATTCGAGTGTCGTTTTCTGGAGTCGATTGGCGATATTGACCAGAAAACGGCACTAACCGATGCTTCTGTTCCTCAGGACTTCTTTACCCGCGAGCTGGATGATCTGCAGCGAAAGGGGGAGATTGATCTTGTTCTGCATAGCGCGAAAGATCTGCCTCAGCCCATCAGCGAAGGCCTCTGCATTGCGGCCATGCTCCCGGCCCGGGATACCCGGGACTCGCTGGTGATTCGTGAAGGGGTGGACCTCTCTGAAGGTGGACGAATTGGCACCAGCTCTCCTTTGCGGGAAGCTGAAATTCGCAAACGCTATCCTAAAATTGAATGTAAGCCGATTCGTGGCAGCATTGGACGCCGTTTAGAACAACTGGATGCTGGCGACTATGAAGCGGTTATCATCGCAGGCTGTGCTTTGCAGCGCCTGGGGATCGATGATCGGATCAGCGAATGGTTGGACTACGAAACCACTCCCTTACAGGGCCGTCTGGCGATTACGGTGGCTGCGGATCGCCAGGATTTGATTCATGCGCTCAAGAAACTCGATGTTCGCCGTCAGGCGGGCATGGTAGCGTTGATGGGTTGCCCTGCAGATGTCCGTCTACTGGGAACCCGTGCCTGGGAATTGATTGAGCAGGCTGATGTGGTGTTGCATGACCGCTTGATTCCCGAAGAGATCAAAGTCGCCCTGGGAGAACGTGGCGAATATGTGGGCAAAAAAGGTCATGCCCACTCTACCACCCAGGCCCATATTCATCGGCGTATCCTGCATGAAGCCGAACAGGGCAAGCTCGTGTTGCGCCTGCATGGTGGGGACCCGGCGGTGCTCGGGCATATGGGCGAAACGCTGGAATATTGCCGTTCCTGGAATTTGCGCTGCGAGGTCATTCCCGCTGTGTCTGCAGCTCAGGTCTGTGCCGCCAAAGCGGCCGCTTCCCTGACCCATCGTTTTGAAGGTCGTAGCATTCAATTTCTGAGTGGACACAAAGGCCTGTCAGATCACAGCCTCGAAGCCTTGGCTCCGGCTCATGGCAACCTCGCCATTTACATGGGAGTTCGGGACATTGCGGTGATTCAGCAGCGACTGCTTGAAGCGGGTTGGCCGGAAGACACAAGCGTAACCGCTGGCATGTTCCTAGGTTCGGAAAAGGAACAGATCCTGCGTTCCGAGCTTCGGAACATTGTGGAGGAGCCCTTGGCCAGCCCTGCGGTGCTTCTGGTTGGACCGAAAGGGTTGCCTACCGATGCCACCCTGTTCACGGGGACCAATCCGGTTCCCTTTCTTCGGCATGGCCCCTTTGTTTCTTTTCCCATGATTGACCTGGAACCCAAACCCTTGGACGCACGGGTTCAGATTCTCAAAGAACGTCTCGCCAGCTGGGACGGCATCATTTTCAGTTCGGGCAAATGTATTACCCGTATCCTGGAGCCTCTGATGCAACTGGGAGATTTGCGTTTGCTCGCGGGGAAAACCTTGCTTGCCGTCGGGCCGCATACAGCAAAACAGCTGGAAAAAGCGGGGCTGAAGGCTGATGCCGTGGCACCTGGATTTGGTGGAGCGGCGGCTTTGGCTGAATTGCCGGATCTGAAAGCGGGTTGTTACGCGTACATTACCAGCGACCGTTCACCACTCGATGAACGCCGTGCGGCCTTAGCTCCGCGGGGGATCGAATTGGATCCGGTCATTGTACATCGGCATAAGAGCATGCCTGAAAAAGCCTTGCCTGAGTTTCCTTTTCGACGGGTACTGTTCACCTCCGCGAGTACGGTGGAGGAATATTTCCGCCGCTATCCGGAAGAGCTCGAACAGTCCCGGGATTGGCTTGCCGTTGGCAGCAGTACGGCGCGTGCGCTCGAAAGTCGCGGCCTGCATGCGATGATTCTCTAAAGGACGATGACATGAATGCTTCCAACCAGGTTGTGTTTATCAGCGGAGCTTCTTCCGGAATGGGGAAAGATTTTGCGCTGACGCTGTTGAAAGAGGGCTATAAGGTGGCTGCGGCCGCACGTCGTGTCGAACAAATGGAGGATTTGAAGGACTTAGGTGCCTTGACCTTGAAAATGGACGTCACGTCGGAGGAGGATGTTCTCTCTGCCGTTGAGCAGGTGAAGCAGCAATTTGGTCAGGTCGATGTTCTCATCAACAATGCCGGTTTCGGGCTCTATGGGGCCATGGAAGATATTCCCCTTGCGGATGCCCGATATCAATTTGAAGTCAACCTGTTTGGCTTGGCCCGCCTTACTCAGGCCCTGTTGCCGGGCATGAGGGAACGGAAACGAGGCCGTATCATCAACATCTCCTCCATGGGTGGGAAAATCTATACCCCCCTGGGAAGCTGGTATCACGCGACCAAACACGCGTTGGAGGGCTGGTCCGATTGTCTGCGACTTGAACTTCGAGAGCATGGTATTCAGGTGGTGTTGATTGAACCCGGAGCCATTGAAACCGAATTTGGTGATGTCATGTCTGCTCCGATGCAGCGCTATTCCGGCGAGGGACCCTACGCTGAGTATGTGCAGGCCTGCCTCAAGATGGTAGAGGAAGAGTATAATCAGGGGGGAGGTTCACCGCCCAAGGTGATCACCGACCTCGTACTCAAAGCCATCCGCTCGGACAAACCCCGTACCCGCTACAGTGCCGGGAAATACGCCCGTTCTATGATGTGGATGCGGAAATGGATGGGGGATCGTGTCTTTGACTGGTCCCTCAATCATATGACGGACCGCTTCCGGAAAAGCAGCCGCTAAGCTGCTGTCTTATCCATCGGAAGATGCAGCCGCTTGCTCCGCTTCTTCCCATTCTTTTGAGAAGGGCCATGTTTCCGTGGGCTGTAGTTTGACGTCTGGACAGTCGGGACAGTTCTGGACCTGAGGGTCGAAGTCGACCAAGCAACGCGGGCAAAATGGTCGTCCTTCCGGTGGAGGCTCCCGGGGATCCGCTTCGGTCCATTTCGACTCCTGTTGCTCCCACCAGGCATGCCATCGTTGCTTTCGTTGCTGCGCTACCTCCTGAAGGAGTTTCTGCGTATCCTCTGGAAGATCCTCTGGGAGCCTGAGAGGATGTTGAAGATCCCGCCACCAGGCTTGCAGGGCGTCTTTGTAGGAGGGCTCAGCCGGAAACAGGCTGCACAGCACCGCCGGTGCCTGAAAGTGTTGGAAAGCTCTGCGACTCAGGAGATCTGCAATCCGGGAACAGTGTGGAAAACTGAACAACAAAAAGGAGATGTTGCCCCAACGCTCTCCTTTGGCTTCTGGATAGAGTCGTTTGTGAGCCCGGGCAAAGGATAGGATGCATAACAGGGTCATGAAGAGCACCAGGCTTCCTCCAGTGATCAGTCCGGGGGTCAGTTCCATCCGAAGACAGAAAAAGGGCAGACCCACAAACATACTCAACACATGCAGGGTGCCCAAGCTCCGAGGAAGGATGAGGGTATGCTGAAGTTCTTCCCATCGTTCCCGGATGGCATCTGCATCGATTGAATGCTGCCAACGGGTTTCGATTGCTTCCATCCGCTTTTGTTTAGAAAGAGGGGCTAAGCTTCTTAGAAAACGCAGCCAGTCCTGAGCAAGAGCTTCCGTGCCAAACTGCACGAACGCTTCTTTGCCTTGGTAGAGGCGGGATTGTTCTCGGTGCGGTTCCTCTTCGGAATAGCTTTGAAAAGCGCGGGGGTATTCCGGAAGCTCAGCGGGGCCCAGATTCTGAAGCTGCCAGGCACTCCAGCCTTCTGATCCTGTGGAGAGAGGGTCTTCACGCAGTTCAAGTGCGATATAGCGTCCCGGAAACAGAGAAAGAAGGTGGAGGGCATTCTTTCCGTTTCCCAATTGGTGAGGAATATGTAAACGCCCCTGATCTTTCCAGATTAGGGGCTGGTAGAGAATCCATGCATTCCGGGGGACCCACCACAGGCAGTCACCTACGTAAATCGCCGTTAACAGGAAAAGGAGCTGTTCGGCCAGATGCATCCGCTTCCGTTATTCCGAGCGTCCACCGCGGAACAGTTTCTTGATGAAGGCACCCACCGCAATCAAGCCAATCAGGATCGGTTTCAAGAGACGTCCCAACAAGCCACTGCGGGCCGCCAGAGCCAAGCCGCCACCCACAACGAGACCGGTCAGTCCGTATTGGGCAATTTTGTCGCCTTCCCGGAACTCAGAATATTTTTGGCCGGATTGAAAGGTGAAGCCTGCCAGCAGCATCCGTGCTTTGGGCAGAATCTCCTCTAAATCCCCTGGAGAACATACCACCGTAGCCTTCACATAGCCTTTTCTGCCGAGGATTTTAATGTTGTGGTTTACAACCAACTCCTCTTCCGGCTGGGTGATCAGTTCCAAAGCCCATTCCAGATTGTTGGTACTTTCGTTGTAGTTGGGCTCTACCACCCATCGGGTGAGTTCCATGGTGCTCTGGCCCATTTGCTCCAACTGTTTGTTGGCGGCTTCTTGACCCTTTTTCAGTTCGCGAAACATTTTATCCGCATCCAGAACATCTTTCTCGTCGTCTTTGACGTAGCCGATATTGGCAAATTCAAAGATGATGAACCAGCTGTCCTCATCGGTAAAATAATCTTCGGGGCAGATGAATCCGATTTCAGATCCATCGGTCAAGTTGCCCATCATTTCCATGATTCTTGTGCTACCGCTTGGACCGGTGAAACGGTAGCCCTCTGGAACCGTAATTTCCGAAACGGAGCGCATTTTTCCGGTCATCGGACCGGTTTTCAGATCCAATTCATCGTAAATCTGCTGTAGTTGTTCCGATTCCAGCTGCGCTGAAAGGGGAAGCATCGCGGTGAGCAGGACGACACACAGAGAGAGGAATAGATTGGGTTTCATGGGCTGTTCCGGGGCTAGGGGGGAAGCTATAAGCTAGTACGAATACCACCTAGTAGCTTCCCCACCTGGTTTCAATACCATTCCGCTTTCTAACGAAACCTGAATGGGTTCGGTTAATCTTCTTCGTAATGTTTCTGCAGGTCACTGACCACGCTGGGATCGGCGAGGGTGGTCACGTTGCCGAGGGCCCGGCCTTCCGCAATATCCCGCAACAGACGGCGCATAATTTTTCCACTGCGGGTCTTGGGCAGATCCGCGGAGAAAATAATACGTTCCGGCACGGCGAATTTGCCGATTTTTTGAGCCACAAATCCGGCCAGTTCCTTCTCCAGTTCAGGAGTGGCTGTGACGCCTTCTTTCAGGGTGACAAAGGCGACCAGGCCCTGACCCTTGATTTCATGGGGAACGCCGATCACGGCGGACTCAGCGGTCGCTTCATGCTCGACGAATACGGATTCCAATTCGGCTGTGCCGATACGGTGACCGGATACGTTGACCACGTCATCTACGCGACCGAGTACCCAAAAGTATCCGTCTTCATCCTTCTTGGCCCCGTCCCCGGGGAAGTAGTATTCACCGTCCCATTTGCTCCAGTAGGTTGCTTTGAAGCGTTCGGGATCTCCGTAAATACCGCGCATAATACCCGGCCAAGGTTTACGGATGGAGAGCAGTCCTCCGTCGGTTTCTGTGCCATCCTCCTGGAGGATGGCAGGATCTACACCAAAGAAGGGGTGGCAGCAGGATCCGGGCTTGGTAGGGGTGACGCCGGGAAGCGGTGTAAGCATAATCCCGCCGGTTTCGGTTTGCCACCAGGTATCTACGATGGGGCATTTCTCTGCACCAATCTTTTCGTTGTACCAGATCCAGGCTTCGGGATTGATGGGTTCCCCCACGGTGCCCAGCAAGCGCAGGGAGGACAGATCATATTTCTCAGGCCACTGGTCGCCCCATTTCATAAAGGCGCGGATGGCCGTAGGAGCTGTGTAGAAGATGCTGACCGCATACTTCTCGACAATTTCCCAGAAACGACCGTTATCGGGATAGTTCGGTGCGCCTTCATACATCAGGCAGGTGGCGCCGTTGAGTAGGGGGCCGTAGACCAGGTAACTGTGGCCGGTGATCCATCCGATATCGGCGGTACACCAATAGACATCCTCGGGTTTGAGGTCGAAGACGTGTTTGGCGGTAAGATAAGCGTAGGTCTGGTAGCCACCCGTACTGTGGATGATCCCTTTGGGTTTGCCGGTGGTACCGGAGGTGTAGAGCAGGAAGAGCATATCTTCCGCTTCCTGTTCGGAGGCTTCACAATGAATGGGCAGACCGTCGATGAGGCGGTGGTACCAATGGTCCCGACCTTCCTGTACATGGCAGGGGAAGGGCTCGCCCTGTCCGCGTTTCACGATGATGACATCGCTGACGCAGTCTACGCCCTCGAGTGCTGTGTCGACGGTGTTTTTCAGGGTAAGCAGTTTGCCACGACGCCAGGAACCATCGGAGGTGATGACGACTTTGGCTTCCATGTCGAGAACGCGGTCACGAATCGAGTCTGCAGAAAATCCTGCGAAAATCACGGAGTGAACGGCACCAATCCGAGCACAGGCCAATATGCCAATCGCCAGTTCAGGAATCATGGGTAGATAGAAGGCCACCCGGTCTCCTTTTTGGACGCCCAGTTTTTTCAAAGCGTTGGCAAACTGGTTGACCTCGCGGTACAGATCGAAATAGGTGAGTACACGGCTGTCACCGGGTTCACCTTCCCAAATCAGCGCAGCTTTATTGCGGGAGGGGCCATCGAGGTGACGGTCAATACAGTTGTAGGCAATGTTGGTGGTGCCACCACTGAACCATTTAAAGAAAGGCTTTTCGGATTCATCCAGTACCGTATCCCAGGGCTTGAACCAGTGCAGCTCCGAGGCCACATCTGCCCAGAAAGCCTCCGGATCCTGGATACTTTTTTGGTAAAGTTCTTTGTAGCTTTCCGGGGTGACGGAAGCTGTTGAGGCAAACTCTTCGCTGGGAGCGAACTGCCGATTTTCATGCAACACCGAATCAAGTTTTTTGTCGTCCATAGGCGTTTCCTACAGCAGACCTTTGCCGACTGTCGATGGAAAAGCTCAGTGGAATTCACATTTTTTCCGGCTTGTGCCTTGGCTTGCGGGGTTGATAGGTTGGGGGCATGAAATCTCTCTTTTCTGCACTGTGTTTTTCTTGTTTCGCCTCCTTCCTGATTGCGGAGGAAGCCCCTGAGCCTCTGGCTGTGGTGGTCGTTCTGCCTGAGCAGATTGGAGAAGAGCAGGCTCTGGGAGGAAACAATAGCAGCCGCATGTTGGTGCAGGCTGAAGTCGAAAAAGCGCTCATCCGTAGTAAATACCGTGTGATTGACGTGAACTCACTCTCACCTCAAGTTGAGGGGAGTGGGGGGATCTGGTCCGTGGTCACCGTTCAGGACTCTGCACTGAAGCTAGCCAAAGAGGCCGGAGCGGATTATCTCGTGCACGGCAAGGCTTCTGCAGTGAAAGCGGGCAGTGGCAGTGCGTATGGTATCAGTATGGTTCAGTCCCAAGCGGATGTGACCGCTCGCCTGATTCGGGTATCCGATGGCGAAATTCTTACGGTGATTACTGCAGAGGCTTTAGAAGGGAATCAAAGTTTCGGCATCGCGGCGAAGGAAGCCCTGAAAAAAGCTGGAAAAGATACCGGCCGGAAGTTGGTCACTTCTGTGAAAAAAGAAGCAACGGAATAACGGCCCATTCTGGCAAAAAAGTGGGGCATCCTCAATGTGAGGATTGCGGTTCAAGGACCTCTACATTGAAGGGAACAACCGCGGACAACGCGGACGGCGCGGACCCATGCACCTAGTGAACGGGTTTTAGAGGTGCTTAAGTTTTACGTTCAAAGCCTCTCAGCACATCCTCTGGTGTAGATGGATAAAGGTCCGCGTAGTCCGCTTTGTCCGCGGCTCTTTTCCTTTCCCTCTGATGAAGAAACCGTTTTTTGGGTGCTGTAACCCAGCGGAACAAAGGGCATCGGCCCAAAGGCGGAGAGGGCTGATATTAGAACGGGCTTTGAGCCCATTTTCATAGGGGCACGGTTCGAATTACATTGTGAATTCATATCTCCTCCCTCAATTCCCCTTCATGATTCGGGCCGTAGGTCCGACCCGATATCAGCCCAGTCCGTGAGTGCCCTGTAGGGGCTCTCACGGGCTGGGTTTAGCATAGTTCCCCAGGTTCGCGGGCCGTAGGTCCGCGCCGATTCAGCAAGATCGGCAGGGATGCTTCTGCCCGTGAAGTATTTTTTTGAGAACCTCGTCAACGTGAGAATTGCGGTTCAGCGACCTCTTCATTGAAGGGAACAAGCTCGGACAACGCGGACGGTGCGGACCCATGCACCTAATGAACGGGTTTTAGAGGTGCTCAGGTTTTACGTTCAAAGCCTTTCGGCACATTCTCTTGTTTAGATGGATAAGGGTCCGCGCCGTCCTAGCCGTCCACGCCGTCCGCGGTTGCTTTTGACGAAGAAAAAAAAGCCGGGAGCCCAACAAGGTTCCCGGCTTTTTCTATGGGGTCATCAGGGTTATTTCTTCGGTTTCATCTCTTGCATGAGTACCGGGCTGGCCGGGAGTTTGTCGATGTTGATTCCGCCTTTTCCATCGAGCATACCGAACTGCAGTACTCCGGTGGGGCAGGACTGAACACAGGCGGAGCAACGGACGCACTCCGGATCTTCCATAGGACGGCCTTTGTTGGCGAAGTTCATAATGTCAATGCCCTGGTGGCATACAGAGGTACAGACATTACACGAGATGCACTTTTTCTTATCCGCGAAGATACGGAAACGGCTGAAGCGGGCATAGATGTGCATGAGCGCGGCCAGCGGACAGGCAAAACGGCACCACACCCGACCGGAGTACTGGAAGTACAAACCGTAGCCAATGATCCCGGCCAGCCAGATATCGATGATGTATTTATAGCTGAAGACATTCCATCCATCGGAAATACCCTTGGCGAAATCTTTCAAGGGGGATCCCGGGATCCAGGAAGCGATGCGCAGGAGGAGCAGGAGAAAGGCGAAGGCCAAAATTCCCTGTCCAAGCATATTCAGTTTGTTCCACTTGGGGCCATGCGGCATTTTCTGCCGATGTTGATCCCCCAGTGTTTCCGCCATCGCACCACAACTGCAAATCCAGCCGCAGTAGGCGCCTTTGCCCCATTTCCAAATAATAAAGGGAATGATCACAAAGGTTTGAATGAAGGACAGGATTAACCAGCCCCACATCGGAGCCGGGGTGAATACGTTGTAAATAAACAGAGGCCAGGCGAGGATGAAACCAAAGGCACGCCAATAGGCCGTAGGCTCGGTGCCGGGTCCGTTGGAGAGAAAGGTCATGCCAAACCATTCCCCGAAACCACCACTGCTAAAGGCTCCGTTCGCACCCATCCATGGGAAAATGACGTAGGGTAATAGAAACAGAGGAATGACCTGGAAGGACATCAGCGTTAAGGTTTGCACGGTAACGTAGGGCGTTTTTCTGCGGCGAATACGTTTTATACCAAAAACGACAATCAGTACGGTGTACAGCAAGGCAAAATGAAAGCCGGGATCTGAAGAAGCCGTGCTCATCGTGCTATGCCAAAACTGACCTTCCGTCCCGGGTACGCTCAGGTTGAAGGGGAACCAGCCTTTGCTAGCAAATTCCTGCCAGAGATTCGTGCCGGGAATTCCGAACACAGGCTTATAGGCCTTCCAGTGGTAAAAGAAAAACATCAGGGCCAGGAAGCCTGCGAGGAGCGCCCATACTTTCGGTGTGAACTCACCTACAATGGGGATGCCCGATTTCCGGAAGAAGTCCAGAGGGGGTTCCCGGCCAATCAGCGTGAACACGGCATCATTTTCAATACGGCAATCCTCGTCTCCTCCTTCACACATCATCACGTGATCTTCGTGTATTTCCTGAAGTTGGGTGCCGAGTTTTAAGTCTAGCTTTCCTTCATCCACCAGCTTCTGTACCCCATCGATATTATCCGGTTTGGGACGGGAGAATTCTTTCTTCCGATAACTGAGGATGACATTCGCTCCCGCCTCGCTCAACGCAATGGCCGCTTCCAACGCGGAATCTCCCCCGCCAACCACAATCACCTTTTTGCCGCCAAACTCTTTGGCATCCAACAGACGGTTGGAGACTTTATCCAGGGATTCGCCGGGAACATTGAGTTTGCGGAAGTTGCCGGTCCGGCCAATGGCCACCAAGACCCGCTGTGCTTGCAGATCCTCCCCCTTGGCGGAGTGCAGCTTGATCAGATTGCCGTCCCGAGACAGGTTTTCGATGCGGTTGCGGGTGATCTCCACTCCGGATTGTTCCTGTTGCTCGCGAAGTTCGTCGAGGAGATCTTCGCGATTTTCCGTTGTAAAGCGCAAGTCACCGGCCGGAGTCATTTCCGTGGGGTAGGTGTAAATCGGCTTTCGGCGGGGGAAGTTATGGATGGTGGAGAAGGCTTCATCCGCTTCCAGCAATACATAGGAAAGACCCAGACGTTTCGCCTCCATGGCTGCGGCCATACCGGAAACCCCGGCGCCAATAATAGCGATGTCAGGTACGCCGTCCCCGCCGTCCCCGGCTTTGAAATCTGCTTCTTCCTTAATTGCTTGCACTGCGCGTGCACCGGAGTCCGAGGAAAATTTCAGTAGAGGAATCCCGGTCAGGTCACCGACCACACGCACGCCTTTCATGGCGGTGCTGCCCAGTTCACCCACCTCCGGAGCTTTTTCAACCTGGCCAGCGGGCCATTGGGTGTGAAGCCAGTGCGTGTACTTACTGAAGATGTTCATAGAATGCCTTATGGAAGAGGTGAAAAGGTTGGCCTATGGGTATTCTGAACCTGAGGATTCTTACAGAAAAGAAGAAATCTATACGAAATGGCTATTCTGTTAGAAGGTGCAGAATTGTGGGATACTTCGATTCTGTGGGGCAAAGAGAGAATGCGGGGACTGCAAGTCCAGAATGCAGGAAAATTCGAGGGTTTCGATGCTAACTAAGACGCGCAAGCACTTGACCTACGGCATTTTGGGGGATATCACCACTGCTTCTTTTCATTGGCAACTTCTTCCAAGGTATGGATATGCAGATAGAGGACACGAAAGCTGAAGTACGGGGACTTCCCGCCGCATCAAATCGGATGACCAAACGGGATCTGGTCATGCGCATCTCTGAGGAAACCGGTTTAATCCAACAGGATGTACAGGAAGTGATTCAGAAAACCCTGGACTACATCACCGAGAGTTTGGCTCGCGGTGAAGATGTGGAATTCCGCAATTTTGGGGTGTTTGAAGTCACCGAACGGAAATCCCGCGTAGGCCGCAACCCCAACCGCCCGGAACAGGTGGTAACCATCCCGACCCGCAAAGTGGTGAAATTCAAACCCGGTAAGATCATGAAAAAAATGGTGACCGGCGATATCAGTTCACTGCCTGCAGGGGAGGGGTAAGATGGAGCATAGTTTGGATGAGAATGAACTGCGTCAGCAGCGTTTAGAAAATCTGAAGAATCTAAAGGCCGCGGGCTACAGCCCCTGGGGCCATGCCTTTCCCCGAGACGGACGTTTTGACGAGCTGAGCGAGGGATTTGAAGAGGGCAAAGAGATTCGCTTGGCCGGCCGTTTGGTCACCCGTCGGGAAATGGGCAAATCCTGTTTTGCCCATCTCCAAGACGGAACGGGGCGCATTCAGGTTTATCTGAAGCTGAACAACATTGGTGAAGATGCGTTCAAAGCCTTCAAACTCTGCGATCTCGGTGACCACATTGGTATTGTCGGCAGTTGGTTTGTCACCCGTACGGGTGAACAGACCGTTCAGGTGAAGGAATGGAGTCTCCTTTCCAAATCCCTGCTGCCTCTGCCCGACAAATGGGATGGCTTACAGGATGTGGAGCGCCGCTACCGGCAGCGCTACCTGGACCTCATCTCAAACCCGGAAGTGCGTACGGTGTTTAATGCCCGTATTGCCATCTTGCGGGAAATTCGAAACTTTCTGAACGATCGTGGCTTTGACGAAGTCGAAACCCCCATGATGCAGTCCATTCCGGGCGGTGCCGCGGCCACTCCTTTCGAAACCCATTACAAAGCACTGAACATGCCCATGTTCCTGCGGATTGCGCCGGAACTGTATCTGAAACGCCTGCTCGTGGGTGGCTTTGATAAAGTGTTTGAACTGAACCGGAACTTCCGCAACGAAGGCCTCAGTCGGAATCATAATCCCGAGTTTACCATGCTTGAGATGTATGAAGCCTACGGCAATCGTGAGAGCATGCAGACTCTGGTCAAAGATATGATCTGCACCCTGGCCGAAAAGGTCATCGGGACCTTGAAGGTTGGGACCGAGGAAGAACCTGTGGATCTGAGTGATTGGCGGGAAGTCGCCTATGATGATCTGATCGCAGAACGTGCGGGGGATGATTACGCTGGACTTGATCGCGACGGAAAAGCGGAACGGGCTAAATCTTTGGGCTGTTTTGTGGATGGGGAGTGGAATGAAGGCGAAATTACTCAGGAGATCTTTGAGAAATGCATCGAAAAGACTCTGATCCAACCGACCTTTGTTACCCGTCTGCCTGCGGAACTGGTTCCCTTGGCGAAGCCCTGTGCGGATGATGCAAGCAAGGTGGATGTGTTTGAGTTGATCATTGGCGGCAAAGAAATTGCCCCTGGATACAATGAACTGAATGATCCGCTCTTGCAACGTGAACGCTTACTGGCCCAGTCCGGTGAGGATGCCATGAAGTTCGATGCCGATTTCCTGCTGGCGCTGGAACACGGTATGCCTCCTGCTGGCGGCATGGGGGTAGGGATTGACCGTCTGGTGATGCTACTCACCGGCAGTGAAGCGATCCGCGATGTCATTCTCTTCCCGCAAATGAAGCCAAAGGCTCTCTAACTCTATGATGCCGGCATCTCTCAGTTTGGCGTTGGCTTATCTGAAGCCGAAACGTCATCTGTTGTCGGCCATCAATATGCTGGCCATCACCGGCACCCTGATCGGGGTGGCGGTGTTGATTATTGTGACCTCCGTGATGAATGGCTTTGATGCCATTTGGAAAGAGAAGCTGCTGAGTTTTCAGCCTCACGTTACCGTATTCTCCTATCGGGATCTGATCGATGAAACTCACCCTTTGTTTGAGGAATTGCGAGAGTTGGAGGGGGTAACCCATGTTTCGCCTTTCCTGCAAAGTTCCGTGATTATTCAGAACGGGGAAGTGATGGATCTCCCGATGTTACGTGGGGTGGATCCGGAGCAGGATGAACTTTTCCGTCAGATGACGGCGAATCCCAAAGAGACTCTTCGCGATGGCAGCTACGATCTGCAGGAAGAGGAGTGTTTGATCGGTATCGATCTGGCCAACCGTCTGGGCGTTCGCGCGGGAGATACCATTTCGGTCATCAGCCCGGCGACCTTTGCTCAGGAAGATGAAATCTTACTGCCTGAGGATTTACGGGTCGCTGGTATTTTTGATTTGGGGATGTGGCAGATTGATAGTGGCGTTGTGGTGACGGATCTGTACACGGCCCGGGATGTGCTGGGTCTAGACCGGGGAATTCATGGCATGATGGTTTTGGGAGAAGACATCATGGAGGCGGATGATCTCGCGAAGCGGATTTCCGAAATTGCAGGCTATCGTTTCACAGCCTTGAGCTGGATCCGCATGAATCAACAGCTCTTCGGTGCCTTGCGCATGGAAAAGAGTATGATGTTTTTCCTCTTGGCCATCATTTCGATCGTGGCCAGCTTTCTGGTCACCTGTACGTTGATTATGGTCTCTGTGCAGAAAACCCGCGAAATTGGTCTGCTCAAATCCATGGGCTTTCGTAACGGAACGCTGATGGGCATCTTTATGTGGTATGGCCTGATTCAAGGTGTCTTTGGGATCTTCCTCGGGACAGGAGCCGGATTCCTGATTTTACGCTTCCGTCAGAATATTCTGAATGGATTGTCCGCGGTTACGGGCTTCGATCCTCTGCCAAAAGAACTCTATTACTTGGATGAGCTGCCTGCGTTGACCCGAATGGATGATGTCCTACTCATCATTGGCTTGGTGCTCTTACTCTGTGTGCTGGGTGGGGTGTTCCCCGCCTGGCTGGCTGCCCGCAAAGATCCTGTGGAGTCCCTGCGTCATGACTGATCTTCTGGAAGCCGTAAATTTGTACAAGTCCTTTGCCATGCCCAGTGGCCGTGTGCAGGTGTTACGCGGTGCCGGGCTTACCCTCCAAGCAGGAGAACGACTTGGGATTATGGGTGCCAGTGGCTCCGGGAAAAGTACACTCCTTCATTTGTTGGGCGGCTTGGATACCCCGGACGAAGGGATGGTGCTTGTCGAAGGAGAGGCGATGCATCTTTGGGGAGAATCCAAACGTGCAGCCTTTCGCGCGAAGCGCTTTGGGATGGTGTTTCAGAGTTATCACCTGCTTCCGGATTTGACGGTGATGGAGAACTGTCTGATGCCCCGTCGCGCCTTACACCCATGGCAGAGTCCCGGGGTCGCGGAGCGTCAGGAAGCTGAGCAGTGGCTGGAGCGAGTGGGCCTGCAGGATCGAATGGGGCACCGGCCGGTGGAATTAAGTGGTGGGGAGCAACAGCGGGTCGCGATTGCCCGTGCACTGATCAATAACCCGGACTTACTTTTGGCGGATGAACCCACGGGTAACCTGGATGCGAAGACGGGGACCTCCATCTTGGATCTGCTTTTTGAGCTCAGTGAGGGCGAGGGCCGTGCGATGGTCGTGGTGACGCATGATCCCGGGGTTTCCTCCCGTTGCGAGCGTACGCTGCTTATTGACGCCGGGCGGGTGCTCGACGAAGGCTCAGAAGAAGCCTGATCCGGGTGCGGGGCTGGGGGTGATGACAGGCCGGAGGCCTATCCTCCCTTTGAGAGGAGCTTAGGCTTCCAGCCTGAGAAGATGACAGGCCGGAGGCCTATCCTCCTTTTGAATGGAACTCTTTCAGCCTGAGAACCAGAGCGGTAGGAGCTCTCGGAACCCGAATCATTTCGACCCCTCCGCTCCGCATTCCGCACTCGTTCAGCTTTCCACCGTTTCCATCAGAATGGTGTCAACGAAGCGGTCTTCAATCTTCACTTCGGTGACGGCCACTACGGTATCACCCGTCTCGATTTTACCCCGTTCTTTCAGCTTCTGGATGGCTTCCTGCAGGGCGGCTTCCGGGTTATTGGAATGCTCGAGGAAGGAGGGTTGAATGCCCCAATAGAGCGGGAGCTGGTTGAGCAGCACTTCGTCATGGGAGAAGGCGTAAATGGGGGTGGAAACCAGGCGCAACCAGGCGGCATTGCGGGCAATGATGCCACTCTGGGTGAATACGATCAATGCATCGGCTTTGCATTCTTCCGCCAACACGGCAGCCGATTTGACCAGTTGGGCGAATTTGCTGGTCATTTTGGTGTCTTCGTAATAGCCGGCGCCGCCACTGGTTTCGATGCGGGCGGCGATGCGGTTCATGATCTGAATGCATTTTAGCGGGTATTGCCCAATACTGGTTTCGCCACTGAGCATGATCGCATCCGCCTGTTCGTACACGGCATTGGCGGTATCCGTGATTTCGGCGCGGGTCGGTGCCGGGGCGTTGATCATGGATTCCAGCATGTGTGTTGCCACGATCACTGGCTTGCCACTGCGGGCACAGTGTTTGACGATGCGACGCTGAATGATGGGTAACTCTTCAAAAGGAACTTCGATACCCAGATCCCCACGGGCGACCATGATTGCGTCGGAGATATCAATGATGGCATCCAGGTTGCGTACGCCTTCCTGGTCTTCCAGTTTGGCGATCACTTTCTGGGGAGCGTTGTGGTAATCCAGAATGGCTTTCAGGCGCAGCACATCACCGGGTTCGCGAACGAAGGACATGGCAAACCAGTCGATGCCGAGTTCGATACCCAAAGCAATGTCTTCTTTGTCCTGGGCGGTCAGAGAGGGGAGGTTTACCCGCACGCCGGGCAGGTTCACGTGGCGGCGGCTTTTCAAAGTTCCCGGGGTAAGGACCTTACACACCAGCTGGTTGTGTTTTTTCTCCAGAACCTTCAGCTCCAAATTACCGTTGTCGATGAGCACCACATCTTCCACACGGATGTCTTCGATCAGGTTTTCGTAGTTTACATCCACAGACACTTCTTCCGCAGAGTGTTCCCCCCGCACGGTCAAGCCAATGCGCTGACCCGCTTCGAGATTCAAATCCTTGGGTACGTCACCCGTGCGGATCTCCGGGCCCCGGGTATCCATCATGATGCCGACCCGGGTGATGGCTTCTCCACTGATGCGGCGGATATCCTCCACATTTTTGCGCACCTGTTCATGTTTTGCGTGCGACATGTTGATCCGGAAGATGTTCACTCCCTCATCAATGAGCGCACGAATCATTTCCGGTGATTCCGTGGCAGGTCCCAGGGTGGCGATAACTTTGGTTTTCCGTTTCAATTTCATAAGATCCGTTTTCCTTGCCCTGCCTCCTTGCAATACAGGGATGAAGAAGCAAGATCCATGCGATGCTTAAACAGACTTCACATCCGACCTTCGACAAAATTGACTGGAATACCTGGAAACCCGTGGATGAAGCCACCTTGTGTTTTGTTATTCGGGATGCCCATGTTCTGCTCATCGAGAAAAAACGTGGCCTGGGAGCCGGGAAAATCAATGGTCCGGGAGGGCGCATGGAGCCGGGGGAGACCGCGAGGGATTGTGCGATTCGGGAAACCAAGGAAGAGCTGGGCGTCGATGTGCAAGATCCTCAATGCCGCGGCCGGCTTCGTTTCCAGTTTGCCGATGGCTACAGTCTCATGGCCTGGGTTTTTGTGGCAGAGGATCTGGCGGGTGTAGCGATTGAAACCGATGAGGCGGTTCCCTGCTGGACCCCCGTGGAGCAGATCCCTTACGAACGGATGTGGTCCGATGATATCCTGTGGCTCCCGGATATGCTGGAGGGGGCCTATTTCATCGGAGATTTCCACTTTGAGGGGGATGAGATGCAGGGATGCAGGGTGGAATGCCACCCGGAGGCCTTCTTTCCGCTTCCCGTGTCCTAACACCTGTTGACAACTCGGGCTGGATTTTCCACAGTTGCGGCATGAAGTTTCTTCTCGCCTCTGTTGTCCTGTTTTCGTCCCTGCTCTTTGCTGAGGATGTCGCCCTGCCTACGGAACTTGCCCAGCTGAAAGGCTACATCGCTGATCAGGAAAAAGAAGGTAAGCTGAATAAGGAAAAGGAAGGCTGGCGTACGCAGATGCCTGATCTGCCTCCCCTGGAATTTGATGGTAAAACCCGCTATCTCTGGATTCTAGAAACCAGCGAGGGTGAACTCAAAATGGAGCTGACTCCGCTTGCGGCCCCGCGGCATGTCGCCAATGTGCTCTACCTCACGGAAGCAGGCTATTATGATGGTCTGATTTTCCATCGAATTATCCCCGGCTTCATGGCTCAAGGTGGCTGTCCCCAGGGTTCGGGCCGTGCCGGTCCAGGCTACACCTTGCCCCTTGAGGCAAAATCCGACCTCAAACATGAGCGAGGGGTTCTGAGTATGGCACGGAAAAGTTTCCCCGTGGATTCAGCGGGTTCCCAATTTTTCTTGATGTTTGGCCGTTCCAAGCACTTGGATGGCGGCTACAGCATTTTTGGTACGATGCTCGAAGGAGAAGAGACGCTGAAAGCGATTGAAGCTGCGGGCTCTCCGGTGAACAATGGAATGAATCCCAAAAAACGGATCGAAATCCGTAAGGCCCGCCTCGAGTGGGAACCCGCGAATACATGAGTTCATCGGATTCATCTCTGCCCGTCAATTCCCTGGGAGGCTACCGAATTACCGGTCGCCTGGGCCAGGGTGCTATGGCGGACGTGTATGATGCGGTGGACTCCACCGGGCATGAAGTGGCGCTGAAGGTGTTCCGGGCGGCCACGGGGATGCCTTTTACCTTGCTGGAGCGATTTCGTCGCGAGGCTGAAGCCAGTAAGAAGCTGCGTCGCCATCCCTATATTCTCACCGTGTATGCCACCGGTCATGAGGGAGATCTCCATTATATTGCGATGGAGAAAATTGAAGGCAGCCGCAATCTAGAGGGGCTGATTCGTCGCAAGGTCCCCACGGAGGAACTCCTACGGGTCTTTATTCATATCTGCTCCGCACTGGCCTATTCCCACGAGCATCAGATCATTCACCGGGATGTAAAACCCGGAAACATTCTGTTGGATGAATTTAATGAACCCCTGCTCTCAGATTTCGGGGTGGCGGAGCTGACCGACTGGCCCAGCCTGACCCTGAGTGGCGCGTTAACGGGAACCCCCTTGTATATGTCTCCTGAGCAGGCGAGGGGAGAGTCCTGTAGCCCGGCTTCAGATGTGTATTCATTGGGGGTGGTGTTATATGAGGCCCTCTGCGGCTGTCTTCCCTACGAACTCTCCGAAGCGGCATCCACTCAGGTGATTCTGGATGCGGTCAAACATCAGGAAATCATCCCTCCGCGAAAACGGGATAAAAAAATCAGCAAGGATCTCAACTTTGCGGTGATGAATGCACTCGCCAGAGATCCTGATTTACGGACGCCGGATGCCAAAGAATTTGGCCGCCAACTGGAAGCCGTGTTGGAAGGCCGCCCGGTGGTGGGGCGTTGGAGCTCGCCCTGGGCGCGTAGTAGTTATTGGATTCAGAAACACCGTTCTGAGATCAGCATCTTCTTTGTCATTTTTCTACTCTTTGCCGGAGCTGGAATCTGGATTCGACAACGCTTGTTGCAGGAGAAATATAGCCGTCTGCTGCTCAAGGCTGTGAAAACCAGTGCCGACCTGCAATTGGCACAGATGTCGACAACAGACCGGGCTGAACCTGAGATGAAGTCGGCTCGAAGGGCGATTGCCGTGGGACGTTGGTTGGAAGCCCGGGATCAGTTGCAGACGGCGGTGCGCATCAATGAGGATCTTAAACTGGTGCAACCGCTTGCAGAGGCCCGCCTTGAACTAGCCAGGGTAGAGGTGATGTTGCACAACAGTCAGCGGGCCAGAGATATATACCGGAAGGTGTGGTCTAATCCTGGCGTGAATGATCCTTTGCGCCATATCGCTGGTTTTGAAGCCATGTTGCTCCTCCTACTGGACGGGAAAGAAACCGGTGCGGAAGAAATTCTGGTGTATCTCGATCAAACGCCGGATGGTCCCTATCATGATTTGATCCGCTATGCCAAAGGGAAGAATATGCCTGCAGATTGGTCTGCAACCGTCTCCCGATGGAAATTACGTCTGCAACGGAATTTGGCTTTGGCTCAGGTCATGCGGGATCGGGAACTTTCTGCTCCAGAATACCGATACCGCAGATTGCAACGTATGCTCGAAAACGTAGAGGATCGCTACGAGTGGCCTCTGCCTTTTGCGGAGTATATGAAGGGCCGTATCTGATGTCACGTTCTCCGGGCACGGTGTTTCCGTGGGTATTTATTATGCTCATGATCGGCAGCTTGTTTTGGCTGTACCGTAGCCTGCAGCGGGATTTGGATCATATGGATGTCTGCGAGGAAAATCTGAAGCAGATTTATCTGATTCTGACCCTGTATGAATGGGAAAAAGGGCAGTTGCCCTCCTTTGAGCTCTTTCCTGAAGATCCCAAACTGGATGAACAAAGCATCCTGCAGGTGCTGGAGCCCTTTGGGTTGGATCCCGAAAAACTCGTTTGTCCAGCCGCTCCCCAAGCGGTGAAGCGGCATGGAGTAAGTTATCTCTGGAACCCCGCGCTCAATCATGGCTCCTTACGGGACCGTAATGAGGTCACCTGGGTGTTGGTGGATGTGCAAGCCTTGGACGATGCAGTTCAGGGGCCCCATTTTGGTACGTATATGGTCCTGTTTACCGACGGAACGGTCGAACGCACCCGTCATCCTCCCCACAGCCTTCCAGTGCAATATGATTAAATTATCTGTTGACTACCCGCCTCGCTTTGAGCTAAGGTGCGCGTCCCCACGCACCCGTGGTGGAACTGGCAGACACGCTAGATTCAGGTTCTAGTGCTCGCAAGAGCGTGGAGGTTCGAATCCTCTCGGGTGTACCATTTCAAGCCCTGCTTCGGCGGGGCTTTTTTTTGATCATGTAGTCCAGCAGTCCCTGCGGGAACTAGTTTGTCCACGCTGAGTCCAGCAAAAGTCTCAGGAATGGCGTGAATCAGATCTTCATGAAAGCACGTGGACCTACATGGAGGTGAATCCAAGTGCCAACAGCGTCGTGGCTATTGCCGTCATCAGCAACCTCGTTGGGGATAAGCTGTTATTCAAAATGAGAACTACGAACAGATACATCGTTTGGATCATCAAGGTGAATGGAATCTCAAAGCCCTTGGCTGAGCCAAAGCCGATGCCGGCCTTGCATAGGCTGTAGCTGCACCAGGCAAAAAAGCCTCCAGACACCACAAAGAGGAGCAGGGCTCCTCTTTGTGTCCGGTGGGAATGTGGCTCAATCTTTCTTTTCGAAAGCGGCATCGAAGGCCACCTCGCTGGGTTTGAAGTCCAAAGACTTCACAAAAGCCGCAGCTTCGGTGGCTCCGTGGGCGCGGTCCATACGGCTGTCTTCCCATTCGACCGAGAGAGGGCCCTGATAACCAATGTCGTTGAGAGCTACAATGATGTCTTCGAAGAGAATGTCGCCACGACCGGGGGAACGAAAATCCCAGTAACGGCGGGGATCTGCGAATTCGGTATGGCCGCCAAACACGCCCACGGTGCCGTCACCGTGCTCCCACCAGACGTCTTTGATGTGCACGTGGAAAATTCGCTCGGAGAAACGGCGGATAAAGTCCACGTAGTCCACGCCCTGATAGCCCAAGTGGCTGGGGTCGTAGTTAAATCCAAAGCGGGGATGACCTTTGAGAGCATCCAGAGCCCGCTGGGAGGAAGCGGAGTCGAAGGCAATCTCGGTGGGGTGTACTTCGAGGGCGAAGTTGATGTCGTTTTCTTCAAACACATCCAAAATGGGTGTCCAGCGGGCGGCAAAGTCCTCAAAACCGGCTTCGATCATGCTCGGGGGCACGGGAGGAAAGCTGTAAATGAGGTGCCAGATGCTGCTTCCTGTGAATCCATTCACTACAGGCACACCAAACGCTTTGGCGGCACGGGCGGTATCTTTCAGCTCCTCTGCGGCACGCTGGCGCACGCCTTCGGGATCACCGTCGCCCCATACATGCGGGGGCAGGATGGCTTCATGGCGCTCGTCAATGCGGTCGCAGACGGCCTGACCAACGAGGTGAGCCGAAATGGCATGACAGACCAAACCATGTTTTTCGAGCAAAGCGCGTTTTTCAGGTACGTAGTTGGGATCTTTCAGGGCTGCCTGAACATCAAAATGATCGCCCCAACAGGCCAGTTCCAGGCCTTCATAACCAAAGGATGCGGCCATGGCGCAGAGTTCTTCAAGGGGGAGGTCGGCCCACTGACCGGTAAACAGGGTGACAGGTCGGCTCATGTCAGTTGTCTCCTGATCCGGGTTTCGGGAGGAATCCCGGATTCAACGTGTAGGGTTGTGTAGAAATGAAAGAGCCCAAGGCGTATGCACGCCTCGGGCTCAACTCAATCACCAAGTGAGTTGCTTAGTCCTTTTTTGCAGAAGTCTCCAGGGTTTCCTCCATTTTCTGAATGGAGTCCCGCAGACGGGCTGCTTCTTCAAAGTTCTCGGAACTGACTGCATACATCAGTTTTTGCTTCAGCGCGACAACCGGGTTTTCCTCGGGACCATTTTCCCGCAGATCATGAATCAGTTCTTGAAGCAGGGTGATTTCCTGGCTTTCCAATTCCATGACCTCCTGATTTTCATTCTCCATGCTCTCGCTCAGGTCTCCTTCCATGGTCACTAGGAAGGACGCGATTTCGCGAATGCCCTGTTCGACCGCTTCCACGGCTTCATCAATGCGGGACTCGGCGGAGAGTTTGTCGGCCTTAGCCCGACTGTGCATCATGATGACATAGGGTTTGAATTGGAGAAAATCCCAGATGAGATCTTCGGATTCAGCATGCTGTTCGACCAGATCGAAAATATCCAAGCTGTGTCGGGTGTCGGCGATGACACGGTCGTGGTCTTTGAGTACCATCAGCGCCAGATACCGGTAATAAAACTGAACACATTCCTGCTGGAGTTCGGAGCAGCTGTCGGAGTCCAATTTGAGGGCACCGCGGCGGTCTGTATGCAGCAGTTGAGTATAGTATTCCAGCAGGGAGGGGTACCCATGCGGAGTTTGCCCGTCAGGGCGGTGGTGGAGCTGCATTTGAAGGATCCCGAGATCAAGACGGAGCTGTACCTGCTGTTCCCCTTCAGCAGTGGTAACGTGGCGGGCCGTCACGCGGGTCGGGTCAAAAGTCCATTCTGAGAGCAGTCCGGATAGGTCGTGAGGGGAATTCATCATCATACTCCTATTGTAAAAGCCAGAACGGGGAAAGCAAGCAATCGAAAAAAGGAAGAATTAGAACTTAATCGTTTAAAAATTAAGGTCTTCCGGTTACTCCGATGCTGGCCGTGGGCCGAACGTGGAATTTTCCGTTGTAATAATCGAGGTCTAAGCCCACATTGGCATTGGGGGTGACGGAGCATCCGGCCCAGAGCAGGGGCAGTCCGAGCAGTAACACGAGACGGAAGGCCAGACGGCGGATGAAAGGGGTGCATAGGGTATTCATGGACTTACTCCTGTTCCTGTAGGGCAAATGCGGCGCCCTGGGGATCCAGGACGATGGCCAGTTTTCCATCAGCCAGTTCGGGTGAGGGGGGAACCACCACCTTGCCTCCGGCACTGTGTAGGCGTTTGAGTGTGTCCTCCAGCGCATCCACCGCCAGCACCGGCATCCAGAAATTGGGCGTATCCTCAAAGGGATTCACAGAAAAGGTGGCTACATCCTGATTCTCTACGTTCAAGAGGACACGGGTTTTGTCCAGCTCTGTGATGTTACTGTTTAACGAACTGGAATACCATTCCGCCAGTTTCTCGGGGTCACTGCAAAGCATTTCATGCCAGATCCAGGGCGTTTGTTTCAGCTGGGGACGTTCGCCTTCTCCGGGCTCAACCAGCATCAGGACACCGCCCTGCGGATCTTCAACCACGGCCACCTTTCCCCGGGGACCACTCTGCTCGGGGCCCATGCGTACGGTGCCTCCCTGAGCTGTAAACTCCTTCAACCGTTCCTCGAGCGTGCTCTCCTCCAGCTCCGCGGAAATCAGCCAGGCGCTGTGCGGGGCCGGCGGGCTCAACTGTTGGCCATCCAGCAGGGTGCCGATCTGTTCTCCCTTGCTGTCGAGAATGAGGCCCACCCGTTTGTCACCCGTAGGCTGAATGCGCCAAAGAAATACGCTTTCGTAAAAGGTGATCGAATTTTTGAAATCGGAGGAAATCAAATCGTGTCCGGTAAACGGCGTCGGCGATTCGTCCGTATCCGGCAGGGCAGGCAACACCAGGGATTTTGGACTGCTGCAGCTCATCAGCAGGATCAGAGGCAGGGCGAACATGAGTCGAATCATAAAACACACTCCTTAGTGGATTGCACGGGGCACTCCCAAGGCTTGCACAGACCCGAAAGCATTGTCAATGCGTTTCCGGTTAGGCCTCGGATCCCGACTTTTGCTTGTCTTCTTGCCCTGGAAGGCCTTTGTTGGAAAGATGAGTTCTCAGCTAGTCTCCCGCATTTCCTTACCAGCTTCTCAAGCTCCTGAGCTGGAATGTGCTACCTGGATTTGGAGTCAGGATGTCGATCTGGAGAAGGGGCAGATCCTGGAGTGGCGACTCGACTTTAGGAGTTCAGCTGAGGAGCTGCAGTTTGAGGTTTCAGCGGACCAACGATATCAACTTTTCTTGGATGGCGTTGCCTTTGGCAGGGGGCCGGACCGTGCGGAAGTCGGAGGATGGTCCGTGCAGGCCTATCGCATGAGCCTGTCCGAGGGCTCTCATTGCTTGGAGGCCAGAGTATGGTGGTTTCCGGAAGGGCTTCGCCCTATGGCTCAATGTTCGGTACAAGCGGGTTTTGCGCTATGGGACCCTGAAAAACGCATCTCTACGGGATTCGCTCCCTGGAAACTGCGGAATTGGCAACCGTGGAGCTGCCATGCTCCTCCCCGGGAATTAGGTTATCATGTCATAGGGCCGTCCTTCGAAGTGGGCCCGGAGCTTGATGTATCTGAAGTCTGGGAGGATCCGGTGACAGTCCATGAAGGACGAAGGGATCTCTATGGACATTTGCCTGGACCTTGGCGTTTGGCCTACACCTGTATGCCTGAGCAGATTTCCGAAGGGTTTCAAGGAGGCGTGATTCGCGCCATCTGGGAAAACGGGTCCTGGCAGGAGTTGCCACTGGAGTGGCTTCAGGGACTGACCCGCGGTGAAACGCTTGTGCTGCCCCCTGGGACAGAGCTGGAAGTCATTTGGGATGCACAGGATTATCTTTGTGCCTATCCGCGGGTCTGTGGCAAAGGAGGGAAAGGCAGTCGGGTGGAGATCGAGTGGGCCGAATCCCTGTTTGATGACCCGGAGCCTTTCTGCCACTCCCCAAAAGGACAGCGGGATCGGATTGCCGGGAAAACCTGGCTGGGCTTTGGAGATGTATTTCATCTGGAAGGAGATGGCTCCTGGGAACTTCCTTGGTGGCGTAGCGGCCGCTTCCTTAAGCTGAAGCTGATTGCAGGGGAGGCTGCTCTGGAGTTGAGGGATCTTCGCCCTCTGCGTTGTGGTTACCCTTACCGTCGTGATTGGGAACTTCATACAGATCTGCTCTCCACAGCTCTACAAGAGGTCTGTGAACGGGGGCTGATCTCCTGTGTTCATGAGACCTTTGTGGATTGCCCGTATTATGAACAAATGATGTATCTGGGCGATACCCGGATTCAGGCGTTGACCTGGATGCTGCTTTGCCGGGATGCCCGGCCAGTTAAGCGTGCTCTGGAACTCTTCGATCGCTCCCGCTGGGTGGATGGCTTCTGTTTGGAGCGTTGTCCTTCCTGGGCAACGCAGCACAGCAGTACCTATAGTTTGATTTATCCCTTGATGTTGCGGGATTACGCATGGTGGCGTGAGGATGCGGATACGGTTTGCCGCCATCTTCCGGGTATGCGGGCGATGTTGGAAACCGCGTTGGCCTGTGTAGGGGCTTCCGGGTTGCCCGAGCAGTTACCAGGTTGGCTCTATGTGGACTGGGTGAAAGAGGATCCGTACTGGGTACGTGGTGTACCGGGCTTGGAAGATGAGCAGGGCGGATTAAGTGCCCCGATCTTATTGCATATGCCTCCTGCTCTTGAAGCTGCGGCTGATCTGGAGGAGGCCTACGGTTCGCCGCATCTGGCTCTGCGTTGGCGGGAAGCTGCTGAAGAGATACTGAAAGTTATCCTGGACCGGTATTGGTCAAGCGAGCGCAACTGTCTATCGGATGACCTGAAGGGGAGGCATTTCAGTGAGCATGCCCAGGCTTTGGCGCTCTCCTGCCAGTCTTTGCCTGAGCTTCAGCGAAAGGCCTTAGTGAGGACCTTAGTCTCTCCCGAGCCGGATATGGCTCAGGCTACCGTGTACTTTAGCTATCATGTGTTGATGGCCTTGTTGGCGGCTGGGGAGCTGGATGCCTTTTGTGAGCGCTTGAGCTTCTGGGAACATTTGCCGGAACAGGGCTACCTCACCACGGTGGAGTCTCCGGAACCGGCCCGAAGTGATTGTCATGGCTGGGGGGCTCATCCTCTATACCATGGCTTACAAGGGTTGGCAGGGATCACATCTGCCGCTCCTGGGTTTGCTCAGGTCAGGATTCAGCCTTTGGTTTCAGAAATTGAGGCGAGAGTGCCTCATCCTTTAGGAGAAATTCAGTTAAAGCTGCAAAGCTCCACGTTGTGGGTGCATTCTCCGGTTCCCATGGAAGTTCATTGGGATCAACGGGTGATTTCGTACCCGGCAGGTGCGCATCTACTCACGCGTCCGCTAAGCTAAAGAAAGCAAAAAAAACGCCCTGAACAAGAGGGCGTTTTGTTTGGGTGAGCTGCGATTAGCGGCTGGGTCGGGAGAGGGTTTCCCGAAGATCGCCGAGTCGTTGTCGAAGCTCAGGGTCTTCTTTTTCCCGTTCGGCAATGCTACGGCAGGCATGGAGCACGGTGGCATGGTTTTTGCCAAAGGCTTCACCGATCGCGGGAAGGGAATGAGAGGTAAGATCCCGGCAAAGATACATGGCCACCTGACGGGGAAAGGCAATGTAGGCAGGACGCTTCCGGCTGAGAATGTCCTGAAAACGAATGTCGTAGTGCTCGGCGACGGCGCGTTGGATTCGTTCCATGGTCAGGGGAGCCGGAGCTTCGTCATCCAGACTGTCCCGCAACAAACGTTCCAGAGCTTCCGTGGTCAATTCCCGTTTCGTGAGAGAGGCAAAGGAAGCGGCACGCACAAGGGCTCCTTCCAGGCGCCGAACATTGGCTGCAATCCGTTCAGCAATGAAGTGGATGACCGAATCGCTGATTTGGATATTCATGATTTCCGCTTTTTTGCGGAGAATGGCCATACGCGTTTCGAATTCCGGGGCATCAATCTCTGTGACCAGACCCCACTCGAATCGGGAAACCAGGCGGCGTTCCAGACCCGGGATTTCCGGGGCAGGACGGTCACAGGTCAATACAATCTGTTTGTGACCATCGAACAAGGCGTTGAAGGTGTGGAAAAATTCCTCCTGCAGACGTTCTTTACCGGAGAGAAACTGTACGTCGTCAATCAGCAGAATATCTACAGAACGAAAGCGTTTGCGGAACTGTGTCAGTTTTCCGTTCTGCAGGGCATCAATGTATTCGTTTACGAAAGATTCACTGGAGAGGTAGCAGACGCGGCAGGCGGGATTGCTGGTGACCGCAAAATTACCAATGGCCTGCATCAAGTGGGTTTTCCCTAAACCCACACCTCCATAAAGGAAAAGAGGGTTATAGGCCCGAGCCGGATTCTGTGCCACAGCCATGGCCGCCGCATGAGCAAAATCATTGGAAGAGCCCACCACAAAGGTCTCAAACACATAACGGGGATTCAGCGTATGGCTGTCGAGAGGACCGGAGCCGGTCACATTGCGTTTCACCGGCGGAGTGGGAGGGGGAGGAGGTGGGGGGGCTTCCGTACTGGTGGCCGGGGAGCGGAGACTGCTGTCCACAACCAAGGTAAAACTGGTCTGATCGCCGGTGATGGAGGCAAAGGCATCCGCGATCATGGGGACATAATTTTCCTCCAACCACGTGGAGTAGAAATCATTGGCAACCCGCAGTTCCAGATGATCGCCCACACGGCGACCCGGCTGGATCACGGCAATCCAACGATCGTAGATATCCTCAGATAAAGACTCACGCAACAGCGCACATACTTTACTCCAAAGTTCCTGATCGCAGGTGTCTTCCGTCATCTCTGTCATAGGTTTCCCGTGGTCCTCACTCATCGCTGCTGTTTCTTTTGTTTTGGGGCAGACCTGTTCACAAGTGCAAAGTTTAGATTTTCGAGGAGCTGTGGATTTGCCAACATGTTATTAACAGGGGGCCTTTTACAACTCCGGAGGTCGATTCACTATAATCAGAAGCGAAGCTTATTCACAAGCATGCGGGGCTGAGGAAGATTGATAAATTTCCCTGCCACTAAATGTAGTGGGTTAACTTTTCTGAATGCCCTAGATCTAGATTTGAGTTACTTTTTATCTTTTTTGACTTTTCCTAATAGGCAGGAAAGCTTTTCGACGGAACCCTCTGCTGCTTGAAGCAGCTTTTTCAACAGGAGTGCTTATGAAATCTAAACGACCCATTGCCCTTTTATTACAAGGCGGAGGCGCTGATCGTGAGAATGTGCGTTATTGCTCGGGCTTCGATGCGCCGGACCCTTTTTATGTGATCTGTAAAGGGGATGAGGTGCATGTGTTGGTGTCTCCTTTGGAATTGGGTCGGGCTCAGGCCCTGTCACCCCGTATTCAAGCCCACAACAGCTTGGATTTAGGACTGAAGGGAGCCAAACGGGGGCAGGCCGCGCATCAGATCTCTGCTTTGTTGAAACGGCTTGGGATCAGAAAGGTGCAAGTGAGTTCTGATTTTCCGGTAGGGGTCTATCGTGCATTGGAGAAATTGGAACAGCCGCTTCAGGTGGCAAAGGGGGCCTTGTTTCCGCAACGGATCGTGAAAAGCGAATCAGAACGTTCGCTGTTACGGATTTCCCAGAAAGGGGCCGTTTCTGCGATGAAGCGTGCTCGGCAGGTGTTGTCTGAAGCTGAGATCCTGTCAGATGGGCTGCTTCGTTGGGAGGGAGAGCTGCTCAGTTCAGAAGGCTTGCGGCTTCAAATTGATCTGGAGTTGATGTCACATGGGTTACGAGCGGATGAGGTCATTGTTGCGGGGGGAGATCAGGCCTGTGACCCACATGAACGCGGATTCGGTCCCTTACGCTCCGGAGAAGCCATTATTTTGGATATTTTTCCCCGTTCTCTTAGCAGTGGTTATTGGGGGGACCTGACCCGTACGGTTGTGAAGGGAAAAGCATCTTCTGAACTCCAACGGCTGTATCGATCGGTGAAGGATGCCCAAGAGGAGGCCTTGGGGCGTTTAAAACCGGGGGTCACGGGAGCAGAGATTCATCAACGGATTGTGGAACGCTTCGATGCGGATGGCTGGAAAACGCAATTTGATGGAAAACCAACAGGGTTTATCCACTCTACGGGGCATGGTGTGGGATTGGAAATTCATGAAGCGCCCAGCGTGAGTCCGAAGGGCGGAGCTTTGGAGGAGGGGATGGTGATTACGGTGGAACCGGGTCTGTATTACCCTGGCTTGGGCGGAATCCGGGTCGAGGATACGGTGGAAATTACCGCAGATGGCGCACAGCCCCTTGCTCGTTGCAGCAAAAGTTTCCGGATATCGTAATGCATCCTTTGCTCTTCCTGATTTCGGTTCTCCTGATTCTGCCACTTCTCTGGGTGGGGCTTCAGGAGTATTGCCGAAAGCTGTTGTATCCCCGTCGTCGGCATTTGAAGGAAGGCTGCGAAGGATTGAGCCCTGCTGTTCAGGAACTCATGCTGAGTACCTCGGATGGGAAACGCCTGCATACCTGGTGGCAGCCGAGGGAGGCGGCTGATGGGGTGTTGGTGTTGTGCCATGGCAATGCGGGAAACCTGGGGGGACGGCGCTGGATGTTAGAGGGCTTGTCGGATCTGAACTATCACATCCTGATTTTCGATTATCGGGGCTACGGTAAGAGCTCAGGTCGTCCTTCTGAACAGGGGACGAACTTGGATATTCTGGCGGTTTGGGATTGGTTGGATCAACAAAGCGGAGTGGGGGAGTTGCCCCGTTTTATCTATGGTCGATCCTTGGGAGGAGCGGTGGCCTTACAGTTAGCTTCCCAGCGAAACGTACAAGGCGTCATTCTTGAGAGTACCTTCACCTCCATCCTCGATATCGGAAGACGCTTTTACCCCTATCTTTTGCCCAAACTGACCTTGCGGCACCCTTACAACTCCTTAGAACGGATTCGTTCGGTGCAGGCACCCATCCTCATCGCGAACAGTCCGGAAGACGAAACCGTTCCATTTGATATGGGAGAAGCCTTGGCGGCGGCCGCTCCGAATCTGTGGAAATTTCACAGCCTCTCCGGGGAACATGAAGACGCAGGCTGGCAGTCGGATGCGGTCTATGCGGAGCTGATCCGGAGCTTTCTGGCTCAGCACACAGCTACCGTATAGGATAACATATGTCCGACTTATCTAAAATTAACATAGAACGTGGTTGACCTCCCACAGACCCGTGGTATCCCACCCTCGGTTTTCGCTTAACAGCAAATTTGAACCTACAACCCTAGACAAGGAAAAACATCATGGCAGCATCTGTCGGTATTAATGGTTTTGGTCGTATCGGCCGTCTCGTGTTCCGCGCCTCCATCGAGCGTGAAGATCTGGACGTCGTCGGCATCAACGACCCCTTCATCGACCTCGACTACATGGTCTACATGATCAAATACGACACCATTCATGGCCGTTTCAACGGTGACGTGGACGTGGTGGACGGTAAACTGATCGTCAATGGTAAAGAAGTCGCCGTGTTCGGCGAAATGGATCCCAGCAACATTCCCTGGGGCAGCTGCGGCGCCGATTACGTCGTTGAGTCCACGGGCGTGTTTACCACGACTGAAAAAGCTTCTGCCCACCTCAAAGGCGGCGCAAAGAAAGTGATCATCTCCGCTCCTTCCGCAGACGCTCCTATGTTTGTGATGGGTGTGAACCAGGACAGCTACAGCAGCGACATGGACGTGATCTCCAACGCTTCCTGTACCACCAACTGTCTTGCACCGATTGCTAAAGTCATCAACGACAACTTCGGCATCGTCGAAGGTCTGATGACCACGGTACACGCAGTGACCGCTACTCAGAAAACTCAGGACGGACCTTCTAAGAAGGACTGGCGCGGTGGCCGTGCTGCCGGCTACAACATCATTCCCTCCAGCACAGGCGCTGCCAAAGCTGTGGGTAAAGTGATCCCCGAACTGAATGGAAAACTGACCGGTATGGCCTTCCGGGTGCCCACCGCAACCGTTTCCGTGGTTGACCTGACCTGCCGTATCGAGAAGTCCGCTTCCTACGACGAAATCAAAGCTGCGATCAAAGCGGCTTCTGAAGGTCCCATGAAAGGCATTCTCGGTTACACCGAAGATGCGGTGGTCTCCAGCGACTTCATCACCTGGCCCGAAACCTCCATCTTCGATGCGGATGCCGGCATCGCGCTGAACGACAACTTCGTTAAGCTCGTTTCCTGGTACGACAACGAATGGGGTTACTCCAACAAGGTGCTCGACCTGATCGGCCACGTGGCCGCACAGGGCTGAGGACAACAATGGATCCGGGGCCTTCGCGTCCCGGAAATCGATTGAATCCACCATCCCGGTGCGGTTGTGCCGCTCCGGGATGTTTTTTCGAAACGATCAAGACTTTCTACGATATGAACAAAAAAAGTATTACTGATATTGAAGTGAAGGGCAAAAAAGTCCTCATGCGTGTGGACTTCAATGTGCCGATTCTTGAGGATGGCAATGTCGGGGATGATACCCGTATTGTCGCAGCGCTGCCTACCATCCAGTATGTGTTGGAGCAGGGCGGATCTCTGATTCTGATGAGTCACTTGGGGCGTCCCAAGGGGCAGGTCAAACCCGAGTACACCTTAAAACCGGTGGCGGCAGCCTTGGCGGTAAAATTGGGTCAGGACGTGGTGTTTGCCAGTGATTGTGTGGGGGAAGACGCTCAGTCCAAAGCGGCTGCACTGGAACCGGGTCAGGTTCTTCTGCTGGAAAACCTCCGTTTCTACCCGGAAGAAGAAGGGAAGGGCGTGGAAGCTGAAGCGCAGGAAGCCTTTGCCAAATCTCTCGCTGCCTTGGGGGATGTGTATGTGAATGATGCTTTTGGTACCGCTCACCGTGCCCATGCATCCATGGCTGTCGTCACTAAATACATTGAAGATTGTGCTGCAGGCTTCCTGCTCGACAAAGAAATCAACTATTTGGTCGGGGCCCTCGAAAACCCCGAACAGCCTTTTGTAGCCATTATGGGTGGAGCGAAGGTCAGCGATAAGATTCAGGTCATCAAAAGCCTGCTTCCCAAGGTCGATAAATTGATTATTGGCGGAGGCATGGCCTACGTTTTCTACAAAGTGCAAGGCCTCGCGATTGGAGATTCCCTGTGCAAAGATGAAGATATTCCATTGGCCAAAGAGCTGCTCGAAGCGGGTGGCGATAAGATTGTATTGCCCTTGGATAACATCATTGCGGATGACTTCAGTGGCGATGCCAACACCCAGATCGCCAAAGCGGGTGAGATTCCCGATGGTTGGGAAGGGCTGGATATTGGTCCGGAAAGTGCCAAACAGTTTGCGGCCATCATTGCAGAAGCCAAAACCGTGGTTTGGAATGGTCCTATGGGATGTTTTGATCTGCATGAGAAATTCGCCGGTGGCACCAATGCCGTTGGCCAGGCTCTGGCTGATTCGGATTGCATCAGCATCATTGGGGGTGGGGACAGCGTAGCTGCCCTGAACCAGGCTGGTCTTGGCTCTCAGATCACGCACATGAGCACCGGTGGCGGTGCCAGTCTCGAATTGTTGGGTGGGGAGCAGCTCCCCGGCCTTTTGGCTCTCTCCGACAAATAAATCTAAGAAAGAAAAACGATGCGTAAAAAAATCATTGCAGGTAACTGGAAAATGAACAAGACCGTCGCCGAGGCCAAAAGCCTCGTGGACGGCATCAAACTGGAACTCGGCGACTCTACCAAAGTGGACGTCGTGGTTTGCCCTCCCTACACCGCGATTTCTGCTGCTTCCGAGCAGGTAGAAGGTTCTCAGATTGCGGTGGGAGCACAGAACATGCACTTCGAGGCATCCGGCGCGTACACGGGTGAAGTGTCCGCGGAGATGCTTCGTGAGCAGTATGTTCGTTATGTCATCCTTGGCCACAGCGAACGTCGTCAGTACTTCGCGGAAAGCGATGAGTCTGTAAACAAGAAGACGATTGCAGCGTTGGCTGCCGGGCTCATTCCCATCGTATGTGTGGGAGAGACCTTGGAAGAGCGTGATGCGGGTCAGATCGAAGATGTGATCACCACTCAGATCAACGAAGGCCTCAAAGGCTTGGATGCCGATCAGTTGAAAAAAGTAGTGATTGCCTACGAACCCGTTTGGGCGATTGGCACGGGGCGTACGGCGACACCGGAACAGGCACAGGAAGTACATGCTCTGATCCGCGGCTTGCTGGTCAAGCTCAGTGATGAAGGCACGGCTGGAGCCGTCCGGATTCAGTACGGAGGCAGCATGAAACCTGCAAATGCGGCGGAATTGCTGGCTCAGCCGGACATTGACGGCGGTTTGATTGGTGGAGCAGCCCTCGACGCTTCCTCATTTATTGAGATTGTCAAAGCCGCTGCAAATAGCTAAGGTCCCCGTTTCTTTTTCCGAGATAACGGAGCGATTTTATGAATATTCTCATCGGTTTTCTTATTGTCATCGAATTGTTGGTCAGTCTGTTGCTGACCGCCATTATCCTGGTTCAGCCCTCCAAAAGTGGGGGCGGACTCGGTGGTGCGTTCGGTGGGGGAGGCGGTATGGGAGAGCAGATTTTCGGCGCACGTGCCGGAAACGTTCTTACCCGCGGAACCATCTTGTTTGCCACCATTTTTGTGGTCAACACTTTGGCACTGGCCTTCCTGTATTCCCGTCAGGGCAATCTTGAATCCGAACTGCCCACTCCGATCAGTGAATCCGAAGTGGTCATCCCGGAAGAACAACCCGAGATGGTTGTTGAAGAGACTCCCGCTTCCGAAGAAGAAGCCCCCGCAGCGGAGTAATCCACCTTCCCTGGTCTGTCTTTCGACGGATCAGGGACTTTTTTTGTTAAAACATATAACAACAGGTGATATGTAGTTGACACATCCACTTAACTTGGCTAGCCAGCGGCATATGAAACGAACATCTGGTTATTCAAAAGGTGCGGTAACGGAGCTTCCCAGTGTATGGGCAGGCTCTTCCCGGAAACGGGGTTTGCGGATTCTCCCGGACAAAGGGGGCTATTTTGTACACGTCACCAGCCGTTGCTGTGGGCAGGATTTTCTGTTTGGAGACCGGGAAAAACGGATGTTTCGGAAAATGTTCCGCTCTTGGATGTCCTTTTCGGGCATGGTCGAGGTGACTCATTGCCTGATGTCGAATCACTTTCATCTCCTGTTGTGGGTGCCGCCTCCTCAGGAGCTGGAGCTAGGGGAGTTGCTGAGTCGTTTGAAAAAAGTTTGGCCGGATCAGCGCGTTCAGGAGTGGCAGGAGGCCTATGAGCGTGCGCCGGAAAGCCGAAAAAAGGCGATGATTCAGACGCAACAGGAACGAATGGGTAATTTGCCGGAGTTTATGCGGGTGCTGAAGCAGGGCTTTAGCCGCTGGTACAACCATCATCATAACCGTAGCGGTGCCTTGTGGGATGGACGCTATCGTTCGGTCGTGGTGGATACAAATCCTCTGGCCTTGCTGTCCGTTTCAGCCTACATCGATTTGAATCCGTTACGTGCAGGCATGGTCAAGGATCCGGTTCATTACCCTTGGTGTGGCTATGGCGCGGCTTGTGCCGGCGATGGGGAGGCTCGGAATGGGCTGGACGGTCTTATCAGGCTGTCTCGGGGGATTGCGCCACGCTGTTTTCTGCAGTTGCGTCGGAAAGCGTTGAAGGCTGAAGGGGTCACCTGGCGGGAAGTCGCAGGGGTCCTGGAGGAAGAGGAGGGGATGCGTGCGGCTCCAGACTCCTGGAAAGAGGTTCAGTCCGCCTACCGGATTTGGCTTTTGGAGAAAGGTAAGGCGGTCGATGCCTCCACCGCTGCGGTGCAGGCTCCTTATCGATGCCGTAAGGGCTTCTCACCTGAACAGGTGATCGCGGAATTCGAACGTATGGGACATGTACCTCTGCAGCATCTGTTACGTGCCCGGGTAAAGGGATTCTCCCGCTGTGTTGCGCTGGGTGGACAGGAGTTTTTAGAGGAATTATTCTATTCCCATCGCAGTTGTTTCGCCGATTCCCGCAGCAAAGTGGCCAAACCTTTTGCCAGTAACGCCTGTGGTCTACAGGTCCTTCGACAAATTAACTGAACGATGTCAGAAACTCAGCCCGTTCCTCGGGTTGAGTCCGGATGCCTCTCTGAATACAAGGTGGGGATGATTGAACGATCCAGCCCCCACCGTGTTGAAGAAATCCTGGAAACTGATGTCTGCGTGGTCGGAGGAGGCATGTCCGGTCTCTGTGCCGCCATTGCTGCTGCCCGTGGAGGAGCTAAAACGGTTCTGATCCATGATCGACCCGTACTTGGGGGGAATGCTTCATCCGAGGTGCGGATGTGGATTTGTGGTGCACATGGCCGTCATAATAAAGAAACGGGGATTCTGGAGGAAATCCAGCTGGAAAACCTGTATCGGAACGCGGGAAAAGATTTCTCTATCTGGGATTCCGTGTTGTGGGGGCATGCGGTTCACCAGCCGAACCTGACTCTGTTGCTGAACACGACCTGTATCGATGCCTCCATGGAAGGAAACCGCATCGCCGAAGTCCAAGCCTGGCAACTCACCAGCCAAATTCATTTCAGCGTCCGGGCCTCTTTGTTTGTTGATAGCTCAGGCGACAGTATTCTCGCTGCCACTACTTCGGCCCTGCATCGCATCGGCCGCGAAGCCCGCGCAGAATTCGGCGAAGGCATTGCCCCGACTCTGGGTGATGATCGAACCATGGGGAACAGCCTTCTGCTGCAAATCCATCGCTGCGAAGAAGAGCAACCCTTCACCCCTCCCGATTGGGCTACCCGCTTTGAAGGTCCCGAGGATGTTCCTCACCGCATGCGCGGTGTGAGCGGACATAATTTCTGGTGGATCGAATTGGGAGGCATTCAGGATACATTGATTGACTCTGAACAGATCCGCGACGACCTCACCCGTTCAGCATATGGTGTCTGGGATTACATCAAGAATGTCTCCCCGGAAAAAGAACGCGCAGCCAAGTGGGCGCTGCACTTTGTGGGGAGCCTGCCTGGGAAACGCGAGAATCGGCGCTATGTCGGCGATTATATGCTCACTCAGCATGATATCGAAAGCGGTGGCGCCTTTGATGACGTGGTTGCATATGGTGGCTGGAGTATGGATGATCATCATCCCGCAGGAATGCTGTTCCCGGGGGCTCCCACGATTTTTCATCCGGCTCCCAGCCCTTACGGCATTCCCTACCGCAGTCTCTATTCGAAGAACGTCGATAACCTGCTTTTTGCCGGGCGGAATATCTCCGCCACACACTCGGCCATGTCTTCCACCCGGGTCATGGCGACCTGCGCGGTCATGGGGCAGGCCGTGGGCACGGCCTCCGCCTTGTGCATTCGCCACAACTGCTTCCCCCGCGGGATCTACCAGTTGCATCTCGCCGAACTACAACAGACGCTGATGGATGATGATTGCTGGCTACCCGGTAAGCTGCGTCAGCCAGACCTGCGCTGGTTTGATGCCCGTCTTCAGGCAGATGGGGAAGGGGGCGAACGCCTTCTGGATGGCTGGGAACGAGACCGGGAAGAGGAGGCCCATGCCTGGAGCTGTGCCTCGGGAGGCTCGGTGGAATTCCACTGGCGCGAAGAACAATCGCTTCCCGGTCTTCGTCTGGTCCTGGACTCCGATCTTTCCTTAGCTAAGAAAATGGCCTTCGACTATCCTCTGAAAGCCCGTGAACATGCTATGCCCAAGGCCCTGGCCCGGGATCTGGCCATTGAACTGGACCGCGGGGATGGTCAATGGGAACGGGTGATGGAACTACGGGATAACCGGAAACGTCTATTGGAACTTCCGCTGCCTCTGCGGGGGACGGGCCTGCGTATTGTTCTGGAACGAAGCTGGGGCGAAGAGGATCCCCGCCTGTTCTCTGTCGATACACTCGCTAAAGGCCGGGATGACACCATTCAGTTTACCCCGGGATCCCGCTGGAAGGATGTGGTGGCTTCCGTTGATCCTAAAGAACTGGAGCCCCCGGATACGTTAGCCAAAGGTCGTGAGGCCCGTCAGGGCCACGGAGCTTGAGTCTGCCACCCAGGCCTACTTGATTCCGGGCACTTACTCACAGCTGTGGATCACGTGTGTGACCACCCCCCAGAGTTTGGCTCCGTTCTCCTCCTGCAACTCCAGGTCCGGGTAGGCCGGATGCGCCGCCTGCAAAAAGGCCCGGCCCTCTTTCAACTGCAGCGTTTTCACCGTGAAGCCTCCGTCTACCCAGGCGAGGACCATGCAGCCATTCTCTGGACGCCGGGAACGGTCAATGAGGATGAGATCCCCATCGAGTAAGCCGGCATCCTGCATCGATTCGCCCCGCACCCGCGCCAGAAACGTAGAACTCGGGTTCTGTACCAGTTCCTGGGTCAGATCGATGCGCTCTTCCAAATAATCATCGGCAGGCGAGGGAAATCCGGCAGGAACCGGGGCCTCTGCACGGGGGAGCGGAGGCGTTGGGCTGTTGTCCATGTAAGCAAGCGTAATGGCGGGCGTCTGAATCATGGATCAAATGTATAGTTTGTCGGGCGAAATGGCAAGGGGAGAAAGTTTATAGAAATACGAAGCCGGGTGAGGGAACTCAGGAATCGTCAGACGTGCTGCCGGGTTTGAGCTGTATGACCCGCCGTTCTTCCGCCCGTGGAGCTTCCTGCCGCATGCGGGTCAGCTCCTGATGCATGCGTTCCAACTCTTCCCGGGCGCTGGCCGCTTTCAGTTTGAGCAAGCCCTGTTGCAGCGTGGCATCCGCCAAGGCACGGTTTTTCATGTCGAGGTGGGCAATGCGGATCATGTCCACCCAAGGTTTCACTTCCTTGGGATATTCCCGGGCAATCTCCTGGCAGGCGCTGAAGGCTTCCTCGAGTTTGTTTTGTCTCCGCAGGGATTCGGGGCGACTATACATCGGTTGCTTTTTGGAATAGCGATCGCCGGGTCGCAATAAATTGCCAAAGGGGAGAAAGGCCAACTCAGCCAGTGGCGCCGCCCAGATCAAACCGGCCACAATCCAAAAGGGATAGGCTGCCAGGAGAAAAAAATTCCCGGCCACATACCAGCCCATCACAATTAAGGATGGTGCCAGAATCAGCAGCCGGAAGCGATAGCCGTTCACAGAAGCGCGGTTTAGACGAGTTCAACCACCACTTCAATTTCAACACTGGCCCCAAGAGGCAGTGCAGAAACTTCGACGGTGGAACGGGCTGGCTTGTGCTCGCCCAGAGCTTCGGCATAGAGGGCGTTTACCACCTGAAAATCGTTCAGATCGGTCACGAAGATGGTGCTCTTCACAATCTGGTTCAGACCGGCACCGAAATCGGAAAGCATGCCTTCGATGTTGCGCATCACCTGTTTGACTTCGGCCTCAATGCCACCGGGAACAATCTGTTTGCTCTCCGGGTCCAACGGAATCTGTCCACTGCAGAAGAGCAGGTTTCCTGAGGATACGGCGTGAGAATAAGGACCGACAGCGGGAGGGGCAGAGGGACTGGTGTGCAAGTTCATGCTGTTTCCGTAGCGTAGAGGTGACGCTTTTCCAGTCTAATTCGACTCCAAGTGCGGCCGTCAAAGAAGTTGATTTCAGAGACAATCGGTACAGAGTTTTGTATCTGATTAGCCCTATTCCCTGGAGATCTTATGACCCTGATTCGATGCCTTACCTTGTTTAGTTTGAGCAGCAGTTTCTGCCTGCTTCACGCCCAGTCTTTGCCTGACCGCATCAGCCGCGATGCCCAGGGAAATCGAATCATCGCTCCGCTCCAGGAAACGGGTGCCTTCGCCAACCCCTGGCCACAGGCCTGGGAGCAGGAGTTCCGCGCCCGCCGCGAGAAAGCGATTGTCCCTTTTAAGGGAGCTGCCAATACCCGCACGACCGGGGAACACGAGAAGTGGGGCTACCCGGATAACATCGGTGCCTGGCTGGCAGGAGATCAGCAAGCCGCTGTATCCGGGCTGAGTGCGCCGGATCTTCAGGCCAGCCAGGATCATGCGCATACCTCCGGAATTGACCTCTATTGGTGCTTCACTCTGAAGGGCCAGGTGCGGAAGTGGTTTGATTTTAACGATCAGTTCACGGAGGCCTATCAACAGAAGTTCCGTAACGCCATGAAGCAGTGGACGGAAGAGGACCCACGCATTTCTCTGGAGCTACCGGGTTTGCTTGGCTCCGGCAGCAAGGAGCTGGACGCTTACCTGTTGGAGGAACTGAAGAAGATGTGGCGTGATACCGATTCGCTACTGGCCATGGCTGATCAGGCTGAAGCAGAAGGGCATCAGAATAAGAAAAATTTTGCACGCTACATCCGCGCCAATGCTCAGAAAATCGGAGGGAGCTTTCCCGGCGAGGATAAAGAAGCCTGGATGGCTTGGTGGAAGGCTATTGCCGATGGCGACTGGATGATTTTTGAGGAATACGAACGCCGTACGAACCCCCATCCGCATCCTAAATACGGGGTGGGCTCCGGACCGGTAGGCGGGGCCTGGGATCCGAAAACCCGCGGGATGCGTGCCGATGCACGTAATACCGATAACTTGCGGGGCATGCGCGAAACTGCGGTGTACTTGTTCGCAGAGCAGAGCGGCAATGAGATCATTCGCCAGCTCTACAAAGCCCGCATCCGCCGTACGGCCTTTTCGTTTTGGAATGTAGGGAACGGCGAATGGGACAGTTCCACGTACTTGGGGCACACCATGTCGGCTTACATCAACCTTTATGATTTTGCAGAGGATCCTGAAGTCCGCGGTTACGCCAAAGCGATCATGGACTTTCTGTTTACGGCCTCCGCCGTAAAATATCGCAGAGGCGCCTGGGGTGGTCCCCAGGTTCGGGATTATGGTGATCATGGGATGTGGTCGACCTCCGCCCATACCGTATGGTTGTATTTCGGGGGTGAAGCCAAGGCGCCACATCACAAGGAACTCGAACATTCGCTGTTCTTTACCAGTGACTACCGTCCACCGGCCGCGGTGACGGCCTTCGCCCGGAAAGAATTTCAAACGCCCTTGGAGATTTTTGCCTCGCATCCCACCTATCAGAATTTTCTGCCGGGCCAGGATCAGGCCCCCGAATATCATGAGACCACCTATTACGGAAAACACTTCCAGTTGGGCACCATGAAAGAAGGTCATGGTTACAACCGAAATGGGTTCAAGCTACTGGCCGATCATCCACAACACGGCGTGGCCTTTGTCATCCCAACCACAGGCAAGTTGCGCAATGGCGTTACCAACACTGCGGGGGGAGACATTGTGCTTCAGAATGGATCCGCTGCGCTCTATTGGAACAGTAAAGGAGGCGGGGTGCCCTATCATGTGGCCATGCCCAAAGGCATTCCCGTATCCGAGGCGAATGGCATTCAGTTCCTGGATCTCGGCAAAAGCTGGGCTGCGTTGCATCCTTTGGAACTAAGGTGGTCCGGAGTGACCGATATGAAGGGGAACAAAAAGACCAAAGGCAAAGCCCGTCAAAATCTTCAAGGTCAGGGACGGGGCTTTATCATGGAGGTGGGCGACGCGCAGAGCCACCCCAACTTCGATGCGTTCAAAAAAGCGGTGCTGGCCAAGAGCAAGGTGCAGTTGGAGGGCGGCGTGGTGAAAGCCCGTATGCAGGATGGGCGTGCCTTGATGTTTGACAGCAGCACCCGCAGTTTCAGCCGGGACGGAGAGGTTCAGGGCGTGGACTGGAAGAGTCCGGAACGCATGGCGCTGTGGCAGCCGGCTCAGGGAGGCGATACGCCGATTTCTTTGGGATGGAAAGAACGCCGTCTGGTTGTGGAGGCTGGGGGACATCGTTTCGAAGCCGAGCTGAAAGAAGACGGAAGCTACGTGTTTAAAAACATCCTGGGAGAATAAGATGAAAAAATGGATTGGTCTTCTCGCCCTGAGTGGTCTGGCCCTGGTTTCTGCTCAGGATCTACCCTTGCCCGTGGACTGTAGTTTCGACATGGGCAGCAAACGTCGGAACTGGAACCATGCTCGCTGGAAAGTGGTGGCCTTTGCCACGCCTCTGGATGCCCGGAACTTGCAGGGACTGCGCATCCAGGTGAATACGGATACACCCAACCCCGCTGCCGGAGTGACGGTGGCACTACAGGAAGCGGATGGTAGCTGGTTTTCTGTACCTCAAGTGGTGGACTTGGTGAAGGCTCAGAACTCTGGGGAACTGTACTTCAGTGATCTGCGGGCTCCAGCCTATTTCAATC
The DNA here is from genome assembly GCA_002429005.1 of Verrucomicrobia bacterium UBA6056. Lineage (GTDB taxonomy): Bacteria > Verrucomicrobiota > Kiritimatiellia > SS1-B-03-39 > UBA6053 > UBA6056. The sequence continues at coordinate 52,787 of DIYK01000104.1, forward strand.
CACCGGGGGGCAGCTTTAAAGATGAGAACGGTCAGTTCGATACCGATAACCTGAAAGCGATTGCTTTCGGGGTGGTCAATCCGCTGGGCATTGGCAAGGTGGAATTCTCGGTCACCGCCGTGCAGGGAATCCAGGCCGTCGATGCGAATCTCCCCCCCTTGGAAATCAAGGTGGGTGGCGCGCTCTGGGAAGTAAACGGTACGGACACGCTGCCGGCCGGAGTGTTTGGGGGATTTAACCTCAAGAACACCCGGGACCCGGCCACCGGTCAGAATATTCGCCGCCTCGACCGCTATCGTCTGGCTTTGGATCGGCAGATTGATTTCAGTCGCCAGGGTCAGGGCCCAGCATTCGGGAAGGGGATGGCACCATCGAAAATTCTCAGTGTGGGCGACCGCACGCAGTCCAGTCTGCGTTTTACCGACCCCAACTGGAAACAGAACTACGACAAGTGGGGCCGAAGCCTGGGTTCCAAGGTGAAAGCCTCCGGCCGCAGCGCGTTGGTGGAGTTCTGGAATGAGCCCTATCTGAACTGGGCCAATGACAATCGGGTGAATTTTGATCCCAAATTTTTCCGTCGTGGCGAAGCCAAGGAAGGTGCTGCGGTGACTTTGGCCATCGATGGGACCGAACTGCCTCATTTGAAGTGGACCAAGGATTTCTCCGCACCGCCATGGAATTGGACCCGTGCCGGCCGTCAGGAATGGCGACGCGGCCGGAACGAAAAAGGCAAAAGTTCGGTCTGGCAACATGCCCGTCCCTATAAAATTGCCCATCATCAATGGCGCAAGATGATGCAGGAACTGAACCCCAAAGACTCCGTCGCTGACGGAGAAACCTATCAGGCGAAGGGGCAAAGCTGGACGGCCTTCACTCCCTGGCACGTGTATGATGAAACCCAGTTTACCTATTGGTCCGGCAAAGGGATGCTGCTTCCCTACATTGATCCACTTTTGGCTTACGCCGGAGGGATCAAAGCCACTGCAGGGGATGCGGTCACGGTGATTGCCGGCTGGGGCATGCGGCCCAGTGAGGATCACTGGGATGCGTTTCATCTGCTCTACAAACCCACCATTGATGCCGCGGTGGGCGTGATTGATGCCTACAATGATCATGATTACGGTGCCGATCCCCGGGTGATGGCGGCCAACTACGAAGTGGTGACTGGGTATGCTATGGCCAACCATGGCAAATGGCTGGTGGCCTACAATACCGAGACCGCCTCCAACGCCGACCCCCAGACCCGTTCCGGTCAGGTGCAGTTGAGTGGAAACGCGGACAAGTTCCGCTGGGTGACTCATAAGATAGCCAACCTGCTCGACTACAGTCCGGACAAATGCAAAGGCCTGCTCCACTTTGGGGTAGGTGGCGGTTTCTGGAGTGATGGTGGAGAAGGGGTGGCCATGGACCTGATGCGCGAATTGCGTGGCCGTCTCTTGTATTCCTATGATACGCATCCGGATGTGCATGTGGTTACTTCGGTCGACGGCACCGATCCTCTGGCTCCCAAACCTTCGGATCTACCCGAAGCTCAGCAACAGGTCACTCTGTTGTTCAATGCCTCTCCGGAGTTGCGGGTGGCGAAACTCTCCAATGTGCCTGCTCCTGGAACCCGTTTTAACAATGCCGTGCTGCGCACCGCGAACATTGGCGAGACCGGGAAGGTCGAGCTTGTGAATACGCCCGTGAGGGTTCAAGCCAATGGGTATCCGTTGGAGATTGAATTAAAACCTGGTATTCCGGTTTTGTTGATTAATACCCTAGAGGGAACCCTGAAGGAACAGGGAGCCCCCACTGTGCGCACCCGTCAGATCTTTGGCAAAGAGGTCTTGGAGGAGGTCACGGCAGCTGCACCCAAAACGATGAGTCTGAATATTGGGAACCTACAGGGCCTAAAGCGGGCACGTCTCCGCTTTGTTGCTGAACGTCTGTCCCGTGCTGAAGGCTGGGTCGAGGTGAATGGCACCCGCTTAGAACTGCCCGCAGCGGTGGCCCCGGAGAACGGAGCGCTCGTGCGCGAACTGGAATTGGATCCGGCTCTGCTCAAAGCCACGACCGAGTTGCGTTTCGGCGTGCAGTCCGATGACCATGCCGGATATCGTTTGGGCGTGGCCTCGGTGATCGTGGATGCGATGTGAGGGTGGCTCTATCTGGCTGTGGCTTGGGGTGGTGACAGGCCGGAGGCCTATCCTCCGTTTGAAAGGAGCTTAAGCTTCCCGTTCCTGTTCCAGACCCAGGGTCTCGAGCAGGGGGAGGCGGGTGTAGGGTACGCGGCCGAAGGCCACGTCTTCGAGACGTGGATTGACCTTGGCCAGAATCCGCTGGTTATAGCGGTTCAGCTCATCCGCACTGCGGTTGGTGATGCCGTAAGCGGCGCCTTCTGGATCCTCAAAGTTGTGAACCCAACGGTAGAAGGTGTAGCCCACCAATGCCGGGTGAACGATTGCCCGCTCCAGGGCTTCCTGAGCTTTGTAGGGCGTACGGCCGAGTTTATCCAGCTTGTCGGTGGGGAGGTCATGGGTGGAGTGACGCCAACCGAAATAGTCAGAGTTCCAGCTGATTTCTCCATTCAGAATCGGCATGGGGCAGGTCTGATAGACTTCATCCACGCGCTCATAGAAGATGTGCTGGTAGTTGTTTACTGTGATGACATCGAGGTAGGGGCTGTCATAGCAGGCTTTGCCGATGATTTTTCCGGGAGGACCTCCGAAACGGCAGCCCAGAATGAGATGGTGCGGGTCATATTTCCGAATGATGGCTCCCACTTTGTCGTGATAGGTCCGCGCTGCCATATAGGTGAAGGCCTCGTGATCAGCCGCATAGCCTTTGCTCTGGAAGATCTGTCCTGCTTCCGTCAGACGGCGTAACTCGCCCAAGGTGCCGCAACGGTCAATTTCCCAGGTGGCCAGGGCGGCTTCGATGCTGCCATGACGCTCCTCCAGAAAACGGAGGGCGGCCTGATGAAAGGGACGCTCTTCCTTCAGATTTAACGCAAACTGCAGGAGCAGGGCTCCGCGGGCATTCAGAGAATCTCCACCGCCCCACACATGATCTGCGTTGGCCTGACCCCAGCCGGGTTCATTATCGGTGAACCAGCCCAGAAATTCGGGTTTGCCCACCCGTTCCGGGGCCAGTTCGGCTATAGCCTGATCATAGGCCTCCTCCCACTCTGTGGAGAAAAAATCCGGGAGGTTAATGCCGGGGCCTTTGACTTGGAAGCGGTCTTTATCCAAGCCGGTGTCATGCAGGGATTCACAGGTTTCGGTGTAATAAAATCCACGATCAAAAAACTCTTTTGTGGTCCAGGCTCCCATGGCGTTGAATTCACAAAGCCGCATCTTTTCGAGCACGGACTCCACAAAAGGCTCATCACTTTCTGTGCCGTAGAGCTTATTGCAGGTTTCCAGATAAGGCGTTTCCTTTGAGCGGCGCCCCCCGATGCCTCCCGCACGGTTGATGCTGGTCACCCCTTTGTAGATGAAGGGCTCGCCCTCTGCATTCACAAAGCACCAGCGCCCCTCCAGGATGCGGAGGTGAATAAAATCGGGGTTTCCTATTATGTGATCAGTAGCCATATCTTGTCGCAAACGTACGTGTTTTCAGGAAGAAATACGACTACCGGAATTATGGATGAGAATCAATTCTCTTTATGGAATATCATGATAATGCGCCATTAATATTGATTTTCCGCATAGATTACAGGTCATGATGTAGCTTTCGCCATCTGCTAGGATTGGTTCCGGTTATGCGTCGAAAGCTTTCATTGAAGCGGGAAAGACTGGAGAATCCGCAGCGTTCGGATATTCGCGAAATAGGATCCCGGGTATGTTTCAGCTCCTCTTTGACCGCGTGGATCCGGGTTTCGCAGAGATACTCTCCAAAGCGCAGGCCTGTGCTTTGGTGGAACAAACGACTCATATGCTCTGCACTTACCCCCAGTTCCTCTGCCAGATCCTGCTGTCGGAGAGGTTCGGCGAAGCGTTCCTGAACCTCCCGACAGGCCTGCAGGATCAGGGGAGGGAGCCGTTCTGCCGGCAGGTGTTGCTGTGGAGATTGGTCCAGACTTTGTCGTAACTGCTGCCAAAACGCTTCCATCAAATGAATCCAGCTTTTCTGCTGAGCGGAACTCCAGGCGGGCAGAGACTGCCAGGCCTGCAGCCATTCAGCCCAGCTGAGCGAAAGGCCCTGGCGTACCGCTTGAATCCAGAATCGGCGAAGGGCCTCCGGTTCTCCCGAGCGGCGGAATGGGGATAACATCAGGTAAGCCATGCGTTCTCCCTCTAGGGTCAGTGGGAGAATAAGTTCCTGCCAGGGAAGCTGTTCCGGAGATTCGCTCCCGCTGAGTAAAGCCTGCCGTACCCGTTGGTGCTCCTGACGAAGTTCCGGTACTTCGTTGATTTGCTGTCGGAAAGGCAGGGCTTCATTTCGGGGGAAGCGCAGGCGTTCATTACCAAAGGCATCCAGCAGCATGGCCTCGGTGCCGCTGCAGGCGTGCAGATCCTCCAGAATGTCCCGGGTGCGGGGGGCGTTCAACAGGCGCTGAAAGATGGTTCGGGAGAGCGTTTTGGGCATTATTCAGAATTGATATCAAAAAACGGGTAGAAGTATCAAGTCTGAGGCTATGCACGAGGGGTAATTCGGAGTAATAGGATACCTCACATCCAAATTAAAAGGAGTATTATGAGTGACCGCGAATGGATTCAACAGCTGAACCTTCCTGAAGATGCCGCCGAGGTACTGCGGGAAGCCCCCAACGTAGCTCTGGCCACCAAGGTGCAGGAACTGATCGATCTGGCGGTTCCTTCCACAGGCCCCGACAACTTCTACACGGTGGGCTACGACGTTCCTGAACAAGGATTCGTTGAGGAAGTAAAAGTCTGCCGGGTAAAAAATGGAATTTCCGCCAACTACCTGGATCCCTACATGCGCCGTCGTGATCCCAACTGCATGGTGATTGGGGACGAGCTTCCCACCGACAAGCCCACTTATGTGGAACGCTATGGCAAAAACTTCTCCGGCCTGCGCGGTGAGACCTTGGAATGGATGAAGGGGCAGGATCTGGCCTGTTTCGTGTTCAACGCCGGTATGCCCGGCAAAGGAACGGATGCCCTCGCCATTGCTCCTGCCAATGCCGGTTTCTTCGCATTAGGTCTGGCCATGCTGCAGGGTATCTGTGATCCGGCCACGCTTCCTCCTGATTTTTCTCCCAAAGCGGTGATTTACGTCGCACCTCCTTTCCGCCACAGTCATCTCGATGGCCAGCAGGTGGTGGTGCATAACCGTCTGCCCGGCATGCATGAGCTGTTCAGCTACAACCTGTACCCCGGCCCCAGTGCCAAAAAGGGGATTTACGGCGTGTTGCTCACTCTGGGTGAAAAAGAAGACTGGATCACCATGCACTGTTCCGCGGCTCAGGTGATTACCCCCTACGAAAACAAAGTGGGGATCTCCCACGAAGGCGCTTCGGGTGGGGGAAAAAGCGAAATGCTGGAACTTCCGCACCGTCAGGGCGACGGCACGCTGCTGCTGGGCACCAACCTGGTTACCGGGGACACCCGGAACATCAGCATGCCGCAGTGCTGCCACATCCGTCCGGTCACCGATGATATGGCCCTGTGCCATCCCTCGCTGAACAAAGGTCATGGCAAACTGACCCTGATGGACGCCGAGGATTCCTGGTTCGTTCGGGTGAACCACATTACGGAATACGGCATTGATCCTCACCTCGAGAAAATGACCGTGCATCCGGACCGTCCGCTGCTCTTCCTGAACATTGATGCCAAACCCGGCGGGACCGCCCTGATCTGGGATCATATCATGGACGAGCCCGAAGTGCCCTGTCCGAACCCCCGGGTGATCATTCCCGCCGAGGCGGTGCCCAACGTCCACCGCGGAAACATCGACATCGATATCCGTTCCTTCGGAGTACGTTGTCCTCCTTGTACCCGGGAAAAACCGACCTACGGTATCATGGGCATGTTCCATCTGCTGCCGCCTTCCCTGGCCTGGCTCTGGCGTCTGGTTGCCCCGCGTGGACACGCCAACCCCAGTATTGTGGATGAAGGTGGGATGTCCAGTGAAGGGGTAGGCTCCTACTGGCCCTTCGCTACTGGCCGTCGAGTGGACCAGGCCAACCTGATCCTCAAACAGATCCTGGATACACCCAAAGTGAAGTACATTCTGGTGCCCAACCAGCATATTGGCTCCTGGGAAGTGAGCTTCATGCCGCAGTGGATCACCCGTGAATACATGGCCCGCCGCGGTGGTGCTGAGTTCGACGAAAGCCAGGTCACCCCTTCACGCTGCAATCTGCTGGGCTGGGCTCCGAGCTCCATGATGGTGGAAGGTCGACGTATCGGTTCCTGGTTCTTCCATGTGGACAAGCAACCGGAAGTAGGCCCTGAAGCCTATGACAAAGGCGCTGCCATTCTGCAGGAATTCTTCGAGAAAGAACTCAGTCAGTTCCAGGTTCCCGATCTGCTTCCCCTGGGACAAGACATCATCCAGTGCTGCCTCGACAGAGGAAGCCTCAAGCAGTTTGAGGCTCTTGTCCCGACGCCCACACTGCGCGTCGAAGACTAAGCCGATTCAGGCTCAACCCCGGAACCCCGGAGCTTCAGCTTCGGGGTTTTTTGAGAGGGGGAAGCGTCTCGTTGTTTTAACATCATTCTGCAGACCCAGTAGATCTTTATATATGATGACTGCCCTGAGGTTTTTCCTTTTTGAGGGCGCGAGATCCGTTCACGAAGCCAGGAGTTTTTTCTATGTTCAACCGGGGTTGTTACTTTGTCGGAATCGGGGTCTACTCATTGCTCTGGCGCTATTTCTTACCCGCACCCAGATCTCTGAGCGCTTCCCGGGAGAAAATTCTCGGCCTCTTCCAGCAGAGCTCCGCAGGGCTGTAATCCATTTCGCCTCCAGCGGGCAGGAACTCCAACTGACGCGTGAGGATTATGCATCGTTGTATCTGTCCTACGAACATTCCAAAAAAGATCCTTATCCTGCAAAGTGGCAGGCGTTGGGAACGCTGTACATCTCTGTGGAACAGGGAGAAGATCTCCGGATCGAACTCTTTTCCACGGGGAGTCATGATGTCGGGGCTTTTGCCATCGGGGAGCAATACTACCGGGGGGGGCTCCACCTATTTACTGGAACATATTCTCAAGCCGAAAGCCGAAACTCAAGCGGCTACCTCTTCATTCCCTGAGGGCTAAGAGAGCGAGGGGAATGGGCAGACGCTCGGCGTCGCTCTCCTGAACGCGTTCAAGTAATTCGGCATCACTGCTACAGTTTCCACCCCGTTTCTGACCGGGTACATTGGCATTGAAGGCCAGGCAGCCGTAGGGTTTGTGGGTGGCGGGAATGCTGCAGCCCAAGGTCTGGTCTTTAAAGAAAGGGCAGGTGTAGGTTTTTCGGAAAATTCGCCGACCATCGCCGGGTTCCTGATCCAGGCGATAGCGGCTCACCGTGCGTTGCAATCGCTCAAATAACTCTTCGGTCCATCGCTGTTCGGCGATGAGGGCTGCCTGCATGTCCAGCGCTTCCTGACGGGTGATGCGCATGGAGTTGGCGGCATGTGTACAGCAGAGTCCGCAACAGCTGCGGCAGTCAATACCACGCTCCCCTAAGGCCTGCATTTCTTCGAGCAGGGGAGCGCGGCGCTGAGCCGGAGTTACTGTTTGGCCTTCCATGCCTCGTAATCCGACAGACCTCCGGGGTAGTCGGTGATCTTGCCATCGTGAATTTCAATAATGCGGGTAGCCAGACTGTTGAGGAATTCACGGTCGTGACTCACGAAGATGACGGTGTTATCGAACAGGGAGAGCCCAAAGTTCAAAGCTTCAATACTTTCCAGGTCCAAGTGGTTGGTCGGTTCGTCAAAGGCCAGCACGTTCCCTTGTTGCATCATCATGGAGGCCACAATGAGGCGGGCTTTTTCTCCACCGCTGAGCACCTCGCAGGGTTTGAATACCGCATCTCCGCGGAACAGCATCCGGCCCATGGCAGAACGGATTTCGGTTTCTTTCTGCTGCTCGTCATCGCAGAATTTTGACAGCCAGTCGATCGCCGGCTTCCCTTCCTCCAGCACGGTCATGGGTTCCTGAGGAAATACATTCAGGTCCATGGTTTCGCCATGGGAAATGTTGCCCTGATCCGGATCCAGCTCGTTACAGAGCATGCGCAGCAGGGTGGTTTTTCCGACACCGTTGTTGCCAATGATGCCCACTTTTTCCCCGGCCTGAATGTTGCAGCTGAAATCAGAAAAAAGAGGGTACTCGTAGGCTTTGGCAATGTTCTCAGCTTCGATGACTTTGTCACCTAAGCGGTTGGCGGAACTAAAGCGGATATAGGGGGAGACGCGGGAGGAGGGCTTGAAGGCTTCAATGTTCAGCTTCTCCAGTTCTTTCTGACGGGAGGTGGCCTGTTTGGCTTTTGAAGCGTTTGCCGCAAAGCGGTTGATGAAGTCTTTCAGCTCCTGGGCCCGTTTCTCCTTGGCCGCATTCTCGCGCTGACGTTTTTCCAACAACATCGCGTTGGTGGTCATGAAGTCATCGTAGTTGCCGGTGAACATGCGGATCTGCTGGAAATCCAGGTCAGCAATATGCGTGCTCACTGCATTGAGGAAATACCGGTCATGCGAAATCACGATGACCGTACCTTCATATTGCTGCAGGAATTGTTCCAGCCAGTCACGGCTGCTCATGTCCAAATGGTTGGTCGGTTCGTCGAGGAGCAGCACATCCGGAGTTCCAAAGAGGGTACGTGCAAGCAATACACGCAGTTTCAGACCGGCGGGCAGGGTCTCCATGTCCCCTTCATGTTTCTCCTCCGGAATTCCCAAGCCGGCCAAGAGTTTGGCCGCATCGGTTTCCATGGTGTAACCGCCGGCTTCACCGAACTCTTCTTCAATGTAGCCACTGCGTTCCTCTTCCTCGGGAGTCAGTTCCGAGGCGGTGTAGAGGTGTTCACGCTCCATGTGCAGTTTCCAGAGCAGTTCATTTCCCTGATACACCGTATCCAATACACTCTGATCGTCAAAAGAACCATGATCCTGTCGAAGGTAGCCCATGGTACAGCCGGTATCCAGCGCGACTTCGCCGGCAGAGGCTTCCACCTGACCGGTCATGATCTTCATGAACGTGGATTTGCCGGAGCCGTTGGCTCCAATGAGACCGTAACGGTTGCCGGAACGGAATTTAACACTGACGTTTTCGAAGAGAGTTTTCTCTCCGTAGCGCATGGTGAGGGAAACTGCGGAAATCATAGCGGCTAAAGAGGTTGAGGGTGGAAAAGGAGCGCCGCTTGTGCCATCTGAGAGCAGGAATGGCAATTGTTTTCAGTGCGGAATTCGGAGTTCTGAGTACTAGCCCAGCTGGGGAGTCCGAAGCTGCGGAGGGGCAGCTGGATTGTGGCTGTTGTGGAGCTAGGCGATCCTGCCGACAGGGAACAGGCCTAAGCAGACTCCTGTAGGTGAGGGCCTTTCCTCGGGAGAAGGCTTAGCCCAGCAATTTGAGCGCGATGGGCAGCGCTTTGTTTTCTTTCGCGCAGGAGAGTTTGTCCATGAGGCTGGAGATCAGCACCACAAATTCGCTGAGCTGTTCCATTTGGCGGTGGAATTCCTGCCCGGCGGGACATTCCGAGTTTTCGGTAATACGAGCGCAATTTTCCAGGACGGCAAGGGCTGGTTCAATTTCCCGACGTTTGCGTTCCCGGGTAATGATGCAAAACATCTGCCATACATCTTTTACCGCCTCAAAATGTTCCTTGCGGTCTCCTTTGATGTACACCGAACGAACCAGGCCCCATTGAATGAGTTCTTTGACATTCCCATGAGCGTTGCCCCGTGAGATTTGAAGCTGGTCCATGAGTTGGTCGGTGCAGAGGGGCTCCAGGCTCACCAAGAGCAGGGCGTGGATTTGTGCCATGGTGCGGTTCACGCCCCAACAGGAACTGATCGCACCCCATTGTGCGATAAACTCATCCCGGGCTTTTAGGGTTTCTTCTGCTTCCAGACACTTTTCGCTCATTCCGTGAATGTAAACGTGTCTAGGCATCTTGCAAGAGTGATGAGCTTGTTTTCCTGCCGGCTTCTGTTTACAAAGGACACGTGCTTCCTGTTCGACTGTCTTCCCCATACTCCTTGATATTGTGCCGCCCTGGAGCGGAGCCCGAATTAGCCGAAGAATTGCAACGTCTCTATGGCTTGAATTGCCGACGGGAACCTGGGTTCTGCGTACTGGAGGGGGCCGGAATCCCCGCAGAGGCGCTCATTTTTGAACGCCAGCGTCTACCCGCGGCCCGTTACCTCGCGTTGAAGGCTGGAGAGCGTTTGAACGAAGAGGTGTTGGATGAGCTGTGGAAAGGCTGGGATGAGGATCCTCAACCCTGGGCCATACAGGCCTATGGACCCGAAGAAGGCGAAGGTTCACAATCCAAGCGCTTGGGCGGACTGGAGAAGGAGCTGCTCCGTGGGGGTGAGAAACGGATCAAAGGGTTGAAAAACTGGCAACGCAAAGCCGAAAAACTGCTACCCAAGCGGAAAGGGAAACTACTACAGGTCTTTCTGCAGGGCAAAGGCGTATGGTTCTCATGGGCTCCCTGTAACGAACTCACTTCCGTGGTGGAAGGAGGACGTTGTCGCATGCGTATGGACGCCGCCGCACCCTCCCGTTCCTATTTAAAAATGGAGGAGGCGCTGTTCCGCATGGAGTATGAGCCTCAGGAAGAAGAAACGGTGATCGATCTGGGGGCTGCACCGGGTGGGTGGAGCTTTGCGTTTGCGAAACGTGGCTGCCGGGTAACCGCGATCGATAATGGACCCTTGAAAATTCAGGATGCCTGCGTTCGTCGCATTGAGCATTTACATTTGGACGGACTGAGCTTCCGTTTAGCCCGCCATATGCCGCCCGTGGATTGGCTGGTGGGAGATATGCTCATTCCGCCTGGAAAAGCTCTTTCGGTCCTCCGTTATTGGCTGGGTGAGCATAAATGCCGGAACCTCGTATTCAATGTGAAGTTACCTCAACAGGAACCCATGCCTGCCTTGGAACCTTTGCTCGAGTACCTAGAGCAGGAAGCGCCGGAACTCGAAGTGCGGCAATTGTATCACGACCGAAGAGAGGTCACGATTTTTGGATCACGGGTCTCGTGAAGACAGGCCACACAGGCGCCGACAAAGAAACAAGCACAAACCTGATGCGCTACAGCGACATGAAGCTGTACTCCACTGATAATAGTGTAGATCCCGAGAATGACCTGGATAAATCCTACGGTGAGGAGCAGGTTGTAAGAGAACTTCTGGCGGGGCATTAAGCGGATCCGAATCGCAGAAAACCAAATCCAGCCCAGGAAGCCCAGAAGCAACAGGCCCAGGGTCCGGTGGACGAACTGGATATTGTGGGGATTATTCAGCCAGCCGTTCCAGGTGCCCTGTGACGGGAAAAAATCACCGCTCATCAGCGGATAGGTATTGTGCATGAAGCCGGCACGCAGTCCGGCAGTGAAGGCGCCATACAGAATCTGGACAAAGAGCAGGGCACTGAAGATCATGGTCAGCCGCCGCAAGGGTTTCAGACTGTCGTAGTTGGTTTTGCGGTGGGTATGGTAGGGGAGTAGCTCCAGCACCATCCATAATAGGTAACAGAACAACAGCAGAGCCGTACTCAGATGGGCCGCGAGGCGGAAGTGGCTGACATAGGGCATGTCCACCAGACCGCTTTTAACCATATACCATCCCAACAGACCTTGAAAACCACCCAGAATCAGGCCGATACCCAGTTTTATGGACCATTTCCATGGGAGTTTCCCACGAATCAGAAAATAGAAAAAAGGCAGGGCGTAGGCCATGCCGATCAGACGGCCGAACATACGATGTACATATTCCCAGAAGAAAATTTCCTGGAAATGTTCCATCGTCATCGGTTCTTCCGCGTTGAACTTTTCGAATTGAGGCGTTTCCTGGTAGGCTTTGAAGCGTTCATCCCATTCTTCCGCCGTACGGGGAGGGACTGCACCCATAATGGGGTCCCAATTCACCATGGATAAACCCGATTCCGTGAGTCGGGTAATCCCACCTATGGCGACCATAATGACGATCATCGTACACACAATCCACAGCCAGTAAGCAACGTGTCGAGCGGCAGGAAAGGGAAGGGCATCTAATTTCATGTTGATTTCATACGGGATTTTCTTTTGAACTCAACATCGTACGCCCTTTTGGAGACGAACTCGTATGCCAGCCCGATTCTACCCCTTCTTGTTTTTGATCTTCAGCAGCTTTTTGATGCTCCGTGCAAATGACTTTTTGCAGCTTCACAGTACGGATGGACGAAAGCTGGAGGCCCGCTTGATCCTGTTACAGGATGAGGAGGTGGAAATTGAATTGCGGGACGGACGCCGTTTTACGCTGCCCTTGGAGCGTTTTTCCCTGAGTTCCCGCAAAGCACTGATGGAATCCGCAGGCGGAGCGGCGGAAGCGGCCCCACAGACTCCGCCAGCGAATCCGGTTTCCGTGGGGATGCCGGGACAGGAGCTTGAGGAGGATCCGGCGGCCGTGGCCAAACCCCGCACGGAACTGCCGACCCCTTTTGTGTTTGAAGGCTTCCGTTTCCGGGAACGAAAAGGTCAATCGGTTGATATCTACGGATTGGGCGTAAACAGTGGCGGTTTGGAAAAGGTGGGCGATCAGGTGGTTGCTTTGATGAAACCACGTTTGGCCGGTCTGCCCGGTCTGTTGGATAAGGGCTACCGTTTTCAAATCTATTTGGCGGACGAACATCCGGATTATATGCAGTTGCTCAAGATCTACGTGTCCAGCCTCGAGGACCGCAGTGCGCAAGAGTTTCTGCTTGGGACCGCGCCCCAACTGGGTCAATTTACTGATTTCGAACACCGCTTTGCTGTGAGCCGTGTGGAGGAGAGTGTGGACTTGAAAGGCTTGAGCGCCCATCAGGTGGGATTCAGTCTGGTCGCATTGGAAGCCGAGGTGGAGGCCTTACCTTTGTGGTTGCGGATGGGATCGGGGTATTGGGCAGAAGAAAAAATTCAAAAACGCTGCACCGTGTTTTACGCGAATTTTGAAGCCTATGAGGAGAACCGCTACTCGGAGGAAGCCACCGGTGAAGGGATTCTGACTCTGAAAGACATTCTGGATTCCAAGAAATCCTGGGTGCCGGCGATTCAGCGAATGAATAAATCAGGTCTGAAAGTCGGTCTGGCCCGCATGTTGGAACTGGATGTGGCCAGCCTGACCCCACAAGAAAGTGCACAGACCATGGGGCTGTTTGCCTTTTGCACCTCCAGCCCGGAGCATATTGCCGGATTTCAGAAGCTCCTGTCCCTGATTCGGCAGGGCTTTGGGACCCGACCGGATGAATTTGCCGCCCTGTTCGGCTATGCAGATGCGGCGGCCTTTGAAGCCGAATGGCTTAGGTACTTGAAGGCCGGAAAGTTTTAACGCTTTCCCCTTGTTCAACGTATAGCTTTCTGCTATATTCCCCGCTCCTTTGTCATCTCCGGATTTTTTCCGGACGCAGCCAAGGCTGTGTGTTTATCAACCCTTACCCCCCTAATTAGATGACGGATCTGACCGATACCAGCGCAGAGCTGGCCGCAGCAGGCCTTACGGCCGCTCAACTGGATAAACTCTACGAAGAGTCTCTGAAAGAATTCAACGAAGGCTCGATTATTGAAGGCGTGGTGGTGTCCATCCGCTCCAATGACGTGATGGTCGATGTGGGCTACAAGTCCGAAGGCATCATCCCCCGCAACGAATTTAAGAACATTGAAGAACTCGCCCTCGGCGATAGCGTCGAAGTGCTGCTGGAACGTCTCGAAGACGACAACGGCATGGTGGTGCTGAGCAAGCAGCGCGCTGAGCTTCAGAAGAACTGGGACAACATCCTCGAAAACTACAATGAGGGTGACGTGATCGAAGGCGTGATCGAAGGCCGCGTTAAAGGCGGTATGCTCGTCGACGTGGGCGTGGAAGCCTTCCTGCCCGGTTCCCAGATTGATCTGACTCCGGTGAAGAACCCCGATGAATACATCGGCCAGGTCGTCACCGTGAAGATCATCAAGATCAACCTCGAGCGCCGCAACATCGTGGTATCCCGTCGCGAACTGCTGGAAGAACAGCGTCGCGAACAGAAACAGCTCCTGCTTTCCGAAATCAAGATCGGTCAGCTGCGTAAAGGTAAGGTTAAGAACATCACCGATTTCGGTGCCTTCATCGACCTCACTGGCATGGACGGTCTGCTGCACATCACCGACATGAGCTGGGGCCGCATCAACCACCCCTCCGAAATGGTCAAAATCGGCGACGAGTTGGAAGTCACCATTCTGGACGTGGACTACGAGAAAGAGCGTGTCTCTCTCGGCCTCAAACAGCAGAGCGACAACCCTTGGGAGGACATCGAGTCCAAATTCCCCGTGGGCCACCGCGTACACGGCAAAGTGGTCAACCTCATGCCCTACGGTGCCTTCATTGAACTGGAGCCGGGCGTCGAAGGTCTGGTTCACGTGTCCGAGCTGTCCTGGACCAAGCGCATTGCCCGCGCTTCCGATGTCATGAACATTGGCGACGAAGTGGATGCCATCGTACTGAAAGTGGACAAGGACGAGAAGAAAATCTCTCTGGGTGTCCGTCAGACCGAAGAAAACCCCTGGGAAATCTTCGCCACCAATCACCCGATCGGTTCCCCCATCTCCGGTACTGTCCGCAACTTCACCAACTACGGTGCCTTCGTGGAACTGGAAGAGGGCGTCGACGGCATGGTGCACGTCTCCGACATGTCCTGGACCCGCAAGATCAACCACCCCTCCGAAATGCTGGAAAAAGGCCAGCACGTGGACGCCGTGGTGTTGGAAGTCGATCCGTCTTCCCAGCGAATCAGTCTCGGCATGAAACAGGCTCAACCCGACCCCTGGACCTCCATTGCCTCCAAGTACGCCATTGGCCAGCTGGTCGAGGGCAAAGTGGCCAAACTGGCCCAGTTCGGCGCCTTCGTGGAGCTGGAAGAGGGCATCGAAGGCCTGGTACACATCAGCCAGATCTCCGACGATCGCGTCGAGAAGGTCAAGGATGTGCTCAAGGTTGGCGATGCAATCAAAGCCCGTATCGTCAAGATGGACGAAGTGGAACGCCGCATCGGTCTGAGCATCAAAGCTGCTGAAGTGGCTGACGAAGACTTCAACCTGGATGACAGCATGCTCGAAGGTCTGCGCCCCGGCGAAGACATGGTCGACCTCGGCTCCGCCTTCGAAGATGCCTTCAACGGCCTCGAAGGTCTGGAAGAATGGCACCCCGGCGACAAATAAGCCGTTCTGTCATTCTGAATCGAAAAACCCCTGCAGTGACTGCAGGGGTTTTTTGTGTTCGTACCCTTTAGGCTCCGATTCAGGTGGAAGGGACCTAAGGGACCCAAAGGACCGAAGGGAATGATGCCTCTTCCGAGCTTCGGAAACGGGGAGGAACGGTTTTTCCGAAGTTCGGAAACCCTTTTTTTCTATGCGGGGCCCACTGTGCATGGCAAAGGCAGATCATGAACTATGCCTATCTGAGCAACGGGAGTCTGCATATCGCCAAAGACGGAGGCGCTTTCAAGGAATATGAAAGCGAGTTCGGGATGCAGGTGCTGCGTCGACAACAGAATATGGAAGAACGCCATGCCTGGAAGAGTCAGGAGGCCGGCATGGGCTACAACCTGTGGAACCGGGGAGGCGGCGAGGGCGCAGCGGGCATCCTCCCCAGTGAGGTACGTATCGTGTCCGCCTGTGATGCCGGGGAAAAGGGTTTGTTTTTTGTGCTGAGCACGCCGTCGGTAGGAGGGCTGTTCCGCTACCATAAACAGGAAGACCGTGAGTTGCGGATTTTTCATAAAGAGGGTCTGTATCTGACCGATCTTCATCATCATGCGGGGCGGGAGGAGTTTCTCTGTGCCGTACCGGATCAGGAGGGCCAGCATTTGGGCATTCTTCGTGATTCCGGGGCGGATCTGGAGCTGCTCACGGAAGGCGATTCCGTCGATGCGCATCCCTATTGGGTGCCCGGTACGGAAAACCAGTTGCTCTATCAGAGCGCCGGGATCGGTCGTTACCGGGATGGTTCGTTCAGTCATTTGGGCCCTTCCGGGATTCTACGTCTGAATCTGGAGACTGCCTCGACCGAAGAGCTGTTTTCGGATCCGGCCTATGACTACCTCAACCCCAGCGAGGATGGAGAAGGCAATCTCTACTGCATTCGTCGGCCTTATTTTCAGGGCGGATTCCGCAGTCACCGTGAAGCACTGAAGGATTTTCTGTTGATTCCGTACCGGCTCTTGCGGGGCCTGTATGGTTTTCTCAATGCCTTTACTCAGCTCTTTGGGAAACGCACCCTGACCAATGCGGCGACCGGCGAGAAAAAGGAAGTGGAGAATCATCAGATGTTCCTCAAAGGCGCCAGGCTGCAGCAGGCCGCAGAAGGGGCTGCGGGCGAGGATGCCATTCTCGTTCCCAATACTTGGGAACTCATCTGCCGCAAACCCAGTGGCGAGGTCGAGGTCATCGAGAAAAACGTCGGTGAATACTGCCTGCTGCCCGAAGGAGGCATCCTGTTCAGCGACGGCCGCCGCATTCGGGAATGGAACGAGGGGGAGAGCAAGCTGCTGTTCAAAACCAAAAATGTGATTGAGCAGTTGTTGGTGTATTGAGGGGGCTTCCACGGTGCAACGTCACCCCGACATGGAGCCCTGCAGCCTTCCCGGTTGCGATGTTCAACAGGCACCTTTGTGCTGAAGGTCCCTGCCGATGTTGTTGAATCGGCGCGGACCTACGGCCCGCGAATCTAGGGAGATTCGCGAAACCCAGCCCGAGAGCGCCCCTTCAGGGCACGCACGGACTGGGCTGGTATCGGGTCGGACCTACGGCCCGCGATCCTAGGGAGATGCGCGAAACCCAGCCCGAGAGAGCCCCTTCAGGGCACTCACGGACGGGGCTGATATCGGGTCGGACCTACGGCCCGAATTAGGAGGGTGGGTTGTGGGGGAAGAGATCTGAATTCTTGACACGGATCCAATTGATCTGGCATGAAAACGGGTTGAAAGCTCGTTCCGATATCAGCCCTGTCCACCTTTGGGCTGAAGGCCCTTTGGTGGGCTGGGTTCAGGTTCCCGAAAAAGGATTCACGGGCTGTAGGTCCGTGCCGATGACGAGCTGTTATTTCATAAACCCAACCGGAGCTCCGGAGCTGATATTATGGAAGCGGCCGATGTTCGGAAAGACTTTATCGAGATCCGCATCGGGAACACCAAACCAGCGGGCGAGTTCGGCAAAGTATTCATCGGTGGACAGAGTGGGGATGAGGCGGCCCCGTCCGGTGTCCAGGGGGGAGCCGAGGTAGAGTTCGGGATAGCTGCCGTAGATCTGTCCCCCGTTCACTGCGGCGCCAGTGACGATTTGATTGGAACCCCAGCCGTGATCTGTCCCTTTCCCGTTGGAGGTGAGGGTGCGGGCAAAATCGGAGGCGGTGAAGGTGGTGACCTTGTCGTTCACATTGAGCTCGGTC
Organism: Verrucomicrobia bacterium UBA6056; assembly: GCA_002429005.1. Classification (GTDB taxonomy): domain Bacteria; phylum Verrucomicrobiota; class Kiritimatiellia; order SS1-B-03-39; family UBA6053; genus UBA6056. The sequence goes on from DIYK01000104.1 coordinate 70,332, forward strand.
ATAGCGGTATCAAATTCAGTTAAGGCCTGGCTGACTACCGGCATCATACTGCCATGACTGTTTAGGAGTTCGTCATGGTGATCAAAGCCGCCGAACATCACAAAGAAGGTCTGACGACGCATCCCCAGTTCCTGCCTGGCGGCAATCGTACGCGCCACCATCTGAAAGGCCTGGGAGACATTGTTGGCAGAGAACGTCGTTTGCAGCGTCTTGCCTGCCACCGCGCTGGAGAACTGCTCGGCTGCGGCCAGGGAATCTTTGGTCTTCTGGGCAAAACTTTTTTCAAAGAGGTTGCTGTACTCCGCGTCCATGAGGTTGTTGATGGCTGTTTGACCCAAGGACGCCAATACGGGATCGTCGCCATCGAGATAGGGTTGCAGGGTGATGGCTCCGTTTCCACTGGCTTCGATTTCATAACTGACGGTCTGACTTCCGGTCTGGAATCGATTGCTGCCATCCAGGGAAATGTTCATGGAAATGTTGCTTTGCTGATTGGAGGCGTGCAACAGGTCAGCCATCCGTCCGCCCCAGCCAAGCGCAGAGCGCTGGTCCGGAACGGAAGTCTGCCAATGCATGATTTGATCTGCATGGGAAAAGAGTCCTTGTGGCAATTTTGCCTGTTCCGATTGAAAACGGGCCAGGGTCACCGGTTCCACCAAGGTCCCCACATTGGAGACAAAGGCGGCCCGGCCCTGATTGAATAGATTCTGCAATCCAGCCATGCCCGGGTGTAGGCCAAAGTTGCGTCCCTGATGCACACCGTTCAAGGGGAGCAGGGTGTTCTGGGCCAGGGACATGTTGCTGCGGGTTTGTGCGTATTGTGCGTACTCACTGCTTCCGGAGGGGACCAGCATGTTGAAGGAATCGTTTCCTCCGGCGAGAAAGAAGCAGACCAGGGCTTTGTAGTCCTCGCTGTCGGCTCCCGGGACGACGGCTGCATTGGCCATGCGCAGGTTCAGGAGAGTGGAGAGCAGAGGGGTGGCGGTGACAGCGGCACAGGACATTTGTCCTAAGAAATGACGACGGTTCATGAGAGCTTCCTTGGAGAATGGGTTAGCGAAGGACGGCGAAGTCCGGGGAGGAGGCGATGAGGGTGATGGCGAAACGAACGATGTCATCCGCTTCCACGCCCTGACGCTGCGCTTCTTGCAGCGCAGTCATGATGATGCTCTGGCTGCTGTTGCTGAGCTGCCCCCGGGTGAGCAGGAGATTCAGACGATCCATTAAAGCGGCCAGATTTCCCTGAGTCACCAGGACCAGTTCTGCACCGTAGTCAGGCTGTATACGCAGATCGCTAGCCCATTCATCATCGTTACTGAGCAGGGAATCGAAGCCGATGCCCTCAGAAATCAGATTCAGGGTTTTTACGGTGGTGGTGCTGGTGGTGATCTGGAACTCGGGTGCCACCAGACCGGCATCCCGAAGAGGCCCCGCCGGTTGATGATCCGGCAGATAGAAGTTGAACACGGAGGGGGATCCCATGGGCTGCATGGCATAGGCTGCCGCCCCGGATAGATTGTCCATGCGCAGGGGTTGCTGCAGGGCCTGCATTTTGAAGGCTCTCACCAGGTGTACATGCCTCAGCAGCGGCTCACGCAATTTTCCATAACCCGGCAAATCCTGAAAGGAGCGGTTGCGCGCCTCCGGGTCGAGTAGCACCGCACGGATCACCGCTTTCATGTCTCCACGTATGCCGCTGCCATTATCATTAAAGGCTCCGGCGACCCGGTAGATATAGGCCGGGCTGGGATTCGAGGTGACCAGGCGCTGGATGAGCAAACGGCCGAGAAAGGGTCCTACATTGGGATGCAGGAAGAGGTTGTCGATGGCGGCATTCAGATCCTGCTCGAGGCTTCCATTGGTGCGGACCCCGTTCAACAGGATCTTTTCACCCTGCTCATGCATGGGTTCGTACACGATCATCGGCAGACCCATCCAGAGTGGATCCGCAGCCAGGAAGCTATTCTCATTGGTGATGCTGGAGAGATCCGGATCATCAAACCAGGGGGTGCCATTTGTGGGACGGCCCGGATTGTAGGTCAGACCGGTGAATACTTTGGCGAAATTACCGATGTCCCGGTTGCTGTAGCTGGGGATCGCCTGGCCCTGTTCATCGAGGATGCGGCTGCCGTCCTGATTCAGTTCGTAGAGCCCGATGGAGAAGAGTTGCATCACTTCCCGGGCATAATTCTCATCAGGAAAGCGGTTCTGAGCCAGATTCGTGGGGCGATTTTTTGCATGGGAGAGAAAATTGCCCATGGCCGGGTTGATGGAGATGGCATAAAGCAGATCCCGGTAATTGCCGAAGGCATGTTCCACGAGCAAGTCGTAATAGGTGGCTACGCCCCAGTTGTGCTCGAGTAGTTCTTCGGTGGTTTGCGAAATGACCAGAATTTCCGATAGAGCAAAGGCTACACGCTGGCGCAGGCGGTCGGGAGCGATCATGGAGGCCTCCCACCAGGTCCAAGGGTAGGGCGACTGGGGCCAGGCATCCGCACCTTCTTGTGGATCATAGGCGGTGAGGCGGTTGTTAATGGGTACATGCAGGGTAGGGGGCAAGGCGAACTGTGCATCCAGCCAGGCGGGAATCCCCATCGTGGAGAGCTGTTGAATCTCTTCGTAGGTCGCACCCATATCCGCCTGTTGCAGGAAGCGCGCCGCCTCGGCCGGGCTGGCCGCCTGTCCCTGTACCTGGCGGCCATTGAGGGGAAAGGCCGCAGGAGAGGCAAAGAGACGGAAGGCCCGTTCGAAGTCCTGTTCGCTCCCTGTGCTCGGATCCAGATCGCTGCTCCCGAGCAGGAGTTCTTCGTAGGCGGTGAGGCCGTCCTGATCCTGATCGATATCGTAGACCCGGATCCGGTATGTGGCGATGCCAGCATCGGCAAGCAGCAGAGACATCGGGCCACCCAGGGCGAGCATACGCTCTCCGACGGGTTGCCAGATCTTGAGATCCTCGCTGCGTTCCAGTTGATAGCTTTTGCCTGCCACGGATTCCCAGAGGATGCGCAGCCCTTCGGGGCTGTGCTGGAGATCCGTGCGTAACACCGAGGAGGCGAGCATGGGGTTGGTGCCGCTGCCGGCTTCGTCCCGGGTACTGGCCCCATCGCCGTCTGGATCTTCATCCAGAGCGAGGTTTTCTGCTGATTCGGCGGCGGCCCAGACGTCGGAGACGCCATCACCATTCAGGTCCATTCCCGGCCACACGGTACGTTGTGCGAACAGGGGAAAGGTTACACAGCAGGCCAGCAGCCCGGAAACCTTTCCGGAAGTTAGGAGAGAAACTCCCAGCTTCATCCAATCTAAGCTAATGCGAGGTAAGTACGTTTTCATCTTAATGAGGAAAACCCGGCCCAGAGACCGAATCTTTCAGGAATTTGAAAAAAAATGGAGATGACTCCGTTGCAATGGGGGGGAACCACGAAGGGCGCGAAGAACACGAAGTATCGGCTTAGCTTCCAGATTGTGTGCCAGCACGGTGGTTGGGTGAAGTCAGATGAGTTCGGGTTTTGCAAGGGATTCAACCGCGGACTTCGCGGAAAGCGCGGACCCAGCTATGGGGAATAGGCACAGGGATATGTCCTTGTGCGCTCGGGTTTTGCGGTTCAAACACTGCGGAGACTCCAGGGTACAATACATCCTCAAGATCCGAGGGGCATGCTGGGTCCGCGTTTTCCGCGTTGTCCGCGGTTGATACTTCGTGGAGACTCCCGGGGGTACAGCCACGTATTGTTGTGCCAAAGCTCTACACTGGATCCGTGCAAATCCTGTTCTACCACCCCATGGCTCCTTCGAAGCATATGGCAGGTAGCTTCGTGGTTTATCCGTACCCCTGTGCACCCGGATTCCAGGCCTGAGGGCTCTTCCGGGTTCTCCCGAGCCTGGTCCTGGGGTTCCTTGGGCTCCGTCCAGTGTGCAGGCGCTTTCTGCTTGTTCCGCAGGGGGTGGGGCGGTATAAAGCTCCGCCTTTACCCCTGAGGTGTTTACGATGCTGTTGGTTAAGAAATTTGGTGGAACGTCGGTCGCGGATGCAGAGTGCATTCGCCGGGTGGCTCAGCGTGTACGCGAGGATGCGGATGCGGGGCACTCGATTGTGGTAGTGGTTTCGGCCATGGGTAAGACCACAGACCGCCTCATCAGCCTGGCTCAGGAGGTCAATGGTGACCCCCATGACCGGGAATATGACCAGCTGCTTTCCACTGGGGAACAGATTACCATCAGTCTGCTGGCGATGGCGCTGCATGCGCTGGGCGTGGAAGCGGTATCGATGACTGGTCCTCAGGCTGGGATCAAAACAGATGATTCCCACACCAAAGCCAAGATCACTGCGATTGAACCGGAACGGGTTCAGGAAAACCTGAATGATGGCAAAGTGGTGATTGTGGCCGGATTCCAGGGGCTGAACCCCTCCAGCGATGTCGCCACCCTGGGTCGCGGCGGCTCGGACTTGACCGCGGTGGCGATGGCGGCTGCCTTGAAGGCGGAACGCTGTCAGATTTTCACCGATGTGGACGGCGTCTACACCGCGGATCCGCGGGTGGTCGGACCTGCCCGGAAGCAAACCATGGTCAGCTTTGATGAGATGCTCGAATTGGCCTCCATGGGTGCGAAAGTGCTGCAATCCCGATCGGTAGAATTTGCGAAGAAATATGGGGTGGAATTGGAGGTCCTCAGCAGTTTTGAACACAAACCAGGAACTCTGGTGAAAGAGGTGTCAGATATGGAAGACGTGTTGGTACGCGGCGTAGCCGCTGATAAAAATCAGGCTAAAGTTACTCTCCGTGGTGTGAAAGACACTCCGGGCATTGCTGCGCGGATTTTCACTGCCGTGGCTCAGGCCGGTGTGAACGTGGACGTGATTGTGCAGAACGTAAGTGACCATGGTGAAACCGACATTTCCTTCACTGTTCCCCGTGAGGATATCAAACGGGTCCGCGAATTGCTTACGGCGATGAGCGAATTGGAACTGCGTGAAATCCAGTATGATGATTCGATCGCCAAAGTCAGCCTGGTCGGCGTGGGGATGCGGAGCCATACGGGTGTGGCTTCTGAAATGTTCAAGGCTCTGAGCGAGAACCAGATCAACATCCAGATGATTTCCACCTCGGAAATCCGCGTGTCTGTTGTGATCAATGAGGGACTGGCGGATACCGCCTGTCGTGCCCTGCATACGGCCTTTGGTCTGGATGCGGAACCCACTGCGTCATGAGTGTTCTTTGGTATGACACCACCCTGCGGGATGGTGCCCAGGGGAAAGGAATCTCCTTCTCTCCTGCTGGAAAACTGAAAGTGGCCCGGCTGCTGGATGCCTTCGGTGTTGATATGATCGAAGGGGGCTACGCGGCCAGCAATCCGAAGGATGTGGCCTTTTTTCAGGACGTGAAAGCGCTGGAATTGAAGCATGCCCGGGTGGCGGCTTTCGGCAGTACCCGCCGTGCACGGATTTCCCCGAGTGAAGATCAGGGCTGTAAGGCCCTATTAGCTGCAGATACACCCATCTGTACGATTTTCGGGAAAAGCTGGACCTTGCATGTCGAAGAGGTGTTGCGCTGTACCCGGGAGGAAAATCTGGCCATGATTTCGGAAACCGTGGACTGGCTTTGTCAGAATGGTAAGGAAGTGGTCTACGATGCCGAACATTTCTTTGATGGGTTTAAAGCGGATGAAGCCTACTGTCTGCAGACCCTGGATGCGGCCAAGCAAGCGGGCGCTTCCGTGTTAGTTCTCTGTGATACCAACGGGGGTACCTTGCCGAATGAGGTGGAACGCATCACCCGTCAGGTAAAAGAAGAGCTAGGTATGGCTGTTGGGATTCATGCCCACAATGACGGGGCCTGTGCGGTGGCCAACTCTCTGGCTGCTCTGGATGCCGGGGCACGCCATGTGCAGGGAACCATCAATGGCTACGGGGAACGCTGTGGCAATGCGGATTTGATTCCGCTCTTTGCCAATGTGCAGTTTAAGATGCCGGAACTTGTGAGCCAGGAACTTCCTCTGGATCGGCTCACCGAGCTGTCCCATGCGATTGACGAAATTGCCAACCAACGACCCAACCCCAAATCAGCTTATGTGGGTGAGCATGCCTTTTCCCATAAAGCCGGGATGCATGTTGACGGGGTCCGCAAAAATGCGGCCAGCTTCGAGCATGTCCCCCCGGATTCGGTGGGCAACAACCGTCATATTCTGATCTCGGAGCTTTCCGGTGGTAGTAATGTGCTGCTGAAAATCCGGGATATGGGGCTCAAGGTAGATAAAAGCTCACCTGAAGTCCGTGAGGTGTTGCAGGAACTGGAACGCTTGGAAAAAGACGGTTATGAGTTTGAGGGAGCCGAGGCCTCATTCACCATGCTGGTTCAGAAGGTGCTCAAGAATCACAAGTCTTTCTTTGAAGTGGAAGGCTACCGGATCATCAGCGAGCATCGTCCCGGACGGGAGACTGAGCTGGCCGAAGCCTCTGTCAAAGTGCGGGTAGGGGATGAGGCGGAATACACGGTGGCCGAAGGAGAAGGCCCCGTAGATGCGCTGAATCGCGCCTTGCGCAAGGCTCTGGCCCGTTTCTTCCCGGCGATTGCCGAGGTGGAACTCATTGATTACCGGGTACGCATTCTGGACCCCGAACACAAGACCCGCGCGATGACCCGGGTGTTGATCGAATCCTCGGACGGTTCCACCAGTTGGAGCACCGTCGGAGTATCTGAAAATATTATCGAGGCCTCCTGGGAGGCTCTGGTTGAAAGTGTTGAATATAAACTGTTCCTGCAGGAACAGTCCTGACGGAGACGAGCATGGATAAAAATTACGATGCCGCCGCAGTGGAGGAACGCTGGTATGCCCGCTGGGAAGAAGCCGGTTGTTTTGCCGCCGATCCTAACGCAGAGGGGGAACCCTATGCCATTGTCATTCCCCCGCCGAACGTAACCGGGCGTTTGCACATTGGCCACGCCCTGAACAACAGCATTCAGGATATCCTGGTGCGCTGGAAGCGTATGCAGGGCTACAACGCTGTGTGGATTCCGGGAACGGACCATGCAGGGATTGCGACCCAGAGCGTTGTGGAACGTGAATTGCGCAAAGAAGGCCTGGACCGCCGTGAAATGGGGCGGGAAGCTTTTGTAGACCGCGTCTGGGCCTGGAAAGAGGAATACGGCAGCACCATCATTCGCCAACTCCGTAAAATGGGCTGTTCCTGTGATTGGGAACGCGAGCGCTTTACGATGGATGAAGGGCTGAGTGACGCCGTCAAAGAGGTGTTTATTCAGCTCTATGATGAAGGCTTAGTGTATCAGGGTGATTACATCATTAACTGGAGCCCGGGCCTGCTGACCGCCTTGTCCGACGATGAAGTCGAGTACGAGGAAGTGAACGGCAAGCTGTATCACCTGCGCTACCCGGTCGAAGGGGGCGAAGAGGGGGAATACATCGTGGTGGCCACGACCCGCCCGGAGACCTTGATGGGCGACGTGGCGGTTGCGGTCAACCCCCGTGACAGCCGCTACAGTGATCTCAAGAATAAGAAGATCATTCTCCCCGTGATCGGACGGGAACTGCAGGTGATTGAAGACGATTACGTAGATCCGGAATTCGGTACTGGTATCGTTAAAATTACCCCGGCTCACGATCCGAATGACTTTGATATGGGCCGTCGACATGACCTGACCCCCATCAACGTCATGAATCCCGATGCCACCATGAACGAGGGCGCTGGACCCTATGCGGGCATGGACCGCTTTGAGGCCCGCAAAAAGCTCATGGCCGATCTGGAGGCACAAGGCTTGGTGGAGAAGGTGGAGGATCACCTGCATAAAGTCGGTCACTGTTACCGCAGCAAAACGGTGATTGAACCCCGTCTCTCCCGTCAGTGGTTTGTGAAAATGAAACCCCTGGCTGAAAAAGCCATGGAGGCGGTCGACAGTGGTGAACTCAAGTTTGTTCCGGAACGCTGGAACAAAGTGTACATGAACTGGCTGACCAATATCCGCGATTGGTGCATCTCCCGCCAGTTGTGGTGGGGGCATCGTATTCCGATTTATTACGCCGATAGCACCGGCGAGGTCTGGGCTTCCCGGGAAACCCCGACGCAGTCCCCGCAGGGCGCCACCGACATCCGCCAGGAAGAAGACGTCATGGATACCTGGTTTTCCAGTTGGCTGTGGCCGTTCTCGGTGCATGGCTGGCCGGAGGAAAGCGATGCCCTGAACAAGTGGTATCCGAGTAACGACCTGGTGACCGCGCCGGACATTATTTTCTTCTGGGTGGCCCGTATGGTCATGGCCGGAATCAAATTCCGTGGGGAAATTCCCTTCGATACTGTCTATCTTCACGGCGTGGTCCGGGATAAGGAAGGGAACAAGCAAAGCAAGAGTTTGGGCAATTCCATTGATCCCTTGAAGGTGATTGAGGAGTTCTCAGCAGATGCGTTGCGTTTCAGTCTGATTACCCTGAACGCTACCGGTCAGGATGTGCGAATTGGACCCAATGACTTCGAAATGGGCCGGAATTACAGCACCAAGATCTGGAATGCGGCCCGTTTCCTGCAGATGCAGGGAGAGTTGGCAGAAGCACAAGGCATGGATGCGGATCGGCTGAGTTCCGATGATCGTCACCTGCTCTTGCGCATGCATGAATGTATTCGGGACTGTACGGAGAATCTGGAGCGGTATCGCTTTAATGAGTACAGCCATAGTCTCTACAGCTTTATCTGGAATGATATCTGTGACTGGTACGTGGAATACGCCAAAGGACCGATTCATAGTGGCGATGAGGCGCTGAAACAGCATACGCTGGCCGTGGCTCACCTTGCCTTTTCCACTGCATTGCGCATGCTGCATCCGCTCATGCCCTTCCTCACCGAAGAACTGTGGGCGAATATGGGCTATCAGGGTGAGGCAGAATTCCTGATGAAAAGCGCCTGGCCCCAGCCCTTAAGCCAAGATCAGCGTACTGCCTGGGGACTCAGCCAGGAGACGATGAACTTCGTTGAAGCGAAACGGGATCTCATCCGTGCTGCACGTCAGTTGCGTTCGGATTATAATCTCAAACCCAGCCAGATGATTGATTATATTGTGGTTCCGGCCCGTCCGGAACTTCAGGAAGCTCTGGACATGGAAAAAGCTTCTATCGAAGGCTTTATCCGGGGAACGCTTTGCGTGGATTCCGCTTATGAACCGCAGGGGGCGGCCCCGGGTCTGCTCAGCAAATCCGGGCATGTGTACATGCCGGTGGATGGGCTGATTGATGTAGAGGCGGAACGGGAGCGTATCGCCAAGCAACTGAAAGAGACCGAAGGCCATATTCAACGGGGCCAAGGTCGACTCAGCAATGAGAAGTTTATCAGCAAAGCGCCTCCTGAGGTGGTTGAACAAGCTCAGGAACAACAGCGTACGCTGGTAGAAAAAGCTGATAAATTACGCTTATTACTCAAAAGCCTCGGAGCCTGATTCCCTTCAGGATTCTCATTCACAGCGCAGCCCGGGCGGGTTGCGCTGTTTTATATTGTATGGGCACATCCACCTTTCCTGGCTAATGCGGCAGGCTTGAAAAAGGGATGTTGGATAAAAGGCCCTTGTGTACAGCATGGGTCTTTCCGTAGGATAGGGGCATGAGTCCGAACACCTGTGTGGCTGTGGTGGTCATTGGAGAGAGTTACCGCAAAAACTTTGCTGATTATGCAGAGGCTCGTTTCCGTGCCTATTGTGAGCGTCATGGATATGATCTGAAACTGATCACGGAGCCTGTCCGTGAGCTTCCGGATAAATCGCTGATTTGGCAAAAATTTCTGATTCGTGAATTAGCATGGTGGCGGGAGTATGATCAAGTGGCCTACGTCGATAGTGATGTGATCATCGCTAAAGATGCCCCGGCACTTCCGGTGATCCCAGAGGGTAAACTGGCTGGGGTCGTAGATAAATTGCCTTATCAAATGAACGGAGGACTGATGATTTATCAGCCCTCTGATGCGATTTATGACCTCTTTGAGGAGGTTCTTGCGGATGAAGATGAACAGAAACTCATCACCTGGGACCAGGCAGCGCTTACGCGGGTAACACAATACCGTAAGATGCATATGGAAATTGACCGCCGCTTTAACCGCTTGGTGTTTTTCCGCTGCTGGACTATTTTTGGAACCTTGTTCCGTAAAAACTGGTTCTACCATTGTGCCCATGGGAAAAAGAAGATTCCTCTGATTTCCCGCTGGTTAACCTGGACCTTTCGTTAAGCTGCATATTAGGGGAGTTTCCCTGATAGAACCAGGGGCGCTTCAGGATTGCACTCCGAATACAGGAGGGGTATCTGCTTTGAGATCACCCTGTTTGGAGCAGCTATGACCCGATTGAAGAACGCCTATTTATGTGTAGCATTATTTCTTAGCCTGTCCTCGTGGACTCAGGCAGCAGAGTATCCCTTACCCCAGGAGCAGCAGCGGGTCTTTGCACTGTTGGATTTAGGGGGAGAGGTGTTTTCACTGAAATCCGGGGCCTATTTACAAGAGACCCTCATGCCCGTGTTCGAGTACCTCAAGCTGATGAGTGTTGGTGCTGAAGCGGCTTTTGCGGAAGCAGCAAACCCCGCATTTGATCCCAAGATCCTGAGCCATGTGAAGGACTTACCTTCTTTATTGGGTCTGGATGAAATGAAGTCCATGGGGAACAGTACCAAACAGCTCGATAACGGATATTACCGAACACAGTATCTGCTGGAACTGGATGCAGATGCCTCCGGATGGTTGTGGAACTATGCCGGGAAATCGCAGCCAATTCGCGATCTCATTGCACAACAGCCCGAGAACAGTTCGCTGTTGTTGCATCTGTCCTTTAATGCTCCCGCATTATGGAAAGATCTGCTTGCTGCGTCGAAGCTCGTGGGCGAGTTCGGGCAGGGGATGCCGGTAATGGATCAAAGCATGCGGAGTATGGGTTTTCCGCTGGATGATCTGCTGAACAGTTTTCATGAAGGCTGGAGTTTCAGTGTCAGCATCGATGAAGAGAAACGTTTTTTGGTTGATGCTGAAGATCCCGTTAAGATTCCCGCAATGGCTCTTCGTCTGCGCATTCCAGATCCGACGAAACGTCTGTATACTGCATTGAGCGCCTGGCCTCTGATTCTTCAGCTACCCGTAAGCACCAAACAAGTTGAAGAACAAAGCATCACGCAGCTCCCTTTACCGATTCCGGTGTCTCCGGCTCAGCAGCTCAGCTTAGCTTATGTGGATGCTGCTGTTGTGCTGAGTACGGATGAATCCATACTGGCCGCATCCCGTTCAGAGGATCCTCCCATGAATGCTTTGCTGGATTCCCTGCCCATGACATCAAGTAGTGCCATGTTGTTGGTTAACCCGAAGCTGGGAGCCTTTCTGGATCGATATCAAAAAGAACAGATGGAGATCATGATGAATGGTGAATCAGCAGAGGACTTGTCCCCGGAACAACGGAAGGTCATGGAAGAAATGCAGCAGTCAGTCGCTAAGATGATGTCTCCTTCCGAGTATCTGATCCCAGCTATGGTGTATCATCGCAGTGAAGGCTTGGTTCATAGTCTGATCCTCCATAATCGCCCTCAGAATCCGTCCCTCAATTTGGGGGCCGTTGCCGGAACGGGCTTGCTTGCCGGGATTGCGATTCCTTCGTTTGTGAAAGCGCGTGAGGCCGCTCAGGAGAATGTCTCCATCAATCATCTCCGGATGATTCAGGCAGCGAAGGATCAATGGGCCATTGAAAACAACATGACGGGGGACTCTGTCCCTACCGAGGCGGATCTGGCGGAATATTTCATGAATGGTGAATTCCCGGTTTGTCCACTCGGAGGAGAGTATATTATTGGCCCGGTGAATGAAGATCCCATCAGTACGGTCCTGGGAGATCTCTTGAATCCATAAAGCACAGGAAGCTTCTGTTCATGAAAAACCCCAGGTCGCTGCCTGGGGTTTTTTGTCGGGAAAGGATGCCAATTTAGAGCGAATACTGACTTTCCAGATGAGCCTCGAAGCGTTTGAAATCCGTTTCGATATCCGGATTCTTCATCACATCATAACAGCAGAAGGTCTGCAAAGGGGACATGTTGAAGAAACGGAAGTTCATGTGAATCGGGAAAAACAGATCATCCACAGACTTACCTTGGAATAGAAATTGATCCGGATCGTCGAAGGCTTCTTTCGGGGCATTAAAGGTCAAAGAAAGCATATAGCTTTTGCCCTCGAGGGTACCACCGGTGCCATACTGCTTGGCCGCGTCGTTCCGGCTACGACCGTCTCCTGCACACAACTGGCCCATCATGCCGCTGCTGTAGACCTCATCCATGTACTTTTTAAAGCTCCAGGGGACTCCCATCCAATTCACGGGGCTTTGGAGGAGAATGCTGTCGGCCCAGAGATGCTTTTCGATCTCCGTTTCCACGTCATAGCTTTCGGTCATGGAGCTGTGTTGGATCTGATGACCCTTGGCCTCAAGATGGGTTGTGGCCCGCTCGACCAGGCTTTGGTTTAGTTTGCCTTCGGAGAAGGGGTAGGGCTGATGGGCGTTTAGGATAAAAATGTTCATAGGTTGTGCTCCTGGGTTCAGGCGTCCCCGCGGCTGGGGTAGTCGTGATCAATGATGTAACGGAATCCTCCCAGCAGTTCCGGGATCGCTGGACGGGTAAAGGGCATGGTTTGAATGCTGGATGCATAGAGTTCACCGTTGGGACGAACAATATGCAAGGCCGGTTCGCTGAAGGTATCGGGTTCACCCTCTTTGAAGCCATGAGAGATGTACAGGTTCCAGGTACGGGCTACTTCTTCGCTGAGTCCATAGACCTGGGGAAGTTTGTTCAGATGCCAATCCTTTCGGCTCTGTGCGGCGCGTTCCTCCGAATCCATACTCAGGGCTATGGGTTGAATTCCCAGTGCGATGAAGTCGTCATAGGCTTTCTCCAAACTTCTCAGCTGCTGACCACAAATGGGGCAATGCAGACCACGGTAGAAAAAGAGAAAGCTGAAATGCTCAGGCTGTTGATCAGCGAGATTCCAGGTTCCTTCCGGCAGCATGGCGCCGGAAAGGGCGGGTACGGAGCGTTTAGGTAGAATACGGTTCATGGTGGTTGAACTAACGCACATAGTTACGCTTGTCAATTAGTGGCAAAAAAGTTACCTTGTTTCGTATGAAGAAAGCACAACCCTGTTACGAACCTTGTCCAGTGGAGAAAGGAATGCGCCTGCTGGGGGGGAAATGGAAAGGCAGCTTGCTCTGGCACCTGCATGAGGAGCCACTCCGCTTCAACGAACTTTCCAGACGCATGCCTGGGGCCAGCCGGAAAATGTTGAGTGTTCGGGTGAAAGAGATGGAGGAGGAGGGGCTGTTGACCCGTCATGTGCTGGAAGAACGTCCGGTCGCGGTGGAATACCGGATCACGGAGCTTGGCCAGTCTGCTTTTGGTGTTTTGGAGCAACTGAAAGAATGGGTGGAGGAGCGGGGGCTCTGAAACTTCGCCTCCTGGCAGGAGGCGGCTGGAGTTTAGATCCGCATCCTGAATTGCCCACAGGTGGCGTGGAGGGGGATTGGAGTCTAGGCTAAGCTGCTTGTCCTTTCGGCGAGCCAGATAGAGGGCTGCACCTCGCCGGGGCGCGATTCATTTTTTCTAATTTCGATACCAGGGTTGCAACCTGGCCTAGATTCCTGCAGCCCGTTGGGCCGTCATTCAGGTTGCGCTTCTGTGGTGTGGAGACCTGCTAGAGTATAGGTCCAATGGATAAGCCGCACCGAAAGAATCAAATTTCGGTCGCCCCCAAGATGGGCGCGGTCCATTGTGAAGGCTTAGTCGGCAATTGGGTTTGGGTGTTTTGCTTTTGGTTCTGGAGTTGTCGCCCCCAAGATGGGTGCAGGCTTATTCTGCAATTGGGAAACGAAGCCCCAGGGCCTCCAGATACTGTTCCCGGGTCCAAGCTTCCGCGCCCATGGCTTCCATGTGGGGCGTGAGCTGCTGAATATCGAGAAGTGTACGTCCCCGCTCGCGTTCACGCTCCACCAAGGCGGCTACAGCGGCTTTCCCGGCTCCGGCTACCGAATGGAACATGCTTTCCCCGGAGAACACCTGCGGACTGTCTATGCCGTAAAGACCCCCAACGAGCTTTCCGTCCTGCCAGGTTTCTACGCTATGAGCAAAGCCTTGATGATGGGCTTCAATATAGGCCGCCTGCATTTTAGGATGAATCCAGCTCTCTGGAGCATGGGCGTGATGGCAGGCCTGAATCATCTGTTCAAAGGCTGTATTGAAGGTCACGGTAAAGCCGCTGCGTTTGAGGAGGCGGCGGGTACTTTTCCCTAAATGGAACTTTTCCAGAGGGAGTACGCCACGGTCCAGGGGGGAGACCCAGGGAAAGACATTGGGGTCATCGCCCGGCCAGGGGAAAATTCCCAGGGGGTAGGAACTGCGGAGAGCTTCTGTCGGAACCACGGTAGAGACCCAGACCAATTCCTCTTCCGGGTGCAGATGCTGCAGGCGGGCTTCGAAGAATTCCTGGAAAATACGGAGTTGGGTAGAGGGACTGCGTTTCATGAAGCCTCCGTTTCCGGCGGCTTCAGCCCGAAGCGTTGATAACAAAGCGGAGTGGCAATTCTTCCTTGTGGGCTGCGGCGAAGGTAGCCCTCCTGGATTAGGTATGGCTCATGTACTTCTTCCAGCGTCCCTTGCTCCTCGCCGACAGAGACGGCCAGATTGCTTAGGCCGACGGGGCCTCCGCCAAATTTATGTAAAATACATTCGAGAATGCGTTTATCCATTTCGTCGAGGCCGTGTTGATCAATGTCGAGCATAGCCAGAGCCGGATCGGCTACGTCCCGGCTAATGTGACTGTCGGCTTTGATTTGGGCGTAGTCTCTGACCCAGCGCAACAAGTTATTTGCAATACGAGGCGTTCCCCGGCTTCGGGAGGCAATTTCCAGGGCTCCTTCCTGATCAATGGAGATCTTAAGCAGATCTGCAGAACGGGTCACGATATGGGCGAGGTCGGTGTGGTTGTAATAATCCAAACGGTTGGCCATGCCAAAGCGGGAGCGGAACGGGGCGGTAAGCAGTCCCAGACGGGTGGTAGCACCCACCAAGGTAAAACGGGGCAGGTTGAGGCGTACACTGCGGGCATTGGGACCCTGATCGATCATAATATCAATCACGTAGTCCTCCATGGCCGAATACAAGTATTCTTCCACTGAACGGGGTAAACGGTGGATTTCGTCAATGAAGAGAATATCACCGCGTTCCAGACCGGTGAGCAGGCCGGCCAAATCGGCAGCTTTATCAATAGCGGGACCCGAGGTGGTGCGAACATTGACCTCCATTTGTTCCCCGAGAATGTAGGCCAAGGTGGTTTTACCCAGTCCTGGCGGACCGGAGAGCAGCACATGATCCAACACTTCCCCGCGGCCGCGAGCCGCCGCTACCATTAGTTCCAAGCGTTCGGTGACTTTACGCTGACCGCAGTAGTCATCGAAGCGGCTGGGCCGTAGGCTGATTTCATAGGCCTGATCCACACGGGTCAGTTCATCGGGGAGGTGATCCATTTCCTCACCCTAACCAAATCTGTAAAAAGGGCAATCCTCAAGGAGGAGGCCCGAGGAGGCTCCAAAACATAGCAGGGAGGGGCGATGATCCTCTTGCCTTCATGACTTGGTTTCTCCGCACTTTCGTGCAAGGGATTTGCTATGATTTCGAGTCCGGAAAAGACGAAGACGAACAAAGTGCTGCCAGGGGCCCTCGCGTCGAGTTTCGGTGCTCTGGGCCTGTTGATTTCTCTCCTGTTGCTGATCTTTTTGTGGAGTGGAATCTTTCGGGTGCAACAGTTCAGTTCCGAGCTGTCCACGACGGGGAGTGAGGCTCTGAAGCAGGCCCGGGAACGCCTGCTGGAATCGGAACAGCGGGTGCAGCGGATCCGAGACGCCTGTGAGGCTTTGCAGCAGCTCCTTCAGGAACGGGTGCAGGAGCAGCTGGGCTTGGATGAGGAAACCCGGCAAAAGCTCAGCGAGATCGTCATGCAGGTGCAGCGCTCAGAAGAGGAGCTGCGTGGCCGACTGGATCAAGCGGAAGCCCTGCTCTTGCTGAGTCAGGACTTGCTCCGGAAACTTCAGCTTCAACTCGCACCGGGCCGGCTGCAGCGGGTTGTGGAGCTCCTCGACGAGTTGGAGGCGCTGACAGAGGAGGCACAACGCCGTCTGGATCAACTCTCTGCCATCGTGACTCAGTCCCGAAGCTCGCTGGAAGCCTTTCGGGATCAGCAGATCGCTGCTGCGGAGGCCCGCCTGGATCAGTTGGCAGAGCGTATCGATGAAAGCTTGCTGCAGCTAAGCGATGCGGCCACGCGTTCGGCGGACTTCGTGGAACAGCTTTCCTCAGAAATTCGCGCTCTTCATCGGCAACTCAGGAGGATCTCGACCCTGCTTGGGCTGCTGCTCAGCGCCTTTTTGTTCTGGAACGGCGTGGCCCAGCTCTGCCTGTGCCGCAGTGGAATTCGTATGATCCGGGGGCAGAAGTCATGATGTCCTTATTGAAAGAGTTGTTGAAACCCCTCGGAAAAACAACGCCCTTTCAGGTGCAGCCGCCACCCCAGGGGATGCCGGATCTGGATGAGTTTCTGACGGAAAAAGATGGATTTTGCCATCCCGACTGGGCTGGCATCGGGGAGCGGCTTTCGCAATCGCTTCGGCAAGAGGATGAACATGCTGGATGGGTCTGGGCCAGTCGCTGTTGGCTGGAGAAACTGCAACAGAGCTTGGGCCTGGAATATCATCTTCTGGAAAGCCAGAATTTTCAACTGCTCTACCCCGGGACGCCGAAGCTCCAAGGCTATCGGCTTCGGGAGCTGGAAGGGGCATTGGATCAGATTCTAGACCGCTTAGATGGCGTTGCACTGGATGAGGGGCTGGGCAAGCATGTGGCCCTGATCTTCCCGGATCAGGAATTATATTATCAGTACATCTCCTATTTCTATCCGGAGGGTGATTATTCCCAAAGTGGCGGTCTCTGCATCAGGGCCGGGGGTTTTGTTCATTTTGCGTTGATCGAAGATCCGGTTTATTCCTCTTACAGCACGCTGGTGCATGAACTGACTCATGACTGCTTATCCCACTTAGCCATTCCGCTTTGGTTGGATGAAGCCTTGGCGATTCGGATGCAACTGAGCCTTTGTGGGGGGGAGGAACATGTTCTCGACCGGGAAATGAAAGAAAAGCATCTGGCTTTCTGGAATGCAGAACGAATTCAGGAGTTTTGGTCAGGGAGCAGTTGGCAGCGGCAGGATGAGGGCTGTGAGCTTAGCTACAGCTTGGCGATGATTCTCTGGGGAAAGATCGAAGTGCTTTTTTCCAAGGATGTGAGTCGGATTCTGTCCTTTGTGAGGGAGGCGAGTGTGGAAGATGCCGGAGAGTCGGCATGTCAACAGCAGTTTGACTTCAGCCTTGCGGATCTAGTGATGGATTTCCTTGGCGAGGGCGACTGGGGGATTCAACCCGAACGCCGGTCAGAGCCATTTCATGGGGAAGAGGAAACTCCTGGCGCCAGGAATGATTTGGAGAGCTTATGAAAAATACCTGCGTCTGGTTTATGGTAGTGGCTTTGCTTGTGGCTATGAAAGCTATGGCCTGTTTTTGGGATATTGATACCTTGGCCATGGAACAACGGCAGTTTCCCAAATTGCTGGAGCTGATGACGGGACATCTGCCCATTCATTCCAAGGAATATTATGAATGGATTGTTGCGGATCGGAAACAACGCCTGGATCAGGACCCGAAAGATCTTTCTGCGATGGACGATTTGGCGGTGGCCTATGATAAACTGGGAAACCCTGAAAAGGGCATTGAGGTCATGCTGGCCAAGGAGAACCTTGAGCCCGGTCAATACACCACGGCTGCGAATCTGGGAACCCTGTACATCCATACCCGCGAGTTGGAAAAGGGACTGCTCTGGATTCGCAAGGCGATTGAAATCAATCCGGATGCCCATTTCGGAAGGGAAATTGTGCAACAACGTTTGGTCGAGTATGTGCTGCTACAACGGAAAGAAGGGGTGAAGGGCTTGCCATTGGATCGGGAGATCGATCCTTATCCCAAGGAAAAAGGAATAGGATTCGCTGCTTATTATCTGAGGGCTCAGATTGGGGATGTAAACAAGGTTACACCCGAGCTGAGACAAAAGCTCTTGAATGATGCAGGGCGTGGAATTTCCGGCATGATGCATTTTGGGAATTGGGATTCACCTGTTTTACAAGAGGCCATGGGAGATATTTTGATTTCCTCTCATCGCAACAATCAAAAAGGAGCCCGGAATCATGCGTCATTGGCGTACCTGGGAGCGGCTCTTCGGGTTGATGATCCCACTGGAAAGGCCATTCTCCGTGAGAAAGCCGGTGCGGCGTTGGCTCAGCAGGGTGTCGTTGGTGATCAGAAGTCCTTCGGGCCTGACGGGATGAAAAAACTGCCTGTCTTGGACAAAGAGCTGGAATTGCTCTCGAAGTATTCAGCACGGTATCGTGAAAAACTCCATGATCTGGAACGTGAGTGGATTCGGGAAGGAAAGCAACTGGATGATGAATTTCACAAACTGCTCAAGGATCCGAATTCCTTCCTGAATACATCGGGGCTCTGAGACGATGTAAGTCTGTGTCGTATTTTTGTGGGAAGTTGAGTGGGGTGCTTATTCTTCCCTAGGAACATGTTGCCCCCAGAAGCCCGGGTGTTTACGGAGCTTCAGGTCACCCCGTACCTTACACTGACAGGCCAGGCGTAAGCCGGAGCTTTCCTGATGTGGCGGGAAATTCAGCCGCCAGCGTTCCATGGCCGTTTTTTCGGAGACCTCGCCTTCAATCTCCAACGCGCAGGTGCCACAGCTGCCCAACCCTTTGCAATTGATCTGCCGGGCGGCCCCGTTGTGGGGGGAGAGGCCTGATTGCAGCAGAAAGCTACGCAGGTTCATGCCTTCAGGGCAACGGAGTTCCCTACCTTGGAAATGGATGATGTATTCGCGAATGCTCATCGGGGTAGGGCTTAGGGAAGCTATTCTGTATCTACATCTGCTTGTTGCGCTTGCAAGGGGCTGAGCGTGATCCACATACCGGGCTCAGTCTCTTCAGCGGAACGGGTAAGGAGAACCGCTGTACTGTGGGTCTGCCATCGCCGTGCGGAGGCGATGCCGTTTCCGGGATCAGGCTGCACCGTGCCGGGTTGAGCAAAGTAGGCCTCAAGGCCGGCGAGAACTTCTGCATAGCTCCCGTCTAACTCCTGATGGCTGGGAGCGGCATCGGAGCTGGCGCTCATCAGGATCTTCTGCAGAGTGTTCTGTGAGCGCCAGTAAAAGAAATCAATCTGCCAGGTTGCGCCGAACAGATCCACATCCACCAGCCCATGGGGACTGAAGGCATCTTCGTCCCCGAGAGGCGGCTCATGCTGGAGGAGTTCCTGACCGAATTTCAGGTCTATGCTGACGGTGTAACTGTGCCAATGAATCCGGTTGAAAAACGGAATCCAGTCTTCCGGGCCCTTGGGTGCAGAAGCGAGCGCTGCAGCCTGATTATCCTCCTGCTGAGAGGCGTTTTTGCCTCCGATGAACATGCCGCTGAACTGAGCCAGAATCAGGATAAGGAAAAAGCCAAATACGTAGACTCTGAGTCGTTTTATAATGGGTTTTGCCGTGGGGGGGGCTGTACGTGGGGCTCGTCTCGATCTACTCATACCTGAAGAGCGACCTTAATGGGCTTTTAGAGCGGTGGACAACCTTAATGCGTGAAAAGAGCGCAGATTTATTCGACTCGCTCTTCGGGAGACTCGCTCAGGAGCTCCTTGGGCGGGGCTTCCTCTTCACGCGGTAATTCCGAACGGAGGCTGCTTTGTCCCAATAACACCAAACCCGGTAATCCGAAAAAGACCAGGGCGACATAGCCGAAGGCCAGTCCTTTACGTTTCACGGTCAGCTGCCCCAGGGCTTCTGCAGACCAAATGGGTGTCATCCTCAGCCAGGGAACCAAGGTGAATAAGAGTACGCCACATACATTGTACAATAGGTGGACCAGGGCAATCTGCAGCGCGACATCCTGGTTTTCCGTAATCGCGGTAGCCGCAAGAACTGCCGTAACACAGGTCCCAATATTGGCTCCCAGGGTGAAGGGGTAAATCTGTCGCAGAGTAAGCACGCCGGCTGCAGCGAGAGGAATAATCAGACTGGTCGTTGTGGAGGAGGATTGAACGAGAATGGTAATCAGCGTTCCGGAGAGAATCCCCAGTACGGGACCCCGACCGATGACCGAATTGATCACCTTCTGGGCCCGTCCCACCATCACCGCCTTGAGCAGCTTACCCAGTTGAAGCACGGCTAGAATAATCATTCCGATGCCCAGAAGAATGGCAAGAATCCCTCCCAGGCGATCCCCGAAGCCTTCGAGGAGAGCTACCAAGGATTTGTACACGGGTTTGGTGATCATACCGACAAGGTTAAAGCGTCCTTTGTCGATCACGGCCCCGTCTACCAGAAGATGAGACAGGGCTCCTCCCATGCGCTCGAGCGGATGAAACAGGGCTTCAATGGGTAAGAAAATCAGAATGGCATAGAGGTTGAAAAAATCATGGACGGTCGCAGCCTGAAAGGCCCGTTGAAAGTCTGTGCTGTTCTTCACCGAACCTAGACTCACGATGGTATTGGTGATGGTCGTGCCCATATTCGCCCCAAAAATCATGGGTACCGCGACCGAGACCGGCAGGCCACCGGCGACCATACCCACAATGACAGAGGTCACGGTGCTGGAAGATTGGACCAAGGCCGTGGCGAAGGTTCCTAGAATCACTCCCACAATGGGGTTCGTTGCAAATTCAAAAATAGCCTGAGCGCCTTGT
This sequence comes from Verrucomicrobia bacterium UBA6056, assembly GCA_002429005.1. GTDB lineage: Bacteria > Verrucomicrobiota > Kiritimatiellia > SS1-B-03-39 > UBA6053 > UBA6056. The sequence goes on from DIYK01000104.1 coordinate 91,169, forward strand.
TTTCCCCCGGTGGAGAGTTTGAAACCCTGTCCAACTGTACCAACCCCTATGAGCAGAAGGTACACAAAACAGAGTACCAAGATCCAGGTGAGGGGGCCCGTTTTTGCCAGATGTTCATCGCGCAGAGATTCATTTTCGACTTCCAGGGCGCGTGTTCGCAGGGCATTCAATTCAGGAGATTCGTTCGTAATGGTTGGCTAACGTAAAGGTAACGATTATCTAACATAACTGAATGAGTTGAGCCTGTTGTCAATCTTGGGTAGAGGGTTCGTCTCGCAGCTATGATGAAACAGGATGTCGATGCCTTAGAATGCAAGTTGCCTCGCCGGCTTAGTCGCCACAGCCGCCACAGCCTCCGCAACCACCACAACCGTCACTTCCACATCCGTCATCGCCACCGTCATCATGGCCACACCCGTCTGTGTCGATTTCGAAATCGAATCCCTTACGTCGTTTACGCTTTTTCTTTCCGTTTCCTTTGGGACCTGAGAACGAACTAAGGATTCCGATGATAATGAACAGGATGATCAGGAAGCTTGCCGGGTCCTCCATAAACATCACTCGGTCCGCGATCAACAACTCCGTGCATCCGGTCACTACGACGAGCCCAAGCAGGCTGAGTCCGGCTACATAGACCTTGCGTTTCGGCAGGACAAAGCTGTCCTGAAGATTGACCCGAACGAATTGGGTTTTTCCTCGAAAACGTAGTTCCGGGGATGGCCAGATGTCGGGTGGGGGCACTTCAGCAAAGGTTTGCTGATAAAGAGCCAGGGTGTATTCATATTGATCCAGATAGCGTTTTCCTTCCCCTGCACCGCCTTTCGTGGGACCATGATGCACCGGGCAACCTAAATGCTCTTTGCAGAGCTGGTTCCAATACGAATCTGAGTAACAGAGGTGAAGATGCCAGGCTTGATCCACCTGATCGGAGGGCGTAACCGAGTGCGTGCCCACCACAGCCAGATAGATGAATCTCAGATATTCCTGATAGACCCGATCTGTGTAGCTTTGAGTCCAACCGTTCTCTCTGGCCAGGCGTTTTTGGAAGGTCAGTGATTCTGATCCGGTACTGATTTGAAAATCTTTGAGACGATTCCAATCAAGTGACATGTGGTCTCCAGAGGGTAGCTGTGAGGGGAGGATGGGCCTGTTCTCAACTACACAAAGAGGATGTCCGCAACCTAAAAAAACTGAGTGCTTGTTGAAGGGGGCTATCTAAGCTCCATTCGTTCATCCGCAGCGATGGCCATAAAGCGGCTGCCTGTGTCTATGTCCTGCCGGCGATCGCAGCAACTCCGCAAGGGATGAGCTCTACCCCAGGGCACGCATCAATCGAATCCGGACCACGAAACCGCCCCGTTCCCGATTGAAGGCGCTGACTCGTCCTGAGCAGGCTTCCACGCAGGACTTGACGATGGCCAGGCCCAGACCATGTCCGCCCTGATCCCGGGTGCGGCAGGATTCGAGTCGGAATAGAGGGTCGAAGAGGTAGGGGAGCGAATCCTCGGGAACCCCTTTGCCATTATCGTGAACCTCCAGGTTTACATAATCCCGACAACTGGTGCAACGAAGGGTGATCGCGCCATATTCACTTGCATATCGAATGGCATTGCGGATGATGTTTCCGAGCGCCCGCTCCAGCATATGCGGAATGGCCATCGCTTTGAGGTCGGCGGGGATGTCGCAGACAAAATCCCCCTCGTGTCCCTCCGTCTCTTTGTGACGGACCCGGTCGGCCAGTTCTTGCAGACTGACAGATTCCAGGGAGCTTTGCTGTTCCGTGAATGAGGCCTTGGAGAAATCCAGAAGTTCGCTGACCAGGGAAGACATCTCCGACATCTCTTCCGAAAGATCCTCAAGGTAGGCCTGGTTTTCATCCGGCGTCCGTATTTCCAAATTTCCCAAGGCCATTTGCGCTCTGGAGAGTGGTGCGCAGAGTTCGTGGGAGATATCTCCTAGAAAACTGCGTTGCTGGCTTACATATTTTTGAAGGCGTTGGGCCATGAGGTTCACGGAGGCCCCCAGCTCGCCGATCTCATCTTTCCGACGTTGATCGACGCTGACGCAGAATTCTCCGGAGGCAATCCGTCCGGTCGCTTCTTTCATCTTCCGGATAGACGAGGTGATCCCGTACACGATGGGGATCCAGAAGATCAGACTGATCAGAATTGAGCCGGCTGCCGTCCATAGCCAGGGGCTGCTGTCATGAAGTAAGGGGCTGTCTGTTCCGGAACTGGAACGGACCAGCAAATATCTGGGGCCATCGGAAAATCGCTTGAGCTGCAGGGGCATCGCAATCCAGAATGCTGCATATTTTCCTGTGGTTTCCGCGAGAATCGGACCCTGTGAATTCAGGGTGCCTTCCGATGGGTTGGGATGAGCCTGTTCAAAGTTGGCAATGCCGTCTTTGATTTCAGGGGGCATCTTAAACCTGCAGCCCACGATACGTTTTCCATCCGCTTGAAAGAGGGTGAAATTGGCGTCACAACTGTCCCGGTATCTGGCAAGGACGTCATACCATTCCTTGCGGGGATGAGCATTTAACTCTTTGGTGATCACCTCTGCTACAGCCCGTAACGGCGAGGCCGCGATCCCCCGCTGCAATTCCTGCCGGGTGATTCCGAAATGCCGGGTCAGACAGAGGTATGCAAACAGAGAGACCAGCAGAACGTTCAGAAACAGGTAGAACAGAATCTTCGCGTAGAGCGGAATTTTCCAGCTTCGTGCAGTCCCCTGGGCCTTCAAGACTCGATCTCCTCAGTGAGAAACATATACCCCACAGAGCGGACGGTTCGGATATAACGGGGTGTTTTCGCATCGTCCTTGAGCTTCCGCCGCAGGGAGGAAATGTGCACATCGATGGAGCGGTCAAAGACATCATAATTCCGGTCTGCCACGGAATCGAGCAACTGTTCACGGCTGCGGACCCGTCCGCGTGCTTTCATCAGATCAGCCAACAATTCGAATTCCAAGGGGGTGAGCTCCAGTGTTTCTCCCGCCAGATCCACCTCTCGGGCATCGAGGTTGATGTGCAGGTCATGACAGCTGAGAACTTCCTGAAGTTCCTCCTGTGTTGCTGCCGGGCTCCTCCGACGCAGCACCGCCCTCAGCCTGGCGAGCAGTTCGCGGGATGAAAAGGTTTTAGGAAGGTAGTCATCCGCACCAATTTCGAGGCCGACAATGCGATCCGCCTCCTCGCCCCGCCCGGTGAGCATGAGAACAGGTACCTGGGAACGTCTGCGCAGACGTGTGAGCACTTCAAAGCCATCCATTTCAGGTAACATCACATCCAGAATCACCGCATCAATATCAGCTTCATGGGCCCGCTCCAGACCCTCGTTCCCTGTATGCGCCATCACAATATCATAGCCCATGGGTTCCAGATAGGTTTTGAGCAGCCCGCAGAGTTTGCGGTCGTCGTCAATCAGGAGGATTCGGGGATGGGCAGGCGTATTCATCAGGAAAGGGAGCGATGCTCGATGTTCAAATGCCATTGTAGCAAATTTTTGCGGAGAGGAAACGGAGCTTTACATGCTCTTAACAATTCTCCCGGGAATCGACACAGAGGCTTTACATTCCCGGCCTAATGTATCCCTCAGTTCTGCTCCACCAGAGGGTCTGCATCAGATCCGTTGGCGAGAGCCGGCGTACAACCTGATCCTGCACTGACCTTTGAAAGATCGCACTACGAATGACATTCCGCACGTTGTTTTCTTTTCTGATCCTGATGACCCTGACGATGAATCATACGCATGCTACCCTGATTGAACTCAAGCGCTCTCCGGCACCTCAACGCGTCCTGTTGGTAGGGGCGAGTCTGACCAGCCGTCTGCCCACCTTGTTGACCTTCAGTCTCAAACAACGTGGACAAGAGATTGACGCAGTGGGATGGATGCGGGGGGGGACCGAGCTGAAAACCCATATTGAACTGGGGCTGTTGGAGCATATTCGCGAACAGGATTATGATGTGGTCGTGTTAACCGCTCCCTGGAACAGCAACCGGGGGGCTTCCGGGGTTCAGGCTCTGGAGAAAGCGGCCCGGGTTATCCAGGAAAGTGGTGCCAAGTTGGTGATCTATACCCTGCCTGAAGTCCAGGCTACCTATGAGGATGCACCTGAGAGGATTCCGCCCAGTCGTAGGTTCATGGCCGAACTGCTGAAGGAGTCTAAGCTCCCGGATCTCCCGGTGGACCGTGCCTTTGCCCTGGCCGTGAAAGAAATTCCCTACGAAAGGCTTTTTGTAGAAGACCGGGTGCATTTTACGCAGGAAGGCTGGTATTTAACCATGTGTGTTGCTTATGCGATGTTCACAGGCCAGAACCCTGAATCCTTGCCGGCCTTCGTGACCCGCGAGGATGATGTGATTCTTCAGGTCGAAGAAAAATTGGCCACCCGCTTACAGGCCTGGGCCTGGACAGCGGCCACGGAAGCCATTGAATTGGCCCGCAAGGAAGAACGCCCCAGTGTACAGGCCATGTTGTCCCCCAGACAACGTCGTCCCCGGTTGAACCTGCGCTCTCCTGGAGGGGACTGGGCGGCCTATGCGTCGGGGGCCACGGTACCGGTGATTGCGGAAGTGAGTTCGATTGCGGCTCCCCTGAACTTCGTGGAAATCCTTGTGGATGGCCAGGTGGTTGAACGGTTGGAAGGTTCTCCCTACCGCAGTGAGTGGACCCCACCGAAAGACGGCGTGTATTCTCTTCGCCTGAGAGCGGTTGATCAAGCGGGACGTCATGCCCGAACGGCTCCATTGGAACTGGTGATCGGGGAATTACCACCGGAACCTGCCCGCAGCGCTCCCAGGCTGGACCGGATTTTGTGGCGGGAACATCCGGTGAATACGCCTCTTTCCGTAGACCTCATTGGAAATCGATTCGAACCCGCTTTTGCAAATTGGAGTCTCATGTCAGGGGATACCGAACTGGCTCGTTGCCCGGATACCGCGATGAAGCTGGAATGGACCCCGGCGGAAAGTGGCTATCAGGATCTGGTTGCCATCGCCCGCACGGAGGAAGGTACCGAATATCGGAGCGAGACCGTGCGCGTGCTGATTTATGATCCGGCGAAGCGGCCCCGCGGTGCATTTTTGCAAGCGCCGGCAAAGATTCCCGGTGAAGTAGCCTTGGAGCGCTTTGATCATGGCGGGGATGGCGTGGGCTGGAGTGGGGGCACAAAAGCAAAAGGGCCCCGTGCGGATTCTGGTATCATGATCTTTCCCTTGGAGGAGCGGGAATGGATACTCTGGGCCAAAGCCGGGAACCGTATGACCTACACCGTTCACGTGGACGAAGCCGGGCTGTACCGACCCGTTCTGGATGCAGCGAACCGGGGAAGAGAGCAGGGGGCAAAACGGCTGCATCTGCTGCACAAGGCCTCGGGGCAGCGCGTCTCCTTTGCGGTGACGCCGACCGGCAGCAACCGGGATTGGATCGGCTTTTCCACCCAGGCACTGAATCTGCCTGCAGGCGAAACCCAACTGGAACTGCATTGTGAAGATGGAGATATCAATATCGATGTCATTCGTTTTGACCGGATTCGATGAATGTCTGCCCACCTGAAGCCTCGTCTCGAGACATCCCCATTTCTCTTCACGTGGAAGAGGAAAACAACAAAACCTACATTGGAGTAAACCTATGAAAGCAATGATTGCATTGTTCATGTTGACTGGAATCCTGTCCTCCGCCGTGTACGCCGGCAGCGGCTGCACCGAAAGCGCAGAAGGCGAAGAAACTTCTGAGCAGATGGAAGGCAAATCCTGCAGCAAAAAAAGCTAAGATCCGTTCTTAGTGACCTTTGTAGCGACCCTTGTCCAGAGGGTCGCTTTTTTTTTAGATCGAACCTAGCCTCATAGATTCACCTAAGGGAGTGAGCTCGTTGAAAAAAGACTCGAGATCCTGACATCTTCTCCTTTTCCTGAAAACAAAGTGCGTTATGGATCGGTGATGATCTGTATAAGCTACTCTTTAGGCTCAACTCACCCTGGTATGTGGTTATGAGTGTTTCCCGCAGAGAGTTCGAGGTGTTTTCCTTATTGGAACGTGCACAACAACAGCGGAAACACCTCCGTGAAGCCACGGAGCTGACAACCCATTCCCTGATTAAATCCAATGACGAACGTGAGTGTGATGTCGTCGTTACCTACAACGAGGTTTCTTCCCGGCATGGTACAGGGACCTTGCTGATTCATCTCTTCGGGGAAGCAGGTGAAGGAATTTTTTCCTTACGCTCTCAAAACACCTACGGTGGAAGGCAACGTTTTGGTCAATGGCAGCAACGACTGGATCTCTCTGGGTTGACTCGCAAGGAGGTATTTCAGCTTGTCCTTGAAACGTTAGGGGCTTTGCGTCCCCAACGAGTCTTATGCATTCCATTTGATGAACAGGACGTTTGGGTAGGTTTAGCCCTGAAGGATGCCTATGATGTACCCCTGTGTGTATATCTTATGGATGATAATTGTCTCTATGGGAAATACAGACCGATATCCAAAGCACTGATGGGTGAGCTATTAGATAAAGCAGATCTCCGTTTTTCCATTTCTCGAGAGCTCAGGATTGAATATGAGCGTCAGTTTAATGTGAAATTCTACACGCTTCCACCTGTCGTGCCTGATAACTTGATCCTTCGTGAGACAATGCCCCTGCCAGATCAGCGCATGCGCAAAGGGGTAATTATTGGCAACATTTGGAGTGAGTTTCAGTTTGAGGCACTCCGGAAACTGTTGCGGGAAAGTGGCATGCAACTGGATTGGTTTTGCCAAAATTATGGGCATTTTGATTGGATGCAGGTGGATAAAGAACTCCTTCAGGAGGAAGGCTTGTGCGTCCGTACTCCATTGCCGGAAGAGGAGTTGCAAAAGGTGTTGCTGCGTTACCCGTATGCCGTGATGCCAACAGGAACATTAAGCAACCCTGAGGACCTCGCTGAATCTGTTGCCAGACTAAGCCTGCCTTCACGGATTTTATTTCTGATCGCTACAGCCCACTTACCGGTTGTCGTGTTGGGGCATCCTGATACCGCAGCCGCAAAATTCGTTTGCGAGCATGAACTGGGTATTTGTTGTGATTACGATCATAAGGCCTATGAACGTTGTTTGGAAGAACAAGTGTTCCCCCTAAACAGACAAACGCAGTATCGTGAAAAAGCCTTGTCCCTTGGGCAGCGTTTTAGCGCTGAGGGAATGGGGGACTGGGTATGGAGTTCGTTGTCGCAAGGAGCTCCGGCGGATGCTCGGTTTGAGGAATTGTTTGCTGCAGCGCCTGGAGAACCTGCCGTACATGTGGACGCGTCCGTTCCAGAAGATCTATTTTATGGATTTCATGATGTCTACCGTTCACTGTATCGCTTAAAGCATTCCGGCATGAAGCCGGACTGGTTTGTGGATGCAGGGTGTTCCACTGGGGCATGGAGCCATGTTGCCGCTCAATTGTTTCCGGATGTGTCCTATCTGTTAATCGACCCACTGTTGTCAGAATATGAGCTCGGGGGATATTGTCTCTGGCAAGTGAATCCCTCGTTGCATATCGAAAAAATTGAGGCCGCGATTGGAGCAGAGTCTGGTGAAGTCCATTTTAATGTAAGTCCGGATTTGTATAATAGCTCCTTTCAAGATGAGCGAACCGGTGTTCATAAACGGATTCAGGTTCCTGTGATTACCCTGGATTCTCTGATCGCGGGATCTATGCTTCAGGGACGCTTTTGGCTGAAATTAGATCTCCAGTTTGCGGAGCACCTTGCGCTGCAAGGTGGCGAGAAATTTATGCAACAGGTCGATATCTGTTTTGTCGAACTCAGTTTGTGGAGGCAGGTTCCCCAGAGTTGCACACTGCATGAAATGATTGACCGTTTTTCCGGTCTAGGATTCCGTGTTTTCGATGAATGCGGTGGATGGAGGAATCATACGAGTGGCCGACTTTTTCAGATGGATCTTGTGTTTATGCGGGAGTCCTTGTTTGTACAGGGTACCCCTGAGGAGCAGGGAGTATGAAGCTGAAAGCATTTTTTCAGGACCTGAAAGGCCGGCTGTCCATGAGAATTCGTGGACATCGTACGCAACTGCTGACCTCTCTTTTAAGCAATGATATTGAATTGCTGGAAGCTCAGACCCGTCAATGGGAGTTGTTGGCCGAGTTAAGAGAGCAAGGGGCTGCGTTGGATTCATTACCGGTGCTGGAGAAACATCTGCAGCAGCTGTCTCAGCTTTTGGACAACATTCACGCTGATCAACTTCGTACACATATCCGTTTGGATGAGGTTGAAGCACAACTATGCCGCCTTTCAGCATCAGCTTCCTTACACTCTTTCCGGGTATCAGAACATGTGGCATCCAGGCATATGGCGCATGCACCTGAAACACATGTATTAGCTTCCTTATTCCCGTTTATGGAGCACTCCGTGGCAGTAGATGTGGGGGCATATCATGGAGAATTCAGTCGGGCTCTCCTGGATGCAGGATATCATGTACATGCTATAGAACCTTATCCACCTTCTGTGCGAATTCTCAGGGAACATCTGGGTTCGGAACCTGGATTTACTCTGCATGCCCTGGCTATCAGTGATGTGGATGGGCCTCATGCATTTCATTTGGTGGTTATGCCGGAAGAGGAGTGCCCCAATGCAGAGAGTAGTTTATATCATCGTTTGGAGAAGTGTGAGCTCCCTGCGGGCCTTCATCTTGCGGACTCGATTGAAGTGCGAACTGCCCGTCTGGATAGCCTCTGGCAACAGGGAACACTTCCGAGTGATCTCGGAGTCTTGAAACTGGATGCTGAAGGCATGGATCTGCGAATTCTCTCCAGCTTACCGGATCAGCGGATCTCCGTGGTCATGGCGGAGTTTTATGAAATAGGGAATGTATTTCACCCGGCAGAAGAGGAATCGCAGCTACATCAGATGATTTCTCTGATGCGAAAGAAAGGCTACAGCTGGCATATTGTATTCCGTTACCAGGCTGTGCCTGGCTTGGAGGATGCGTATGACGTTACCGCGGAACTGTGTCAGCCAGCCAAAGGAGATGACAGCTGGGGGAATGTCGTGTTTTTCGCATCCTATGAACTATACGCTGTTGCCAGGGATTATTGCCGCTCTACCGGCAATGCCCTGAACGTCTAACCCGCTTCAGATGGGTAATCCCAAGGACGAATCCATTCCACTCCCTGGTTTCTGAAACGGCGAACATTCAGGAAGACCATATCCTGAGATACAAGGATTCCATTTTCCTGCCGGTACTGGCCGCAAAAATCCCAAAGCCTGAATCCAAAGGGCTGGAGAAACTCCATGAGCTCATGAAAAAGTGGGGTGCCCTCTCCATAACCCTGCTGGAGCCAACACTCTAAAAATAGAACTTCCACGTGAGGAAGTGTGTTCCTGGCTCCTTGTAGAATGGTAAGTTCAGAACCCTGAGTATCGATTTTTATGAGGCCGGGCATTGGAACTTCTTTCCGCTCCACTAATTCGTCGATACTGTGAACTGGGACCGTAACTGTTTTCTGATTTGGCTGAATGCCTTGGAGGGGTAGGGTCGTGCTGCCTACTTCATTTTCAAATCGGGTAAGCTGTACCGTTCCTTCTGAAATACCTAGAGCTTCTGCACGGAGATCCCAGTCTGGATGCTGCAAAAGACAGGCCTTCATTCCGGGTTGATAGCTTTCGGAAATCTCGATCAGGGGTTCGAACAACACATAAGTGGATGTGGGGAAGAGAGCAGAGGCCATTAACGACCAACAGCCATTCGATGCGCCCACATCAAAGATACACTCCGGGTGAACTCCGAGGGCGTGGAGACGCTTTAGTGCTTCATAATCCTGGTTGTCCATACAATCCTGTCTGGGTTAATGCAGTGTCCATGTGAGGGGTTCCTGCAGCGGTTCAGAAAGCGGGTTCTCTACATCTGCAGCACTGAGAATGTGGAAGGTGAATGCTTTGGGGGCGTGGTGATGATTTTCGACGTTTGGGGACCAGATTCCCAGTTCCACGAGATACTGACCGGGACCGAGTAAATGAGCTGGGATTTCAGCAGAAATCACTTTTCGGCCTAATTGACCTAAACGGAGGGAGCTTGTACCTATATCAGCGTCCCTCATTTCCGATGACAGGACGGGGACATTCAAGGGGTTCCACACCCTGAAGCCAACCAGTAGATCTTCGATGGAGTGCTCAACTTCATATTGAATAAACAGAGAGATGGGAATTCCGGGAAGCAGGGTGGCGGTGGCTTCCCCAGCTTGTTGAACATACGCTGAAATCAGGTGGGCTTCATTTCCAGCTTGTTCCGGAAATTCTACATATCCATGAGCGAGATCTTCTCTAAACAGGTATTCTGAGGCGACTTCACTGAAGCTGCCTATCTTCCGAATGCGGCCATGATCCAGCCAGAGAATCCTGTCACAGATCTGTTCCAAGTGAAACAAACTGTGGCTGACCAGAACGATGGTTTTTCCCCGTTTGCAAGACTCATCCATTTTTGCCAGGGATCGCCTCTGGAAATCAGCATCCCCAACTGAAAGCACTTCATCCACCAGCATAATATCCCCCATTAACTGGGTCATGACAGAAAAGGCTAGGCGAACAAACATGCCGCTGGAATATCGTTTTACAGGGGTGTCCAGAAAACCTCCAATATCCGCGAACGCAATTATTTCATCCAATTCGCTGTCAATCTCTACTCGTTTTAACCCCAGGATGGAGCCGTAAAGGTATACATTCTCCCGTCCGGTTAATTCGGGATGAAATCCGCTTCCAAGTTCCAGCATTGCGCAAACCTGAGGGTCGATTTCGACATAGCCCTGGGTTGGCTTGGTGATTTGGGCCAGGATTTTCAGCAAGGTGGATTTCCCGGAGCCATTGTGCCCAAGGATCCCAAAGACTTCACCCCTACGAACCTCAAAATCAATGTCCTGCAAGGCAAAGAATTCTTCCGAAGACGCTTCTCGGTTTTGAGTCGGAGTAGGTTGAAAAAGCCTGCGAACATCTTGAAGGAAGCTCCAACCATTAAAGCTCCCTAACTCATATCGTTTCGAGAGACCACATACGCGGATCGCCAAATCTGGTGGAGAGGCTGCCTTGCTCATATCCTATCAATAAAGTTTTGCTGAGCTTTCTGAAAGGCGGCCAACCCAAGTGTAAATAGCCCAAACGAGATGCCTGTGGCATGCAGCAGCGCACGGATATTCAGAACTCCTTGGCCGGTAAAGGCCACACGGGTGGCTGAAAGGATGCTGAACATAGGATTAAGGGCAAACAGGGGTTCGAGCGGTCCCTGGATCAATTGATTGGAGTACATAACTGGTGATAGAAACATCCAGAACTGCAGAGCTAAAGGAAGGATGAACTTGATGTCTCGGTACTTTATAGACAGGGCGCAGAGAAACATGCCTATCCCGGAGGCCAGCAGTGCAGTTAGTAGAAATAGCCCTGGCAGAAGAAAGATTTCAGGTCCAGGTTCAAGTGCGGCGTCACTCACCAGCAGAAAATAAAAATAAAATATCGAGAAAATGAATAGATTTAAGAGTAATTTCCACAGTTGATTTAACAGTTCCACCAAGGGAGCGACCAACCTTGGGAAATAGATTTTCCGATAAAGACCAGCTTGTTTAAAAAGGCATCCGCTGCATCCGGAAACGACTCCTTGTAGGAAGGTCCACTGCAAGAGTCCTGCATGGTAAAACAAGAATGGGGGCATACCTTGAGTATCCAGCCCTGCAAAATTACCGAAGATGATGGTGAAAATGATGGTGGCACCCAGAGGTTGAATCAGAAACCATAAGGGGCCGGCAACCGTCTGTTTATAGTCGGAAAGGAAGTCACGACGGAACAGAAACCAGATGAGTTCTCGAGATGCGATCAGTTCGCTTGTATTTAATTCCCACCAGGGAGAGGATGGAGTTAATACACGTTTCTGCTTCATGGACCTTAGACCGGGAGTCGGTACGTGCAGGAATTCTCCTGCATCAGTGAAAAAAGAGCCTTGTTATCCATTTCTCGTGCAGAGGGATTCCCGTTGAACCTGGACCATTTCCTGAAGAATATCTGAAATGTTTCGTTGGATAGACCAGTCCGGGTAATGAGTTTGAAAGCGACTCAGGTCGCTGATATACCATTTATGGTCCCCGGTACGGGCGGTTTCGGAATACTGGACGTCGAGTTCATTCCCACTCAACTCTTGTATCAGGTGAATGGCCTCCTGCATGGAGCAATTGCTGAAACGGCCTCCGCCGATGTTGTAGACTTCTCCGCAGCGTGGCTTGTGGTAGAAACAGGAAAAGGCCGAGATTAAATCTGAACAATGGATATTATCCCTGACCTGTTTTCCTTGATACCCGTAGATGGTGTAGGGTCGTTTTTCCAGCACGGCTCTGACAAGATAGGAGAGGAAGCCGTGCAGCTCAGCTCCTGCATGTTGTGGCCCCGTCAGGCAACCTCCCCGGAAGCAAGCCGTACGCAACCCAAAATATCTTCCATATTCCTGAACCATAATGTCCGCAGCTACTTTGGAGCTGCCGAAAAGTGAATGAAGCGTCCTGTCGATGGACATCCCTTCAGGGATTCCCTGCTCATACTCGTGGCCGGCCTCGATCTCCCAGCGGGTTTCCTGTTCTACCAGAGGAAGGGAGTTAGGGCGATCCCCATACACTTTGTTCGTAGATGTAAACAGAAATACAGCATCCGGAGCATAAAGCCGGGTTGCTTCCAGAAGATTCAGGGTCCCTGTTGCATTGATGTCGAAATCGACAAAAGGTGCACGTGCGGCCCAGTCATGGGAGGGTTGGCCTGCGGTGTGAATCACTAAGGAGATTTCAGAATTTAGATCAGAAAATAACGAAAGAATTCTCTCCCGGTCCCGGATATCCACATCCATATGCCGGTAGCCTTTGATCTCTTGCAACAGCTGTGCCTCTGCAGCGGTGCTAGACTCTGGACCGAAGAAGGATGCCCTCATATCGTTATCGATCCCGATAACCTTCATACCTTGGCTGCAAAATTCTCTTGCAGCTTCCGCCCCGATCAGTCCTGCGGACCCGGTAATCACTGCGATACTCATTAGGACCGTTTCGAGGACAAATTCGAAGATAAAACGTTTCCTGCGGCCTGTTCACCGGAATTGGACATAAATACAACATGAATCATACTCCCACCTTTGTTGTAACGGGGTTTCATGTCAATCGAAACGGTATAGCTCATTGGCAACAGAAAAGGTCGAATTGCGTAGACCCAAAAAAACCCTTTCCCGAGTGGGAAAGGGTAAAATGGTCGGAGCGACACGATTCGAACGTGCGACCCCTTGCACCCCATGCAAGTGCTCTACCAGGCTGAGCCACGCTCCGATGAGGTGGAGATAGGTATGGATTTTGGAGCGAAGATCAAGCCCCAAAGTGAGGAAAAGATGAGCTTTAGGCCCGGGGGTGAAATTGCTGGTGAATTCGCTGCAAACGTTGCTGATCTACGTGGGTGTAAATTTGGGTGGTGCTGATATCTGCGTGCCCGAGCATTTCCTGAATACTGCGCAGAGGGGCCCCTCGGGAGAGTAAATGCGAGGCGAAACTGTGGCGAAGGGTATGTGGATGAAGGTCCTGGGGCAAATTGGCTTTTACGGCCAGGGCTTTGAGAATCTGCCAGATTCGAGCCCGGGTGAGGGGCCGTCCGCGTACGGAGAGAAAGAGCGTGCCCGGGTCTGCTCCAGCCAGTAATTGGGGGCGGACGGAGTCCAGATACTGTTCTACATGCCTGGCTGTTGGTCTTGCGATCGGGATAAGGCGCTCTTTGCGGCCTTTTCCGGTAACCCGGATGTAGCCATCGTCTAAGTGCAGACTGTCCAAGCGCAGAGTCACCAACTCTGAAACACGCAAGCCACAGGCGTACATCAATTCCAACAGACAGCGGTCTCTTTGTCCATGGGGCGTGGATGGATCCGGAGCTTTGAGTAAGCGGTCAATCTGCTCCGGGGACAGCATTTCCGGCAGCTGGCGCCATAATTTCGGGGAATCAAGACTTTCGCCTACATCCTGTTTCAGCATGCCTTCGGCATTGAGAAAGCGGAAGAACATCTTCAGTGACACCAACCGCCGGGCTACGGAGCTGGGTTTGAGTCCCTCATTCCGACTGTTCAGGAGAAAGCGGGTCAGTTGATCGCGTCGAATGCGGGACGGATCCTGTTGATCCGCCTCATCCAGTGCTTTTCGAAAGGCTTCGAGGTCATAGCGGTACGCTTTGACGGTTTCCGGAGACAGGCCCCGTTCTGCCTGCATGGCCTGACAGAACATGGTGATGTAGCGCTCGATCATGATTCCGAGGGCGGAAAGCCCGCGTCAATCAGTTTTTGTTCGATGTTTTTCTGGGCCAAACGGGAACTGTAATAGCGTATGCGAATCCGGGTTGGTTGGCTCAACAGTTCCACGGATTCATAGAAGGGTTTGTGATCCGGAAGCATCTTTTCTTCCTGAAGCAGGGCCTCCCGCAGGGGTGTGAGCTCTTGTGGCGTCTTTTCGGCGTAGACCACTTCCAGTTCCCGCAGTTCCGGGCGGAAGCAACCGCTGCAACTCAGGCATAGGATAAACAGGAGCAGCGCTTTCATTGTGCCAGTAACGCGATCGCGTTTCGAATCCGTCGCTCCTGTCCGGGGAGACGGGGGCCAAAGTCTTCGAGGTAGGTTTCCAACAGAGCCAGAGCTTCGCGGTTCCTGCCTAATTGGATCAGGCACTGGGCTTGATTCCAGCGGGCTTCCGGAAAGTTTTCATCTGCATCCATGGATTCAGCTTCCTGGTAGTCATCCAGGGCTTGCTGGTAGCGTTCCAGGCGGAAGCGTGCATTGCCACGCCTCAGCAGGAAGGCCGGCATGGAGCTTTCATTCTCGGCCCCGTCAATGAGCTCGCTGTAGACCTGTTCGGCTTCTTCGAAACGTCCCAACTCATAGAGGGTGTTGCCAAAGCCGATGCGGTCCTGCTGCTGCCTCATGCTCATGGAGGCGGTGCGGGTAAAGCTGAAGCCAATGATGGCTGGAATGATCAGAATGAGGGCTGCAGCTGCGCCCACAACGGTATTTCGATTCCGTTCCAGAAAGCGCACCCAGGCTGGATATCGCCCCAGATCACTACTCATATTTCGCCGCAGCGGCAGACAGCGAAGCCACAGGGCCGAGGCCCCGGGACTCAGCAAGATGGGTTGCTGACGGAGGGTATCCTGCCATGCCGTGTACAAAGGACTGAGAGCATCTCCATGACCCTGATGGAAGAGCGGCAGTAACAGCAGTTGTTCTTCAGCAGAACGCAGCGGGGGCTGTGAGTCGTTTTCCAGAGGCTGCCAGGCCTGCAAACCGTAGCTGGAGAACAGCGTCGCGCCCGGCTGCAGTTGACGCAAGAGGGAGCGACGCTGCTCGTTGGGAAGGGCACTGCTCAATAAAGGCAGTAGGGTCCCAAAGGTCATCCGGCGCACAGGAGTGCCTTCGCCACTATGGTCGAGGAAGATCCTTCGTTCGCTGGACCAGTGGTCTTCCATCAACAGAGAAAGCAGGCGCTTGCGTTCCTGTTGAAAGAGAGCGGGATCCTGGCTGAGCTCCGCCAGAGTTTCCGCTTCCGCCAATAACAGCGCCCCCCGTTCCACCATGCGTAGGGAAGGATCATAGATATCCGGACTTAAGGAATCCGCCTCTTCCTCCCATTGCGGGAGTTGAGGATCATCAAGGAGGGGCATGAGGCGTGGCTGTAAGCGTTCTTTGAGCCTGGCAATCCGTTCCGGGCTTCGGAGAGTCTCTGGGAATGCGTTTAGACACTGAGCGGCATAGGGCCAGGTGTGTTCCCCTTGCAGGGCCCGGTCAAATAGCTCTGCGGCTTCTTCGGGAGAAAATAACGCCAGAGCTGGCAAGAGCAGCCACAAGGATTTTAAGGGCAGGGGACCAACACATTCGGCGTGCAGACGTTCCATGCTGATGCGGGTGCGCAGCTCTTCCTCTCCCGCGGGAATCAGTTCAGGATTCCAGTGAGAGCGGCGTTCGAGAGCTTCATCCCAGAGCGCTTCCAGGTCAGCCTCTTCTTCCGGGAGCTCCACTTCTCCATAACTCAGGCGAAGATGCAGCGCATGGTCTTTGCGTTCCATGCGCAGCTCCAAGCTGCCTGTAGGCAGTTCCAGACGCTGTAAGCCGGAGGCCGTCTCCAGTTTCAGTCCAGGGGCAAACAAGGTGGGGGTGGATTCCAGAGGCAGGGAGGCCAGCCATAGCTGTTCCGACACCTGTAACCACAGGGCTTGCCGATCTTTGCCAAAGCTCATTCGAAAGCCACAATTCAACCACTGTAAATCTTCCAAATGAATGGCTGCAGGAAGACCGGGGTCCAGTTCCCAGCCCGCAGCCGGGCCCAAACCCGCCAAGCCCCCAGAGAGGGAGGCGCTTTGGCTCCAGCAATAAAAGGGCTTTTCTGAAGCCAGTGGGTTGATGGGGACAAAAGGAAACTCCGGCAACCACACTTTCAGGGGCACAGAGCCTGATGTACTAAGTTCATCCATTCCCTATCTATGTGTCAGGAGAGGGGGTGAAGCAACCCATTTTTTGAGTGCGGACTGTAGTCCGGCAGTCCCTGCCGGAAATCGGCGGAGGTGTAGAAAATTACTTTGGATTCTGTCCGGCAGTCCCTGCCGGAAATCGGCGGAGGTGTAGAAAATTGCTTTGGATTCTGTCCGGCAGGGACTGTCGGAAATCGGTTGAGATGTTGATGTTTGCGTTTCTGCATGGTATCCGGCAGGGA
>DIYK01000104.1:108012-151575 GCA_002429005.1 Verrucomicrobia bacterium UBA6056
ACTGCCGGACTACGGTTCTGCATTCTATCCGGCAGGGACTGCCGGACCACGCTCATGTTTGGTATCCTCACCTTTATTTTTGTTGTCGCTCTGTCCATGTTTATCACCAAGGTCGGAGCGATTGCCTTGACCCAGACGGGCATGCCGCGGGTCAAAGCGCAGTTTCAGGCCCGATCCGCGTTTTCCGGAGCGGGTTTTACCACCAGTGAATCGGAATCGGTGGTCAAACATCCCCTTCGCCGAAGTATCATTATGTCGCTGATCCTGCTGGGTAATGCGGGCTTTGTGACCGCGGTGTCTTCGGTGATTCTCGGCTTTTCCGGTCAACAGATGATCGAGGGCTGGCGCTCCTTTGTGTTCCTGGTGATTGGTCTGATTCTGCTCTATTTGGTCAAACAGAGCAAACGCCTGGACCGCCTGCTGGAGAAAATTATCATCTGGTTCCTCGGCCGTTTTACCCGCATCAAACCCATGAATTTTGAGCGCATTATGACGGTGATGGAGGATTACGAGGTCTCCGAAGTACCGGTGAGCGAAAACCCCGGATTGGCAGGAAACAGCCTGGCGGAGCTGTGCCTCACCCGGGACGGACTACTCGTTCTGGGCATTGTATGCGCCCATGAGCGCTATATTGGTGTGCCAGCGGGGGATTATCGCATCGATCCGGAAGACCGCTTGGTCCTCTATGGGCGCAATGAAAACATCGAAGCGCTCTCCAAGCGTTTTGCTAAGGATCCAGCCTGATCCCTTCCAGGGCGAAGCCGAGCTTTCGCGGATCTCCTCCACCCGGCACCCAGCCATCGGTCTCCAAGAGAAGTTCAGTCACCGAAGCATCCAGCGGAATGTTCAGCCGCTGTGTCCCAGGAGAAAGCACTTCTTCTCGGAGTTCCTCCCCGTAATGAAGTCTCAGGGTGATCTCCGGAGAAATCTCGGCCAGCTGTAACTGCAGATGGCTTGCAGGGTTCTTCCATTGAATACGGATGCGGGGTTTTCCCCAGCTGAAGGGCTGGGTGCCATGCCATTCCAGGGGATAGAGTCCCTCTATGCTCAGGGGGAGGGGCATCTCGAGCTCTTTGCGTAACCAGTAGCGGTCTATGGGGAGATCTCCATTCGCCTTCAGGGATTCTTTTTCTAAGGCTGCCTGAAGTAGCTTCCGGGCGATCTCCTGCTGCAGGGGGCGAACGCCTTCCAATCCTTTGCCACCTAAGTGGGTGCCGTCCCAAAACCAGTCATCGGGATAGGTCTGCCCGCTCTCCGGCCACAGCTGCAGCTGAGGATATTCTGCCTGATAGGCCCCGACATCGCGGAGGCTTTTCTCGATTTGCGGACGGCCCTGTTCCCGGGTGGGGCTGGGTAGAAAAATGACATCTATGCCTTCTTCCCGGCAGCGCTCCAGCAAGCTGATCCAACTCGTTTCCGAAGCTTCCTGCCCGCGGATCTGCCGCCACTGATTCTGCAGGAGATAGGCCAGAGACCAGGGCTGAGCTTTTGCTTCCGTGATCACAGCATTCCGGACCTGACCGCTGTAGGCATCCACCTGCGAGGTTCCGAGCAGCTGTTGTTGCAATTGCACGCGGTAGCGGAAGCTTGGCGAGCTTTTATAGGCCAATCCCTTGAGAAGCAGCGATGGATCCAGGCTGTGGCTGCCGATCCAGAAGATTTCCTGAAAGCGGGTGAATACCCGTAGCACAAAATTTTCGGTGAATACCTGTTTCAGATCACCGTAGAAAGGACGTCCTGCCATCAGCACCAGAAGTTCCGGAGCTTCGTGCTGATCAAGATAGCGGTTCAGCATAAAGTACTGCCCAGTCATTTCGATGGCCTGATTGGTAGAGAAATCAGCAAATCGCCCTGGAGGCTGCCGACGAAAAGCTTGAAACCAATTATTCCCTACGGAATCCCCCAGCAATAACACGGGAGGCGCTGGAAATTCGGCATCCAGTTCACGTACCCGCTGATCCACCTCGTGACTGGCATAGCGACGACGCAGGGGCCCCTGCTGCATCCCTTCGAGCAGCAGTACAATCAACAGGGCCCAGAGACCGGCATTGCCGAACAGCTTAGAACTGAAAATAGAGGAAGGACTGGGCATGACTGACACCGAAGATGGCTATGGCATAAAAGAAAAAGACGTACAGGGCAATTCGGGCGGGCAAAGGCCAGCTGCGGGCCGGATCCACCTGATTCCGGAAATATTGCAGGGCCTGATAGGCTATGGGTACGGAGCTGAACAGGAAAAGCTGTTTCCAGGCCATACGGCTTTCCGGACTCCAGAGCTCTCCCCAGCGACTGCCCAGATGTCCAAGGAGTTCCAGAGCCTCGTTCAGGCTTTCGGCCCGGAAAAAGACCCAGCCCAGACAAACCAGATGAAAGAGCAGAATGCGCTGCAGCCATTGGACCCACAGAGCCTGGCTTTTTTGGCTGCGGGGCCAGCACATCAGCAAAGCGCCATGCAGAGCTCCCCAGATGACAAAGGTCCAGGCGGCTCCATGCCAGAGGCCCCCCAGCAGCATGGTGAGCATGAGGTTGATCTGGGTACGGCGGGGCCCTTTGCGGTTCCCTCCCAGGGGAATGTAGAGATAATCCCGCAGCCAGGTAGAGAGACTGATATGCCAGCGTTTCCAGAACTCGCTGGGGGAGACGGCGAAATAGGGGGCATGGAAGTTATGGGTTAGACGAAAGCCCATGAGCCGGGCCATGCCACGGGCCATGTTGGAATAGCCGTCAAAATCGGCGAAAATCTGAAAAGCAAAGGCATAGATGGCCAGCAGGGTCAGCGGACCCTTGTCCGGGTTACGGAAGCCGGCGTCGGCCAGCGCGGCGAGATTGTCCGCCACCACGGTTTTTTGAAAGAGTCCGTAAAAGAGCAGAAAACTTCCCATGCGGATATCATCGCTGTTCACCTGCCGCTTTTGTTGAATCTGAGGCAGAAGATGGGAGGCGCGCTCAATGGGGCCAGCCACCAGTTGCGGAAAGAAGGACACGAAAGCGGCGAAATCAATGAAGTTCCGGGTGGGTTTGAGCTGGCCGCGATAGATATCCAGGCTGTAGCTCATGGTTTGGAAGGTGTAGAAGGAAATGCCCACCGGCAGGACGATATTCAGGCCCGCTTCCAGACTGCTCTCCGGGAACAGGGGAGCCAGGAGTGCCGCGGCGGAATCCACGAAGAAGCCCAGATATTTGAAGATGCCCAGCAAGCCCAGATTCACGCAGAGACTGAGCAAGAGCCAGGCTTTCCGCTTCCTGGTTTCCTGTTCCCGTTCAATGGCCAAACCGGCGGCATAATCGATCACCGTGGAAAAGGCGATCAGGCTGAGGAAACGGAAATCCCAACAGCCATAAAAGAAATAACTCGCGATCAGGATCCAGGTATTCTGCGCTTTACGGGGGAGCAGCGCATAGATTCCCAGAAAGAGAATCAAAAAGGCGAAAAAGGCGAAGCTGTTAAAAAACATGTCAGACGCTGAGGAGTTCCTTCTCAGGAAGAGATGCGGAAAAGAGCGATTAAAAGGGGGCGGGTAGGGATGAACGCTGGGTATACGGAGCTCGCAACCTTATGGATGCGTGGCTGTCGAAGGAATTTCGCTGTACCCGTATCTGGATTCCGCTCTCTCGGCAATAGTTCAGTCGGGGTTTCAGAATCTTGCCATCTGCTTGTAGAAGCGTTCTGAACATCAGCAGAAGCAGGGTGGGTTGGCTCAGCGCCACAGTCTTTCTCCATCACAGGGATGGATTCCGGACTGCATGTCCTCGACTGTTTACTTGTTCCTTAGCTTTGTTTTGCTATCGCCAAGGGCATGCTGAAAAATAAATCGATCCTTATCACCGGCGGCACTGGTACACTTGGACAGGCCTTGACCAAATCGATCCTGGAAAGCTATCCGGAGGTCAGGCGGGTGATCATCTATTCCAGGGATGAACAAAAACAGTTTCAGATGGCCCAGTCCTATCCCAAGGATCGTTTTCCCCAAATTCGCTTTTTCATCGGTGATGTCCGGGATTTAGAGCGCTTAACCCGGGCACTCGATGATGTAGATTGCGTGATTCACGCTGCGGCCATGAAACATGTGCCCATTGCAGAGTATAACCCCGATGAATGTGTGAAAACGAATATCGGGGGAGCTGAAAACGTGATCAAAGCCTGTCTCGCCTGCAATGTAAGCCGCGTGGTAGCTCTGTCTACGGATAAAGCTTGTGCACCCATCAACCTCTATGGTGCGACGAAGTTGACCTCCGATAAGCTGTTTATTGCTGCGAACAACATCGTGGGCAAACGGGATCTGCGTTTTTCTGTGGTGCGTTATGGAAATGTCATGGGCTCCAATGGCTCGGTGATCCCGTATTTCCTGAAACAGCGGAGCAGTGGGGTGCTCCATATCACCGATCCCAACATGACCCGCTTCAATATTCCCATTGAGGGCGGCGTGGACATGGTTCTGCATGCTCTGGAGCACGCACGTGGAGGCGAGTTGTTTGTCCCACGTATTCCTTCTTATCGGATTACGGATCTGGCGGAAGCGATTGGGCCGGAATGCGAAAAACCGGTCATCGGAATTCGCCCTGGAGAAAAGATTCATGAGGAAATGATCACCGCCTCTGATTCGTTCAGCACCTATCAGATTGGTAAATATTATGTCATTCTGCCCACAGATTTTCGAAACAAGGAGGCCTACCTGAAGGAGGTCGGGGCGGAAGCTGTCGAAGCGGGATTCACTTACAATTCGGCTTCGAATGAAGAATTTCTGAGTGTGGAGGAAATCCGCGAACTCATTCAGCAACACGTCGATCCTGATTTCACCGTCTGATGTCTGCAAGATCATCTCAACCCAAGGGGCAGGGGGCGCTGGCCGTTATTCCGGCCCGAGGCGGGAGTAAACGCATTCCCGGAAAAAATATTCGTCCTTTTCTTGGAAAGCCCATCCTGGAATATGCCATTCGCAGTGCCCGGAATAGTGGGGTCTTTGACCAGGTGCTGGTCAGTACAGATGATGAACAGATTGCTGCGGTTGCGCGGGCTGCCGGCGCTGAGGTTCCCTTTGTACGCCCTGCCGATATTGCCAATGACACGGCGAGCACTGCGGAAGTGCTCGTGCATGCTCTCGACTGGTATGCGGAGCAAGACAGCTACTGGGAATCCCTCTGTTGCCTCTATCCTACTGCGGTGTTTGTCACGCCGGAGCTTTTACAAGAGGCTGCAGCAGAACGGGAGCGACGTGAGGCTCCGGCATTGCTGAGTGTCTGCCACTTTCCCTATCCCATTCAGCGTAGCGTTCGGATGAACCCCGAGGGGGATCTTTCCTGGAATTGGCCTGAACATGAACTCACCCGTTCCCAGGACTTGGAAGAAGCCTATCATGATGCCGGGCAGTTTTACTTTTTTCCCTGCGAGGCATTCCGCCAGAATCCCCGCCTGATGCCCGCCGGAGCGATTCCCTTTCTGTTGGATCGCCGCAAGGTCGTGGATATCGATACGGAAGAAGACTGGGCGGTGGCGGAGCAGATTTATAAGGTATGGCACGCATGAAGCTTCTGGTCATAGGGAGTACAGGGATGTTGGGGCAGGCCCTCTGCCGTGGTGCTCTGGAGGCCGGGCATGATGTCATTCGAGTTGCGAGGTCTCATGCCGACATTCATCTGGATCTGAAGGAAGATGCGGCCTTACGTGAACGGATCCAGTCCAGCGGGGCGGATGTGCTGGTAAATTGTGCCGCCCTGGTCAACATTGCACTCTGCGAAGAAGATCCTTTGGCTGCCTGGCAGGTTAATGCCCGTGCCGTTGGGGTCATGGCCGAGTGTTGCCGCGATGCCGCTATGGGCTTTGTTCAGATTTCTACAGATCACTACTACAACTCAGGAGCTTCCCGTGCACAGGCCGTTGGGGATCCGATTACGCTTCTGAATGAATATGCCCGAAGTAAATATGCCGGAGAGCATCAAGCGATGTTGCATCCAGATGCGCTGATCCTGCGCTGTAACCTGGTGGGCTTCCGGAATCGGGATGGCCGGACTTTTGCTGAATGGGCCTATGCGGCTGTGGAAGAAGATGCGCAGATGACCCTGTTTCAGGATGCCTATGTTTCCAGCATCGATGTGTACCATTTTTCGCAGGCCTTGCTGCAGCTGATTCAACAAGGAGCGACAGGTCTTCTCAATCTATCGAGTTCGAACGTGTTTTCGAAAGAACAGTTTGTCCGTGCGGTTGCCGCTTCCCTGGGGCGGGATCTGAGCCGGGCCGTTTCGGGTTCGGTTTCGAGTCTGGCTGTGCAGCGCCCTTCCTGTTGTGGATTGGATGTCCGGCCCGCCGAGAACCTGCTGGGATATTCCCTGCCAACCTTAGAGCATATTGTGGAGCGACTGACTCAGGAATGGAGAGCCATATGAACATTGAACGCGAAATCAACATTGCCGGACAGGCGATCGGTCTGCAGCATCCAACCTATTTTATTGCCGATATTGCGGCCAATCACGATGGCGACCTCGAGCGGGCAAAAGATTTGATCTGGAAAGCTGCGGAAGCGGGGGCTGACGCTGCAAAATTTCAACACTTTCAAGCTGAAAGCATTGTCAGTGACCACGGGTTTCGCAGTTTGAAAACGGGGATGTCTCATCAGGAGAATTGGGAGAAAAGTGTGTTTGAGGTTTATCAGGCCGCTTCCGTCAATCTGGAGTGGACTGAAACCCTGGTGGAGACCTGTCGGCAAGCGAAGATTACCTTTTTCACCAGTCCCTATTCCCTTGAGCTGGTGGATGCGGTGGATCCCTATGTTGCGGCCTATAAAATCGGCTCCGGAGATATCACCTGGTTGGAGATTATCCAACATATGTGCAGCAAAGGGAAACCCGTGCTGTTGGCCAGTGGCGCCTCCAACCTGCAGGAAGTACAGGTTGCGACCGATCTGATGTTAGAGCAAACGGGGGAGGTGGTGCTCATGCAGTGCAACACAAACTATACGGCTTCCCTGGAGAACTTTCATTACATCCAACTGAATGTGTTGAAGACCTATGCCGAGATGTATCCTGGAATGATTCTCGGCTTGAGCGATCATACCCCGGGACATGCAACCGTGCTGGGCGCCGTCGCGTTGGGCGCCAGGGTGATTGAGAAACATTTTACGGATGACAACAACCGGGTTGGACCGGATCATCGATTTGCAATGAACCCCCAGACCTGGCGTGACATGGTGGATCGGACCCGGGAGCTGGAGCGGGCACTGGGTACGGGGCGGAAAGTCGTCGAAGCCAACGAACGGGAAACCGTGGTCGTACAACGCCGGGCGGTGAGAGCCGCTACCGCATTAAGCGCCGGCAGCTGTCTCACGCCAGAGGATGTCACCGTGCTTCGACCCTGTCCGGTGGATGCGATTCCGGCTTCGGGACTAGCTGCGCTTGCCGGGAAACGACTGCGGAAGGATTTGCCGGCGGGTGAGATTCTGCGTTGGCAGGATCTCGAAGATCTGGAGGACTGAAGCGCTCATGCAACGCGAACAGCTTTATATCGTGATTCCTTGCTGGAATGAGGCAAACACCATCGGAGATGTGGTTCGCTCTGTGCGTCATTTGGGAAGCGTGCTGGTCGTAAATGACGCCTCAACCGATGATTCGGAGCCAGAGGCTCTTGCTGCGGGGGCTGAGATCTATACTCATGCCGAAAACCGAGGCTATGTAGGCGCCTTGGAAAGCGGATTTCGGGAGGCCGTTGCCCGGGGAGCGGATGGGATTTTTACCTTTGATGCGGATGGGCAGCATGATCCCAAAAATCTAGAGACCGCGATTCAACATTTCCGCAAAGGCGCAGATGTGGTTGTAGGGATTCGCCCCTCCAGACCCCGGATCAGCGAGCGCTTGTTTGCGTGGAGCTTTCGCTGTCTGTATGGCGTGGGCGATCCACTTTGCGGCCTGAAAGGCTATCATCGACGAGTGTATGAGGAAGCCGGATATTTGGATCGGGCCGGGGCCTATGGTGCTGACCTGCTTCGATATGCCTGCCGTAACAAAGAGAGCTACCGCATCGAAACCTTTCCGGTCGAAATCCATGATCGCGAGGATCTTCCCAGGTTGGGGAATGCCTTGAAGGCGAACCTGCGTATTTTCGGCAGCATGCTCCGCTTATACACACATCCATGATCCCTGTCCTCGCGGCAAATCCATGCTGCGGACTAGCTCAGAATACAACTGCGTAAATGCTGATCAATTTGATCCACCCAGAGCTGTCTGCATAGATGTTGCTGAACCCAGACCCGTGCTCTTCGTCCCCGTTCCTTACCCAGTCTTTCGTCAGCCAGGAGTTCCCGAAGTGCCTGGGCAAAGCCCTGTACATCTCCGGGGGCTGCCAGGGAACAGAGTTCCTGATCCTGAAGACCATAGCCCTCCCGTATGGCGCCACTTTCGCTGACCACAACGGCGCAGCTCATGGATAAGGCTTGTAGCAGGGTGGTGGTTCCCCCCGAGTAACTGTTTTCCTTCACTGGGAGAGCTACTACCTTGGCAGAGGCATAGACCCGGGCGACCTGTTCCAAAGGAACGGGTCCGCAGCATTCCAGATTGGCCGGAATCTCCCCCAACTCTTGTGCGAGACCCGGGTGACTGTAGATCCGGAAACGTAGATCGGGAAGTTGCCGTGCCACATCGCGGAGGAGGGCATAATCCCGTTGTACATCAAAACCTACGGAGACCACATCGACCTCTTTTTCGAGATCCAGAGGCTTCCAAATTTCAGGATCGACCGTGTAGGGAATAAAGTGAATGCGATGAGCCTGGGCGGGCAGCCATTCTCGAAGCTGCTCTGCCTCTGCCCATCCGTAACAGAGGATCCGGTCGCAGACTTCCAGTCGCTTGAGCAGGCGCTGGCGTTGACGGGCATCCTGCATGCGTTGCAGACGTTCAGGGAGGCCTATGCTACTGTAGAGCAGAGGTTTGCGGAGAAGGCCCAGCTTTTTCATCCTCGCCAGAGGGATTCCGAGCGTGTCGACCGTGGACCAGATCACATCCGAGCCATTTGCCTGAGTCAGGTTGGCAAGCGCGCTGCTTACATCTCCACCCAGCGCCCCACGTTGATTGAGAAGCGTGGCAAACCGGTCACCGATTTGATGCAGGATCGGACCGGGTTCTTTTGCTAAGTTGCAATGCACCTTCCAGCCCAGTTCCGCCAAAGGCCTCAGAGCAGGTAGGCGATCGATATCCGCCTCTCCGGAAGACAGTTGTTCAAAGGCGGCGACGTTGGTAGGCGTGCGCTGGTGGAAGACCGTGACTGAAGGGGACATCCGTTATTTACCAGGCCGATCCCTCAAACACAAAGGTGTCACGGGCGATACGGCTTTCCTCTGTCCAGGGAGAGGGAGGCAGGCCTTCGATCTCCACGCCCGGGCGTACCCCCACCGCCGTGAGGTACACGGGGTACCAGGGGGTGTCGTTGGCATAAAGGTATTTCATCTCAAAGCCATGCTGGGCATAGAGTTCCTTTAAACCCAGAGGGGTGTATCGCCAGTAATCGCCGAAAATTCCGGGGGAGTAATGCTCATCCTGCACAAAGGGAACCACAATGATGAGGGTTTCCTTGGTGATAAAGGAGAGGTTGGCAAAGGCTGCGGGAATATCCTGAATATGCTCGAGCACGGTATGGCAGATCGCGGTATCAAAGCGCTTGTCCATTTCGGTCATGGCTGGACCGACCAGATCAAAATAAATGGAGCCCGGGGCGCCGTCACCCACTTCGGCCGAACCCGCATAATTGGTAATGGTGTAGGAGGCGGCATTGGGGAAATAGTCTTTATAGTGCCCGCCTTCTTTGTCCTCATCCATAAAGCCGGACACATTGACCACATGCCCCTGAAATAAAGGACAAATTTCTCGCAACACCGCATTGGAGGCATTGCGTGGACGCAATTCAGGAAAGCGGCGACGGGCCTGATTTATGGTCCAGCGTCGAAGGCGTTCCAGATAGCGTTGGGCGATGGGTTTGGGGATCATGGATTCGTCATAACCGCTGGGGCAGGTGCCTCAACTCAGAACTCACGCGAACTGCGGTGATTCTTCAAAAGCGTGCTTCTTCCAGCTGAAATGGACGGGTGTCCCATTTTTCCGGACGGCCTTGTCGGTAGGCGTTGTCTTTGCCACTGCGTCCACGCAGAACCCGCCACTCCTGATACACTCGGAATTTCAGTCTTCCCCAAGGGCCTAATTGTTCGCGTTGCCAGGTTTCCGTGGGGGTGGGGCGATGACGGCCACTGAGTTTGAGACTGCTACGCTTCAAAAACACCAAATGAAGACAACGGAAGGGACTCTCTTGCATGGGACCATGTTTGTAAAACAGATAGCGGTCCTGTTCGGGGTCCACGCCATCCAGGTATACCGGAGTTCCCCCATGCAGACGCTCTGAACAGCCTGTCCAGGACTGCAGTCTGGAAAAATTGTAGAGCTTGGTCATGGGCCGCGCCGGAGGGCAGGGAAAGCCGTCCACTTCCTGCTGTTCCGGATTCCAATCCTGTACGTGGAGTACATGTCCAAAGAGTTGCCAGTAGGCATCATAGCTTCCAGACAGGAGTTCTTCGCGTAGGCGACGAAGGCCTGCTGGATCGTAAATTTCATCCCCATCCACCGCAAAAATCCAGGTGTCCGTTCCCGCGAGCTCTTCAATCGCTTGATGACTGTGTTCCGGGCCGGCAATGGCTTCCACGCGGATGGGGCAGGCATGTGCTTCTTGTTGCACCCGACGCACCTCCTCTGCGGTGTGGTCCTGAGGATCATGCAACTGAACCAGAACCTCATCACAGAGCGGCAGCATATTTCGCAAAGCACAGGCGACGAAGCGGTCGTCATTGCGTACGAGCATGAGACCGAAAATCCGGGTAGACATGCTTAGGCCTGGGAAAGAAATTCGGAAAACGAGGGGTGCTCCGAGAAAAATCCAGTTTCCAGGAGGGGGCGTAGGCGATCCACAGCCTGCTTCAGTTCTTCCGGGCTCATCCGTTCGATGGCTTCGCGACGGTTCGTGGGGTCCAAGCCCAACGGAAAGGCCTCGGATTTGCTCACAGCAAGTAATAGCCCCGAAGTCACCAGACCGGGTTTCTTTTTACAGAGCAGATGCACCAGCTTGAAGCTGAAATCCAGAAAACGGGTTTTCAGCCGCTGATGTTTCGGATCTGCTGCCCGGTCCAGGTAAAAATTTCCCTGTCCAAAGGGGGCGGATTTCTCCGGAGTGAAGCCGTTAATCCAGCAGAGTTGCTCCAGGCGCCGCTGGTCAAAAAAGCGGACATGGTGACCTTCACTGGGCGGCAGGTTTCCCCGGCACATACTGTAGATTCGATAGCTGATATATGCGACATTCGGGGTGCTGATGATTAATCTTCCCCCGGGTTTGAGTACACTGTGAATGGTGTGGAGCAGGGCATCGACATCAAAAATATGCTCGATGACCTCAAACATCGTGACCAGGTCATACTGAGCACGATTGGCTTCCGTAAATGCGGTGACTTCCTCGGAGTTGTCCAGGTCCAGGCGGGTGGTTTGATAGCCCTTGCTGCGCATCACCTCTAAATGAGGTTCAGCATAGTCGACTCCATGAACGGAAGATCCGGGGAATTCGCGGCTGATGTGATCGGCCCATTCGCCATTCCCACAGCCGATATCCATGGCCTGGAGCGCCGCAGAGTCCCCCTTCAGTTCTTTTAACAGGGCCATGCCATTGAGGAACCACTCTTTATCGCTTTTGTAGACCCGTTCGCTGGCGGAATAGACATCGTGATCGTGTTTGGACATAAGTTGGGGAAGAAGGGGGTTGGAGATAGGTTGATTGCCCCTAGCGTAAAAGAGGCCTGGGAACAATCTTCCAAGTGGGCAGCTTCCCACTCTCTGTGGCAGCCGTAGCCTGCCTTTTCGGTTGCCGGGTCTCTCTTGATGCTTTAGAGGTAGAGTTGATCTCTAAGACTCTCCTGTATGAACACATCTGCCTCGGAACAACCTGATCTGCCCCCCCCTCGGGTAACGGTGATTACCGTGTGTTTAAATGAAGTGGAGAGTATCGAGCGCACCATCCACAGCATGCTGCAGCAAGAGCGTCATCAGGTGGAATGGTTGGTCTTCGATGGCGGATCAACGGATGGCACCCTCGAGAAACTCCAGAAGCATGCTGCGGAGATCCGAATGCTGCATTCCGGAGCGGATGGCGGAATTTATCCGGCCATGAACCGTGCCGCCGAACATGCCTCGGGCGACTACCTTCTCTTTCTCAATGGCGGGGATTGTTTTCAGGAGGCTTCGGTGCTGAAAGATTTTGTGGATGCAGGCTTTTCGGAAGCTCTGGTTTGCGGGGATGTGGAGGTGAAGTTTCCGGAAGGCCGCACACAATACCGGCCGGCATCGGATATCGGAGATCTGAAGGAGCGTCTTTGGTGGCGCTCGCTGCCTCACATCTCCACCTTCATACGACGAGAGGTGTTTGCGCAACTCGGGGGCTATGATTGCAGCTATTCGATTTGCGCGGATTGGGAGTATTTTCTCCGCGTACAGCAAGCCGGGGGCAGCTTTCGGGCCTGGTCTCATCCTGTGGGGGTGTTTTATTTTGATGGGTTGAGCGCCTCCGAAAGCTCTTCCGCACGTATTCGCTTAGAAAAACAGCGCATGCGCAAACACTACCCATTCTTCTACCGCCTGAGGCGGGGCTTCAATGAATGGGTAGGCGTGAAACGGGAGCAACTGCGTCAACAGGCAGGGACTCAGGCAGAGACTCCGGGAGGGGAAGGGCGCCCGTGAGTCTGAAGGTCAGTATAGCCATCACCAACTACAATTACGGGCCTTACCTCGCTGAGGCGGTGGACAGTGCCCTGGCACAGAGCTATGCCCCTTTTGAAGTTCTGGTGGTAGATGATGGCTCCAGTGATGATTCTCTGCTCCGATTGTCTGCGTATGGAGATCGCATCCGCGTGATTGCTCTGCAGCATCAGGGAATTTGTGCTGTTCGGAATCAGGTACTGCAGGAAGCCCGTGGCGATTTTTTGGTGTTTCTGGATGCGGATGACCGCCTGCATCCCGAGCATGTGAAACTGTGTGTGCAAGCGTGGCAGGAGGCTGCAGAACCCAAGCCGGCCTTTATCTACCCGCAGCGGGAATTGATGGGGCAGGCCGAATCGATTTCGTCCTTTCCTTCCTTTGATCCGGCTACCTTAAAAATGAAGAACTACGTGGTGATCAGTCACCTGCTTTCCCTTCAGGCAGCTCGGGAAGTGGGTTTTGATCCTGCCTTCCATGAAGGCTTGGAGGATTTTGATTTTTTACTCGGAATGTTGGAGGCGGGCTACAGGGGACACTTAGTGGACAAGCCCTTGCTTTCTGTGCGCATGCATGATCAGACCCGCAGCATCGCTTGCGGCGCAGCTGAAGTACGTAGCCGGATTTTGAGGCGCTTGCTTCAGAAACATCACGCCCTCTATTCTTCAGGAGAACGCCGGGCTTTCCGTGCTCAGATCCGCAACTATGTGCTGAGACGTTTGCAACAGAGTCCACCACAGAATGCGGCAGAGACCTGGATGGCACTGAAACTACTGTTCATCCACCGAGCCCCGCCTCAGGCTTACCTCCGGCTGTATTTTCCCGCTTCTGCATCAGGACATCCTTCATGAAACTTGTCTTTCCTATTCTTCGCATGAATTGGTACCGGGTGATTGCATCCAGCATTGATGCCGCATTAGCGGAGGGGCATGAGGTGGAGTGTTGGCATTATGTCGGCGGGGATCATTGGCCGGCCAATCGGCCATGCAAAGAGAAGGTGCCCGCCTTCAGCAACGGCACGCCTCTCATCCGGGATTACGAGGATGATGCTGAGTTCATTCAATTCTGCAGCCGCTATCAAGCAGAGGCGATTCTGAGTATCAGCCTGGTGTGGGAGTCTCTGTTGCCTCGATGGCTCGAACTGGACGAACATCCTCCCTGGGTGATTTTGGCTACCAATGACACCTTCTTCCATTGTAATCGGCCGGAACAATTGCTGAGCTGCGATGTGATTACGGTACGCAGTCCCCATGAGAAATCCTGTTTGCTGTTTGACCATACCCGAAACCTGGATGCCTGGTATGAACAGGTGCATGCGCATCCCCGTCAGTCTGGATCCCGCTTTCTGGAATTATCTGAAAGCCGTCGCAAGGGCACCTGGACAGAGGAGATGGTGGAGGCCTTCGAACAGCGATGTGTGGCCACCGGGTATCCGTTGTTAGATACCGTGTCCGGGATCGACTTGCAGGAGCTACGACAGCGTTGGGGTATTCCGGAAGATCAGGCTGTCGTCGGGTGTCTGGCATCTCCCTTTGGTACCGTGTTGGGAGCAGATTGGGAAAAAGGCTTTGTCAGCCGGAACCCCCTGGGACGCCTCTTTTGGTCGCTCAGACGACAGGGGCTTTCAGGCATGAAGATTCCGCCAAATGAAGTAGAGGTCATGCAGGCTCTGCGTCGCTATTGTGATCGCAACGATGCGTTCTTGTTATTAAAAATGCGCCATTCCCAGACGGCTGACCCGGTGATGTTGGAGGTGGCGGACCGCATTCTCGGTGAGGAGAGTTACTATCCGCACACGGCCGTGGAGATGGCCTGTCTGGCCACGGTAACCTTTGGTTTCTATACCACGGGTGCACCGGAAGCGGTTGCAGCAGGGCATCCCTTTGTGGATCTAAGGATCCCCGGCTACAACCATGAGGATTGGATCCATTCTGCGACCATGTTTGATGGTCTGTTTACCACGGAAGGTGTGACGCATTCGATTCCCGCGCTAGAGTGGGTGAAGCAACTCAGCCAGGGAAACCTGGAGCAATTCGCCTGTAAGCACGAAGCCCTGGGCGGCTATCACGAAAAATTCTGTGGCCCGATGGATGGAAAGCATTCCCTCCGGGTGATCCGCGCAGTAGAGGCCTATCATCGCGGAGAACCTGTCTCCACAGACGAAAAGGGCTTTGTTGCCCTGTAGGGGACTCAGCAGTCGATCCAGGCTTCTGAAAGTTCCCAGGACTGCGAAGCCGCGGCCCAGTGAATCTCTTGTACCGGCTGGATAAAACCAAGAGAGGGCAACACTCGTAAAGGCCAGCGTGCCCCCAGACCCCTCCGACGAATCCATTCAGCGATTCCGCTTTCCTGCTGACCACCGGCCTCTTTCAAAATCTGTTGGGTCTCCGCATGATAGCGCGCCATCTGTTGAACAGATTTTTGTTCCCCATGACTACGAAACCCCGCCAGGGGAACGCGTACTCCCACCAGATCGCTTTCTTGGAAAAAGCGGGCCCAGAGTTCAAAGTCGGCTGCAAGAGAGTAGTCTCCGGATAGCTTCGCGCCACATCGTTCCCATAAGGATCGTCTCCAGAACGTAGATTCCTGCTGAATGTACATGCGACCCGCTCGTTGGCCATCGGGGGCGTACCAGCCTTTTTGAAATAAAGCCTGACTGTAACCGGATCGTGTATCCAGGTGCACGGGAACATTCTCTGCAGAGAGTACCGCAGGATGAAGGGTGCTGATCCATTCCACCTGCGGGAAGGAAGCGAAAATCTCTCCAACCACCTTCAAGGTCCAGGGGAAATACATATCGTCAGAGTTTAACCAGCCCATGATTTCACCGCTGGAGCGCTCAAAACCTTCCTGAATGGCCGCATACTGGCCCTCATCTTTGCGGCTGTGCCAGTAGGAAAGCCTCTCCGCGTAGCGTTCCAGAATGTCCCTGCTGCCATCCGAAGAAGCCCCATCCAACACCAGATATTCCAAGTTCTCGTAGTGAGAGTCCAACACCGAAGTTAAGGTCGCTTCAAGGTAGCTGGCTTGATTAAAGCTTGGAGTGATAATGGAAATGCTGGGAAGCATAGTAGAAGCCGGAAGAGGATCGTTCAGGTGTCGGTTTCAAGGGGTTTGTGAAAACAGAGTCCACAGACTCCCGCACCAGGCATCGCATCAAAGCTGGGAAAGGAACGGTACTGTTGTGAAATTTCCATGGGGTCATTGAAGGTAACGGAAACACCCTGTTCCATCCAGCTTTGAATATAGCGATGAAAGCGTCCTTCTTCGATTTCACCAAACCATTCGATCACTTCCGGTGCTTGGCCCAGAGTCTGGATAATACGCTCGTTTATGGCGGCTTCGTCATAAAAGCGTTGGAAGAAATAACCTTCGGCTTGTTTCGTTTGATTTCGATAGGTGTTCTTTTGCCGATATTCATTCCAGAAAGTTTGGTCCACCGGAACGGTTAGGATCAATCGGCCTCCAGGAGCGAGCAGAGACCATAGCCTTTTGAGGCTGTCCCGCTCATCTCCGCTTTCTGTGAGGATGTGTTCAATCACGGAAAGAGACCAGATGAGATCAAAACTCGCTTCCTGTTCAGGAAACAGATCCGACTCGGTTCCAGCCTGAACTCTAAAGCCTTTTCCCAAGCCCAAGAGTTTGGCTAAGGACTCAGAATGTGCGAGGTCTTGCTCGTCCGGGTTTAGCTGAGTCAATTGCTCTACCAGATGTTGGTCTACAGCATACAGGCTCATGAGAAAAGGGGAGCTAAGGTCCAAAGCCTTCGTCCTGCTATTCGGATGCTGTTCGATCATTCGTTTGGCGAAATCAAATTCGAAGAAACGGGTTATGCTTACCGGGTTAACCAGCAAGATCCCTGCTTTGCCATGGGCTCGCCAGGCTTTCCAGCCCAGTTGTTGGCCAAAACGGAAGAACAGCTCCCCAGGAAGCCCCTGCTTTCTGGCTCGGTAAAAACGCAAGCGAGCCAGCAAAGCCCTGCTCAACACAGAGCCGAAGTCATGAAGGCCTTGCAAGGTCCTTTGTAGAGCAGCGATATTCACTCTGAGGGCTTCTCCACAGAAGGACGAAAGCAAGGGGGCTGCTCAAGAGCTTCCGGATGGATCTGAAAGATCCCGACGTCGCGGTTATTGTAGGCGGCCGATTGTTCACTGAACTCCAGGATTTCAAAGCTGCAACATCGCTTCAGATGTTGGAAAATTTGCTGGTTGGGAATGTGCAGGACGATGTCAAAGGAGAAGTTGCCTTTGAACAAGAGATCGGGGGGGAATTTCAGGGAAACGGCCCGCTGTTGTGAATGCTCGCCCACTGGAAGTTCGATGCAGCGGTACTCTTTCGTACTCAGTCGTCGGTCGAGTTCATCTTTGAGGAGAATGGATAGGACCAGGGAGACATTCGTTTCACCCGTGTGTAGGAGTAAATCCAGGTAGAATGGCTGCTGTGAGTTTAAATTCGCTGCTGGAGATTCTGTATCATTGCGAAGCCATGCCTGCAGAACATGAGGGCCCTGTTCATCCTGTTCCTCCGGGTGAACATAGCGGGCTTGTTCCGTCTGGGACCGTTGTTCAGATAAGTAGCTGTGCAAGGTCGCTTCGACGCCTCCCATCATCCGCAGCTGCCCCTCCTTGAGGTAGAGACAGGAACTACAGAGCCGACTGACTGCGGCCATGTTATGGCTGACAAAGAGAACCGTCCGCCCATGACTGGCCACATCCTCCATTTTGCCCAGACACCGTTTCTGAAATTCCGCATCTCCGACGGCAAGCACTTCGTCCACGATCAAAATTTCTGGTTCGAGATGAGCCGCCACCGCAAAAGCCAAGCGCACATACATGCCACTTGAATAGCGTTTTACGGGAGTATCGATGAAGGCTTCTATTCCGGAAAAGGCCACGATTTCATCAAAGCGATCTTTGATCTCTTTACGGCGCATTCCCAAGATGGTTCCGCTCATGAAGATATTATCTCTGCCGGTCAATTCCGGGTGAAAGCCCGTACCCACCTCTAAGAGCGAACCCACCCGGCCCCGGATCAAGGCTCTTCCCGAACTGGGTTCGGTAATGCGGCTGAGGATTTTCAGCAGGGTGGATTTCCCGGCACCATTTCCGCCGATCACCCCGAGGACCTCTCCGGCTTTGAGCTCAAAGCTGATCTTTTGAAGAGCCCAGAATTCCTGAGAAGAATGCGAAGTGGCCTCCTTCGGCTCTCCGCTTGCCCCTGTTTGACGGAGAAAGCGTCTCCGCAGGGCATCCGTGAAGCTTTGACGACCAATCGCTCCCAGACGGTATCGTTTGGACAGCTCGTCCACTCGTATGACCATGTCACTCATAGGGTATCAATAAAACTACGTTGTACGCGGTTAAACACAAAGATCCCACTCAGGAGAATTAGCAAGGTGATCCCCCAGCTTTGCCCTAAGAGGCTGAGTTGGATATCTCCCTGGCCGATAAAAGCTGTGCGTCCGGTTTCCACGATAGAGGTCATGGGGTTCAGCCATAAGATCGTTTTATATCGTTCTGTGACCACCAGGGAGGCCGGATAGACGATAGGGGTTGCGTACATGCCCAGCTGGATCAGAAAGGGTAGCGCAAAACGAAGGTCGCGGTAGGTGACGGTGAGTGAGGCCACCCAGAGACCGGCCCCGAGTCCAAGCATGGCAGTTTGCAGGATGAGCAGCGGGACAGCGAAGAGCCAGCGGTTTGGCTCCAGATCAGCTCCTTGCAGACTATACCAGAGATAAAAGCCAAGAAAGGTGACGAGATTGAGTGCAAAGTGCATGAAGTGGGAAAAGACTCCGGACAAGGGAATGATCAGCCGGGGAAAATATACCTTGGACAATAGGCTGCTGTTTCCGGTGAGTGAACTGGCCGCATGATTGAGGATTCCCTGAAAATAATTCCAAAAAATCAAACCACTCATGTAAAAAACAAAATGAGGGGTTTCTCCCACATCGATCTGAGCCACATTTCCAAAGATGATGCTAAACACTACGGAGGTCAGCAAGGGCTGGAGAATAAACCAAAAAGGGCCCAATACCGTTTGTTTATACACCGCGGTAAGATCACGTTTTACCAACAGAAATAGTAAATCCCGGTAATTCCAGAGCTCCGGGATATTCAGTTTCCACCAAGCTTGATTGGCCTCGATGAGTACCGTGGGAGCTGGATCAGCCTGCTGCTCCGGGGCTATCATCTGTCTCTGCTTAGGTGGCGGCTTCATGGGGTGAAGGGGATTCTTCATCCTTATTCTGACATAGCCTTTTTGGCAATGTGAAAGAGGGGCCAGAGCTTGGCGCGAAGCCCCCCGGGACCTTCGGGTTCAGGACTCGAAAGGAGGGGAATGCTCCGTTTTAGTCGCGCTCCGGTGGAAGGCTTTGAATCAGGGCATACGCATCTGCATCGTGTAACCACTTCTTCACAGCGGGAATTTCCTGTATCCCGATGGAGAGATCTTTCCCTACTCGACATTGCCTCAACGTGGAAAGCAAGGTCGGATATTCCATCAGCGTACGCAGTAAGGCTCGAATGCGACCCAAATAGGGTGGAGTCGGATGAACGGCTTCCCGCAAAGCACGGGTTCTGCACAACTGACCCGGAGCATGCGTCGGCAGTTGCTGACAAGGCTTAGGATGTTCCTTTTTCAGCTTCGGGTACGCATCCTGAATCATTTGGTTGAGTCTCATATGATGAGTTGTCCCCCCATGATGAGAACTGGCCTGTTGTTCATGCCATCGCCAGGTTCCAAGGGCTTCGGGTAAGTACAGCACGTCATTGGATGTGGTGAAGAGGATATGAAAGAAAAAATCACCAATACTGCCGTAGTGATTTGGGAATAACTCCTCATCCTTCAGAGCGGAACGCCGAAACATCAATTGCGTCACCGAGACGTACATTCCACCATAGAGGCAAAAACACAGCGCATCAAAGGGGGCTTTTCGAATATGAGTTTGAAAGGCGTTGGCCCCAAGGAGATGATACAAGGCCGGGTTCCAAAACCGGGGATCCTTTATGGATTGCCCTTTGTCATCGATGACCCGAACTGGTGTATGGCAGACGCCACATTCGGGGTGCTGTTGCAGTCCCCGCAGCATCCGTTCCACGCTGTGCTCATGCATGGTGTCATCCGCAGTCGCAATCATGAGGTATTCACCCTGAGCTAAACGAATGCTTTCATTAAATGCCGGATAAATTCCCTCCTTGGGACGCGTATGAATATGAATGCGAGGGTCTTGCTCTGCGGCTTGCTGCCAACACTCGAGGGATCCATCATCTGATCCAGAATCCAGGACGATGCACTCCCAGTGTTGCCAACTTTGATTCCGAATCGAATCAATGCGTTCCTGGGTGAAGGGCATACTGTTTAAATGGGGTACGCAAATACTGACCAGGCTGTCTTCGGGTCCGGAGGTTTTAGCCCTCGGGGAGGGCTGTACGACAGGTACCTGGAGAAACTCAGCAAGTTCAGGCAAAGCCTCCTGCCATAGTTGATAACCACGTTGCGCATCTTTTCGGGCTTGTTCGGCGAGCCCTTTCAAATTCGCTGGCTCCGGTGCTGCCCAAGCTTCCATTTCCGAAACAACAAATCCGGGTCGTTGAATCCACCAGGGGCGTTCATCTCTGGGAATGGGGTCTTCTGCAGCAGCTGAGGCTGGAAGGAGTATCCCGTTTTTCTCTGCGGTTATATAATCCGTTGCTGTGGGGTAGGGAGCCGCCAACAACAGTTGTCCCTGACTCAGCGCATCGACCATCACCAGGCCGATTCCCTCCACGGGTCGCGGTGCAAGTAGCATCGTCGCTGCCGAAATGTGTTTTCGATAGGCTGCCGGGTCATCGTAAAAAGGGACCAGCTCCACCTGGGTTTCTCCAAGCTGTTCCGGTAGCTCATATCTCCGTTCCGCAGGAATTCCCGGGTCGAGATCCGGGCGGAAGAGCAGGCGTTCAATGGAGAGCCTCCGACAGATGTGTTCGAGGAAAGTCGGACCCACCAACCCCACACGATTCCAATAATACAAAACGCGGGTCGAGGAGAGAGTGGGCGGAGGGCTGGGATCCGGTTTGCTGAAGTATCTGCAGGACATGACCCCGCTACGACCAGCGCTTAATCGTTCAATTTCGCTACTGAAAGCCAATAGCTGCCATGCTGCAGGCAGCGCCTGCCACCAAGCTGGGTCTTGATAAGTTTCGCTAGCAACGAAATCATTCATGGGGATCCAGGTAAGGGACGTTTCCCGCCATAAAGGATCATAGAGGGGAGGTGGCAGTTGAAAAAAAGCCACCCGTTCACCTGCCTGAGGATAGGGGGGGGGAGTCCGTCCATCCCAGGAAACAAATTCAATGTCCAGCCAGGGAGCTAAGGGTTCAATCATCGCCTTGCGAACCGCATCACTTTTCCTGCGATGCCATTCTAAACCATATAAGCGTAGGCGGGGTATACTCATGGGATCGAAGAAGTCTCTCGCATGGGATACAAGGCCTGAATCGCCTGATGATGACAGCTTCTGGATTCCCCCCCCATACAGGCGATCAGATGACTGCACTGAACCTGTTCTTCAGGATAAGGTCGGGACAAACGCTCCTTCAGTTCTTCAAGATTTTTAAAACGAATCTGGTGATCAAATTCGATACACTCTGCCCCGGAGTCGTAGATAAACATGCGTTCTCCGGATAAAAGCAGATCCACCAGAAAACTACTGGTATGGCCGATGCAGGTGGCTGCGATTCCTGGACGGCTCTCGTTTAGGATCTGGGCTCCGGCAAGCTCATACACAGCAGCGTCATCGTGCGGGTGCAATTTGACCGCAATCGGTCTTGGGTCCTCACGTTCGTGCCAAAGTTTCTGGACCAGATCGAAAAGGTCTTGGTTTTGTTTTTGGAACAGAGGTTGGTCAAAGATCAGGAGAAAGGCATAGACCGGATCGCTCTCTCCGGAAATGGGCTCAGGGCGTGGCAAGGGTTTTCCACAGATCGGCGTGCGAATCTCTGGAGCATACTTCTGTACCAGCTCTGCGGTAGCCGCCCCCCAGGCGAGAAACGCATCTACAAACTTCGGCTGATAATTCCACTGGTTGATGGTGTGAGTTTGCTTGTACTCCGCATAGAGACCATGTTGTAGTGTGCAGCAGGGAATTCCTTGTTGTTTACATAAATAACTGAGTACCCGTTCCAGGGGTTGCATCTCAGAAAAGAGCACGACAGCACGAAGTTTATCCTGACCTTGAAGAAGATCACCTACATCCATGCGGATCCGAAGGAAAAGCAGATACAGGTACAGCGCTGTGGAAAAGCGCTGTTTCGGTTGCTTGGACCGAAGCAAAATGGGGAGCTCGGAAACAAAGGAAATGAAGAATCGAATGCAACGCCTCAGAACCTGTGAGGGCGGATAGTGGCGTTCTGTCTGATCCTTCAACTGTAGATAGGGAAGCTGATCGACTTCAATGATACGGGCAGGATCGGGAAAATCCCTATAGACCGACTCAAAGATCGCCGCATAATCTGCCCGTTGCATGGATTTGAAAAAGAGAACCTGAGCTTCGGAATGCTGTCCTTCCTGAATATGCTCGGAGTAGGTCAGGGCGCTGCGACAACTGTGACGTAACAATCGGTACAGGGTCCTTACCCGGTGTCTGAGAGGGGCACGATCTGAGAACACCTGATAATACCCAAACAGGGTGGGCATTAGTTCTTGCAAACTCGTTTTCATTCAGAGCTTCGTGCGAGAAAGGCCTCAACCTTGGCGATATCTTCGGGGACATCTACGGCAATAGAATCGTGCTCTGTCTCCTGCATCAGCACAGGGTGGCCTTTTTCCAGGAAACGGAGAATTTCAATATCCTCCGATGCTTCAACCGGAGACTTGCCGGTAGAGGAAAACAGTTCCAGTGCGGCCCGGGTAAATCCATACACACAGACCTGTTTTAAGAAGCCTTTGCGATTTACCCCTTTTTCGAAGGGGACGGCATGCCGGGACATGTACATGAGCTCATCCTGCTCATTGACGATCACTTTGATCAGCGTATTGGTTTCCGCTGGCTCGTCCTCGTCTAAGCGCTTGTATAAATTATAGGCAATATAAGCGTCGCGATGAGTCAGAAAGGCATCAATGACCTGGTCAATGGTTTCAGGAGAGATGACCGGTTCATCCCCTTGAATGTTCACATAGAGATCATACTCGCTGCGACGCATGACTTCTGCAACCCGGTCTGTACCGGTAAGGCAGTCGCCTGACGTCATCATGCAGGGGATCTCTTCCTGTTCACAATAGGAACGGATTCGTTCATCATCCGTAGCCACGATGACCGTTTCCAAGCGCTGACACATCCTGGCTTGATCATAGGTGCGTTTCAGCATGGGCACCCCCGCGATCAGAGCCAGGGGTTTCCCTTCAAAACGGCTCGATTCATAGCGGGCTGGAATGACGCCACAGATTCTCAGGGGTAGGGCAGTTTCAAAGCGGGATTCACTCAGGAACTGCAGCTTCATATGTTCCGAGGCTTCTCGCACGCCCTGTTCCAGTTCCTGATTGCGTTGCTGCATGAGTTCAGGATCCAGAATTCCCCCTCGTTCCTCGTAGCTGTAGAGCGCTGTAGATTGAGGGGAGTAGCCATCCAGTCCGGCAAGAAATACGTCCTGGACCTGTTGTCGTTTTAGGAATCCAAGGCATTGCAGTGCGACATTATCCGAATCCGCGAAGGATTCTTCCAGCAGACGTTGACCATCAATTCGCTGACAGGACCTATGGTTTTCTTTCACATCCAAATGAGTCGATGCCACTAAGCGGTTCGCGTCCAACAGCTCCAAAAACTCGTCGTAGCGTTTCTGGTTGGACATAAACACATAATCCACCTCAAGAAAATCCGGGACGTGATTCAAGGCAACCAGCAAGGCGCCATGTGTTTTCCGGGTTTCCTGAATACGCTTGATGGCATCCCGTGCGTTCGAACCGGACGCGAGCAGGATGATCGGCGTATCGGTGAACAGGCTGGCCTTGAAGGATTCCTTGCGGGGAAGCTTGCGTCGCGATGCTGTGTAAATTTCGCTAATGAGCGTTTCATCATAGCGGACGCGTTCTTCGATCGGAATGCTTGCCAAGAGTTCGTGGATGTTCCGTACACTGAGGTTTTTCTTCCGTAATAGGAACCCAGCGTAATTTGGGTGACAATTTAAGCGGGCGGAGAGGAAGTGAGCGATCGAATATCCCCAGGGACTCTCCCGTTTGATCGCTTCGAGACTGGAGTCGATGACTTCCAACAGCGGGTCGATCTGATATGTGGTATGCAGGCGCTCATTCATGTAACCGGCCAGCAGTTCGGTATTCAGATTTCCCGCACCCCGGCCCATGCCCAACACCGAGGCATCCAGAATGATATCCCGTCCATGCGCCAAATCGAGGAAGGTGATGGCATTGGCATAGGCCAACTGCAGATTGTTGTGCGAATGGTAGCCTAATTTGGCTTCAGCTTTCAGATTGTGTTCAAACAACGCATGATAGCGACGGAACTGGTCGCCACTCATGGAGCCGAAACTATCCACGATGTACATGGCGTAGTAGGCGAGGGGATGAAAGGCTTCGAGCAAATCCAGAATTTCCCGGTCGCTGTACCCCACGGTTAACATCGGTTGTACAAACAGCCGATAGCCTTTCTCAATCAGCCGTTCGGCCTGCTGTAGGGCTTCCGCCTGTTGCTTTTTATGGAAGGCAAGGCGAATTCCCTGAAGGGTGGCGCCTCCGGGTTCACAGGGGGGAAGTGTTTCCACCTGAACTTCTCCCACGTTGATCATCGCCACAAACAAGGGGCAGTACTCATCCGTTTGCAATTCGGAAAGCACTGCGTTGACCGAAGCAACATCCGGGAAACAGGTACTGTTTGGGCGGCCTTTCTGTTGGCTGATAAAGCCGCACTCCACCACATCAATACCGCTGTTTACCAAGGATTGAAGAATATGTAGGGTCTGCTCCTTCGGAAAGGACCAATTATTAATATAACCTCCATCACGGAGGGTACAGTCGAGAATGGTTGCGTGCATACAGTTCCTTATCGCATCAGTTCATCACGTACGACTTCAAGAAAAGCCCGGCCGAAACGTTGATCGGGTTCTAAAGTGTTTCCTTCAGCCCATTCATTCCAGGCACGAATAAATAATAGTTGTTTACCAGCCGGTTTTGCGGCGGCCACGTTCAGCATCTCCCGGAAGTGAATGCGGAACAGTTCCGGGTCCCTGCCGTGGAGAATCAGTGCATGTTCCGTCAATCGCGCTGTGGTATCCCATCCGGGTATAGCGACAGGATAATCACAGTCTCGATAGCCCCCGGGCCTGGTAAAATATTGAATGGCCTCTTTGTAGTCTATGATCTTGATCTCTCGCAGGTCATAGCGTTCATCAGGCTTACGGGTCAAACGCTGCAGCAAGGCCTGTCGAATCTTCCAGGATAGGCTTTGTTGTTTAGCCCAGGCACCCGTGGGGAGGTGTCTTTGCCCTGAGTAAATTCCTGCATCGAGGCCCATGTCTCTTGGATCCTTGCCCGGAGGTGTGTCTGCGACAATAAACAGATCCGGAAATCCTTGTGCCTGCGCCAGGCTGCGAAACAGATCCATGACCCGAGGGCAGTCCGGAATTTCATGTGGACGATAGATCAGCAACAACGGTTTCCCCTCCACCCGGATATATCGGTGATCCGAAAAGGCCTCGCAGAGAACATCCATATGTGCCCGGTAATCCGCCTCGCCCGGATATTCCTGTTTAAGAAGCAGGTTTCGTCCGGAGCCGAAAAATTCATTTCCAACCCAATCATGGTTTGCCCAGCCCAAACAGAACGGGAAATCCGGCTCTCCTGAAGCTAAGACCTCGCGAAAAGGTCGGTCGAGGATACGACGGCCATGCCCCAACCAGTAATGCCAGTAACAGAAACCATGGATCCCATGTTCCCGGGCCAGTTGGGCTTGTTCGTAGCGGGCCTCCGGCATTCGTAGATCATAAAAGCCCAATTCAGAGGGCAGAATGGGTTGCTCATGCCCAAGAAAAAGCGGGCGGCTGCGGCTCACGGAAATCCATTCGGTAAACCCTTTGCCCCACCATTCATCATTTTCAGGAATGGGGTGATATTGTGGGAGATAGAATGCAATACTCCGTACCTGAGTCGGAGTGCTTTCTTCAGGAACTGTGCTCATGGCGTGTCTTTCCCTTCCATGACATCCGCTACGCTACGGATCACTTTGGCGGGAATCCCGGCCATAACCGAACGGGGAGGCACATCCTGGGTCACCACGGCATTAGCCGCAATCACAGAATGGGCACCAATATGAACCCCGGGGAGGATGCATGCATTTTCGCCAATCCACACATTTTCTTCGATGATCACCGGCCCCTTGCTGTAAAGCGGTTGCACATTATAGGGTTTTCCAGGAACCAGGTCCTCTAAATTCCCATGCTGATGATCCGTAATCAGGACATTGCTACCGATGAGGACATCATTGCCAATACGGATTTCATCAATAACTCCTACATGGCAATTGTTGTTAAAACACACACGTTCTCCAATATGGAGTTTGGGCTGATAGGTGTACCCCTGGTAGCTGTCCCAGCATTCCATACGCAGACCCGGGCCACTACTCAGATGATCACCGATTTTCATGTAGCTTTCCCCTTTGAGATAAACGGGGTGTGCTATCCGCGCTATGTGCTCAGCCCCAGTTTGCTGTGCAACATACTCTTTCGCTTGCTGATTGAGTTCTTGAATCAGTTGGGGATACTCTTTTGGTGGGGCAGAGCGTCGATGTTCGCGGATCTGCGTCCAACTCTGATGCCAGAGATGAATCCAACAGGGATAGATGAAGTGCCAGAAGCCGATTCGCCAACGGGATGGCGTTCGGAGTATCCCCGTAAAAATCGTGAGGAAGAGTCGTCGAACGGATTGTTTCGGTCCAGCCTGGGTGATGACCTCCAGCAGTGATCTCCAGAGCAGTGGATCCTCCCCGTGATGACGCAACAGATCCTGAATCCGAAAATGCTGTTGCGTGTAAGGATCTGTGGAACGTAGCAAATTCCGGAGATATCTGGAGTTCTGATAGATCCCTTGTTGATATCGTTTCATACAGGAGATGTCGGCACCCTGCTGAATAAAGTAGCGGCTAAGCTCTAAAAAAAAGACCATACAGATGGTTTGCCATTTTTGGAGGAAATCCTGTTTGCCTACAAAACCAAGAACGAGAGGGTCTGCAAGTATACCCACCTCTTTCCCAATCAACATATCTCCCCATGTGTATAGGTGCCCCCCGCACATGAAGCTGTCACTGTATTCTTCTCTGCCCTCGCAGTGTTTCCGGTATGGCTGTACATGTTCGAGCCAAAGCGATTTCCGAAAGATGACATTTGAGAGGAAGTTCAGCGCTGCGGCAATATCCGTGTATGTAAATACATCCTCAAAACGTTCCAGCTGTGTTCGGGAAAGCTCTTTTCGGATCAATTGTGTGTCGAATTCAGGAAGCTCCCCTTTTAAAATGCCGGGCTCAACGGAGTCCCGTTTCTCTTCAGCGGCA
Organism: Verrucomicrobia bacterium UBA6056; assembly: GCA_002429005.1. GTDB lineage: Bacteria > Verrucomicrobiota > Kiritimatiellia > SS1-B-03-39 > UBA6053 > UBA6056. Next base: position 135,308 of record DIYK01000104.1, read on the forward strand.
ACGGCATGACATGCGATATGCCCGTCGAAACTGGGGTAGGTTTCGAGCTGACTCAGGATGCGGGAGAGGGCATCTGGTAGCACGAGATCGTCATCTCCAAGCATCCAGATGAATTCCCCCTGCGCCTCATCGGCGCAGGAAAGCATATTTGCAATCCCACCCCGGTTGTGTGGGTTCTTGAAATACCGAATCGGAAGTCGTCCTGCATGAGCTTCGACGATGTGAGCACTCTGATCCGTACTTGCATTATCCCGGATCACAACCTCGATTTTAGACGGGTCGATACCTTCTACAGAGCGCTCCAAGGATACAAGCATTCGGCCGAGCAAGTGAGCCCGGTTAAAGGTGGGGATGTATATGGTCAGGAGAGGGGGGGGCATCAGCTGGATCCCTGTTCCTCGTTGTCCCGGATCGAAATCGATTTTTCATGCACGGGTACCCACAAATTTTCCGACAGACGCTCCAAAGGAAGATACGGGGCTAAATCTTCTAAAGGAGGGGATACCAATGTGCCATCGGATTTTACAAAGACGCCTAACTTCGGATGAAAAAACTGCTCAGGATGAATGAAGACTTCGCAGATCGCTGCAGCTTCCGAACTGAGGAACTCTGGAATCACTTTATCGAAATCTTCCCAGGTTTTGATCTCATAAGCTGGCATATCGAAGGCGCTTGCCATTTTGACATAGCTTGGACAGGACACTCCTGTCGCTTGATCCGTTCCAGCATAACGGCCATTCAGTACGGCTTTTTGAGTATGCTTAATCATCAGATACCCATCGTTACTGAAAACAATGATTTTGATCGGTAATTGATAATGAACCACAGTTTGTAATTCTTGAAGGTTCATCATCATCCCCCCGTCACAATTCAGGCAAAGGACTTTTCCTTTATTCGTTGCCACGGAGGCACCAATGGCGGCCGGAAGCCCGAAGCCCATTTCGCCAAGGCCTTGTGAGGTAATCAACCGTTGTGGGGGATGAATGGGCATGACTTGATGTCCGCTTAACAACGCCGTACCCATATCCGTAACGATGACTTCATCTTCAGCAATGTGTGAAGACAAGCGATCGAGAAACGTATAGGAGTTGATAAACCCATCTTTATCTGCATGTTCCGGTCCAATCGCAGGAAATCGTTTGCGGACCCCCCGACACCAGTTCAGCCAGTCACCAGATTTCTGGGGTCGTTCAGCTTGGCGGCTCAATTCGGACAGAAAGGCCCCTGCATCTGCACAGATGGGGACATTGATCCGTTCAGGGTATTTTTTTAATTCCGTGGGATCGATATCTACGGCGACAATGTTTTCTGCCGCCCGGGCGATTTCCGAAATATCATAACCGACTTGCGGAATCGCCATGCGTGTACCAAGTGCAATGAGTAGATCGCAGCTTTGAAGAATGAAATTTGCTGCTCGCTGACCATACACGCCCGCACTACCCATCACCAAAGGATGCTCCGTGGAAATCATATCGATTGCCGACCAACTCACCAGTGTCGGTAGACCCAGTTGCTCGACCCAGGATTGAACCTGATCCGCTACCCCCGCCATCCGTAGTCCAACACCGAGTAGAAGTACCGGTCGTTCAGCATGGGCCAGAAGCTGGCCAACTTCCTCGACAGCTTCCGGCAGTTCAGGCATCTCAACTGAATCAGTTGTCGTCTCCGGGGGCAAGGGCCTTTGGTAATGAGGGATACTTTCCGTATCGACCATAGCCGACTGAACATTCATGGGGAGATCAAGCCAGGTGGGCCCTGGGCGTCCTGCCTTTGCAGTATACCAGCATTTTTCCAACTCATAGAGCGCCTGTTCCGGATCCAACACCCTAACCGCATATTTGGTCATTTTGCTAACAGCATGTGGACTGTCATAGCCCTGAATGCCGAACATGCGTAAATCATGATCTTCTGTAAAGAAACGTGAATTTTCCTGACCAGAGATCACGACCCCTGGGATGGAATCTGCCCAGGCAGATAAGACACCGGTTATCGCATTCGAAGAACCTGCCCCTGCGGTGACCAGTGCCACTGTAGGCTGATTTGTAACCTTCCAATAGCTTTGCATGGCCATCGTCGAAGCCTGTTCATGATGATTACAGACCAGCTCAATAGATGAGTTGAAATAGACGGAGTCAAACACATGGGCGTTGGCAGAGCCGATGATGCCAAAGGCATGCTGTACTCCTTGGTTCTCCAGAAATTCAACGATGAGGTCACTTACTTTTTTTTTCATGATGAACGAATATAGCGGTTCCAGGTCAGGGTCTGCGTAATGGCCTGATCTAAATTCAGACTAAACCCCACTCCCAGCGTATTCTGAGCATGGGAGACCTCCGGCACGAGACGGCTTGGATGATGTCCAAGATGCCCAGCATTCAGTTGGATATCGGGCTGTGGTGAGAAGTGCGAGGTGATTTTTTCGGCTAGAGTCAGTAGATCAATCGCTTCCGGGCTACCCACATTAAAGGTTTCTCCTCGCAGCTTAGCCGCACAGGCACAGAGAACCCATGAAGCAAAATCACCGGCATACATGATGCTTCGAACCGTGGTGCCATCGCCCATAATTTTGATAGGCCCGCCATGAAAACTGTCCCGAATAAAGTCTGTTACCGCCCAGGGCAGATCCAGACGTTGATAGGGCCCAATGACTGCAAAGGGTCTTACGATAGATAGAGGAATCTTCGATTCACTGGCAAACCCAACTGCGATTGCTTCCGCAAACCGCTTGGATTCTGCATAGACCGCATTCACTGTATTTGATGGCAACTCCCCTGTAAATTGTTCTGTAATCCGTTCACAATCTAAAGGTTGTGTCCCATAAACCAGACCCGAGCTGAGTAAGACCACATTGTGCACATCTTCAAGCAGGCGTACGGCCTGTAATATGCGGTGAGTCCCGAGTGCATTGACCTCCGCAACCTCAACGGGCCTGGAAGCTAATAAACGTCGGTCACTCAGGGCGGCTGCATGGATGACATGGGTCACATCCGCTGGGATGCCGTCTAAATACCGAACATCGCCTGAAAGTAAGCTTAAGCCCTCAAACTGAGCGAGGTGAGGAGCACGTGTAAGAAGGTCATGCTCATTTCTCTGGAGTGCACTTACTTGTAGGCTAAAGCCGTGGTCTTCGTTGAGGACTTTCACATATTCCAGTAACCACAAGCCCAGGCATCCGGTAGCCCCACTGAGAAAAATGTGTTTGCCGGCTAAGGATTCCAGCCGGGGCAATGCTGTGCTCAGGGCTCGTTCCACATCCGATTTGACAAGGTGTTGGGCCTGAGCATTCATAGTGGATGGATAGCGTTAGGTTTAGGAGTCTCGAATAGGAGAGGCATCAGATCGTTTCCTTTCCAGCGGCCAATGCGGAAGCAACCTCCACGATGAGGTCTTCTTGACCTCCCACAACCCGACGTTTGCCGAGTTCAACAAAGATGTCCCGTGGATCGACCTGGAATTGCTCTGCAACACGTTTAACGGGTTTCGCAAACCCGGAAAATACTCCAGCCAAACCACTGACGATTGATACATCGCTCATCGTGGGAAGTGCGGATCCAAACAGTCTTTCCACAAGGTTGGCCGCATCCAGCATCGCATAGAGGTCAACTCCTGTGAGGATCTGCTTTTGCTGTAATACCGCCACCAGTAACTCCAAAGGGGCATTACCGGCACCAGCACCAAAGCCTTTCGCCGTTCCATCCAAAATGCGTGCCCCTGCTTCCACTGCAACTAAGGAATTGGCAATAGCCAGACCCAGGTTTTGATGAGCATGAAAGCCCACCGCCACTTCAAGATTTTCAACGAGCAATCCAACCTTTTGTTTCACTTCTTCTGGAAGATATGCGCCGGCAGAATCCATCAAAACAATACCTTGGGCTCCGTAGGACTGCATTTTCTTTGCCTCCTCTAACAGGACAGCTGCAGAGGCCATGTGACTCATCATGAGTACGCCCCAGACTTCTTCGCTCTGTTGACGCAGAAAGCTGATGTGACGTTCACACACATCTGCTTCTGTACAATGACATCCTATGCGAAAGAGCTCGACGCCGAGATCCATGGCCAACTGGATATCCCGTTGAATGGTAGCGAAACCGGGAATAATATGCACACTGAGTTTCGTATGCTTGAGCGGTTCTTTGGCCAGGGTCAACATCTCCTCATCTGTCAAGAGACTCTCACCCACTTGCAACGACGATGCCCCCAGACCATTGCCGTGTCCCACCTCAAGGTAGGCCACACCCGCTGCCTCCGCCGCGCTGGCATACGCTTGGATTTGCTCAGCAGTGATCTGATGTTGATAGGCATGCGAGCCATCCCGGAGGGTCGCATCACAGAGGGTTAGGGAAGGGGCATCACTCATTTAGGCTCCCATTCGTTTTTTTGCCAAAGCTTCGGCATAAGCGATGGCTGCACAATTGATAATATCCAAATTACCCGCAAACTTGGGAAGGTAATCCCCCAGGCCGGAAACCCGAACCATTGAAATGACTCGCCCGTTTTCCAAGAGGGGTTCCACGATGACTTCATAACCTGGCACATACGGGGTAATCAACGAAACCACTTTCCTGAATTCAGCCCGAATCCTCGTCAAGTCCGGTTCCTGTACCTTCGCCATCACGGTGGTTTGCATATGTATGCAAGGCTGGGCAGGATTGAGGTTCAAAATAGCTTTGCTTTTCTGACAGCCTGAAAAGCTCCGTAAGCCGCTCTCAGTGGTTTCCAAATATTCATCAAGATTGATCCGAGTGCCCGGTCCTGCACTACGGGATGCGATACTGGAAACCGTTTCGATGTACTCCACCTCTTGATGAGCCTGTCCAATTGCATAAGCCAACGGAATGGAAGCCTGTCCACCGCAGGTGACCATATTTACATTTACGGATTCCAAGCACTCGTTTAAATTCACCGCGGGTACACACATTTTTCCGACCTTTGCCGGAGTGAGGTCCACCGCAATCATCCCCAATGATTTCAAAACCGGAGCATGGAGAAGATGCCCTGCGGCACTGGTGGCATCGAAGACTAAATCCACTTCCCCTGCAACTCGTTCAATTCCATGGATGCCTTCAGCGCTGACGGGTACGCCTAACTTGGCCGCTTTCGTCATTCCGGGTGAGGCCAGATTTCTTCCCGCAAAGAGTCTACAGCTCAAGGACTGAGAGCGTTGAACTTTCAATAAGAGGTCAGTACCAATGTTTCCTGTCCCCAGGATGGCGATCGAAAGCTCAGACATGGGAGGCTTCCAGGAAAGAGTGAAGTGTACGTCGAAAACCGGCTTCAGCCGAATAGTCCGCTTTCCAGCCCAGAGCACGCAAACGTTCTACGCAGGGGCTATTAATAGAGATTGCACTGGGCAGGTAATGTGGGTCTCGGGCCTCTGTATGATAGATGACCTGCAAAGGATCTGCAGAGAGGCGGGTCATCAGTTCGGCAAGCTCCCGAATGCTCAATGCGGCATCCGGATTTCCTACGTTATACGCTTCAGCTGAATTCCCTTTTGCCATCACTAAAAAAAAGGCCCGGATGGCGTCGGCAATATAACAAAATGCTCGCACCGCCGTTCCATCGCTATGAAGACGGATATCCCGTGCGGCGAGAACATCTGCCACGAAATCCGCAAAAACCCGACCATCATCCAATGCCATCCCAGGACCATACGTGTGAAAGGGACGAACGATCTTGAAGGGAACGCCATGTTGATGCGCAAAGCTGATTCCTAGCGTTTCCGCAGCTCGTTTCGATTCAGCATAACAGGAGCGTACATTGCCGATGTCGATATACCCATATGCGGATTCCGGTGTGGGAATCTGATCCGCTGATACCTGTCCATATACTTCACCGCTACTGACAAACAGGAACTCACGGCTGTGCCATTCCCGCGCACGCTCGAGCAATCCATGGGTTCCCAGGAAATTGGCCTTCATGACGCCAATCGGGTCGATGGAGTACTGTTTTGGAGTCGCTGGGCTGGCCGCATGAATAATCAGGTCGGCCTGAGGTAACTCAGCGGGCAGTTGGGATACATCGGCCTCAATGAGCTGAATATCATTCCGATCCAATAATGCGCCGAAGCGCGCATGTGCGCGAGCACCAGATCGAACCAGTGCCGTGATCTGAGTACTGGAACGACCAAGATCATTTGCACGTAGCAAGGCTTCGACCATGTATGAGGCCAACATGCCATTGGCTCCGGTTATCAGAACCCGAGCATCCTGGAGTAAATTTTGATCGATTGATGCTGCAATCGATTCGATATCCTCCTGCCGTACTCCAACTCCTAAGCTCATGTATCCAAGAAGTCCTTGATGAGATCTGCATGTTTTTCCCGGTGAAGGAACAGATAATTCGTCTCCAGCGTGTCTTCGGTCACTTCAAAAAAAGCTCCTAAACGTGACCCCTGTGGGACAAAACAGTCGTATCCACAGCCGTGGAGGAAGGCAATAAGATCATTGGGATGGTACTGAAACTTCTTGGCCCATTTGCGCAGCAATTCTGTAAAGATAATGGGTTGATGCCGACGTAAAGTCTGTTCTCCCCCTTGGAATACCAAAAGCTCAGCACCTTCAACATCGCACTTAATAAAGTCAGGACTCCATTCACTTTCTGCAACCTGACTATCAAGAGTACGGACCTCACAATGAACAAGTTCACCACCTTCCGCCCCATTTCCCTGTGAAATATATGAGGCCCCGGAGTGAGTATCGGATACCACAAAATCCAGACGGCCAAACTGATTGGAGAGTCCCAGATTCCGTGCTTCGATCCGGTTCACCCCATTCAACCTGAAGTTTTCCTGTAACATGTTGTATGTAGTGGGCACGGGTTCAAAAGCCAGCCCATGAATACCCGGAAACCTAGCGGAAAGTACGAGGCTGTAGAACCCAGCATTTGCTCCAATATCGAATGAGGTGATGTCATCTTTTCCCAAGCATCGGAGAAGTTCAATCACGATCCGAATTTCAGCCGCTTCAAAATCGCCAAAATTGAAGGCTTCGACCGGGGCAATCCTGCGATCGCCAGCCGGGCAGAGCATCTGGATCTCCGGATCAGAAAACACAGCAATGACTTTCTCAGGAAGCACGCGAATTTCTTGTATATTCGTGTTTGCCAGTTCATTCGCGAAGTCGAAAAGCCCAGCATGTGCATGCGTATACATCTGTTCGATAAAGGTCGCTTTATCGAGTTCGCCCTTTGAGAATTGTTCTTTGAGCTGTTTGATCATGAGGAAACCTGGGTGTGGCTTTCAACGAAATGCCGAATGCTTGAAATCATGTAGGTTAGTTGTTGGGAACTCAAGCCAGGGTATACGCCGATAAAAATGGCTTCCTTCATAATCCGATCGGCACCAGTCAGTTTCGTAAGAGATAGAGCACGTTCGGTTCCCTGCGGAACTCCTACAACCCGGTATGCTCCGGGGCGATCTTTGTCTAATTGAACGAACAAAGGCTGCCTCAGCAGGTTTCCACCGAAGAGCATCCGATTTCCAATCCCTTTCGCTTCCAGAAATTCCGCAAAGTGTTGACGGCTAAAGGGCGCACTGCGTTTGACCCGAAGCATGAAACCAAACCATGAGCAGTCGACACGGCAACCACTCTCATCCCACCGGAATCCCTCTTCCTGAGACCACTCAATCGCATGGGTGGGTAAGGAAAAGCTGAAGACATCTTCTAAATCATCCAAGCCTTTACGCAGAATTTCCCAATTCTGCTTTCGGGCCTCCACAAAGCTAGGCAGCTTTTTTAACTGTTGCCGACCAATTGCCGCCTGGGGATCCAGAGGTTTAATATTATACCCAAAGTGGGAATAAATATATTTATGATCAAAGCCTTCAGGTAAATCCCCCAGTTTCCATTGAAACCGCTTCCCGCAGGTATCGTCCTGTCCAGACGCACACCAACAGTCCCGCCCCCAATCCCGAAAACTTTCCACCAGGATTTTAAGAGCATGTTGCCGAACAATGTTTACAGAGCCACCTTCACCCATGGTCAAATGGTGGGGTGGATAGAAGGACTGTGTAGATAAGTCTCCAAAGGTTCCCGTGGGAGCCGTAAGGGTGTCTACGCCATTTTCAGATGAAATACGGATTAACGGATGTGTTCCTTCTTCGGCGATTTCCAGAAGGTGCTCCAGGCCACAGGCCTCTGCTGCGTCGACAGGTAGAGAATAGCTACAGCCCAGCGCGTCACAATTGTCTTCAATCAGCCAGAGATCATGTTTATGGCAAAAGGCGCAAATCGTGGCTAGATCAAATGGGTTTCCTAGGGTGTGAGCCAGCATGACGGCCTTGGTTTTTCCTGGAACATACGCCGTTTCCAGCTGATCGGTTTTCGCATTACCGGTTACAGGACTATTATCCAAAAACACCGGCACCAGCCCATTTTGGATAAGAGGAGCCACCGTAGTGGGAAACCCTGCAGCACAGGTGATCACCTCGTCCCCATGTTTTAGGCGTTTACGTTCAGGGATCTTGTAGGAGGTCAGAGCTGAAACACATAGGAGATTAGCGGAAGAACCGGAGTTGGTGAGTACGGTGGTTTTGACTCCCAGAAATTCGGCCAACTCATTCTGAAAGGCCGTTCCCTCCGAGCCCAGGGTCAACCAGAAATCCAAGGTGGATGAAACTGCGGCCTCCACCTCATCTTCAGAAAATACTCGACCTGCATAAGGGCAGGGGATCTGTTCTGAATCGAGGTCAGGGCGCTCAGCACCGGGACGATTGGAGCTATGAACCAATTTGGAATATTCGCGGGTTAGGCGAAGGATCTCTTGTTTAATGTCGTCTGGATTCATTCTAACGTATCAGGGGCTATTAGGTGATTCGCTGCAAAAGGCTCTTAAGTCATCCTGCACTAAGCGGCATGGATTTTCTCCCGCGGAAACGTTCCTGTACCAGTCAATGCTGCGACGAATGGTTTCCGGGAAGTCCCAACTCGGTTGCCAATTCAGCAGGTGGTATGCTTTGTCAATTGCCAGGTTAAGTCGGGAAGCTTCATGAACAGCATTGGCATCACTGTAATCTTTCCAGGTCCCGGGCCAGGTTTTGATTAATTCTTCAACCAACTCCGCGACGCTGCGGTTCGAGGTGATCTGAGGCCCGAAATTGAAGGCGCTGCAAAGTTCCTGAAACGGGAATGGGCTGCGAAGTTGGGGCTGATTGTCCAGACCACGACGTAATTCTGCGGCCAGAAGCATATAGCCATAGAGTGGTTCCAGAACATGCTGCCACGGCCTGGTTGCATGCTTATTTCTTACGGGAATGGCTAGGCCCTGTTCCAAAGCCCGGACGCAATCCGGTAGAATCCGGTCAGCTGCCCAGTCTCCTCCACCAATCACATTTCCCGAACGAGCACTCGCAAGCGCTACCCCGGAAGCGAGGGGATCTGAAAAATATGAGGAGCGGAAAGACTGAATTACCAATTCGCAAGCCCCCTTACTGGCACTGTAGGGGTCGTGACCTCCCATAGGGTCTTCTTCGCGGTATGCATGCACCCATTCGCGATTCTCGTAGCACTTATCTGTCGTGATGCAGAGCACCGCACAAGCTCGCTCCGGCGAAACCTGGCTTCGTAATGCCTCAAGCAGATTCGCGGTGCCCATCACATTCGTGGAAAAACTTTCAAGGGGCTGCTCATAGGAGTGACGGACAATCGCCTGCGCAGCAAGATGAAAGACGACATCAGGTTGGATGCGTTGGATCGCATCACACAGGGCATCTGCATCCCGGATATCCAAGTCCTGATGCTGTATTCGCTCTCCCAAAGCGAGTTGTTCGAACAATGAAGGCTGAGTCGTGGGGGGGAGTCCCAGGCCAAACACGTCGGCCCCTTCCGCCAACAACCATTCACAGAGCCAGGATCCTTTAAATCCTGTATCTCCTGTGACCAGAACCCGTCTGTGGCGAAATGTGTTTCCGAAATCCAACATAATCTGTGAGAAACCCGTTTAGGTTATTTCCATTGTTTCCAGGGAGCCTGACCACCCTCCCAGAGGGTTTCCAGCTTCACTTTATCTCGTAAGGTATCCATAGGTTGCCAAAAGCCATGATGTTTGAACGCGGAGAGTTCAGCTTCCGCTGCGAGTTGTTCCATGGGCTCACGCTCCCAAATGCTGGAATCCCCATCAATGTAGGAGAAGATGTCGGGTTCCAGTACAAAAAAGCCGCCATTGACCCAGGCGCCATCACCCTGAGGCTTTTCCTGAAAGGTACTTACCCGCTGATCTGATAACTCTAAGGAACCAAATCGGCCTGCGGGCTGAACCGCCGTCAGTGTCGCTTTGGTTCCTTGTTTGCGATGAAAAGCCAGCAAGCGGGTCAGATCCACATCCGCAACCCCGTCTCCATAGGTCATACAGAAGGTATCATCTATGTAGGAAGCAATCCGCTTGATCCTACCACCGGTCATGGAATCATCGCCAGTATCAACAATGGTCACCCGCCAAGGTTCAGAGCGCTTTTCATGAACCTGCATGCTATTCTCCCGCATGTCGAAGGTCACATCGGACATATGCAGGAAGTAATTCGCGAAATACTCTTTGATAAGATAGCCTTTATACCCGGCACAAATTACAAAATCATCAATGCCATGAGCTGAGTACATCTTCAGAATATGCCAGAGAATCGGACGTCCCCCGATTTCCACCATCGGCTTTGGTTTTAAAGCCGTTTCTTCGGAGAGTCGTGTCCCCAATCCACCGGCAAGAATTACTGCTTTCATGATATCGTTTCCTCCTCACTGATCTCCCAGTCCGCAGCCAAAAAGGCCTCGCATCCAGTCGAGATATGAGAGCTCATTCCAAAATGAAACGCGTTGTCCATTCTGCACAACACCGTAATGTGTTCGGCCTCAAACACCACGATAGATACGGAATGTTTTCCTGGAGCCAACGTAACCGCTGCGGTTTTGACCCGTAACGTGACTTCGGAACGCTGATGCGTCCAAACAAAGCTTTCATATCCGCGGGTGACCATATCCAAGGCTGGACGCTGATCCGGGTTCCAGATGTTGATGCGGACCCCGATGTGTTCATAGTCACAGTTGATACGTAGACGGACCGTAAGCTCCAACGGGGTATTGAACTCGTGCGTATAGAGTTCCTCTGATTTCGTTTCCAAGGGGCTGGATACCTCCAGAACCTCAACTTCGCCCGTTCCGGCTACGGCCTTCTCACCAGAAGTAAACGCAGCATGATAGCGCTCGATTACCTCACCTACCTGACTCGAATATTCCAGCATCCGTCCATGCTCGAGCAACATCGCCTGATTACAGATCCGGCTCACATAGGGCATGGCGTGGGAGACGAAAATGACGGCAGAGCGTTGTAAGAGTTCGTGGATGCGGTTTAAGCACTTCACTCGGAAGCCCAGGTCACCCACCGCCAACACTTCATCAATCAAGAGAATGTCCGGGTCCATTTGGCTGGCTACCGAAAAACCCAGCCGTACCTGCATCCCGGAGGAATAATTCTGCACGGGCATATCAATGAACTCTTCGATCTCGGCAAAATCGATAATCGACTCCAGGCGCTGTTGAATCTCTTTCCGGCTGAAGCCCAGGACCGAACCAATAATAAAAATATTCTCCCGCCCCGTGAGGATAGGATTGAAGCCCGCATTCAGCGCAATCAACGCGCCCACCCGGCCCCGCATTTCAATGCGCCCAGCATCCGGAGGGATCAGGCCGTTCAACATTTTTAACAGGGTGGTTTTTCCTGCACCATTATGACCGATCAGGCCAAGACATTCACCGCGTTTTAACTCAAACTGAATGTCTTGATTGGCCCAGAACTCATCTTTCCTCAAGCTCCCTGATTTTGCCTTGCGGCCTAAGAGGGCATTGCCCGAATCCGCCACCCCGTAGAGTAAGGATTTTCGAAGCGTGTGGCTGAATTTTTTGCCTACCGCATCCACCCGGATCAATACATCGTCAGACATCGATAGACCTTTGGGAGCGGAGTGGGGCGAAAATGTTTTTTAGAAAGAGAGTGAGCGACATTACATTCCCAAACGACTGACGATGTGAGGAAAGGTGATGCGGAGAATCATCCAGCCCAGGAGAGACAGAGCGAACGACAAAGCAACCGTAAGGATGTACCCATCCATAAACTGGGGAACTTGCCCCAAGAGCCAGGAGCGGGTGCTGTCTAACACGGGAGTCACCGGATTATAGCGCATCACCACTGAAGCAAAACCGCTCTCCGGAATGGGAATGACCACCGGAGTGATAAACATCCAGAAACTGATGATCATCCCCGTAGCCTTTGCAATATCGGTAAATAACAAGCCCACTGGCACCAGCAACAGGCCCAGGGCTAAGGATAAAAGCGCCAAGGAAAGCACGCCGAGGGGAAAGAGGACCAAACTTTCGATGTGCAAGGGGAACAGCCCCTTCATGGCATAAAAGATCAACACCGGCAGCAGGATCACAAAGCGGATCAGAAAATTCATTCCAACCACCATCATCCCGGACAGGATCAAGGCCTCCCGTGGAAAATTGATTTTGGTCAACATCGTTTTGGCCCCCTGCACAGACTGTAGAGGCTTGTTGAATCCCTCCACAAACAATTGCCACAGCGTCGTGCCCACCATGGTGTAGAGCAGGTAGGGGACCTGTGTCTCGGTCAATTGAATCGCTCCACCGGCTTTCAGAAATAGAAAAAGCAAGGTGCTCCCCAACACAGGGAGAAAGGCCCAGAAATATCCCAAAAAACTCTGTCGGTACTGGGATTTAATATCCCGAACCGCCAAAGCATACGAAAGCTCTTTGGAGGCTTTGAGATCCTCACTCATCTCGCGAAACAGCAGGCGGGGCCGTTTGATGGCCGGTTCCTGTGAATAAACGCGTACAGGCAAGTCACTCATGGATGGCTTTCTGAAAAGGGGAAGGGGAGCGCATCATCGTACCAGCATCTTGATGAGGGGGCTGTGCAATAAGCGTTTGGTGCGCTGTTGCAGTTCTTCTGCACGGTTGATGCGGGAGCTGAGGAAGTCCCGGGTTCCGGCATCTTCTTCTGGTTCAGACCCATCGAGTTGTTCGCGAACTTGTGTAAGCACATGCTCTACATCCCGCATGGATGAATCGATTTGCTGTAACACTCCATGCCGCAGAGCCTGCCCAAGGTTTTCCACGCTTCGGTAATACGAACGCCGGTCATTGGGCTTCCATACCCGCTGTACCAAACCCAGTTTCTCTAAATCCCGGGAGGCAATGCTCACTGCGGCTTTGCTTAGCTGTAGGCGCTGCTCAATCGCATCCAGAGACTGCTCTTCCTCGGAAAAATAGAGCAAGGCCAAAATCTGTCCTAAGACCCGGCCCACACCGAATTCCTGCGCCGTACGCCCTCCTAGTTCAACCAGGGTCATCAGGGATTCTTCTATTTTGCTGGGCTCACTCATGCGGTTCAGGAACATCCTTTACAGATTTCTAAAAGATGTAAAAGATAAAACGTCGCTTCACGATATAATTCCCTCAGCCCACATGGATTCTAAGGGTTCCAGGAGGAAATCAGGGCTAAGTTGAGCTTTCCCGATCCGGCTGTACCTGGAGAAAGGGGATTCCCACCGCCTTGCAAAAGGCTCCGTCCGTGGATGGGCTGTCACCAATCAGCAGCGACGAGTTCCAATCCGTTCCCGAACGCTCCTGTAAACAGGCCAATCCTTTCGGGGAGGGTTTGGGCTCACCCACATCATCCACGCCCAACACAACCGAAAAGCAAGCCTCCAAGCCCAGTTGCGTCAGCCCGCTGCGCACAGTCTGCTGCAGATTATTGCTGAGGATGGCCAGCGTACAGCCCTTGGCAAACAAAGCCCTTGCCGCATCGCAGAGGCTGCGATGCTCCCGATGCTCACCCGCAACCGACTGTTCCAGCTCTTGGCGAAAGGCAATCGCCCTTTCAAAGCTCAGTCCCTGGACACGAATCACCTCTTCTTCCATGCGGTCGATACGCTCCTGGGGCAGGGCATCTGTATCCATACCCAAGCCCGACAAATAGGCCACATACTTCTGCCGGGCCCCAGGCCAGTCAATGGGCAGCGTGGCCAGCGTTCCATCATAATCAAAGATAATCTGTTCCGGGGGGCTTTCGAGAAGATCTGTCAAGGTCAGGTTCATAGCAGGTCACAGTTCAGAAGTATCTTAGCCCTTACTCCGTTCTCCCCGTCTTTGGCAACCCTGTGCCCTGTTTCATCCCACCTACGCGTCAAGCCAACAGGGTGATGACGTTGACAAGACCCTCAGATTGGAGCAAAAGAGCGCCGCATGTCTGTTCCCGTCCTGTTTGAACCCGAACTCGCCCGGCCCGGCGGGTTTTTCTCCTTTTTGTATAGCGCCCTTCGCAGGGAGCGGGGGGCTGTGCTCAGCTCCGATCCGCGCCCGCTGCCGCAGCAGAAGGAGCCCCGGGAGCATGTTTCCGCCTGGATCGAGATGGAGGGGGACGCGGTCCTGGTGGATATGAGCGATCATGTCTTTCTGCTGGATCTGGAGGCCCTGAAACACTGCACACTCTACTTGAAAAGCAATCTGCACCGTCCCACGCTGAAACGTCTGCTGGCGGAGGGCGGCTGTCCGGAGCTGGAAACCAAAGTGAAGCCGTTCTTTTCCTTCGCCGGCTTTCTGGATGCCTATCTCAAACCTGATCCGCTGCGCGATCTCTACCGCCTCTGGAAAGGCGGCTCGGAAGATCTCTGCGATGTGGTGGGCGTCTATGAACACCTGCGCCGCGATGGTGAGCGCTCCGTGTATGCCGAGCAGGGACCCGAGCTCACGCCCAACCGGGTGCATTACTGGGCCCGTGTGCACACCCTGGAAGCACTGCGCGAAGCCGGTTTCAGTGGCTGCCTCCGCCTGACCTCCCGCTATCAGCAGGATCTGGAAGACGGCGACCTCATTCAGTCCAACCTCAGTCAGCGCGCCTACCGCCGAGCCATTCTCCGCGCCCGCATGCTGGTCATCAATACCCTCCCGCATGCGCTGTTGCCCTGGAAAGCCTCCGAATGCCTGGCCCTGGGCCGCCCCTTTGTGGTCGATGTGCCGCCCCTGATGGAACAGGCCCAACCCTTCGCCCTGCAGGAAGGGGATCACTATATGGCTCTGCTGCCGCCGCTGGATTTTTCCGATGATCAACAGGGCCGCGTGCTCAGCAGACTCTCCATCGACCAGTTCCGCGAAGGAGCCGAACGCCTGCGTGAACTCATGCAGGACCCGGGCCGCATGCAGCATATGGAAGCTGCGGCCCGGAACTTCCGCAACCAGGCCCTCAAGCCCGCCACCCTGGTCTCCTACATCGAAGCCTGTCTGCAGGAGCTGCGATGAGTGCCGATCTGGCCGTCTTTCACGAATTTGCCCCGCCGCCCACCGGAGGCGGCCACCAGTTTATGCGTGCGCTCTGCGCGGAACTGGAGGGCAGGGGACTCCAGCTGGAATACAACCAGCTCTCCCGCCACACCCCGGTCTGTCTCTGCAATTCCTACAACTTCAAGCTGCGCAAGCTCAGCTGGCAGCTCCGCTTTCGCCGCAAAGTCCGCTGTGTGCACCGCATCGATGGTCCACTGCAGAGCTACCGCGGCTTTGATGACGGCACCGATGCCATCATCTCCGACTTCAACCGCCGTTTTGCGGATGTCAGCATCGTCCAGTCCCGCTTCAGCCTGGAACAACACCAGGCCCTCGGCCTTTCCGCCCGCAACCCCCAGCTCATCGGCAATACCCCCGATCCGGAGATCTTTTTCCCCGGATCAGCCACTACGCGTCCACCCGGAGAGAAACTCAAACTCATCTCCGTTTCCTGGTCTGATAATCCCAACAAAGGCCTCGAAGTGTACCAATGGATGGACGAACATCTGGATCCCAAGCGCGTGGACTGGTGTTTTGTCGGACGACTGCAGGGAACCCTCAAAAACTTCACCCAACTGGATCCGCTTCCCTCCAAAGACCTGGCCGCTTTGCTACGCGAGCAGGACGCCTACCTCACCGCCAGCCGCCACGATCCCTGCTCCAACTCCGTCATGGAAGCCCTGGCCTGCGGCCTGCCGGTTCTCTACCTCAACAGCGGCGGACATCCGGAACTCGTCGGCGAGGCCGGGTTACCCTTTGAGCAGGCCAACGATATTCCTCAACGCCTCGAACAGCTCCGCAACGGCTACAGCCACTTCGACCCGCTCTCCCGCGTACCCGGCATTCAACAGATCGCCGACAGCTACCTGCACTGGGTTCAACCCTAAATCCCAGCACCCCATCTCCCCAACATCCCCCCAACCATTCCCCCCAACATCCCCT